>CAVPSG010000003.1:0-602521 GCA_963708395.1 uncultured Acidobacteriota bacterium | reverse complement strand
CATGCCGCCGCGAACTCCTCGACCGTACCTCCGGCGCTCTTCGCTTCGCGGACGGCCCTCACGAAGTCCGCGACGAAGTCACGATAGGCCGTCAGATCCGCGTGACGGAGGAGCCCGGGGTGATGGCCCGTGACGAGAACGTTGACGCCGGAGAGCGCTTCGGCCGCGCGCGCGAGCGTCTCGGGATACTCCAGGCCGCTCGCGCCGCAATTGACGTCGAGCACCGGAACGGCCTTGTGGGCGAAGGCATCGCCGGTGTGCACGACGCCGAGCTCCGGAAAGAGCACCCACACGTCGCCGGCCGTATGCGCGCGGCCGAAATGGCGGAGCTCGACGCGATCTCCGGCATTTTCCAACGCGAGCGCGCCGCGGAACGTCCGTGTGGGCAGCCCGCGGCCGCCGGCCGCGCGGAACGGATTGGGCTGCGCGGGGCCGCCGGTCACCGGCCGCATCTCGCGCATCGCTTCGGCCGCCGCGTCGTGCGCGACGATCTCGACGTCCCCGGCGAGCTCGACGTTGGCGCCCACGTGATCCATGTGCGCGTGCGTGTTCACGATCGTCGTGAGCGGCCGGTCGGTGATTTTCCCGACGGCTCGAAGGAGCGCCTCGCCGCACCCGGGCAGCTTCGTGTCCACGAGAACGACGCCGCGGTCGCCGACGAGCGCCAGACTGTTGCCCGCCGTCGACAGACTCGCGCCGCCGGCCTCGATCGTCCGGCCGCCGCCCCGCAGAACGTAGAGGTCGTTACGGATCTGCTCGATGCGGAGCTCGGGAACCGTCGCCGCACCCTGTGGCATCATTTCCGCCGATGAAGATGACCGAGATGCTTCTCGCGGAGCTCGAGCGGGAGATTCCCGCGAGCCGCCGCGTGCTCGAGCGGGTCCCGGACGGCCGCGCCGACTGGAAGCCGCACGAAAAGTCGATGCCGATGGGCTACCTCGCGACGCTCGTCGCGACGATGCCCGGCTGGATCGAGATGATGGTGCATCAGAACGAGCTCGACGTCGCGCCGAAAGGCGGCTCGGGATACAAGCCGCCGGAGCTCGGTACGGCGAGCGACTTCGTCGCGGCGCTCGAGGCGTCGGCCGCGAAGGCGCGCGCGGCGCTGTCCGGCACGACCGACGCGCACCTGCAGACGGCCTGGAAGATGCTCGCGGGCGGCCGAACGGTCTCTGAGCAGCCGCGACACATCGCGATCAGCGACGGCGTGCTGAACCATTGGGTCCATCACCGAGGCCAGCTCACGGTGTATCTGCGTCTGACCGGCGCGGCCGTCCCCTCCACCTACGGGCCGACGGCCGACGAACGCTTCGGCGGCTGACGGGCGGCTCCCGCCGGCGCCGCCGCGCCTCACATCCCGGGATCGTCCGCCGAGGGACCGTAGATCGACGGCACCTTCGCGCCCATCGGCCGCAGGTAAGTCGAGAGCTGGCCGCGGTGATGGATCGCGTCGAAGAGGAACCCGAAGAGCATGTCCCCGAGCGGCGCTTCCCAGGCGACCTTTCCGTCCATCAGGAACTGCGCCTTCTGTTTCCAGCGCTTGTCGTCGATCTTGGCGAGCCGCCTCTCGAGGGCCTTCGCGTTCTTCTCATAGGCTTTGGCCGACTCGGCGATCGACGGAGCCGGCTTCTGCACGAAGTCCACTTTGCCCTTGTCCACGACCGCGCAAGCGTCGGCGAGCTCCGAGGCGAGCAGCCACGCGAGGTCCGCCGCGGAGGTCGAGCGCGGGTGAGGCCGATAGCCCCCCTTGTCGGCCGGCACGGCTCCGATGACGCGGATGAACTTCGGCTTTTCCGCTTTGAAGCATTCGGCGTAGTACTTGCGTGTATTCATGGCTGTCCTCCTCCTTGCCGGTTCCGGCAACGCAGATGCTACTTCGGAAGCCGCGGCGTCTCGAAGATCTCGCCGGCTTCGACACCGCCGGGCCCGAACCGGGCCTCGCCGGCTCTCTTGAGGCTCTCGAACCGCGCTGGCAGGCCCTCGGCCTCGAGGATGTCGGCGCTCGTGCGGAGCTCGTAATGGACGTGGATGAGGCCCGACCCCATGCCGGAGTGCCCCATCTCACCGATCTGCTCGCCCTGCGCGACGCGCTGGCCGGGCTTCACGCGCACGCCGCCCTGGCGGAAATGTGCGAGGGCGCTGAACTCGCCGTTGCCGTGATCGATCACGACGTGATTGCCGAGCATGAGCCCCGGTCTCTCTCGCAGGCGCGCCTCGTCGTAGGGAATGTCGTCGGGCAGCGTTCCCTCGGCCTCGACGACGGTTCCGGCGGCGGGCGCGACGATCGGGACTCCGAAGCCGAGCCAGTTCTTCTGTTCGTCGCGGTCCCCGTGCCAGGCGGCGCCGTCGGCGTCGACGACGACGAGATCGAGGGCGTAGCGCTGGCTGTTGCCGGTCATTTTCATGAGGTCGCGGTTGAAAGGGTCGAGCAGGTCGAGGCGGCGGTGGTGGGAGAGAAAGCCCGGCCCGTCATACGCCCAGATGCGGGCTCCGGGGACCGGGACGATCAGGCGGGTCTTCTGGCCGAACACCACCGGGCGCACCTCGGCGGAGGCGGTCGGCGCGTTGTCCCCGGAGCCGCGCAAGCGGAACTCGTAGGTGACGCGCGCGATCGGGACGGCGGCGTCGAAGAGGAAGGGATTGAACACCGTGATCGTGCCCTTCGGATCGATGTGCCGGCGCCCCAGCACCTCGACCGAGGGCCGGGCGCCGTTGCTGTCCACCTTGTTCCAGGCCACGAGCATCCCTCCCGCCGCGTACGCCTTCGCGACGATTCCCGTCACGTCGAGGGCGTCGTCGCCGGGATTGGAGATCTCGAAGTCGCAGGACAGGCGCTGGAGGCCGCCGGCGCGGTCCACGTAGACGACGTCGGGCCGCACGTGGACCGAGGGGGAGGGCCGGGTGGCCGGAGTCTCCGGCGCGGTGAGACCTCCGGTCAGCAGCAGGAGCGCGGCGATTGCGATGCGCATGGTTCTCCTCTCGCGGGCGAGCCCGCCTAGCTCCAGGGACGCGGCCGCCTCCCGAATGTTCCGTCGCGGACCGAAACGCGCGGGCGGCCGTTCGTCCCGCTTGTTATGTCATTCGACAGGAGCGGGCAGGTTCCCCGAGCGGCGGGCGTTCCGTTCCGAGGGAGGTGTCGTCCATGCGAATCTCGAAGGCGGAGTTCTCGGTTGTCGCGGGAGCCATCCTGTGGATCGCGGCGGGAGCGGCGGCGCGAGCCGAAGGGCCGGCTCCGGCAGTTCCCCGCGTCGAGGGCGGCGATCCCTCGGTGAGCGGAGCGTTTCTGAAGCCCTACACGAACCGATGGGCGTTCTCGATCGAGAAGCCGGGCGCGTCACCCGTCGAGGCCGGAGTCTGGAGCGACCGGATGGAGGCGACGACGTATCGCGGCCGGCCGGCTCTCAAACGGACGCAGATCGCCGAATACAAGAAGGGGATCCGCCTCACGTTCGTCAACGTCTTCGACGCGGCCTCGATGGCGCCGCTGACCTTCGACTACACGCGGAGCGACACCGGAGAGACGCGGCACCTCGAGGTCGACGACAAGACGCTGACCTTCCGGAGGCAGCCGGGGACGGGCTCGGACGAATCCCAGGACTACGTCGCGCACCTCGACCGGCGCATTCTGGATTTCTACGACGGGATGTACGGCATCCTGATCGACGCCTTGCCCTTGAAGGAGGGGTACGAGGCCGAGATCGCCGCCTTCGACACGGATCGCGCCCGCGTGGACTGGGTCCACCTGAAGGTGACGGGCCGCGAGGTCGTGCCGGCCGGCGAGAGTCGTCGCGTCGAGACCTGGGTCGTCCAGGTGCAGACCGACCTCTACGGCTCGAGCACCTGGTGGGTGACGCGGCAGGCGCCCTTCGTCATCAAAGCCGCGCTCGTGCTTGCCGAGAAGGACGGCGGGACGAAGATCACCTACACGATGATCTGACCACGCTTCCGGTTGGCCTGAAACGACGTGGTGCTGCGCGATCTTGGGCTCAGCCTGGGAGCGCTCGCGCTCGCCCGTCTGTCGGAAGCCGAGGAGCGCGTCGGGGTTCCGGCGAGAGCCTAGATCCGGGGTTCGCCGCGAACGTCGGCGGCGAGAGGCGAGAAGGAAAGAGCGAGGGGCCGCGCCGCGACCCCTCGCCCGGGGAAGCCGGAGTTACATCTTGTGGCTGGAGTCTCCCGACTTGACCCAGGTGGCCCACATCTTTCCGTCCTTGGTCTGAGCCTTGTAATGAATCATCGCGCCCTCTTTCGGAGCCTGGCCGTCGATCTTCGTCTGGTCGTTCCAGTAGAGCGTCGTCTCCTTGCCGGCCGAGTCCTTGACGACCATCGTCTTCTGGGCGGCGTCGACCTTGGTGATCGTTCCGCTCATCGACTTGTCGCCCGACTTGTGGTTGGCGAGGGCCACGGTGGAAATTGCAAACCCCATCACGAGCGCGGCTGCGAGAAACCGTTTCATCGAGAGTTCCTCCCGTTGGTACTTGGGAGCCGCCAGATTGCGACTCCGGCCGACTAGGAGAGCACCGTGCGGATGAACCCCCGATGAACCGGGGGATGAACACTCGAGAACCCGCGCGCCTGCCGGACGTATGTCGAAACATGACCTCGAGAGGCCCTCGGTGGTGGTTTGTTCCGGCGATGCTCTGGGCAGCTGCCGCATCGGCGGCCGCGGCCGGCGCCGCGCCGGCCAGCGACGACGTCCGCGACGTGCTCTTGCGGCAGACGCAGGAGCTCCTCGACGCCCTCGCGCCCGGAAAAGCCGAAGTCTGGGACAAGTATCTCGATCCGGACGTGAAGTACGTCGATGAGACGGGAAAGGTCCTGACGAAGAAGGAGATGCTCGCCGACACGAAGGGGCTGCCGGCCGGGGTCTCGGGCCGCATCGCGGCGACGCAGTACGAGGTCGCGCGCCACGGCGACGTCGCCATCGCGACTTACGTGGACGACGAGTACGAGACCTACCACGGCCACGAGCTGCACTGTCAGTACCGGACGACCCAGACCTGGCAGAAGAAGCCCGAGGGCTGGCGGCTGATCGGGGCCCAGGTGCTGGCGATCCGGACCGACCCGCCGGCGGTCGATCTGCCGGCGAACCTCCGCCAGGAGTATTGCGGGAAGTACGCGCTGACGCCGGAGATCACCTACGAGATTCGCTGCAAGGACGGCGCGCTCGAGGGCCAGCGCAACGGTCGGCCCGCCGAAGTCCTGAAAGCCGAGGCGAGCGACGTCCTCTTCGTCCCGGGCCGCCCGCGCTATCGGTTCGTCTTCCTGCGGGACGCCCGGGGCCGGATCACCGGATTCGCCGAGCGGCGCGAGGCCTGGGATCTCGTCTGGAAGCGCGCGGCGTAGACCGGGTCCGCTCCTTCAGGATTCCTCGGGTCGGCTCTTTCCGGCCCCGTTCGTGATATCGAGCGATGGAAAGGAGAGGACGAAGATGAAAACCGTATCCCTGGCGGCGGTGGTTCTCGCGGCGGCCGTCACCCTGCCGGCTCCGGCGGCGGATACCGGCGCGACGCCCGCGGTGGGAGCTCCCGCCCCCGACTTTTCGCTCACGAGCAACGAGGGGAAGACCGTCAAGCTGTCGGACTTCAAGGGCAAGTGGGTCGTTTTGTACTTCTATCCGAAAGACTTCACGAGCGGCTGCACGATGGAGGCGCACAACTTCCAGCGCGACCTCGCGAAGTACGACGGCCTGAACGCCGCCATCGTCGGTGTCAGCGTGGACTCGGCCGAGTCGCACAAGGACTTCTGTGCCAAAGAAGGCCTGAACTTCCGGCTGCTCTCCGATCCGGACGCCGCGGTCTCGACGGCCTACGGCTCGGTGATGGAGTACCAGGGCAAGAAGCTGTCGGCGCGGAACACGTTTCTGATCGATCCGACCGGCAAGCTCGCGAAGGTGTTCACGGGCGTCAAGCCCTCCGAGCACAGCGAGGAAGTCCTGGCGGCGCTGAACGGACTCGAGAAGAAAGCCTGATCGAGTCGCGCACAAAACGGGCGATTTTCGGAGGCATTCGCGATAAAATGAGTCATGCCGGCTGAGGTTTGGAGCCGTTGATTCGAAGGCGCCTTCGGGCGCCTTTTTCTTTTGGGCGAGGAGGACATATGCAACCGTTGATTGACGCGGCCGCGCCGCGGTCCATTCCGCTCGAGCGCTGGTCGCACGAGGGGCCGGCGGTGGTGGATCCAACGGGCCGGCGCGCAGCGACCTTCCGGACGACCGAGGAGGCGCGCCGGTTCGTGGCCGCCATGAACGCCGTGGCGGGCATGCCCACCGAGGCGCTCGAGGCCTGGACGACCGGCGTCATCAATGACCCGGTCCAGGAGCTCGCGGCCGAGCTCGCCGCCATGATCGAGTTCGTTCCTTACCCGAACGAACGGCGCGCCGGGGAGCGGCGCCGCGGGGACGATCGCCGCCGGTTCTCGGCCCAGGTGCGCATCGACGGGAAGTCGTGACGGCGTCGACGCACGTCCGGGAAAAACGCGAAGAGCATCGCGAGCTGTCACCGGAGCCCTGGGCGCAGCTCGGCCGTTTCGTGCGGGACGCGAAAGGGCGGATCGTGGTCCGCGGCAAGGCGTCGGAGGACATTCGCCGCATCGTCGCGTGCGTCAAGGCGCTGTCCGGCGTACCGACCGAGACCATCGAGAACTGGACGATTCAGGTGGAGGGAGGCGCCGGAGTCGGCCCGGATCCTGCATTGAACGAGATCCCGGAAGGCGCCATCGAGGCCATCCAGGAGATCGTGGGCTCCGCGGACCGCCGCATGGGCGAGCGCCGGCGGGGAGAGCGCCGCCGCGCCGCGGGACCCGTTTCGGTCGAGAGGGAGGTTCATGAGCGCTAACCCGGAGGCCAACCGCGTGACCGACGATCTGTTCGAAGGAGAAGACCGGCGCGAGCATTCGCCGGAGCCGTGGCGGCAGGAGGGACGGTACCTGCGCGACGCCACGGGCGCGATCGTCGTCCGCGGCCGCAGCTCGGCCGACGCCCGCCGCATCGCGGCCGCCATCAACGGCGTGCGCGGGATCCCGACCGAGGTGCTCGAGAGCTGGAAGGTCGAGGACGTCTCCGATCCGGCGACGCGCCCGGACTTCGAGGTCGAGGTCGAGCTCGGTGAGGAATTCGCGTCGCCTCATGAGGTCCGGCCGCCGTCGGCGGATGCGGAGGCCGCGCTGGCCTTTCCTCTCAGCCCGCCGGGATTTCCGATCGAGAAGGCCTTCCCCTACGACCGCCGCGTCGGCGCAGCGCCGCCAGGCCGAGCGGCGGCAGAAGGACCGGCGGGCGAGCTAGCTCGAGATCGCGAGCGCCGCTTCAGCGGCCCATGCCTTGACTTGGGTCGGTGGTTTCTTGGAGTCAGGTCCGCCTAACGGGCGGCGACTGCGCTCGACGCGCCTGTCAGGCGTCTCGCGAGAGCTCATGCTCGAGCCGTTCCGCCAGGAACTGCTTGAGCAGGGACTGATACGGAATATCGCGTTTGTTCGCGAGTACCTTGAGGTGGCCAATCATCGATTCCGGCAGCCTCAGCGAGATCGTGCGTAGAGTCGGGCGAAGTGCGGGGAACGTTCGGCGCTGAGCGGATGACCAGTCGACGAACTCAGACGAGTCATGCTCCGCCCAGAACTTTCGCTCCTGCTCTTCGGATTCGAACTTTGGAATTGACTTACGCTTTGCCTTGCTCATAGATCTGCTCTTCCTTTCGGCTCATGTCCCTTGCCGAGATGATTCGGATGAGTGTGCCCCGAACGGTGAAGCTGATGAAGAGTCGCCGGCCGGACTCTGCCTGCCCGAGGGCCAGATGGCGAACTTCGATCGTTGAATGCCTCCGGTCAGGCGACACGACGAGCGGCTCGTTAAAGAAGACCTCTTCCGCTTCCCAAAAGGGGACCCGGTGGCGTCCCCAGTTCTTTTCGACGTTGCCTTCATCCCAATCGAAGCCCGTGCAGCCTTTCAGCGGATCGTCTGTCACATCAGGTCAAGTATATGTCAGACATATACACGGCGCAACTTCAGGCGCCCCCGGCAGTCGGCAACCATCGTGCGGCCGCGTCGGCGCTGTCGTCGGGCCGCGTGTTGAAGGCAATCGCCGCGCGTGGAGCTGCCTTGCGAACCGCGTTGATGACGACCTCGAAAATTGGAAGCAGACGCGGCGGCAGCCGGACGCCGGCACCGATGACGACGCAGTCATACGGTGCCATGGCGAGCTGCCGTTCCACTTCCGGCCCGGCGGTTTCGTCCGGCCGAATGAAGCCGACGTCCGCTTCCCATCCCCGCGCGACAAACTGCTTCATCGCAAGCTCGATACCGGCGTGAACCTTCTCGACGGTCATGCCGGGCGGCAGTGCAGGGTCGGCAAAATCCACGGCGTTCGGGTCGTAGCCGAGCAGAAGAACCCTCGTCATGATCTCTCCTTTGCCTTTCGAATCGCTGATATCGGGACGTCGGCCGGAATGGCGTTCCGCGGCGAGGCGAAGCGAGGGCCGCGCGTCTGCTGCACGAGAATGTTAGCTACCGGCACCCTCACTCACGTAAGCCGGGAACCAGAAGCTGAATCGCGATCGCTCCCGCCGAGAGGATGATCAGGAGAATGAGGCCCGGCAAGAGCTTGAGGTGTTCCCTCGCCACCAATAGCCACGCGACAAAAACCAGACAGCTCGCGACGACGATGACCATGGGCTCCAGGCTCAGGTTCGTGAGGGTCTTACCGGCGAACTGGTTTCGATGTGCCGCCGTGAACCAGGCGCTCAGTGGCAGGGTTGCGAAGGCAGCCAACCAGCTCAGGGACCGCGCTCTGCCAGAAGCCTTAGCCACCGATGCGTCTTTCGGTGCCGAACGGGCGGCGAGTCCACTGGACGCGGATGTTAGGCGCGAACGCCTCTAAAACGGTCGCCACCAGTCTCTCCTCCGTCCTGGTGGCTGGAACCGCCGTCGCTGCCAGGCTGCCGACATGCTGATCGCCAATCCAACGAGAATCCCAAAATAGATTACGGGTGCGCTCCAACTGCTGTCGCAATATCGCTCCTCGAGTGTCTGAGGGTTCGGAACGGGACCCTTGTATCCAACGCAGAGGTAGAGCGAAACGGCCGCGCCAGTGAGGGCGAGCGTGAGCACGAACGCTCCGATGCGGAGCCTGCGAGTCAGGTGGGTCCATCGTGTCTCACGCTCTGCCTGTGTGAGTTCATAAAGCATCAGCGGATCGCGTCTAGCATCTTCTTTGGCGCCACCGCCCGGTAGCTCTCTCGAACCCAGTCCTCCAGCATCGCCAAAGGCGGCGCGTCCTTGCCCGAGAAGGTCGCGCTGACCCAGCCGGCCTTGCCGAGCCCGTAGCCGGTGGGCTTCGTGAACGGCAGCTCGAGCGCCTCGCGCCCCGACTCCGGCAGCTTCACCGAGAATCCCATCCCGCCGTCGGGCAGCGGATCGGTTCCGAGGAAGACGAAGACCTTGCCGCCGACCTTCGCGACGCGCTCTCCCCATGGGAAATGCTCGGTCGCTCCCGGCAACCCGAGCGCGAAGCGGCGGAGGGCCTTCGAGAGCTCCCGGATGTCGGGTCGGCGGGCCTTCCCTTTTCGGGGCGGCATCGCGCGAGTATAGGCGCGGAACTTCCGGTCTCGTGGTGCGTAACCCGTTATCGAGGACCGAGGTGAAGGACTTCCTGCAGGACGTTCGGTACGCGTGGCGGGGACTGCGGCGCGCGCCCTGGTTCACGGCGGCCGCGGTCGGGACGCTCGCGCTTTCCATGGGCGCCACGACGGCGATCTTCTCCGTCGTCCGCGCGGTGCTTTATTCGCCGCTGCCGTACGCCGAGCCCGAGCGGCGCGTCATGATCTGGACGCGCTGGGTGGATTTCCCGAAGACCTGGGTGTCCGACGGCGAGCTTCTCGATTATCGCCGCGAGTGCCCGAGCTTCGAGAGCGTCGCGGCCTGGTCGTCGGACGAGGCGAACCTGACGGGCGCCGGAGAGCCGGCCCGCGTCGGCGCCGCCGCGGTCACGGCGAACGTCTTCGAGACGCTCGGGGCGCGGCCGCAGATCGGACGTCCGTTCACGGACGAAGAGGACCGGCCCGGCGGTCCTCCGGTCGCGGTGCTCGGCTGGGGTCTCTGGCAGTCGAGCTTCGGGGGCGATCCGAACGTGATCGGCCGGAACGTCGAGCTCGACGGCGTCGCGCGCCGCGTCGTCGGCGTGATGCCGCGTGGGTTCGCGCTGCCGACGGACTTCACCGTGGACGCGGCCGAGCCGAAGCAGGTCTATGTGCCACTGCAGATCGACCCCGCGCAGGCGGAGAACGGAAACCACAACTACTATGCGGCCGCGACGCTGAGGCGCGGGGCGACCCTCGCCAAGGCGAACAGCGAGATCGCGACCGTCTTCGCCCATCGCACGCGGGAAGGCGTCTATCCGGCGTCGCAGCGGTTCACGGCGTTCGCGGTTCCCGTCGAGGCGGAGATTCGCGGCGGCGCGCGGCGCTCGCTCTCGCTCGTCTTCGGCGCGGTGGGCTTCCTGCTCCTCATGGCCTGCGCGAACGTTGCGAACCTGCTCCTCGCGCGCGCCGAGGGGCGCCAGCGCGAGATCTCGGTCCGCGCGGCGATCGGCGCGGGCAAGGCGCGTCTCGTGCGGCAGCTCCTGACGGAGAGCCTCGTCCTCGCGGCGGCCGGCGGAGTGCTCGGCGTCGGCGTGGCCTGGGTCGGCGTGCGCCTCATCGCGGCGCGCGGATCGGCGGGGCTGCCGGCGCTCGCGCCGCTCGAGATCCAGCCGGGCATGCTCCTGTTCTCCGCGGCGCTCGCGGTCGGCACCACGATCCTCTTCGGGCTCGCGCCGGCCCTGCGCCTCGCGCGCCTCGACCTGACCGAGTCGCTCCGCGACGGCGCCGGGGGCGCCACGGCCGGGCTCACGCGCCATCGCCTGCGCGCGTCGCTCGCCGTCCTGCAGATCGCGCTCGCCGTCCTGCTGCTGCTCGGCGCGGGGCTCATGATCCGAACGCTTGCCGCGCTCTCGCGCGTGGACCTCGGCTTCGATCCGGAGCGCGTTCTGACCCTGCAGCTGCGCCCGCCCGAGGCGAGCTATCCGAAGCCGGAGCAGGTGGTCGCGTTCTATCGCACGCTCCTCGACTCGGTCCGCGGCCTGCCCGGCGTGAAAGCGGCGGGGCTCGTGCGGTCGCTTCCCCTCGGCCAGGAGATCGGAGACTGGGGCGTCGAGGCCGAGGGCTACGTCCATCCGCCCGACGTCAACGCCAAGGGCGACTGGCAAGTGCTCTCCGACGGCGCGCTCGAAGCGCTCGGCGAGAAGTTGAAGGACGGGCGGACGTTCCGCGCGGGCGACGCCGCCGGCGCGCAGCCGGTGGCTCTCGTCAACGAGACGTTCGCGCGCATCTACTGGGCGGGGAAGGACCCGATCGGCCGCCGGCTCCGGATGTTCACCGGCCAGAAGGAACGGCCGTGGATGACGGTCGTCGGCATCGTCCGCAACGTACGACACAACAGCGTGACCGCGCCGGTCAAGGAGAAGTTCTACGTGCCCGTGGCGCAGTTCCCGCTGTCGACGGGCTTCGCCGCGCGGAACATGAACCTCGTTGTGCGCTCGTCGGGCGACCCGCTGGCGCTCGTCGGCTCCGATCCGCTCGGCCGTGGGCCGCCTGGACCCGAACCTCCCGATCGCCAAGGTCCGGCCGATGACGCGCGTCGTCGAGGGCTCCCTCGCGACGCCGCGGCTGACGGGTTTCCTGCTCGCGATCTTCGCCGGCGTGGCGCTCGCGCTGGCCTCCGTCGGCATCTCCGGCGTCCTCGCGTATCTCGTCAGCCTGCGCCGGCGCGAGATCGGCATCCGAATGGCGCTCGGCGCGTCGCGCGGCCGGGTGCTCGGGCTCGTCATCCGGCGGGGCATGGAGATGGCGGGCGTCGGCATCGCGGCGGGCCTCATCGCCGCGCTCTTCATGGCGCGGCTCTTCGAAGGCATGCTCTACGGCGTCGAGCCGCGGGACCCGGCGACTTTCGCGCTCGTGGCCCTGCTCTTCGCCGCGATCGCCGCCGCCGCGACGGGCGTTCCGGCGCTTCGCGCCGCCCGGACGGACCCCCTGGAAGCCCTCCGTTCGGAGTAGGTTGCCGCCCGCTCGTCCCTCCCGCTCTTGATATCGTCCCCCTCCGGTTTCGATAAACGACGAGGGGTGGAATGAACGTTCGCACGCATCGGACTGTCCTCCTGCTCTGGCTCGGAATCGCGGCGGCGGCATCGGCCGCGACCTCCACCGGCCCAGACACGCACGACACGCGCATGCTGACGGATCCGGCGATCTCGAAGGATCGGATCGCGTTCATTTACGCGGGCGACCTCTGGACGTGCAACCTCGAGGGAGGGGACGTCCGGCGCATGACTTCGAGCCCGGGGACCGCGTTGAGCCCCGCGTTCTCGCCGGACGGAAAGTGGATCGCGTACTCGGCGCAGCACGACGGCAACATCGACGTTTACGTCGTGCCCTCGGAGGGCGGCGTGCCGCGCCGCCTGACGTGGCATCCGGGCCCCGACATCGCGCAGGGCTTCACGCCCGACGGGAAGTCGGTCGTCTTCACCTCGCCGCGCGCGGTCTACACGAGCCGATACACGCAGCTCTTCACCGTTCCGGTCGAGGGCGGGACCGAGGAGCGGCTGCCGATCCCGAACGCGAACCGCGCCGTCTATTCGCAGGACGGCAAGCGCATCGCCTACAACCCCGGGTCGCCGCAGTTCCTCCAGTGGAAGCGCTACCGCGGCGGCGCGGTCTCCCAGGTCTGGCTCTACGACGTGGCGAGCCACGCCATCGAGAAGGTGCCGCAGCCCGCCACGCGCGCCAACGACGCGGGGCCGATGTGGATCGGCGACACCGTTTATTTCCGATCCGACCGCGACGGCGAGTTCAACCTCTTCGCCTACGACACGAAGGACAAGTCGCTCAAGCGCGTGACGAAGCATTCGGACTTCCGCGTGCTGAGCGCCTCGGCGGGCGGCGACCGCATCGTCTACGAGCAGGCCGGCTATCTCCACCTCTTCGACCCGGCCTCGGGCGCGTCGAAGAAGCTGACGATCGGCGTCGCGGCGGACCTGCCGGAGACGCGGCCGCGCTTCGCCCGCGAGACCAAGGACCGCAAGTACATCCGCGAGTTTTCGCTGTCGCCGTCCGGCGTCCGCGTGGCCGTGGACTTCCGGGGCGAGATCGTGACGGTCCCCGCGGAGAAGGGCGACGTGCGCAACCTGACCAACACGCCGGCCGCCCACGAGCGCTCGCCGATCTGGTCGCCGGACGGGAAATCGATCGCGTATTTTTCCGACGAGTCGGGCGAGTACGAGCTCTATCTCCGGGAGCAGGACGGCAAGGGAGAGCCGAAGCACTGGAAGCTCACCGGCGCCGGCTTCTACGAGTCGCCGGCCTGGTCGCCCGACAGCAAGAAGATCGCGTACGTGGACAACTCGCGCGCCCTCTACTGGATCGACGTCGGCGACGGGCGCGACGAAGAAGATCGGTGCCGACCACTTCTACGGGCCGATCAAGACGCTGCGCGCCACGTGGTCGCCGGACTCGCGCTGGGTCGCCTACGCGCGTCGAACAACCACGGCGCTCATGCAGCGCGTCTACGTCTACTCGCTCGAGCAGGACAAGTCGTTCCCGATCACCGACGGCCTGTCGCGACGCGAGCGAGCCCGTCTTCGACCGCAGCGGCAAGTACCTGTACTTCTTCGCCTCGACCAACGCCGGGGCCGGTCGTCAACTGGTTCTCGCTCGAGAACGACGAGCTGACGATCACGCGGGCCATCTACATGGCCGTGCTGCGAAAGGACCTGCCGTCGCCGCTCGTGAAGGAGAGCGACGAGGAGAAGGGCGCGGCCGCGGCCGAAAAGAAGGACGAGAAAGCGAGGCGAGAAGAAGGACGAGGACAAGAAGGACGAACCGAAGGACAAGACCGACGTCAAGTCCGAACGAGAAGCCCAAGCCGACGCCGCCGGTCGAGCCGGTCAGGATCGACTTCGACGGCATGGAGTACCGGATCCTCGACCTGCCGGTGCCGGCGGCGCGAGCTCTCGACACCTGCAGGCCGGCGAGGCCGGCCAGATCTTCTTCCTGCGCACGGCCGACGACAAGACGGCGCTGCAGCGCTTCGACCTGAAGGAGCGCAAGACCGACACGCTGCTCGCCGACGTGGACGAGCTACCAGATCTCGGCGGACGCGAAGAAGCTCCTGTACCACGCGAAGGACACGTGGGCGATCGTGGCGGCGTCCGCGAAGAAGATCGACGGGTCCGAGGGCAAGCTCAAGACCGGCGCCATCGAGGTGCGGATCGATCCGCGCGCCGAGTGGGCCGAGATCTTCCACGAGGCCTGGCGCATCAACCGCGACTACTTCTACGACCCGCACATGCACGGCGCTGGACTGGAAGGCGACGGGCGACGAAGTACGCGCAGTTCCTGCCGCACCTGGCGACGCGCGAGGACCTGAACCGCGTGATCCGGTGGATGCTGCAGCGAGCTCTCCGTCGGCCACACTCATCCGCGACGGCGGCGGCGACCGCTGGCGGAGGACGTCCGGAAGGTCCCGGGCGGCCTGCTCGGCGCGGACTACGCGGTCGAGAACGGCCGCTACCGGTTCGAGAAGGTCTACGGCGGCCTCAACTGGAACCCGGAGCTGCGCTCGCCGCTGACCGAGCCCGGCGTCAACGTGAAGGCGGGCGAGTACCTGCTCGCCGTGGACGGCCGCGACGTGCGCCGCCGGCGAACCTCTACAGCTTCTTCGAGAACACGGCGGGCAAGCTGCTCGAGATCACGGTCGGCCCGACGCCGGACGGCAAGGGCTCGCGCACGGTCTCGGTCGTGCCGATCGCGAGCGAGCTCGCGCTGCGCAACCGCGACTGGGTCGAGGGGAACATCCGCAAGGTCGACGCGGCGACGGGCGGCCGCGTCGCCTACGTCTACGTGCCGAACACCGCGACGGCTCGGCCACGCCTACTTCAAGCGCTACTTCTACCCGCAGGCCGACAAGGACGCCGTCATCCTCGACGAGCGCTACAACGGCGGCGGCTCGGTCGCCGACTACTACATCGACATCCTGCGAAGCCAGCTCATCGCCTACTGGGCGATGCGCTATGGCGCCGACCTGAAGACGCCGTCGGCGATCGGTCCAGGGCCCGAAGGTCATGCTCATCGACGAGAACGCCGGCTCGGGCGGCGACCTCCTGCCCTGGATGTTCCGCAAGTTCAAGGTCGGCCCGATCGTCGGCAAGCGCACGTGGGGCGGCCTCGTCGGCATCCTCGGCTTCCCGGACCTGATGGACGGCGGCGCCGTCACCGCGCCCAACCTCGCGTTCTGGGACCCGGACAAGGGCTGGTCGGTCGAGAACGAGGGCGTTCCGCCGGACGTCGAGGTCGAGCAGACGCCGGCCGAGGTCATCGCCGGCCACGATCCGCAGCTCGAGCGCGCGATCGCGATCGTGCTGGAAGAGCTCAAGAAGATGCCGCCGAAGGCGCCGAGCCATCCGCCGTTCCCGGTGAAGGCCGTGCCGCCGGCGCCGTAGCAGGGGAGTGCGATGTTCGGGCATTCTCACGCGTTCGGGTGCATCGGCGGGCTGATCCTCCTTGGGATCTCGGGGACGATCTTCTGGATCTGGGCCTTGATCGACTGCGCGACGAAAGAGCCCAACGAGGAGAGCTCCAAGGTCGTCTGGATCGTCGTGATCGTCCTGACGCACCTGATCGGCGCGCTGCTCTACGCCCTGATCCGCAGGCCCGACCGCGTCCGGCAGTACGGCCGGTAATAGAACCCGGGCGCTACCCTTTTCGCAGGAGCCGGTCGAGCGAGTACGCGTCGTCTGCGGCCGGCATCATCAGCAGGAAGAGGAGCAGCGCGAGCCGCGGGATCACGTGCTCGTGGAACGGGTAGAGCGGCTCCTTGAGCAGGTGCCCGAAGGTCACGACGACGAGCACGGCACCCAGGGCGAGCAGCGCCGTGCGGATGCGCCATCCGACGAGGAGCATGGCACCGCCGAAGAGCTCGACGAACGGGATCGCGAGCCCCGCCGCCCAGAGCGACCAGACGGGCAGGAACGTGTCCCGGTAGGGCAGGAACCACTTCGCGACGTGGCCGGCCGGCGTCATCTGGAAGACCTTGTAGACGCCGGCCATGAAGAAGATGAGCCCGAGGACGAGCCGCGCGAAGAGAAGGGCCCAGGCACGCGCCGCCGAATCGGAGATCCTCACGGAGCGCGAGTCTAACGGCGCCGGGCGCGCCGCGGCCGAAAGTCTGCCGCGCCCGCCAGAAATAGTCAGCGGCCATCCTCGCGGTCCGACCTTTTTTTGTACAGCGCCGCAGGCTCATTCCGCCAACACGAAGAAGCGCAAGGAGATCGCCATCCGAAAAATTGGCGTCGACCTTGCGTCACTTTTTCTGCAGGAAGACGAAGGAGACAACCCCGGAAGGTCATGCTCTCGCCCAGGGCGCGGTCGCTGCGGTTGATGGTGTTCCTCGCCCCCCTCCTGTGCCTGCGATGCGCCTCGGCCCGGACGCCGGCGTACGAGAGCGCGGAGGTCCGGCCGGTCGAGCAGAGGCAGCCGCTTCCGGCCGGCGATGCCCAGGCGCGGCCGATCGAGTTTCGCAAGCTTCTTCTGAAGCTGCCCCATGACCACGTGATCGGCGCCATCGAGGCCGGGCGCGCCTGCACCGGAATCGGGCCGCTGTCCTGGAAGCCGGGACGCGAGGCGGGCGCCGGCGATGACCTCGCGCCCCTTCTGACGGAAGAGCTGAGCTCCGCCGGCTACACGCTCGCCGGGGCCTCCAACCCCGACGCGATCTTCGAGGATCCGCGCGACCGCAAGCCCGAGTTCGCGATCGCGGGAATCATCCGCGACGTGCGCGCCAACGTCTGTTACGCGCAGCCGAAACAGAGCGCCGCCACGGCGCACGCCTCGCTCGCCGTCGAGTGGCAGATCTACTCGTATCGGACCCGGTCGGTGGAGCTGAAGGCCACGACCGAGGGCGGCAGTCTCGTCGACGCGGCCCAGGAAGGCGCCGGCTCGGAGGCGATCTCCCGCGCGTTCGTTTCCGCGGCGCGCAATCTCCTCGCCGACGGGCGTTTCCGCGACCTGATCGCGGGCATCGACCTGGCCGCGAGGATCGCTTCGCCGCCGATCCCCGTCGCGTGGGAGCGTCTGCCGGCCCGTCGCGAGGCGGACTTCGAGTCGATCGTCTCGGACTCGCGGATGAGCGTCGTGACGGTCTACGCCGGCGACGCCATGGGCTCGGGCTTCGTGATTTCCCGCGACGGATACCTCCTGACAGATCAGCACGTCGTCGGCTCGGTGCGTTTCGTCCGGGTGAAGTTCGTCACGGGACGCGAGGTGGACGGCGAGGTCGTGCGTGTCGACCGGCGGCGCGACGTCGCCTTGATCAAGCTCGAGAACGACGTCTATCCGTACCTGCCGCTCGGCGAGTCGAGCCGCGTGCGGCCGGGCGCGGACGTCTTTGCGATCGGAACGCCGCTCTCGGAGAGCTTCGCCCAGACGGTCACCAAGGGCATCGTCAGCGGGTACGGCGAAGAGGACGGCCTGCGCATCCTGCGGAGCGACGTCTCCGTGCACCGCGGCAACAGCGGCGGTCCGCTGCTCGACGGCTCCGGCGTGGTCGTGGGTCTCTCGGTCAGCGGCTACATGCTCATGCCGGAAGGCGTCGGCGTCGGATTGAACGCGTTCATCCCGATCGAAGAGGCGCTCGACGCGCTCGCGATCGAACAGCGCGAAAAGTAGACCGCGGACGAAACGACGTTTTCGCGGGACGGACGCCCGGCGCCGTCCGTTTGTCACGACATTGTGCGCGTTCGCGCGCAACTCCTTCGAACCCCGTGCGTAAGGAAGTCACGAACGACCTTCGAGAGGGGAGAGAAGGATGCGCGAGGCGAATTCCTTTTCCTTGTTGAGCGCGCTCCGGCGGGCGGGTGCGGCGGCGATCCTCGTGGCGGCGGCGATCGGACGGAGTCCCGGCGCGGTTCCACTCGACGCGCCGCCGGAATCTCCCGCTCCGGCGCCGGCCGCCGGAATCGGGGAAGCGCAGGCGAAGCTGCAGGCGGGCGATGCCGCCGGCGCGGCGAAGATCCTCGAAGGCGTCGTCGCCCGCGAGCCGAAGAACGCGCGCGCGTGGCGGCTTCTCGGCTACGCACAACTCAAGAGCAAGCAGCTCGACCGCGCACGGGCGAGCTACGAGAAGCTCCTCGAGCTGGCGCCGGACACGCCGCAGGCCTTCTACAACCTGGGTGTGATCGCCGCGCTTGCCGGCGACAAGGACGCCGCATTCACGTGGCTCGGCAAGGCGAAGGGCAAGCTCGACCTGAGCGGCATCGCGAGCGACGACGACCTTGCGATCCTGCGCGGCGACCCGCGGCTCGAAGCGCTCCTCCCGAAGCCGGAGGACTTCGCCAATCCGTTCGTCGAGCCCGTGAAGATCATCCGCGAGTGGGACGGCGAAGCCGCCAACGACCAGTTCGGCTGGATCGCGCGCAATGCCGGGGACGTGGACGGCGACGGCGTTCCGGACGTCGTCACGTCCGCGCCGGGGCGCGAAACCGGCGGCGCCAAGGCGGGCGCCGTGTATCTCTATTCGACGAAGACTGGAAAGCTCCTCTGGAAGGTGGACGGGGCGGCCGGCGACGAGCTCGGCACGGGTGTCGAAGGCGCGGGCGACACGAACAAGGACGGCGTGCCGGACGTCGTGGCCGGCGCGCCGGGTGGCGGGAAGGCCTACATCTATTCGGGCAGGGACGGGCGCGTCCTGCAGATGCTCACCGCCGAGAACAAGGACGACAACTTCGGGCGCCACGTCTCGGGCGCGGGCGACGTGGACCACGATGGTTACGCCGACGTGATCGTCGGGGCGCCGGGCAACAGCGCGGGCGGCAAGGGAGCCGGGCGCGCGTACGTCTACTCCGGCAAGGACGGGCACCGGATCCTGACGCTCACGGGAGAGCGCGCCGGCGACGCCTTCGGGAGCACGGTCGGCGCCTCGACCGACGGCAAGCATCTGCTGCTGCTCGTCGGCGCGCCGCAGGCCGGGCCGCGTCACACGGGGCGCACGTACGTCTACGACTCGCTCTCGGGCAAGCCGAAGTTCGTCATCGAGTCCGACGAGACGGGCAACGCGCTCGGGCTCATGTTCGTGTCGGTCCTCGGCGACGTGGACGGCGACGGGTTTCCCGACGTGTACGCCTCCGACTGGTCGAACGCGGCGAAGGGTCCCTCGACCGGGCGCGTGTACGTCCATTCGGGCAAGACGGGCAAGCGGCTTCTCACGCTCACCGGCGAGACGGCCGGGGAAGGATTCGGGACGTGTCCCGCGCCGGCCGGCGACGTGGACGGCGACGGGCACGCGGACCTGATCGTCGGGTCGTGGCAGTACGCCGGCGCCGCGGTGTCCGGCGGCCGGGCGTATCTCTACTCCGGCAAGGACGGCCGGCTCCTTGCGACGTACACCTGCCGCATCCCGGGCGACACCTTCGGTTTCGACGCCGTCGGGATGGGCGACGTGGACGGCGACGGCACGGTCGACTTCCTCGTCACGTCGGCCTGGAGCGGCATCCACGGTTTCCATTCGGGACGGATGTTCCTGATCTCGAGCGGGGTGACGCGAAAGTCGACGCCCTGATGCGGCGGCCGTCACTTTTTTCCGCCCGCTCGCGTCATGGAAGCTCCTTTCCGGCCCTTGCGCGCGACAGAATGCGCGCGCAACAGGGAGGCAGCGCGATGAGACGAACGGTTCTGGCGGCGGTCTTCGGCGCGGCGGTGAGCGCCGCCGGACTCTCCGCGCCGGCGATGGAGTTCCCGGCGGAGCGGATGTATCGGGTCGTCGAAACGGCGCCGGGAATCGTCTCGTTCATCGCCGCCGAGACCTCCGGGCCGATCCCCTCGGGAAACGTGACGGCCGTGATCGGAGACGATGGCGTGCTCGTCGTGGACTCGGGGCGGTTTCCGACGCTCGCGAAGCGGATGATCGCCGAGATCAAGAAGCGCACCGATCGTCCGGTCCGTTATCTCGTGCACACCCACTGGCACCTCGATCACATCGCCGCCGACGGCGAGTTCCGGAAGTCGTTTCCCGATGCCGTCTTCGTCGCGACGGACTTCACGCGCCGCAAGATGCTCGAGAAACAGGCGGCCTATCTGCGCGACGTCGAGAAAAACAACGCGGGATACGTCGAAAAACTCGGCGCTTTCCTCGCCGGCGGGAAGAAGGGGAACGGCCAGCCCCTCACCGAGGACGACCGGAAGTACCTGAACGGCGAAGTGGCCGACATCAAGCTCGAGGCCGCGGAGCTCGCGGGCGCGTCGCTCGTCGAGCCGGGGCTGACCTTCGACCGGACGCTGACGGTGCACCTCGGGAAGCGCGAGGTGCGGGTCCAGTTCCTCGGCGCCGGCGACACGGCGGGCGACACGATCGCCTACGTCCCCGACGCGAGGGTCGCGATCGTCGGCGACCTGCTCGTAGCGCCGACGCCGTATGGCTACGGCTGCCACCCGGCGTCGTGGGTCGACACGCTCGGCAAGCTCCAGGCGATCGACGCCGCCGCGATCGTGCCGGGGCACGGTCCGGTCATGCGCGACTGGCAGTACGCCGGGAAGGTTCGGTCGGTTCTCGAGGAGATCCGCCGGCAGGTCGGCGATGCGGTCCGGTCCGGGGCGACGCTCGACGAAACCCGCAAGCGCGTCGACGTCGCGCGCTACGAGACCGATTTCGCCGGCGACGATTTCGCGCGGCGCAAGGCGTTCCGCGATTTCTTCGTCTCCCCCGCCGTCGAGCGCGCCTGGCAGGAGGCGAAGGGAGAGGTGGCGGAGGAGTAGGGGCGGGGCCCGCCCGGCGGGCGGCTACGAGGCCGCCCCGACAATGGACGGGTGGTAGGGGCGGGGCTTGCCCCCGCCCTCTGATTCCGGGCGGCCGCGAGGGCCGCCCCTACGAGCGCAGCAACGCCGCCAGCTTCGTCTCCGCCTCTTTGTGCAGGCTCGGCGGCGCGCCGAAATACGACGCCGCGGCGCGGCCCTGCCGGTCGAAGACGAGCAGCGTCGGCACGGCGCTGACGTCGCCGTAGGCGCGCACGATCTCCGGAGTCCCGATCGCCCAGGTCAGCGGCAGGTTGAGCTCGCCGACGAGCTTGCGGACCTGCGCCTCGTCGGACTGGACCGCGAGCGCCACGATCGCGAGCTTGTCGCCGTACTTCTTTCGGAGCTCGCCCAACCAGCCGAGCGTGCCGCGGCAAGGCGGGCACCACGTCGCCCACATCTCGACGAGGACGACCTTGCCCGCGAGGTCCTCGCGCGCGATTCGCTTGCCGTAGAGATCGGTGATTGCCACGGCGGGCAGCGCCGCGGTTCCCTCCGCCTTCGACGGCGAAGCCTGCGCGCGGGCCGCGTCCTTGTTCCCCGCGAGCAGCAGATCGATCATGCGCGTCAGGTCCGCGCGGAAGCGCTGCTGGGAGTCGGCGTTCTTGACCCACGGCGCATAACGGCCGCCCGCGCCGTCCTCGCCCTTGCCGAAGAAACCGAAATCGTTGGGAGTCGCGAGGAGGATGTCGTCCACGAAGATCGCGGGATAGCGCGTGACGCCGTAACGCTTGGCGAGGGCCGAGTCGCCGTAGTTCTCGGATACGAACCGGGCCTTGCCGCCGAATGCCGAAACCACGCTGCGTGCCAGCAAACTTGCCGGATCGGACACGTTTCAGGTGTACGGCCAGCGGACGAGCGTGACGGTCACCGCGGCCGGCGGCGGCACCGGCCGGGGAGCGGCGGGCGTCAACGCGGCGAAGTACCGCGGCAGGATGTCGCCCGCGATGGCGGCGACGCTGTCGGGAACCTTCTCGCCGGCGGCGGCCAGATCCGACTGCGCGGTCTCGAGCCACAGCCGTCCGATCGAGTGATCGACTCCACCGGAGGAGAGTCGCGCGGCGAATTCCTCGAGGCGCGCGCGGACCGCCGCGTCGTCGAGCCGCGCCGGCCCGGCAACGAGCGGCGCCGTGCGGATCGCCGACTGGAGATAGCGGTGGAGCGCGCCGTAGCGCAGTCCGGCCGCGTCGAGCTGGCGCGCCTCGTTCAGGGTCGCGCTCGCGCCGATGAACTCCGAATGCCGGTCGATCGACGCCGGCGGGTGATATGCCTCGAGAAGACTCTTTTCGAGCCCGTCGAGCTCGGGACCGAGCGAGCGGAGCGGCGGCGCCGGAAGCCCGTTGGAAGGCGAGAGCGATCGGCAGAGGTCCGCGAACTCGCGCTGCGCCTTCGCGGTCCCGATGTAGAAGATGCCGGTGCCCGCCATCGTGTTGCGGCCGTACTCGAGGCTCGAGTCGTAGTAGCCCTTGACCTGCGGGAGCGCCGCCTCGGCCATCGCGCGGGCGGCCGCGGGACGCACGCCATCCATCGCGCCGGGCGGGATCGTGCCGAGGTCGGCCTTGAGCACGCCCGCCATGCGCGTCCAGTCCGCCTCGAAGGCCGCCTCGTCGTTGCGCTTGTCGGCCGGGAAGTCGTCCACGTATTTCTGCGCGGAGAGATACATGCGCGCCGAGCCGAGGCGCTGGAGGGCAAGCAGGCGGCGGCCGTTCTTCAGCGCGTCCCGAGCGCCGTTCAGCATCGGCTCGGTCGCCTGCTTGACCTGCTTCCAGTTCTCGTCATCCACCGCCGTCTTGCTCGTGAGATAGGCGCTCCAGCGATCGATTTCCGCCGCGAGCGGGTCGCCCGAATCCACCGTGCCGGCCGCGCCGAGCCCGGTGATCGCGGCCGTGAGAAGGGCCGCGCCGAAAAGGAGCCAGGTCGTCCGCGCCTTCCGCATGCGCGGAGTACAACACAATTGTTTTTGGGGGCCGCCGATACCGCAACCCGCCGCCTTCGTCCCGAGATTCGCCGCGGTCGTCACCGCGGCCTCCGGCGCGCCGGGCATAGAATCCGCCGCAAGAAAGCGAGGTTCCAATGAAGAGAGTCGTCCTCACGGCGATCGCCGTCGGCGCGATCGGCGCGCTCGCGCTCGGCCAGGACAAGATGGCCGCCGCCTCGAAGAAGGCCGCACTGGCTCCTCACGTCATCACGCAGGCCTCGGACATCAAGTGGGGCGATCCGCCGCCGGTCTTCCCGGCCGGCGCGAAGATGGCCGTGCTGAAGGGCGATCCGGGCAAGTCCGGCTTGTACATCGTCCGCATCAAGGCTCCGGACGGGTACAAGGTGGCACCGCACTGGCACCCGGCGACCGAGAACCTCACGGTGATCTCCGGCACCTTCAATGTCGGCATGGGCGATCAGGCGGACCCGGCGAAGGCGACGGCCATGCCGGCCGGCGCGTTCGCCTCGATGCCCGCGAAGATGCATCACTTTGCCTGGTGCAAGGGAGAGACCGAGGTCCAGGTCTCCGGGATGGGACCGTTCGTCCTGACCTACGTCAACCCGGCCGACGACCCGAGCAAGAAGTAGCCCGCCCTATCGGATCGCGCCTGCCGACGGATTGGCCGCCGCGCCCGCGGTGGCGGCCGGTCCGGATCCCTTCTCCGTGAACCGGATCCGCCGGTTCTTCTGGTCGATCGTGATCGCGAAGCGTCCGAGGACCTCGCCCCCGATGTTCGCGTTCGGCAGCTTGTTGAATCGCAGCGCCGGGTTCTCCAGCCGGTGGCTCCCGATCTGGACGGCGCCCTTGAGCGTCGCACCATAGACCGGAAACTCCGCCGTGACCGTCCGCGCCTTTCCGATCTGCACGGGTTTCCCTTCGAGCGGCAGCTTCTCCATGTACTCCTCGGGCAGGCTGACCGCGGCGGGCGAACCGGAGTCGACGTCGGCCTCGATCTGGACGGCGCCGACCGTGATCGGCACGCGGATCGTGTGCTCGTGCCGGAACGAGAGGATCTCCTTGCCGTCCGGGTCCGGCAGCTCGCCCCGCGCGATCCGGACCTGCGCTCCGGCGTAGTCGATCGTGAGGAGCAACTCGGAGAAGAGCGGCATGCCGAGCACGCCGCGCGCGCCGAGGTGCTCGCGGAATCCGGAGTTCTCGATGGCGGTCGCGGTCAGGTCCGAGAGCGTCAGGCCGCCGATCGCGAGGCGGTCGATCTTCACCTGCTTCGCCGCGAGGCCGTGAGGATGGATCGGGTCGCCGATGTGAACCTCTCCGATCGTCGGTAACCCGAGCTCCTGGACGAGATCGCCTTCGAGAACCGTGCCGCCGGCTCCCGTGTCGAGCACGAAAGGAAACGGGCCCTTCCCGTTCACCATGACATCGACGAGGGGCCGGCCCTTCTCGATGCGAAGGGGCGCCGCGACCTCGGGCGTCCCGAGCTCGATCCGGCGGGGCTTCTGGTCCTCTCCCATCATCCCGTGGTCCTGACTCGAGGAAATCGCCGCGCACAGGCCGGCGGCCATGGCGGCGAGAAGGGCTCTCCTCATGGTGCGAAACCTCCTGGCTCCGGGTACGCCTCGCCGCGCAAGAAGTTTCGGCGGCCGGGAGACGCAATCTAGAAGGGACAGCAGGTTCCGGCGCTGGAGGTTTCGTGAAGTCGGGATCGGCGGAAGAGCATGACGGCGCTCACGGCAGTGAGCACGACACTCGGCCAGAGAAGAGGGCCGAAACGCCTCTGGAGCGCCGCGAAAAGAGTTCGCGCGATGCCGAAGTCCATCGCGAGGCAGAGCGGGCACTTGGGCAGGAGAGCGACGCCGATGACCTGCGCCGTTCCCGCGATGGCGAACCACGAGGACCGCTTCGACAGCGCCGTGGCGCTCATCGCCAAGGACTCTAGCATCGGCGCGGGCCATAGAATCTCCGTCGCAAGCGAATGACCCTCGCCACAGGTTCGCGTCTCGGTCCCTACGAGATTCTCGCGCCGCTCGGCTCCGGCGGAATGGGGGAGGTGTATCGGGCGAAAGATTCGCGTCTGGGCCGGGACGTGGCGATCAAGGTTCTGCCGGCGTCGTACTCGGCCGACCCCGATCGCCTGCGTCGCTTCGAGCAGGAGGCGCGCGCGGCGGGCGTCCTCAACCACCCCAACATCACGGCGGTCCACGACGTCGGGACACACGAGGGCGCGCCTTACGTCGTCCAGGAACTTCTCGAGGGAGAGTCGCTGCGGGCCGTCCTCGCGGGCGGCCGCATGTCGACGCGGCGGGCGATCGAGTACGCGGTGCAGATCGTGCACGGCCTGGCGGCGGCGCACGAGAAGGGGATCGTGCACCGGGATCTGAAGCCCGAGAACCTCTTCGTGACGCGCGACGGCCGCGTGAAGATCCTGGACTTCGGGCTGGCCAAGCTGACGCTGCGCGAGGCGGAGGGGCAGACGACGAGCCTTCCGACGGCGACGGCGGGGACGGAGCCGGGTGTCGTGATGGGGACGATCGGCTACATGTCGCCGGAGCAGGTGCGCGGGAAGCCGACGGACGGGAGGAGCGACATCTTCTCGTTCGGATCGATCCTGTACGAGATGGTGTCGGGGCGCCGGGCGTTCTCGGGCGACACGGCGGCGGACACGATGTCGGCGATCCTCCGGGAAGACCCCGCGGATCTCTCGGTGACGAACCAGAACGTCCCGCCCGGCCTCGAGCGGATCGTGCGGCACTGCCTGGAGAAGGACCCGGAGCGGCGGTTCCAGTCGGCGCGCGATCTCGCGTTCGATCTCGAGTCGCTCTCCACGGCGTCCGGCGCCGCGCCGGTGGCGCCTTCCAGGCGAGGTCGAGGACGCGCAACGCGCGTCGCCGCGGCGACGGCCGCGGCCTTCGGCATTCTCGCCTCCGGAATCTGGATCGGCCGGCGCGGTCTCGGTGCGGCGCCGTCCGGCGGCCCGTCGAGCCACGTGACGCGGCAGCGGCTGACCTTCCATCAGGGGAATGTCCTCTACGCCCGCTTCACCGCGGACGCCCAGAACGTCGTCTACGGCGCCTCGTGGGAGGGGCGTCCGACCGAGATCTATATGACGCACATCGGGAGCCCCGAAACGCGGCCGCTCGGCATTAGCGGAGCGAGCCTGCTGTCCGTGTCTCCGTCGGGGGAGCTCGCGATCCTTCTGAAGAAGGACAATCTGTACGGCGCGGTCGGAATGGGTACGCTCGCTCGCGTCTCGATTTCCGGAGGCGCCCCGCGCGCGATCGCAGACGAAGTCGAGGCCGCCGACTGGGCGCCGGATGGGAACAGTCTGGCTGTTCTGCGCAATCTCGGCAGCAAGTTCGTCGTCGAGTTTCCGTCGGGCAAGGCAATCTATTCCGCCGGCTCGCTGCTTACCGGCGTGCGCGTCTCGCCGGACGGCAAGCGTGTCGCGCTCACCGAGTGGGACGGGTCGCGCTACTGGATCGATGTCGTCGAGTCGAGCGGCAGTCGAAAGGCGCTCGCGAAGGACTTCACGGAAATCGACAGCCTTGCCTGGCATCCGTCCGGCCGGGAGATCTGGTTCGACGGCGTCGACTCGCGGTCCGAGACAGGAGTCTTCGCCGTGAACCTCGAGGGGGGTGAGCGCACGGTCGCGGTGACCACCGATCACGAGGTGGTTCACGACATCGCGCGCGATGGAGGTGTTCTCGTCGAGCGCGAAATCAGCGCCCGAGAGATCCGCGGCGCGTTCGGCGGGGACCGCCAGGAGCGCAACCTCTCATGGCTCGACCAATCGAGTGTCGCCGCTCTCTCCGACGACGGTAAGACCGTGCTCTTCTTCGAGGGCCCGCCGGGAGGGGGACCAGACGGCTCGACCTACCTTCGGGCAACCGACGGCTCGCCGGCGGTGCGCCTGGGGGATGGCCGGGCATTCGATCTCTCACCCGACGGAAAGTGGGCTCTCACGCTTCGGTCCTCGGGCGCGGAACCTCGGCTCGTCCTGCTCCCGACGGGCGTCGGCGAGCCGAAGGTCATTCCCGTCGCGGGGTTTCAGATCGCTTATGCGGGATTCCTTCCGCCCGATGGGAAGCGGCTGGAGATCGTGGCGTCCGAGCCTGGACAAGGGGTTCGCAACTACGTGATGGACCTCCCCGACGGCAAGCCGCGCCCCATCACGACGGAGCTCTCCGGCGGCGGCTGCGTGTCGGCGGACGGACAGTTCGTCGTCGCCAACGGATTGGATCATCGGGCGATGATCTTTCCGGTGGCGGGAGGCGCCGCGCACCCGGTTCCCGGCCTCGAGCCGGACGACGTGCCGATCCAGTGGAGCACGGATGGCGAGGACATGTATGCGGTCCGGTACGGGCAAGCGCCGCTTCCGATCTACCGCGTGCGGCTGAAGACCGGGAAGCGGGAGCTCTGGAAGGAGATCATGCCCGCCGACCGCACCGGGCTGACGCGCATCGAGAGCATTGCCGTGAGCCGCGACGGCGGGTCGTACGTTTACTCGTATGAGCGAGTGACGGCCTCGGACCTGTTTCTGGTGAAGGGCTGGAAGTGAGCCTCGCCGCAGGCTCCCGTTTGGGTCCCTACGAGATTCTCGCGCCGCTCGGCTCCGGCGGAATGGGGGAGGTGTATCGGGCGAAAGATTCGCGTCTGGGCCGGGACGTGGCGATCAAGGTTCTGCCGGCGTCGTACTCGGCCGACCCCGATCGCCTGCGTCGCTTCGAGCAGGAGGCGCGCGCGGCGGGCGTCCTCAACCACCCCAACATCACGGCGGTCCACGACGTCGGGACACACGAGGGCGCGCCTTACGTCGTCCAGGAACTTCTCGAGGGAGAGTCGCTGCGGGCCGTCCTCGCGGGCGGCCGCATGTCGACGCGGCGGGCGATCGAGTACGCGGTGCAGATCGTGCACGGCCTGGCGGCGGCGCACGAGAAGGGGATCGTGCACCGGGATCTGAAGCCCGAGAACCTCTTCGTGACGCGCGACGGCCGCGTGAAGATCCTGGACTTCGGGCTGGCCAAGCTGACGCTGCGCGAGGCGGAGGGGCAGACGACGAGCCTTCCGACGGCGACGGCGGGGACGGAGCCGGGTGTCGTGATGGGGACGATCGGCTACATGTCGCCGGAGCAGGTGCGCGGGAAGCCGACGGACGGGAGGAGCGACATCTTCTCGTTCGGATCGATCCTGTACGAGATGGTGTCGGGGCGCCGGGCGTTCTCGGGCGACACGGCGGCGGACACGATGTCGGCGATCCTCCGGGAAGACCCCGCGGATCTCTCGGTGACGAACCAGAACGTCCCGCCCGGCCTCGAGCGGATCGTGCGGCACTGCCTGGAGAAGGACCCGGAGCGGCGGTTCCAGTCGGCGCGCGATCTGGCCTTCGACCTCGAGTCGCTCTCGACCGCGTCGGGGGTGGCGCCAGCCGCGAAATTGCGGTCGCCGCGACGACTGGGGGCGGCGCTGGTCGCCGCGGCGGCGGCGCTCTTGCTGCTCGCCGGCGCCTACTGGCTCGGTCGGCACCGCGCGACTCAGCCGGTCACCAGGACGGCCGATTCCGGCGTCCAGCGCCGCCGTCTCACGTTCCGCCGCGGCAACGTGCTCTTCGCCCGTTTCACCGCCGACGGACATAACGTCGTGTACGGCGCTTCCTGGGAGGGACGGCCGACGGAGATCTACGTCTCCCGCGTCGGCAGCCCCGAGACGCGGCCTCTCGGAATTCCGGGCGCGAGCCTCCTCGCGGTCTCGTCGAGCGGCGAGCTCGCGATCCTTCTCAAGAAGGAGAATCTCTACGGCGCGATGGGCAACGGCACGCTCGCCCGCGTGCCGCTCGAAGGCGGCGCGCCGCGCCAGGTCGCGGAAGACGTCATCGCGGCCGACTGGTCGCCCGACGGAAAGAGCCTCGCCGTCGTGCGAAGCGTCGATGGCAAACAGGTCGTCGAATACCCGCTCGGGAAGAGAGTCTCCGGGATCAGCGGTGTCACGCAGGCGACGCAGGCGATCCGGGTCTCTCCGGACGGAAAACAGCTCGCTGTCGTCGAGTCGGACGGCTCCAAGAGCTGGATCGACCTCATCGACGGCGCCGGCCATACGAAGAGGCTCGCCGAGACCTTCGCGTTCGTGGACAACATCGCCTGGGCGACCTCGGGCCGGGAGATCTGGTTCGACGGCCTCAAACCAGGTTTTGGCCTCGGCGTCTACGCAGTCTCTCTCGACGGAAAGGCGCGAACGGTCGCGCCGTCGCTCGATCTTGAGATCGTTCACGATATTGCCAGTGACGGAACCGTTCTCATCGAACGCGAGATCGGAGGGGCGGAGATCTTCGGAGCCTTCGGGGGAGAGAAGCAGGAGCGCAATCTGTCGTGGCTCGAGAGGTCGGAGCTCGCCGCCCTCTCGTCCGACGGGAGGCAACTGCTCTTCAGCGAGACGCAGGAGGGCGGCGGCGAGAACGGCAGCGTGTATCTCCGGCCGACGGATGGCGGCCCCGCCGTGCGTCTCGGAGACGGTGCGGGGTTCGATCTCTCGCCCGACGGAAAGTGGGCTTTGACGTTGGTGCCGTCTAAGGACGGTCCCCGCGTCGTTCTGCTCCCGACGGGAACCGGCGAGCCTCGAACCGTCGCGGTTCCGGGGCTGGCCATCCTCGGAGGCGCTTTCCTTCCGCCCGACGGAAAGCGGCTCGGGCTCGCCGCGGCGGAGGCCGGCCACGGGGTCCGGCTGTACGTTGTGGACGGGTCGGGGGGCAAGGCGCGCGCTTTCTCGGCGGAGGTCGTCAACGGCGCGGCGATCTCGCCGGACGGACGGTTCGTGGCCGCGACCGGGGGGGACTACCGCGCGACAATCTTTCCGGTCGACGGCGGCGAGGCGCGCCAGGTGCCCGGCCTCGAACCGGACGACGTGCCCATCCAGTGGAGCGCCGACGGCGAGTCGATCTTCGCCACGCACTACGGCCTGGCTCCACTTCCCGTCTATCGCGTGAGCTTGAAGACGGGAAAGAAGGAACTCTGGAAGGAGATCATACCGGCCGACCGGACCGGTTTCGTCCGGATCAACCGCGTGTCCCTGACCCGCGACGGCCTCTCATACGCCTACTCCGCCGACATGGTCCACGCCTCGGACCTCTTCCTCGTGAAAGGCTGGAACTAGGGCTCACACCGCGGGGCAGGGCGCGAACTGAGTCCAGTCGATCGACGCGACGTACTCCTCGTCGGGCGGAAACGTCTGCCGGAACGTGAAGGCAAACGGCGAAGCGCCGTGCTTCTGGAGGGAATCGAGCCTCTTCTTCGCCTCGTCGACCGAAGGCCGGTGTCCCGCCGGCACCCACCACATTGCCATGGCCGGAGAATCGAACTTCTCGAACCAGTCGGCGCGCCGCTGGAGGACCTCGCGATGAGCGCTCTTGTACGTGTAGTCCTTCAGCTGCGCGATCGATTCCCAGACGGAGAGGTTGAAGAGAATGCGGTCATCGTCGTAGGGCCGCAGGTACGTCGCGTTGCCCGCCTCCGTCTGGAGCCGCCACACGAAACCGGGGCTGCCGTCGGCGAGCGCATTGATCTCCGCGAGCCGCCCGACGAACTCGAGCATCATCGGATCCTCGAGCGGCGCGCGCATCCGGGCAACGTTGACCTCGGCGATGTGCAGCGTCTTCATGGCGCGTAGCCTATCCTCGAGACTCTCGGAGGAGGCAGACTCTGGCCAGCCGACCGCCCTGCGATGAAGGAATCATCCGGCAGATACCCGAGGAGCCCTGCGACCCGTCGGCCGGCCGCTGGGTGCTCGCGGCGACGATCCTCGGCTCGAGCATGGCGTTCATCGACGGCACGGCCGTCAACGTCGCTCTGCCGGTCCTGCAGTCGAGCCTGCGCTCCTCCGTGGCCGGAGCGCAGTGGATCGTCGAGGCCTATGCGCTCCTCCTTTCCTCCTTCGTGCTGGTCGGCGGGTCGCTCGCGGACCGCTTCGGCCGCCGGCGAATCTTCTCGACCGGGATCCTCGTCTTCGCGGCATCCTCACTCGCGTGCGGCCTCGCGCCCGGCGTCGGGACCATGATCGCGGCGCGGGCCGCTCAGGGCCTGGGGGCGGCGCTGCTCATTCCATCGAGCCTCGCGATGCTCGGCTCCGCCTTTTCTCCCGCAGCCCGCGGTCGCGCCGTCGGAACATGGTCTTCTCTGACGGCGATCTCCGGGGCGATCGGTCCCTTTCTCGGAGGATGGCTCGCCCAGACGGTCTCCTGGCGCGCGGTCTTCTTCCTCAACCTCCCGGTCGCGGCGGCCGCGCTCGCGATCGCGATCCGAAAAGTGCCCGAGAGCCGAAACCCGTCGGTCGGGCGCCCGGATTTCGCCGGAGCGGCGCTCGCGACCGGCGGCCTCGGAGCGCTCGTCTTCGGATTGATCGAGGCGCCGTCTCTCGGCGCCGGCGACGCCCGCGTGCTCGCGTCGGTATTCGGCGGCGCGGCCGCTCTGGCCCTCTTCTTCGCCGTCGAGCGGAAGCGGACCGACGCCATGCTCTCGACCGCTCTCTTCCGCGTCCGCTCTTTCGCGGCCGCGAACCTGCTCACGTTCTTTCTGTACGCGGCGCTCTCGGCGGCGTTTTTCTTCCTGCCGTTCGACCTGATCCAGGCCCGTGGGTACTCGCCGGCCGCGGCGGGAGCGGCGCTTCTCCCGCTCGTGCTCGCGATGTTTCTGCTCTCGCGATGGTCCGGAGCGCTCGCCGACCGGTTCGGGGCGCGCCTGCCGCTCACGCTCGGCCCGGCCGTGGCGTCCGCCGGGTTTCTCATGCTGGCGCTCTTCCCGCGATCCGGCCCCTACGTGCGGGTTCTCCTGCCGCCGCTCGCCGTGCTCGGTCTCGGCATGGCGATCACCGTGGCGCCGTTGACGGCCGCCGTGCTGAACGCGGTCGGGCGCAACGAGGAGGGCGCCGCCTCGGGAATCAACAATGCGGTGGCCCGCGTCGCCTCGCTGCTCGCGATCGCGGTCTTCGGGATTGTTGCGACGGCGCAGTTCAATCGCGCGCTCGACCAGCGCATCGCGTCGAGCGGCATCTCACCGGACGCGCGGACGGCGCTTGCCGGACAGAAGTCGAAGCTCGGAGCCCTCGAACCTCCCGCCGGCGTCGGCGCCGCAGAAGCGGAGGCGATCCGACGATCCGTCGCGGAGTCGCTCGACGCCTCGTTTCGAGTCGTTGCGATCTCCTGCGCCGGGCTCGCGCTCGTCGCCGCGTTCTTCGGCGCCTGGGGAACGCGAACGCCGCTCCGGCGTGCGGCCGAGGGCCGGGGGGCTTGAGAGTGCGCGAGGCCCGGCCGCGTCCCGGGGCATACAATTTGCTGCGCGATGGCTTTGGTGCTGCTCGACGTCAACGGAACGCCCCGCCGCCTCGACGCCCCGGCCGATGAGCCGCTCCTCTCCGCGCTGCGCGACCGCCTCGATCTGACGGGCACGAAGTACGGCTGCGGCGAGGGCCAGTGCGGCGCGTGCACGGTGCTCCTCGACGGCGCCGCCGTGCGCTCGTGCCAGACGACGGTTGCGGAGGCCGCGGGCAAGAAGATCATCACGATCGAGGGACTCGAGCAGAACGGCCGCCTCCATCCCGTGCAGGCGGCGTTCCTCGAGGTCGAGGCGTTTCAGTGCGGCTATTGCACGCCCGGGATGATCGTCTCGGCGGCCGCCCTCCTGCGGTCGAACCCGAGTCCGACGACCGACGACATCGTGGGCGCGATGTCGGGCAACGTCTGCCGCTGCGGCACGTATCCGCGAATCCTCGACGCCGTGCGCCGCGCCGCGAAGGCGGGCCCTCCGCGATGAGCGCCCGGACGCCGGGAGGCGATGCGCCCGATCTCGAGCTCCGTCGAGCACGAGACACCGGCGCTCCACTGGTTCGACGCGAACCGGCGCGACTTCCTGAAGGTCGTGGGCGGCGGCCTGATCGTCTGGCTCGCCGCGCCGGACCCGACGCAAGCGCAGGAGTCCGGGCGATTCCGCGGCGGCCGCGACCTCCCGAAGGAGCTCGCCGCGTGGATTCACATCGACCGGGACGGCGCCGTCACGGTCTTCACCGGCAAGGTCGAGGTCGGGCAGAACATCCGGACCTCGCTCGCGCAGCAGGTGGCCGAGGAGCTCCGCGTGCCCGTCTCTTCGATCCGCATGGTCATGGGCGACACGGACCGCACGCCCTGGGACGCGGGAACGTTCGGCAGCCGCACGACGCCCACGATGGGGCCGCAGCTCCGCGCCGCCGCGGCGACCGCGCGCGAGGCGCTCCTCGATCTCGCGGCCGCGCGGTGGGCCGTCGCGCGCGAGAAGCTCGCGGCCGAGAACGGCGCGATCCGCGACCCCGAGGGCAACCGGACGCTCTCGTACGGCGAGCTGACGCGCGGTCAGGATCTCGTCCGCGCGGTCCCGGCCGAGGCCCCGGTCGCTCCCGCCTCCCGCTGGAAGGTCGCCGGCGCGGCGGCGCCCAAGGTGGACGGCCGCGACTTCGTCACGGGGAAGCACCGCTACGCCTCCGACATGGCTCGGACCGGGATGTCGCACGGCAAGGTTCTGAGACCTCCGTCCTTCGGGGCGTCGCTCCTGTCGCTCGATGCGGGCAAGGCCGAGGCGATTGCCGGCGTCAAGGTCGTGCGCGACGCGGACTTCGTCGGCGTCGTCGCGCCGGATCCCGGGACCGCGGCGCGCGCCGTCGCCGCGCTCGACGTGAAGTGGAAGGAGACGCCGGGGCAGCCTTCGAACGCGAGCCTCTTCGAGTACCTCAGGAAGAACGAGGATGTCTCCGAGCGCAGCGAGCCGCATGTCACGGGCTCCGTCGAAACGGCCCTCGCTTCGGCCGACGCGAAGCTCTCGCAGACCTACTCCGTCCAGTACATTGCGCACGCGCCGCTCGAGCCGCGCGCCGCCGTCGCCGAGTGGAGCGCCTCCGATGGGAAGCTCACGGTGTGGACCGGGACGCAGCGTCCCTTCGCCGTGAAGGACGAGGTCGCCGCGGCGCTGCGCCTGCCGGCGGAGAAGGTGCGCGTGATCGTCCCCGACACGGGCTCGGCCTACGGCGGCAAGCACACGGGCGATGCGGCGGTCGAGGCCGCCCGCCTCGCGAAGGCGGCGGGCCAGCCGGTCAAGGTCGTGTGGACGCGCGAGGAAGAGTTCACGTGGGCGTACCTGCGGCCGGCCGGCGTCATCGAGGTCAAGGCCGGCGCTCGGAAGGACGGGACGCTCCTCGCCTGGGAGTTCCACAACTGGAATTCCGGCCCGGCGGGCATCGGCACGCCGTACGACGTCGCGGCGCAGACGGTCCAGTACCATCCGGTCAAGGCGCCGCTGCGCCAGGGCTCGTACCGCGCGCTCGCCTCCACGGCGAATCACTTCGCGCGCGAGAGCGCCATGGACGAGCTCGCGCACGCGATCGGAATGGATCCGCTCGCGTTCCGCCTGAAGAACCTCACCGACGCACGCGTTCGCGCCGTCTTCGAGGCCGCGGCGGCGAAGTTCGGGTGGGGGAAGGGCCGTCCGGAGCCCGGGCGGGGCTTCGGGATCGCCGGCGGCACGGAGAAGGCCGGCTACATCGCGACCTGCGCCGAGGTCGAGATCGAGAAGCCGTCGCGCCGCGTGCGCGTCCGGCGCCTCGTCGCGGCGTTCGAGTGCGGCGCCGTGGTGAACCCCGACGGCGTGCGCAATCAGGTGGAGGGCGCGCTCGTGCAGGGGATCGGCGGCGCGCTCTTCGAGGCGATCCGCTTCGAGAACGGCCGGATCACGAACCCGCACTTCGCGCAGTACCGCGTGCCGCGTCTCTCCGACCTGCCGGAGATCGAAGTCGTGATCCTCGACCGCAAGGACCTGGCGCCGGCCGGCGCCGGAGAGTGTCCGATCGTCGGCGTCGCGCCCGCCGTCGCCGGAGCCATCTTCGCCGCATCGGGAGTGCGGCTGCGCGCCATGCCGCTCGCGCCGGATGGGCTTCCTCCGGCGGCGTCCTAGAGCTATCGGAGAACCGCCGCGATGTCGCGGCTCTCGACGATCGGCTTGTCGAAGCCGCGCGCCGCGACGCGGATCATCGCGCGGCCGAGCTCCTCCGTCGTCGTGACGTGCGCCGGGAAAAGCGCCTTCCAGAGCGGATAGAGCGGTCCCGCGATCGCGTAAAGCGCGCGCGTCATCGCCGTGCGCGACCGGATCCCGTCGAGCGGCTGGATGTAGCCGGGGCGGAACATGTAGGCCGCCCGGAAGGGCAGGCGGCGGATGGCGTTTTCCGCCGCTCCCTTGACGCGCGCCCACATGACGCGCCCCTTCTCGGTCGTATCCGTGCCCGTCCCGGACACGAAGACGAACGTCATCCCGGAATTCCGCCTCGCGAGCACGGTCGCGGCGGCCAGCGTGTCGTCGTACGTCACGCGGCGGTAGTCCGCCTCGCTCATGCCGGCCGACGAGACGCCGAGGCAGAAGAGGCACGCGTCGTAACCCGTGAGCTCCCGCTCGATCCCCGAGAAATCCGCGAAATCCGTGTGAACGATCTCGCGGAGCTTCGGGTCGCGGGCGCGGGTCGGCCGGCGGACGATCGAGAGCACCTCCGTGACTTCGGGATCGCGGAGGCATTCCCGCAGGACGCCCTGGCCGATCATTCCGCTCGCGCCGAAGAGAACCGCCTTCATCGCCGCCTTTATACCCGCTTGCTTTTGCCCGTGACGGCGGCGATACGATGCGCCCGAGGAGACGACCATGAAGAAGCGCAAGCGCCCGACCGGCAGCAAGGCTCGCAAGTCCCGGCGGAAACCGATCATGCGTCACTCGCGCGAAGGCGCGCGGCCGCACAAGCGCCGGCCGAAGAAGAAGACGGCGAAGACCGCAAAGAAGAAGACGGCGAAGACGGCGAAGAAGAAGATGGCGCGCCGGGCGAAGCCCGCGAGAGCGAAATCCGCCACAGGCCGGAAGAAGACGGCAAAGTCGCGGACCGCGCGGCGTCGCGGAGCGCCAGGCCTTTCCTTCGAGCCGCTGCCGGACGAGCGCGGCCGAGGCGCCGAGGCAGGCGGGCAGTCCGGGGACACCGAGGGACTCTCGCGCTACGAGGAGGCGGACTCCGAGAGCGTCGAAGAGCTCATCGAGGAAGGGCAGGCCTTCGAGGCCGGCATCGTCGGCGGCGTCGAGGAAGCGGACGGCGACCCCCACGAGGTCCACGCGCGCGAGGTGCCCGAGGACGACGTGCCGCAGGAATACCTGGACGAGGAGTAATGACCGACCGATGACCGAATCCAGCGACTCATCCAAACCACCCGGACCCGATCTCTCGCAAGGAGTGTCCGAGGACCGCCTCCATGACGGCGAGCCGCTGCTCGGGCACGTCGGCGGCGACGCGGTCGTCCTCGTGCGTTCCGGTCCGGACGTCTTCGCGATCGGGGCCAACTGCACGCACTACGGCGGGCCGCTCGCCGAAGGGCTCGTGGTCGGCGACACGATCCGCTGTCCGTGGCACCACGCGCGCTTCAGCCTGCGCTCCGGCGCGGCGGAAGGCGCTCCGGCGCTCTCGCCGGTCGGCTGCTGGGACGTCGAGCATCACGCGGGGAAGGTCCGCGTCGCGGGAAAGTGCGAGTCGACCGTGCCCTCCGCGCCGCGACAGCGGCCCGCGTCCGTCGTCATCGTGGGCGCCGGCGCGGCGGGCGCCGCGTGCGCCGACATGCTGCGCGCGAAGGCTTACGCGGGCGCGATCACGCTCGTGGGCGACGAGGAGCCGGGTCCCGTCGACCGGCCGAATCTCTCGAAGGACTACCTCGCGGGCAACGCGCCGGAGGACTGGATTCCGCTCCGCACGCGTGAGTACTACGCGTCGATCCGCGTCGAGCTGCTGGTGGGCGATCCGGCGACGTCGATCGAGGCAGCGTCGCGGAAGGTGACGCTCCGGAGCGGCCGCACCCTCGACTACGGCGCGCTCCTCCTCGCCACGGGCGCCGAGGCGCGGACGTTGCTGATTCCCGGCGCGAACCTTCCGCACGTCTTCCGCCTGCGGACGCTCGCCGACAGCCGCGCGATCATCGCGCGCGCCCCGCTCGCGAAGCGCGCCGTCGTCATCGGCTCGAGCTTCATCGGCCTGGAGGTCGCGGCGTCGCTGCGCCACCGCAAGATCGACGTGACGGTCGTCGGCGCCGACAAGATTCCGCTCGAGCGCGTGCTCGGACCGGAGATCGGCGGCTTCGTCCGCCGTCTGCACGAGAGCCAGGGAGTGCGCTTTCGCCTGGAGTCGTCGCCGAAAGCGATCCGCGAAGACCGCGTCGAGCTGGCCGAGGGCGAGCCGCTCCCGGCCGAGCTCGTCGTGCTCGGCGTCGGCGTGACGCCCCGCACCGCGCTCGCGGAGAAGTCCGGCCTGAAGGTCGACAACGGCATCGTCGTGGACGAGAGCCTGCGCGCCAGCGCCCCCGATGTCTATGCCGCCGGAGACGTCGCTCGCTTCCCCGAGCGCGTCTCGGGCGAGCCGGCACGCATCGAGCACTGGGCGCTCGCGGAGCGGCAGGGCCAGGCCGTCGCGCGCGCGATGCTCGGCATCGGAGGCCCCTTCCGCGACGTCCCCTTCTTCTGGAGCCAGCACTACGACGTCCAGATCTCCTACGTCGGCCATGCCGCGAAGTGGGATGCGCTCGAGCTCCGGGGAGATCTCGAGCGGCGTGCCGCGGTGGCGATCTACCGGCGGGAGAGGAAGATCCTGGCCGTTGCGACGATCGGCCGCGACCACGTCAGCCTCGCGATCGAGGCCGCGATGGAGCGCGGCGACGACGCCGCCGTCGAGGCGGCTCTGCGCGCGAAATAGGCCTCCGCCGGGCCGGGACCGCTTCCGCATCCGCTCCCGCATTGGATTGGCGGGCGCTTTGTGACATAGAATCCTTCGCCGTTTCAACGTTTCGAAAAGAAAGAGGAGAGGGGTTTATGAAGACCAAAGCGATCGTGTCATCGGCAGCGGCATTTCTCGCGGTGGCGGCTCTGAGCCTGGCGGCGGATCCGAACATGGGGACCTGGAAGCTCAACGAGGAGAAGTCGCATTTCGCCGCGGGCGCGACGAAGAACCGCCTGGTCTCGTACCACATGGCGGGCGACATGGTGATGGTGACCGTGGACGGCGTCGACAAGGACGGCAAGCTCACGCACAACGAGTGGACCGGCAAGTTCGATGGCAAAGACTACCCCGTCAAAGGCGATCCGGCCTCCGACATGCGCTCCTACACGAAGGTCAATGCGACCACGCTCAGCCTGACGGTCAAGAAGGACGGGAAGGCCACAGTGACCGGCACGATCATGCTGTCGGCCGACGGCAAGTCGCGCACCGTGACCACGAGCGGCATGGACTCGATGGGCATGAAGATGGACAACATGGCGGTGTACGACAAGCAGTAGCTCGCATCGAGAGTCCGGCGCGCCGGCGGCCTGATCAGGTCGCCGGCCTACCGGATCCCTTTATCCACCTCTCACAAGAAAGACGAGGGATTCATGAGGACCAAAGCGATCCTGACTTCGGTGGCTGTGTTTCTCGCGGTTGCGGCTCTGAGCCTGGCGGCGGATCCGATCATGGGCACCTGGAAGCTGAACGAGGCGAAATCGAAGTATGCCGCGGGCGCGACCAAAAACCAGACGGTCACGTACACGATGGCGGGCGACATGGTGAAGTGCTCGGTGGACGGCACGGACAAAGACGGCAAGGCCGTTCACAGCGAGTGGACGGGCAAGTTTGACGGCAAAGACTATGCCGTCACCGGCGAACCGACCTCCGACACGCGCGCCTACAAGATGGTCAACGCCAACACCTTCGAGATGACCATGAAGAAGGGCGGGAAGATGGCCGGGTCCGGCAAGATCGTCGTCTCGGCCGACGGCAAGACGCGCACCGTGACCACGAGCGGCATGGACTCGATGGGCATGAAGATGGACAACAGCGCCGTCTACGACAAGCAGTAATCACGAATCGAGGATCCGGCAGCCGGCGATCCGAGCGGGTCGCCGGCCGGCGGGATCGCCTCAGGCCTCCCGGCAGCCTTCCCAGGCGCCTCCCGGCAGATCCGACAGCAGCCACATCCCGCTCGTCGCGAAGATCTCCCCTTCCTCGGTGATGAGCGCGCCCTCGACGTCCGCGGCGTCTTCGAGGAGTGCGAGTCCGCCGGCCGGGCCGAGCAGGAACGACGCCGTCGCGTAACAGCCGGCCCGAAACGCCGTGGCCGCGACGACCGTCACCGACGCGACGCCGCGCGCGGGCCAGCCCGTCCGCGCGTCCAGGATGTGGTGGTATCGCACGCCGTCCTTGACGAAGCCGCGCTCGTAGTCGCCGGACGTCGCGATCCCCGCGTCGGACAGCGGCCGGACGGCGAAGCGGCAGCGATCGCGGTGGCGCGGATCGACGACGCCGACCTTCCACGGCCGGCCGTCGCCGCGACTGCCGATCGTCCGCACGTCGCCGGAGAAGCTCGACGACGGCGGACCGAACACCCTCCTCTCGAAGAAGCCGCGCGGCGCGATCGACGGCGTACTCCTTGCCGACGCCGCCGAGATCGATCTCCATGCCCGCGCGTTCCAGGAAGACCGTCCGCTCGCGCACGCGACACCGCGGAGGCGTCCACGAACGGCAGAAGCGCGTCGATCTCCTCGCCACTCGGCACCCTCCCGGCCTTGAAGTCCCACGCGCGGCGCAGCACGCCGACCGTCGGGTCGAAGCGCCCGCCGGTGAGGTCCGAGAGCTCGAGCGCGCAGCGCACGAGGCCGTCGGTCTCCTCGTCCACCGCGACCGGCGTCCTTCCGGCGTTGCGATTGATCTCCGAGACGACGCTCGTTTCGCGGTAGCGCGAAAACTTCGTCTCGATGCGGCGCGCCTCCGTCTCGACGGCGCGCGCGATGCGCGAGGCCGTCTCCGCGCCCGCGGTCGTCGACGAATTGCACGAGCGCCCCGCCGCCCATGAGCGGGAAACGCGTCGTGTAAAGCGCGTCTCCCTCCCTCAGGGCCGCCAGCTGAGCCCTCCGACGATGCTCAGGATGCTCATGTCGGCCGCCGAGACGGGCCTGACGATGAGACCCTCCTCGGGAGGAGACAGCGTTCCCGTCGGGACGACCCGGTCGCGGCCGTTCTGCGACTGGTACGTGAAGCCGAGGCTCAGGGTCAGATGGTGGTCGATCACGCGGGCGACCGTCAGACCCGCGAGGATGCTGCCGAGCGGCGCGAGCCGATAGTCGGCGGACATGTTTGTCTGGGGCACCGCGAACGAGTTCCCGTAGAACGACGCGGCGGTCTGCGTGTAGAGGCGTACCTGCGGCGACACGATCCAGTCGGAGTCGACGCGCTGGTCGTAGGTCACCTCCAGCGTGTGCGCCTGGATCGACCAGCTGTCGTTGTAGTAGCGGTAGATCATGCGCAGCGCCCCGTCCCACGTGTAGTGGTGGCCGTACTTGACGACGAGCGCGCGGCGAGAGCGCGTATCGGGGCGCTGCTCCGGCAGCGTTTGCGACTTGTCGGCGCCGATCGGGACGACTTTGTACGGGTCGGTGAGATAGCCCGAGAGATTCATGAGCGACGCCGAGACGTCGAGGAGGTCGCGCTCGCCGAGCACCTAGGTCCAGCCGAGCGAAAAGCCGTTCTCGTTCTTGTGAAGGTTGAGATCAAGCCCGTCCGGATTGGTCTCCGGGTTCTTCACCGGGGAGACGATGTCGCGCGAGAAGGCCACGCCGAAGTGCAGTGTCCCGAGCCCGTGCAGCATCGTCCACGAGTCCGAGAGGCCGATCGCGCGCGCCGTGTAGTCGTTCTCCTTGGCGTAGGAGACGTCGATCGACGGCAGGTGCGCGCCGAACTTTCTTCCGTAGGACAGCGCCCCGGACTTGCGGGCGTCCGTGTAGCTCGCCTGCGGGAAGCTGCCGCTCGCGATCGTGTGGCCCGAGGCGGACGTCGTCACGTCGGAGGTCGGATAGGCGCCGGTCGGCGACGCGCCGGAAATGGCGTCGTATCCGAGGAGGAGACTCAGCTCGCCGGCGTTCTCCCCGAGGTCCTGTTGGAGCAGAAGGACCGGGTTGAGGACCTGGGTGCGGCCGCCCGACTCCTTGTAGAAGAGGAATTTCGAGTCGACGGACGTCTGGCCCGCCGCGTCGCGAGCCGCCAGCGCGCCGATTCCGGTCGCGATCCAGGGAAGGTCGCGAAGTTTCCGGAAGCGCCGCCGCGCGCGCCGTCTCGCCGCGCGGTCAGTTGCAGCCACAGCCGCCTCCGGCGGCACCGCCGTCGCCGGCCGCTCCCTCCTTGCTCGCATGGATGTGCTCGCGCAGCTGGCGCGTGATCGGATCGCCGTCGAGGTTCATGATGGGATCGGCGAGATAGCCGCGCTGCCAGGCCTTCACGGCGCCCGTCGCCTCGAGACCGGCGCCGACGCGCCGGTCGCTTCCCGGCGGCAGCGACTTTCCCGAGAGGAGCGTTTCGACCGCCGCCTCGAGCTTCGCGTGCGCACGCGCGTCGCCGCCCTCGAAGCGCGCCGCGACCTGCCCCTCGCGGTCGAGGAGAAACGTCGTCGGCATCGCGACGACGTCGAACGCTTCTCCCGCGCGCCGCTCGGATCGCGCGCGATGGCGAACGCGACGGGCACCTGTCGAGAAACGCGTTGACGGCCTCGCCGTCCTCCTCGAGCGTCAGACCCACGACGCGGACGCCCTTCGCCGCGTAACGCGTCTGGAGATCGTCGAGGAACGGAAAGCTCGTCCGGCACGGCACGCACCAGGACGCCCAGAAGTCGAGGACGACCAGGTTGCCGCGCAGGGCGTCGAGAGAAAAGGCGGCGCCGTCGAGCCGCTGGAGCCGGAGGTCGGATGCGTTCGTGGACGAGGATGGCGCGGCGCCCGTAAGCGCCGAGAGCATCAGGGCCGCCGAAAAAACGACGAACACCCGCGACTTCGCGAGCGCTCCGAGAGCCGGCCCGATTCTCCTGTTCGTGAATTGCCTCCGCTGTCGGGAGATCAGCAATCCCTGCGCCATCGCGCGCAGGGTAACGGTAGCGCATCTCGAGCACGCGCGCGACCTCGCGCGGAGTGACTCTGTCCCCCGCGAGTGTCAGAGGTCGTGTCGAATTTATCGGGAAGTTATTTTCGCGGTCGCTTTGAGCGGAATCTTCGCTGGCGGAAAGCACTGCTGATCATTGCAGGCCTGATAGGAGAGGTTCCCTTCGACGGAGACTTCGCCACTCGCTCCCGCCGGCACCTCGAGGTCCGTCTCGAATCGCACGGTGCCCGTGTACACGCGCAGCGGCTTGTCGGAGAACGTGAACTTCTTCTCCTCGTCTTTCGCGTAGCGGACCGGCGAGAGCGATCCCGCCGACGCCGTGAGCGACGCGGCCGTCGGAATCAGGTACGGCTCCGAGGGCGTGTGGCTGTTGACGTGCCAGCCGGGACCGATCGTCATCTCGACCGCGATCGTCGTCTTCGCACCCGCCTTGATTTCAGGCGGCGCGGCGAGCTTCGCGTTGATGTCGGGTCCGCCGGCCGCCGTCGCGATGCCGGCGAAGGCGAGAAGAAAAATGCACGCGCGGGGGCTGGTTCGGGAGCTCATGAGGTCGCCATTCTACGGCGACGGTCCTGCAATCAGCGCGCCTGCCGGCGCAGCTCCTCGGAGGCGGCGCGGCTCGCGACGATGACCGTTCCGTCCCGCAACGTGATCGCCAGGCGGCGGTCGTCGTGGGCGCGCAGCTCCTTCACGGCGTCGAGGTTGACGATGTGCGACCGGTGGACCTGGCGGAAGCGCGCGGGATCGAGCCGGGCCGCGAGCTCCGCGAGCGTCACGTGAACGAGGAACTCGCCCTCCGCCGCGTGCACCTCCGCGTAGTCGCCGCGCGCCTGGATGCGGCGCACGCCCTCGACGGCGATCGGCACGATGCGGTCGCCGCTCCGCGCGAAGAGGCGGGCGAGCGGTCCCGGCGCAAGCGAGCTGCGCGCCCGCTCGCCGGCCTGAATTGCAGGCTCCCCGAGCCTTCTCCGGACGCGGCCGATCGCGGCCGAGAGGCGCTCGCGGCCGAAGGGCTTGACGAGGTAGTCGAGCGCGCCGATCTCGAAGGCCGCCACGGCGAAGCGGTCGTAGGCCGTCGTGAAGACGATCTCCGCCGGATGCCGCACGCTCCGGGCCACCTCGAGACCCGAGAGCTCCGGCAGGCGCACGTCGAGGAACATCAGGTCGGGCCGCTTTTCATCCGCAAGGGCGAGCGCCGAGCGTCCATCCACCGCGACGCCGACGACCTCGATGTCCGGCTCCTCGCCGAGCCACGCGACGAGGCTCTCGCGCGCCGGCGCCTCGTCCTCGGCGATCAGCGCCCGCGTGCGCCGAGCGTTCATGCGGCCTCCGCCGCGGCGTCGTCCGGCAGGTCGAGGCGCGCCAGAAACCCGCCGCCTTCAGGCGACTCGAACGAGAGCCGTGCGCGTCCGGCATAGAGGGCGGCGAGCCGCTCCTGGAGCAGCCGCAGTCCCATGCGCGGGCTCGCGGCGATTTCGGCCTCCGAGCCGCCGGGGCCGTCGTCGCTCACCGCGAGGTGGAGGCGGCCGCCGGACCGCCGCACCGAAACGTCCACGCGGCCGCCGCCGGCGCGGGGCGCGATGCCGTGGACGATCGCGTTCTCGACGAGGGGCTGGAGTGCGAAGGGCGGCACCGCGGCCTCCAGCGCCGCCGGATCGGCGTCGAGCGAGACCCGCAGGCGGTCGCCGAGGCGCACGCTCTCGAGATCGAGGTAGCTGCGGACGAAATCCCACTCGCGCGCGAGCGGCACGAGGTCGCTGCCCGATTGATGCACCCACTGGCCGAATCGGAGGAGCTCGCCGAGCTTCTCGAGCGCGCTCTCGGCGAGGCCAGGGTCGCGCCGCACGAGGCCGAGAAGTGCGTGGAGCATGTTGTTGACGAAGTGCGGCTGCAGCTGCGAGCGCAGGAGCTGCATCTCGGCGCGCGCGCGCAGGACCTCCGCGCGGGCCGCCTGGTCGCGCGCGTCCTGGAGAGCCGCGGCCGTCTGCCACGCATAGCCGATTCCCGTCAGCGCCACGTGGATGAGGAAGTTGATGACGATCTGCCAGAGGACGATCGGGAGAGTCGGCGCGCGGACGGTTCCCATCGTGAGGCGGCTGTCGAGACAGGCGAAGCCGAACCAGAGGGCAGTGGCTCCGGCGGTCACGCCGAGCACCGCGGGCACGAGCCGCGCGGCCAGGCGGCCCGGCGCGATCTGTGGCCAGGGCCAGCGCCGCGCGAGGCGGAGCGAGACGATTCCGAAGATCGCGTTGGGCAGAATCGCCGCGACGGATCCACGAACCGCCATTCCGACGCCGACCGTCGGCATCGACGCGAAAACCGCCGCATACACCGCCGCGAGCAGGATCCACGCGCCGGCGTACGTTGCTGCCGCCGCGGCGCGGGGAAGGGAGGCGGCAGAGGTCCTCACACCGGAAGTATGTCTCTTGCGTCGTGGTAGGGGCGGGGCTCGTCCCCGCCCGTCGCGATGGGCGGCCGCAAGGGCCGCCCCTACGGTGCGGGGGCGGGCGTCGGTTTCCCCGCCTCCGGCATCGCCTCGATCTGCGGCAAGAGAATGTCGCGCACGTAATGCCACTCGGGCACCGCGACGAGCGCGCCCTGCGCATAGGCGAGCGCCGCGGTCTTGTTGCTCGCGGACGTATGCGCGTACAGGTACGCGAGGTTCATGAGGTTCTCCGGTCCGCCCCACGACGGGATCCAGGGAGCCGGGGCGCCCGCATTGGACTCGCGCCAGGAGCTTTCGACGCCCCGCCGCAGCGTCGCGGCGGCCTTCGCCATGTCGCCTCCGTACGGCGGCGGCGCTCCCATCTGCAGGCCGCCGATGATCCAGAGGACGCGGGGATTGTCCTGGCCGTCGGCCGCGAGCGTCTTGCCCACGGGTGTGTACTGCTCGAGGATCGCCTGACGCTTGCCGGCGTCGTCGCGCGCGAGGTAAATCAGATTGCCGAAACAACCCACCATCGCGAGCCGCGCCTCGATCCAATCCGGCCGCTTTTCCATGGCGTCGCGGAAGTGGCCGACCGCCGCCTGCAGGTCCGACTCGAGATCGTTCGGGGCCGGCGTTTCGTTGAATCCGTTCATCGCGCGGCGCCAACGCGCGAACCCCCGCCAGTAAGCGCGGTAGTCGTCGAGCGGCGAGGACGGGATCTTCGCGAGCGCCGCGTCGAGGCGATCGAGGGCCTGCCGGTCGCCGCGGTAGTCGGCCGAGCGAACGGCGGCGACGAGCTCCTTCAGCTGCGTTTCGCATTTGAGCTCCGCGCAGGGTCCGGCGCAGCTCGCCGCGAGCAGGATGGCTGCGAGAAAAGTCATGACTCACCTCCGGCGACGGATTGTTCCGGTCCGGCGCACGCGGCGGTGCGGCTGTTCGGCGGACGGGCGGGCGAAGCCGGGGAGCGGGCGGCGGGGCGGGGCGGACGGGCGCCTACTCCCTCTCCTCGTGAGGGGAGAGGGTCGCGGTGAGGGTCTCCTGTCAGCCAGTCATCCCGAGCTTTGCCGAGGATGCCGTCCGGCTCGAAGTCTGCCGAGCTCGGGATGACTGCGCGAGCCTACGCGGCGGTCTCCGACTCCCTGGGCAATCTCGCCACCACGGACGGCCAGCCTTCGCGCACGCTCGGGTACGCCGGCGTCCACGCGCAGGCCTGCTTGATCTTCCGGTTCGAGATCCGCTGAGACCGCGCGAGCAGCTCGCCGACGGATCCGAGGAGCCACTTCGCCCACGGCGGCGGCTGCTTCGGTCGTGGGACGCCCAGCGCGCCCGCGAGCGAATCGAAGTATTCGCGGCGCGACACCGGCTCGTCGTCCACGACGTTGTACGCACCGGAAGACAGCGAAAGGGCTGCGGCCGCGGCCGAGGCGGCGTCGTCGTGATGCACCGAAGACACGAATGCGCCCGGCGATCCGGGCAGGGGAGCGCGGCCGCGGCGCACCTGACGGATCGCCTCGGCGAGGAACCGCGAATCCGGTCCGTAGAAGGCGGCGAACCGCAGGACGACACCGGTCCCGCCGGCGTCCGCGAACTGCGCCGCCGCGATCTCGGCGTCGAGCACGCTCTCGTTGTAGCGCGCCGGCGCGAGCGTCATGGTCTCCTCGATCCAGCGGTCGCCGCAGTCGGGATAGACGGGCGCAAACGACTCCTGGACCAGCCTCACGACACCCTCGGCGAGCGCCGCCGCCACCAGGTTCGCCGCGCCAACGCGCCGGATCCGATCGTTCTCACGCCAGGCGCTCCGCCGCACCATCTGGGCCGCCGTGGCGGGCATGTGCGTCGCGAGGTTCACGACGGCGTCGCAGCCGGCCACGGCGCGCCGCAGCGAGTCGGGAGCGAAGAGATCCGCGTTCACCGCGGTCGCGCCGATGCGCGCGAGCTGTTCGCGCTTCCCGGGCGCGCGCGCGATTGCCGAAACCCGGTGTCCGGCGCCGATGAGGAGAGGCACCAGGCGTCGGCCCACGACGCCGGTGGCGCCCGTGACGAGGACGTTCATGCAGCCTCCCACGGGCTGTGAATGCAAAATCCGGTCCGGGCGCGGCTAGAATGCGCGCACCATGCGACTTCCGTGCGCCACGACGCTTTTCGCTGCCGCCGCAATCGCCCTCGGAGCCGCGCCCGCGCCGCTGACCGCTGCGATCAATGCGACGCTGGAAGCGACTCCGGCCGCTCCGGCCTCGGTCGGCACGCCGGTCCACTGGACGGCGAGCGTCTCCGGAGGCTCCGACACGCTCTGGTACCGCTTTCGCCTCCGCGAGCCCGGCGGAGACTTCCACATGGTGCGCGACTTCGGTCCCCTGAAGGGTCTCGACTGGGCGGCGCTCGACGAGGGCACCTACGATCTCGAACTGACGGTTCGGGATCTCGCGACGCAGGAGACCCAGACCATCACCGAGAGCTTTCAGCTCGTCAGCCGCGTCACCACACAGGCCGCGGCGAGCGCGACGAATCATCCGCTCGTCTTTCTCTTCAGCAGTCCCGGCTGCGATGCCGGGCGCGCCCGCGTCGCGTTTTTTCCGACGAGCGGCGGACCGACGCAGTACACGCCGTATAAGCCCTGCGGCTCCGGTCAGTCCCTGAACTTCTACCTCGCGGGGATGACCGGGAATACCCCGTACACCGCCAACCTGCTGGTCGACGCGGGGCGCGGGGAGGCGGCCGGGCCGGCGGTCTCGTTCACGAGCGGGAATCCGACCTACGACATCTCGCGGTTGAGCATCCTTCCGACGAGCCTTTTCGCGGCTCCCGAGCAGTACCTCCTCATGGCGCCGCTCTTTCTCCCGCCGTTCACCATCGACATCGGGGGAAACCTCGTGTGGTACGCGCCGCCGGTTCTGTCTACGACGTTCACCCGCCCGCAGGCCGACGGGACCTTCTTCACGATCATCGAGTCGCGGACCGATCCGGCGCAGGACGTCATTCGCAAGTTCGACCTGCTCGGAACGACGCTCCTGGAGACCAACGCCGCGCGCGTGAATGAGCAGCTCGCCGCGATGGGGAAGCGGCCGATCACGGGCTTTCACCACGAGGCGCGAACCATCGGTGGCGGTCGGATCGTGGCGCTCGCCGCGGTCGAACAGATCCTGACGGACGTCCAGGGGCCCGGACCGGTGGACGTCCTGGGCGACATGGTCATCGTCTTCGATTCCGACATGCAGGTCGTCTGGGCCTGGGACGCGTTCGACCACCTGGACCCCTCGCGCATGGCCACGCTCAAGGAGCACTGCCTCGCGAATGCCGGCTGTCCGCCGTACTACCTCGCGGCCGACGCGAACGACTGGACCCATGGCAACGCCGTGTCCCAGACACCGGACGGATCGCTTCTCTATTCGACGCGCCACCAGGACTGGATCGTGAAGATCGACTACGCCTCCGGCGCCGGGGCCGGCGACATCGTCTGGCGACTCGGAAGGGACGGCGACTTCTCGATCGAGTCGGCCGATCCCCGCCTCTGGTTCACGCATCAGCACGACGTCAATTGGGAGAGCGACGGCGCGCGGATCAGTCTTTTCGACAACGGGAACGTCCGGGCGGAAACCGATCCGAATGCGCACAGCCGCGGACAGGTGCTGGCGATCGACGAGTCTGCGCGGATCGTGCACCTTGCGCTCAACGTGGACCTCAGTGTCTTCTCGCTGGCGCTCGGCTCGGCGCAGCGCCTCGCGAGCGGCGACTACCATTTCAACGCGGGATTCGTGTTCGATCCGAACAGCCTCGGATCGGGACGCTCCTACTCGGTCGAGGTCGCGCCGAACCCCGGCTCTTCGGAGGGGACGATCGTCGGCTCCGTGCTGCTGACGGCGCCCGTGTACCGGTCCTTCCGCATGACCGGCATGTACGGCCCGGCCGAGGCGGAGCCCGAGCGCCCAGCGCCGCGCGTGGTGGGGTTTCGTTAGGACGCCGGGCGGGGACGAGCCCCGCCCCTACGGTAGGGGCGGCCCTCGCGGCCGCCCGGTTTCCTACCGGAAAAACAGGCTCGGCAGCCAGTGCATCTGCAGGCCGCCGTAGAAATCGGCCCAGGCGTGGGCGATCATTCCGGGCCGCGTGCTCCGGCGCCACCGAGAGAGGACGCCGTACAGCGCACCGAGGACGACGATCACGACGACGTTCTTCCAGCCCTGGTAGCCGTGCGCGATGCCGAAACAGACGGCCTGCGCGCCAATCGCGACGGCGTCGTTGCCGAAAAGAACCTCGAGCTGCTTCTGCAGGTAGCCGCGGAAGACGACCTCCTCGCAGAAGCCGGCGGTCAGGCAGACGAGGATCCACAGGCCGATCTCGGCCGGCGCGCGGGGGAGCATGGGATCGATCGACTTCGCCGTGCTGCGTCCGAGAATCCAGTGCACGAATTCCGCCGCCCACTCCCAGACGACCCAGAACGGCGCGGCGATCGCGACGTCGGTGAAGAAATCCTTCGCGCTCGCCCAGCGTCCGCCGACGAGCTCCCGCAGCGGCGTGCCGTTCTTCGACGTGAACACCCAGACGTAATAGAAGAGCGCGGCGTCGAGGAAGATCGCGGTCGCGTAGATGCCGAGGACGCCGCGGTGCTCCGGAGCGGGCGCCGGTATCGCCGCGGCGGCGGGCTTGCTCTGCCAGAGCGCCCCGGCGGCGTACGTCGCGAGCAGGATCCCGACGAGCCCGGCGGTGTGCCACCGCGGGGCGAGGAGTTTGGCCGATCGAGAGTTCATTGCGCGGGATTCTCTCGCGACTCGGGGTGGGCGGGGACGAGCCCCGCCCCTACCATCTTCAATTTGCGGTCGTAGGGGCGGCCCTTGGGGCCGCCCACCGGCGGACGGGGACAGGCGCCGCCCGTACGTTCTAAGATCCCCCTGCTTTCATCTCTTTCTTTTCGAGGAGGGGACCGATGATCCGGATTCGCTCGGCATTCGCCCTGGCGTTCGCCGCCGTCACGCCGCTTCTGGCTCAGACCCCGAAGCCGGCGCTCCCGTCCGAGATGCCGGCGACGTTCACGCCCGTCCGGACGTCCTTCGACTACGACCGCCGCGAGGTGAACATCCCGATGCGCGACGGCGTGAAGCTGCACACGGTCATCCTGGTCCCGAAAGGCGCGAAGAATGCCGGCATCCTCATCACGCGCACGCCCTACGACGCCGACGGGATGACGAGGCCGGTGAGCCCGCATCTCGCGCCGGTGCTCGAGGGTTATGACAACGCGACGGACGTCATCGTCGAGGGCGGCTACATCCGCGTCATCCAGGACGTGCGCGGCAAGCACGGCTCGGAAGGCGACTACGTCATGAATCGGCCGCTGCGCGGCCCGCTCAATCCGACCAACGTCGATCACGCGACCGACACGTACGACACGATCGACTGGCTCGTGAAGAACGTCCCCGAGTCGAACGGCAAGGTCGGCATCCTCGGCATCTCCTACGACGGCTTCACGCCGCTCATGGCGCTCTTCAATCCGCACCCGGCGCTCAAGGTCTCCGTCCCGATGAACCCGATGGTGGACGGCTGGATGGGCGACGACTGGTTCCACAACGGCGCCTTCCGGCAGCTCGGCGCGCAATACATCTACGAGCAGGAGGCCAACCGCAAGAACGACGAGAAGTGGTGGAACGACCATTTCGACGACTACGACACGTTCATGACGTTCGTCTCGGCGGGCGAGCTCGGCCGCAGCCGCGGCATGGACGTGCTCGGCTTCTGGAGGAAGCTGACCGAGCATCCGGTCTACGACGCCTTCTGGCAGAACCAGGCGCTGGACAAGCTCCTCGCGAAGGAGCCGCTCAAGGTCCCCGTGATGCTCGTCGCCGGTCTCTGGGATCAGGAAGACATCTACGGCGCGCCGGCGGTCTACAAGGCGATCGTTCCGAAGGACAGCGGAAAGGACAAGGTCTTCCTCGTCCTGGGGCCGTGGTACCACGGCCAGGAGATCGACGACGGCAGCGCGCTCGGCCCGATCAAGTTCGACAGCGACACCGCGAAGACCTTTCGCCGCGAGGTCCTCGCGCCGTTTCTCGCCCAGTACTTGAAGGACGGCGCGCCGAAGGCCGACATTGCGCGCGTCACGGCGTTCGAGACCGGGACGAACGTGTGGCGGCGGCTGGACGGATGGCCGGCCGGCTGCGCGGCCGGATGCGCGATCAAGGCGTCGCCGCTCTTCCTGGCGGCCAACGGCAAGGCGGCGTTCGCGGCGCCGGCGACCGGAGACGCGGTCGCGGCGGAGTACGTCTCGGATCCGGCGAGGCCCGGTGCCGTTCAAGGGCCGGCCCTCGATCCCCGAGAGCTTCGACGGAAACGCGAGCTGGCGGACGTGGCTCGTCACCGATCAGCGCGACGCGTCAGGACGGCCCGACGTCGCCGTGTTCACGACGGATGTCCTGACCGCGCCCGTCAAGATCAGCGGCCAGCCGATCGTGCACCTCGTCGCTTCGACCTCGGGCACCGATGCCGACTGGGTCGTCAAAGTGATCGACGTCTATCCCGATCAGGTCGCGTCGCAGCCGGCGCTCGGCGGATATCAGCTCGCCGTTTCGATGGACATCTTCCGCGGGCGCTATCGCGAGAGCATCGAGACGCCGAAACCGCTCGCCGCCAATCAGCCGCTCGCTTACCAGTGGGCGCTGCCGAACGCGAACCACGTCTTCCTGCCGGGGCACCGGATCATGGTGCAGGTGCAGTCGAGCTGGTTTCCGCTCTACGACCGCAACCCGCAGACCTTCGTGCCCAACATCTTCTGGGCGAAGCCGGCGGACTACCAGAAGGCGACGCAGCGGATCTACGAAAAGAGCTCCATCGAGCTGCCCGTGGTCACGTCGCCGTAGCTTCCACGTGAAGCCTGGCGGCCCGATTCGCACCACGTTTCTCAAGGCGGGGGCAAGCCCCGCCCCTACGCGGCGCAACGTGGGGCGGCCCTTGTGGGCGCCCGGTTTCGAGGTGTCATCCCGAGCGACAGCGAGGGACCCCGACCTCGGTAGGCCCTGAGTCGGGAACCCTCACCCCGATCCTCTCCCGTCACCGGGAGAGGGGCCTCTTTTTTCCCTCGCCCCCGTCCGCGGGGGAGAGGGTCAGGGTGAGGGGGCATGGTTCTGGGGTTCGCTCGGTAGTCCGGAAGGCAGACTCCTTGCATTGGACGGATAAGTGAGCTCTCGTCGTCCGACCCCGCAGCCCGGGGCGGGGAGGCCAGCGGTCGTTCCCCGCTCCCAGCAACTCGTTGAGCAGCATTTCTCGCATCTCGTCTCCAACGTCATCGACTACGCCATCTTCCTGCTCGATCCGGAGGGCCGTGTCGCCACGTGGAACGCCGGCGCCGAGCGGATCAAGGGATACGCGCCGCGGGAAATCCTCGGAAAGCACTTCTCGATGTTCTACACGCCGGAGGCGATCGCCGCCGGGATGCCGGCTCGCGCGCTCCGCATCGCGGCGTCGGAGGGCCGATTCGCCGACGAGGGACTGCGTGTTCGCAAGGACGGCAGCCGCTTCTGGGCGAGCGTCGTGATCACGCCCGTCCTCGACGAGGACGGCCAGCTCAGCGGCTACTTCAAGATCACGCGCGACCTGACCGAGCGCCGCAAGGCCGAGATGTCTCTGCGCGAAAGCGAGGAGCGCTTCCGGCTCCTCGTCGACGGCGTCCTCGACTACGCGATCTTCATGCTGACGCCCGAGGGCAACGTCAATACCTGGAACCAGGGCGCCGAGCGCCTGAAGGGATACACGGCTCTGGAAATCATCGGAAAGCATTTCTCCGTCTTCTATCCGCCGGATGCCATCGCCGCCGGGAAACCGGCCTGGGAGCTCCGCCAGGCGATCGAGCAGGGAAAGATCGAGGACGAGGGCTGGCGCATCCGGAAAGACGGTTCCCGTTTCTGGGCCAACGTCCTCATCACGGCGCTGCACGGCGACGACGGCCGGCTGCGCGGGTTCGCCAAGGTGACGCGGGATCTCACGGAACGCCGGCAGATCGAGAAGCTGCAGGAGACCGACCACCAGAAAAACCAGTTCCTCGCGATGCTCGCGCACGAGCTGCGCAACCCGCTCGCTCCGATGCGCACGGCGCTCCACATCGTCGGCAACCCGGAGGCGACGCCGGAGCTGGTGACGCGGGGACGCGAGATCGCCGAGCACCAGGTGACGCACATGGCGAGGCTCCTCGACGACCTGATCGACGTGTCCCGGATCGGGGAGGGCGCGATCGAGCTGCGCCGGGAAACCGTGGACGTCGCCTCGCTCATCGTCTCGGCCGTCCAGAGAGTGCGGCCCCTCGTTCAGGAGAGGCAACTCGAGCTGACGGTGGACCGGATCGAGGGATCCCTCTTCGTCGATGCGGACCCGACCCGGCTCGAGCAGGTCCTCAACAATCTGCTCACGAACGCGGCGAAGTACACGGACCCGGGCGGCCACATCGGGGTCAGCGCGGACCGGGAGGGTTCGACCGCCGTTCTCCGGGTTCGGGATACGGGCATCGGCGTCGACGCCCCGATGATCCCGAGGATCTTCGATCTCTTCGTCCAGGCCGAGCGGCGGGTGGACCGCTCGGTCGGAGGCGTCGGCGTCGGACTCACGCTCGTCAAGAAGCTCGTCGAGATGCACGGGGGATCCGTCGAAGCGCGGAGCCCGGGGCGGGGAAAGGGAAGCGAGTTCATTGTCCGCCTGCCCTGCGTATCGGCGCGCCTGCTCCCGGCGCCTGGACGGGCGGCCGAATTGCGGCGCGAGAAGCGCGCGCCGCTGCGCGTCCTCATCGCGGACGACAATCCGGAGGCCGCGGACGCCCTCGGGATGCTCCTCGAGATGGACGGGGACGAGGCGCGCGTGGCCTACGACGGCGTGAGCGCCCTCCGGGAGGCCGACGCCTTTCGGCCGAACGTCGTGCTCCTCGACATCGGGATGCCCGGACTCGACGGCCACGAGGTCGCGCGGCGGCTGCGGGCTTTGGAGGCGACGAAAGATTGCCGGCTGATCGCGATCTCGGGTTGGGGGACGCCCGAGGACCGGAAGCGGTCGTACGATGCCGGCTTCGATCACCATCTCGTCAAGCCGTTCGACCTTGGCGTGCTCGATTCGCTCCTGCGCTCGTTCGGCGCGGGGCTGGCAAAAGACAGCCGAGCCTGACGAGGTCGTAGGGGCGGGGGTGAGCGCCGGGCGAACCCGGCGCTTGTCGCGGCTCAGAAGCTGCTCGGTGCGTCCCCCGCCCGTCGCGATCGTGCGGCCGCGAGAGCCGCCCCTACGTCGGACATCGAATGAAACGTAGGGGCGGGGCTTGCCCCCGCCCACGTCGGCGGGCGGCCGCGAGGGCCGCCCCCACGTGGCCAGTATGTGCTAAGCTACTTAGCAGTAGGAGTGCGAAAATGAAATCGAGACTCGTCCTCGCCGCCCTGGTGGTCTCTTCGGTCGCCTCCGCCGCCGGCGCGCCGGAGCCCGTCCCCGGCCAGAAGGTCGCGCTGCACGGCGTGCTCGCTGATCTCACGAACGGCGGCCATGTGGACCTCGCATCGACGACGCGCGGAAAAAAGACGCTCGTCTTCCTCTGGGATACCTGGTGTTCGGTCTGCACGTCGAAGATCCCCGACATGAACCGCGCCTATCGCGCGCTCGAGGGCCGCGGCGACGTCCGCTTCGTCAGCGTCTGTGGCGACAACGGATACGAGGGCGCCGATCCGAACCAGACCTCGCAGGCCAGGGCCGCCGCGCACGTGAAGAAGCAGAAGATCCAGTACCCGGCCCTCTTCGATACCGGCACGGCGCGCGTCTCGACGCAGTTCGGGGACGCCGATTTTCCGAATCTCTTCCTCCTCGATCCCGACGGCGCCGTCGTCGCGAGCTGGAACTCCGAGGGCGGCTACGAGAAGTTCATGAAGCGCGCGAGCGATTACCTCGGCGTGGATCTGCGGAAGTAGCGGTGCGCGGAAAGAAGGGGGGTGAGGCGAGCCTCGCTCCGACCTCACCCCCGCGGAGGGCCTACTTCGAAAGGATGACGATCTCGACCCGGCGGTTCTGGAACTTGCCTTCCGCCGTGTCGTTGCTCGCGATCGGCCGCGTCTCGCCGTAGCCGACGCTCGTGATCTTGTCGGCGCTGGTGACGCCGTTGTCGAGCAGGTACTTCTTGACCGCCGCGGCTCGTCGTTCCGAGAGTCCCTGGTTGTATGTCGGCTTGCCCGTCGAGTCCGTGTGGCCCTCGACCGAGATCGAGCAGCCGGGATACTTGCGGACGAATTCGAGGGCTTTCTGGAGGTCCTTCAAATCCGCCTTGCGGATGACGGACTTGTTCGTGTCGAAGTTGACGTGAACCGTGAGCCGGTCGATCGGCGTGGCCGGCGCCGGGGCCGGGGCGTTCACCGTGACGCTCGCCCACTCGGTGCGTGAGCCGCCGGCTCCCGTCGCGGTCAGCATGTACCGCGTCGAGGTCGAGGGGCAGACCTCCTTCGACCCGTTGGCGTCCACGCTGCCGACTCCTTCGTCGATCGAGGCGCTGCTCACGTTGGCGGTCGACCAGCTCAGCGTCGAGCACTTGCCTTTGTCGATCGAGGACGGCGAGGCCGAGAAGGAAATGATCCTGGGCGCGGGCGTCGCCGGCGGAGCGGGCGCCGGCGGGGGAGTGGGCTTCGCCGGGCAGAGCGCGTTGACCATGGCGATCGCCTGCTTCGCCTGCTCGATCGCGAGCCTCGTGTTGCACGCGTCGTACGTCGCAAACGCGTCGTTCTTCATTTTCAGGGCCGCCTGAAATTCCGCCGGGCACTCCTTGTCTTTCCCCGCGGCTTTCGCCGCGTCGACAGCCCTGGCGGCCTCCGGCAGCGGCTTGTGGTAGTAGTTCCATTTCGAGTTCGGAACGTACTCGAGCTCGCCGCAGCCGACGAGTACGGCCGTGACGGAGCAGAGACACAGCAGAACCAGTGCCCGGTAACCTCGAACTCTCATCGCCTTCTTCCTTTCCCCTCTCACCCACCGAGGAATCGAATCGTTGTGATCCACTACATCAGTCGGCCGTAAAAAAGGTGTAAAGGTTTGAGGGGCGGCGCCGCCAGGAAAAGGCAACTCTCATAGGTGCAGCCCTTACGGCGTCGTGACCGGGCGGCCGCGAGGGCCGCCCCTACATTCTCTGTGCGCGTGCATCGTAGGGGCGGGGCTTGTCCCCGCCCCTCGTGACCGGGCGGCCGCGAGGGCCGCCCCTACATTCTCTGTGCGCGTGCATCGTAGGGGCGGGGCTTGTCCCCGCCCGTCGTGACCGGGCGGCCGCGAGGGCCGCCCCTACATTCTCTGTGCGCGTGCATCGTAGGGGCGGGGCTTGCCGCCCCCCCTCGCGCTGCCGTCCCGAACTCGGCGGGCTCCGCGTCGCGCGTCGTCATTTTCAGGTGGCAATTCGTCCCCGAAAATCCACCATTCGTCACACCAAAACTCGCGTGTGAAAACATTACCGGCCCCGTCGTCGAGGCGGTACTCTGCTTCGCTAAGGAAAATCGGCGTGACCACCATCCCCCGGAAAAGAGGAGCCTTCTCGCCGCGTGCGCTCGCTCTGCTCGCGCTGTGCCTTCTGGCCTCCGGCGCCGCGTTCGCGCTCGACCCCAATCGCGCGATCACGCAGTACGACCTCGACTCCTGGCGCAAGAAAGACGGCCTCCCGCAGCGCTCGGTTCCCGCGATCGCGCGCACGCGCGACGGCTACCTCTGGGTCGGCACCGAGGAAGGCCTCTTGCGGTTCGACGGCGCAAAGTTCCGCCTCTATGACTCCTCGAACACGTCGCAGCTCGCGCGGCACAACATCGTGCGCCTGCTCGCCGGCCGCAAGGGCGGCCTCTGGATCGGCACGCTCGGCGGCGGCCTCCTCTGGACCGACGGCGAGACGTTCCGCCGCTACACGACGAAGGACGGCCTTGGCGAGGACGTCGTCAGCGCGCTCTGCGAGGACCGCGACGGCAGCCTCTGGGTCGGCACGTTCAGTCAGGGCGTGGACCACTTCGCGGGCGGCCGCTTCACGCCGATCACGAAGAAGGACGGCCTGACGAGCGACGAGATCCGCGCGATCCATCAGGACGCCGAAGGCGCGCTCTGGATCGGCACGCGCGGCGGCGGGCTCGACCGCCTCCAGAACGGCCGCGTCGAATCGTGGACGACGGCCAGCGGCCTCTCGAACGATCAGGTCACCTCGCTCGCCGACGACGGCGCGGGCGGCGTCTGGATCGGCACGCGCAAGGGTCTCGATCGCTGGAACGGCGGCAAGCTCACGGTCCTCACGACCGCCGACGGCCTCAAGAACGACGAAGTCATCTCGCTCGCGCGCGACCGGGACGGCGTCGTCTGGGCCGGCACGGTCACGGGCGGCCTCAACCGCATCGCGAACGGCAGGATCGCCGCGCTCACGAAGGCCGAGGGCCTGCCCGACGACACCGTGCAGGCGATCGCCGCCGACGACGACGGCAATCTCTGGGTCGGCAGCGACGGCGGACTCACGCGCCTCGCCGCGGGAGCCTTCCTCCCGACCGGCACGCTCGAGGGCCTGCCATCGAACGACGTGCGGCCCGTCTTCCAGACATCGAACGGCGATCTCTGGGTGGGGACGCGCGGCGCCGGCCTCGCGCGCCGAAGCGCCTCCGACTCGTCGCGCCTCAATGGCGCGACCTGGACCGTCTACACGCAGAAGGACGGTCTGCCGTCGGACCGCGTGTGGGCGCTGCACGAAGATCGCGCGGGCGACGTCTGGGCCGGAACCAAGGGCGGCCTGGCGCGCTTCGACGGGCGAAGGGGCAAGTGGACTTCGTTCACGAAGGAGCAGGGCCTCGCGGCGGACCTCGTCTTCGCGATCGTGAGCGATGCGTCCGGCGATCTCTGGATCGGCACCGTCGGCGGCCTCTCCCGGATGCACGACGGCAAGTTCACGAGCTTCACGCCGAACGACGGGCTCACCAACGAGCGGATCTACTGTCTGCTCCCCGCGCGCGACGGCTCGCTCTGGATCGGCACGGCGGGCGGCGGCCTCGACCGGATGAAGGACGGGCGCTTCACCAACCCGATTCCGCCGTCGAAGGCGGCGTTCGTCTTCGCGCTCGAGGAGGAGCCGGACGGCGCGATCCTCGCGGCGACGGGCGACCGCGGAGTCATCCGCGTCGACGGTTCGGACGGTTCCGACCGCCTGACGCAGATTGGCAAAGCGGAGGGCCTGCCCGACGACACCGTCTTCACGATCGTGGACGACGGCAAGGGTTATCTCTGGATGACGTCGAATCGCGGCGTCTTCCGCGTCGCGCGCGAAGAGATCGTGAAATTCGCCGCCGGCCATTCGCGTCGCGTCGCGTCCGAGTCCTTCGGGACGGCCGACGGCATGCGCGAGAGCGAATGCAACGGCGGATACCAGCCCGCGGGCTGGCGCGCGTCCGACGGGACGCTCTGGTTCCCGACGGCGGGCGGTCTCGTGTCGGTCGATCCGGCGCATCTTCCGGCGGCGCCGCGCGACGCGGCCGTCCATCTCGAGGACGTGTGGGCCGACGGCGAGCGGCTCTCTCCCGGAAAGCTCGCGGTGCTCTCTCCCGGCCGCGACCATCTCGAGTTCCGCTACACCGCGACCGAGTTCCGCGCGCCCGGCGGCGTGCGCTTCCGTTACCGCCTCGCACCCTACGACCGCGACTGGATCGAGGCCGGCGACCGGCGCGAGGCGTTCTACACGAACCTGCCGCCCGGCTCGTATCGCTTCCAGGCGGCGGCTTCGGTCGCGCCCGGCCGCTGGATCGAGACGCGCCCGTACGACTTCAAGCTCCAGGCGCACTTCTACAAGACGCCCTGGTTCGCGGCCGCCGTCGGGATCGCGGTCCTCTTCACCCTCGCCGCGATTCATCGCGCGCGCCTGCGGTCGGCGCGCCTGGCCAACGAGCTCGCGAACGCGCGCATCGAGTCGCTCGAGAACCAGATGCAGCCGCACTTCCTCTTCAACACGCTCAACCTCATGCTGCCGCTCGTCAAGCGCGATCCCGACGCGGCGGCGAGCACGATCGTGAAACTCGGCGACCTGTTGCGCGCCGGGCTGCGGCGGGACTCGGAGCACTTCGTGCCGCTCCATCGGGAGGTCGAGCTCCTCCAGTCCTACCTCGACATCCAGAAGCTGCGGTTCGGCGACGCGATCGACGCGGCGCTCCACGTCGATCCGGACGTCCTCGACGTCGGCGTCCCGCCCTTCATCCTCCAGCCGTTCGTCGAGAATGCGATCAAGCACGGCGTCGCGCGCGGCCCGCGGCCGACGCGGATCGAGGTCAGCGCGCAACCCGCCGGGAAGCGGCTGCGCATGTCCGTGTCCAACACGCTCAACGAATCGGCGCCGCGGCCCGAGGGCGGGCCGTCGTCACTCGGGATCGGGCTGTCCAACGCGCGCGCGCGGCTGGCGCTGCTGTACGGAGAGGACTGGCGGCTCGATCAGACTCGCGGAGACGGCCGCTTCGTGATCGAAGTCGAGATCCCGATGTCCCGGATGCCCGAGCCGCGGCGTGCCCCGAGCGCGCCCCCGGCGCCCGCGAAGACCGCGCAGCCGTAGGGCGCGCGCCATTTCCGCGGCCGCATTCCTTGACTTGCCCCGCCGGCGAGCAGAGACTCCGCGGCTACAGAACGTCGGCTACCTGGCCGATGGAGGAGGACTCATGCGGGTCAAGACAGCCCTGGTGTTCCTGGGCGCCGCCGCGATCGCCCTGTCGGCGAACGCGCAGACGAAGACTTCCGGCAAGGCCCAATGCAAGCCGGAGCCGCCGGCGCCCGTCGAGATCGGTGACCGGGCGGGCCACGCCTTCGCCATCGCCAAGTCGCAGTGCACCTGGACGGGCTTCGAGATCGGGGGAGATGCGTACAAGGACGGCATGAGCATCGGGATGGACGAGATCAGCGGCAGCAAGGCGATGAGCAACGGGTACCACACCGCGACGCTCGCCAGCGGCGACAAGACCACGGCGCACTTCCACGGCTCGGCGGTCATCAAGGACGGCAAGTTCGTCAGCGGCGGCGGCTCCTGGACCTTCTCGAGCGGCACCGGCAAGTACAAGGGCATCAAGGGAAAGGGAACCTACAAGGGCACGCCGAACGCCGACGGGACCGTGACGTTCGACGTCGAGGGCGAGTACACGCTGGCGAAATAGCCGCTCCTCACGCCGTCATCCCGAGCGATCGCGAGGGATTCCGAGCTCGGCAGGCCGCGAGCCGGAAGAGCCCGTGGCCGGAGAACGGGCGGGGACAAGCCCCGCCCCTACGTCTCGTTCGGCGTCCCCGACGCCGGGCCGGGCCCCCGACCGCGTTTCGGCCCCCCGGGATCCCTGTGATATCGTGCTCTCGTTTTCGTTTCGCTCGCCTTCCGCCTTCCGGACGAAATCCGAACGAAATGTGACGAAAACGCGGACTGCCGTGCCGTCGGCATTTCGCCCTTACTCAACGGCAGCACGAAGGATGGACTCATGAAGCTCTACGTAGGAAACCTCGCATACAACGTCTCCGACGACCAACTCCGCGACCTGTTCGCGCGGTTCGGCACGCCGGACTCCGCGCGCGTGATCACCGATCGCGACACCGGACAGTCCAAGGGGTTCGGTTTCGTCGAATTCAGCAATCCGGACGAGGCCAAGCAGGCGATGTCCCTGAATGGCAGCGAGTTCAGCGGACGGAACCTGACGGTCAACGAAGCGCGTCCCAAGAACCCGGGCGGCTCGCGCTAATCACCAGCCGATTCGTCGATTTCGAGGCGGGCGCAAGCCCGCCTTTTTTCTTGGGCGGACACGCTCTCTCACGCTGTCATCCCGGGCGATACCGAGGGATCCCGGACTCGGCAGGTCCCGAACCGGAGGAGACCCTCACCCCAACCCTCTCCCGTCATCGGGAGAGGGGGTAGCGTTATTCCGTTGCCGGGTACAGCCGCTCGAACTCCGGGTCGCCGTGCAGGGCCTCGAGGTCGGGGTCGCGGCGCGTCCAGCTCGGGTCCTTGAAGCCGGCCTCCCAGGCTCTCCTCAGAGCGTCCATCGCCTCGGCTTTCTGATTCAGGTGGCACGAAGACGCAGGCGGCGTTGTAGAGCACCGTGGCTTCGTTCGGCCGCAGAGCCATCGCGAGCTTCACCTCGCGCATCGCGTCCTCGGCCCGGCCGACTTCCGCGTAGTCGTTGGCGAGCAGGACCCGCGCGCGGGCGTCCTCCGGGACCTTCTTCAGGTGCGCCTCGAGGAACTGGATCCGCCGCTGGACGAAGTGCGATCCGCGCTTCGCCCTTCCCGAGCGCGCCGAGCGCGTTCGTGATCGGGACGTAGACGTTGTAGTCCTCGCCGGAGGCGGCGATCGCCGTCTTCCGCGATGTCCACGACTTCCTGGTAGCGCCCGGCGGCGAAGAGCGCCCGGCCGAGCAGGTAGTAGGCGCCTTCGCAGTCGCGCTTTCCGCTCGATCGCCTGCCGCACGCAGCGGCTGGCCTCGTCGTACTTCCCCTCCGCGTAGAGGATCCAGGCCTCCGCGACCAGGACTTCCGGCAGTGCTCTTGCTCAGCGCGCTCGCGCGCTGGCTGGCCGCGACGGCCCGCTCGATCCACGTCTGTCTCGCGCTCGTAGTGGTAGTGGTACTGGGCGCAGGCGTTGGCGATCGCGGCGTGGGCGAGCGCGAAGCCCGGGTCGAGCGACACCGCGTTCTCGAACATCTGCAGCGCGAACTCGAGGTCCTGGCGCGTCAGCCGCCGCGCGTAGCTCTTGCCGCGCAGGTACAGGTCGTAGGCCTGCAGGTTCTCGGTCGGCTTGGCCGCGAGCGCCTCCTGCTCCTGCGGCGACAGCGTGATCCGCAGCGCCTCGGCGATCTTGCGCGCGATCTCGTCCTGCACCTCGAAGACGTCCTGCATCTCGCGGTCGTAGCGCTCGGACCAGAGCGGGAAGTCCGTGTGCGTGTCCACGAGCTGGGCGTTGATGCGCAGCCGGTTGCCGGCGCGGCGCAGGCTGCCGCCGAGCACGTAGGCGGCGCCGAGCTGCTGGCCGATCTGCGCCGGCGTCACCGGCTTGTCGCGGTACGCCAGCACCGTCGGGCGCGAGAAGATCTTCAGGCCCTTGATCTTCGACAGCTCGGTGATGATGTCCTCGGTGATGCCGTCGCGGAAGTACTCGTCCTCCTTCACGCCGCTCAGGTTCTCGAAGTAGAGCACGGCGACCGACTTCTCCGCCGGCCTCGCGGCCGCGCTCGCGGGTCGCGCCGCTCGCCGCCGGCGCGCGCCCGCTGCCCGAGTCGAGGTCGCGCTTCAGCCGCAGCAGGTCGGTCTTCAGGTCGGTCGCGGTCTGGTAGCGGAGGTTGCGGTCCTTCTCCAGCGCCTTGCCGAGGATGCGGTCGAGCTCGGCCGGCAGCGCGCGGATTCACCTGCGTTGACGGCCGCAGGCTCGCGGTTGAGGATCGCGTCGAAGACGACCGCCGAGCGTCTCGCCCGGGAACGGCAGCGCGCCCGGTCGCCATCTGGTAGAGCACCGCGCCGAGCGAGAAGAGGTCGGTGCGCGCGTCGGTGAGCTGCCCGCGCGCCTGCTCGGGCGACATGTAGGAGACCGTGCCCATCGTCGTGCCGGCGCTCGTCAGCTCGTCGGCGCGGGCCATCGTCGGGGCCTGCCGAGTGCTCCTCGGACGCTGGCCGCGGCGTCCTCGATCTTGGCCAGGCCGAAGTCGAGGATCTTCGCCTGGCCCGCGCGAGTTGACGAAGATGTTGGCGGGCTTGAGGTCGCGGTGCACGATGCCCTTGCGCGTGCGCCGACTCGAGCGCGTCGGCGATCTGGATCGCCGAGGTCGAGCAGCTGCGCCGAGCTCGAGGGGGCCCGCCGCGATCAGCTCGCGCCGAGCGTCTGCCCCTCGAGCAGCTCCATCACGATGAAGTGCTGCGCCTCGTGCTGCTCGATCGCGTGGACGGTGCAGATGTCGGGGTGGTTGAGCGCCGAGGCCGCCCGCGCCTCGCGCTGGAAGCGCTCGAGCGCCGGCGCGTCCTGCGCCAGCTCCGCCGGCAGGAACTTGAGCGCCACGCGCCGGCCGAGCCGCGTGTCCTCGGCCTCGTAGACGACGCCCATGCCGCCGCTGCCGAGCTTCGACGCCACGCGGTAGTGCGAGACCGTCTGCCCGATCATGGACGATCCGTTCTCTGTCGGAATGCGCGGCGATGCTATCCGCGCGGGGCGGGTAGGGTCAAACGGGGGAGCTCCGGCGGCCGTTTTCGCGGGAGATGGCCGGGGTGAGGGCGTTCCGTCTCAGCCCGACCGCAGGAACGCGCTCGGCGTTTCCACGACGACACCGCCAACACGGTGGCCGGAAAGGTGCCCGAAGTCGCGGAGGTCCCCGGTCAGGAGATGCGTCGCTCCCGCTGCGATGGCCGCGCGAAGGATTGGTTGATCCTTTTCGGGAAGACGCGCACCATCCGGCGACGGCGTGCGGGGCGCTTCCATGACGATCTGGACCGCCACGAGCAGCCCCTCGAGCCGCTCGCGTCTTTCCGGCGTATCGAGGTTGCGCCGGGCCTCCTCTACGGCATAGCCCGAGGTCAGAAGGACCACATTCGGGAGTCCCCAGAGCTTCCGAAGTCCCGCTCCGTCGCGATAGGCGGCAGAGAAAAGAATGTTGGCGTCGAGAAAGACGCGGCGCATGTGCCGCCGGCGTTACCGTCCGCGCGGCCGCCGGGCGCGGACTTTGCGAGGATCGAGGCCGAGCCGGCGAACTTCAGCCTCCGCCTTCTTGCGATCTCCCGCATTGACGGCGTTGGTGAGAAGGAACTCCGCCTTCCGTTCGGGCGTGTAGATCTCGACGGGAAGAACCGCAGCGGGCCGCAGGAGGACTCCGTACTCGGATTCTTCCGCGACGACCATCGTCCCCTCCGCAAATCCATATTGCTTTCGGAGCCGAGCGGGCAGCACGATCGTTCCCCTCTTGCCGACGCGCGTGGGTTCGCCCATGGCCAGAGTCTAGCAGAAACTCAGATATTCAGACATTCAGCCAAACGCAGGCCGGCGCGATCGCTGAAGACGGCAGGGGCAGGGGCCGGGCGGGGACAAGCGCCGTGCGCTTGGCCTCGTTCGTCGGCCGACGCAGGGGGGCGCTACGCTGGAATCCGCAGCGTCCAACCCGGCTGGATCAGATACGGGTCGTGAATGAGGGTCCGGTTCGCTTCGATGATTCGCCTCCGGGCGCTCGCCGTCCCGTAGAACTTCCGGGCGATCGAGGAGAGGCTGTCATCTTCTCCGACGACGTACATCCGGTCGGTCGCATCCGCTTCGTCCTGGCTCTCCGCGACCGGGTTCGAGATCTCGTGCCTCTTGAAATCCGCCATGGGGTCCTCCTTTCCGGTCTGCCGGAATGAGCCCACGGAGATCTGTAGCCGAATTCATGCCAGATGGCCGAGAGCAGCGGCCAGGAGGCTCGAGATCCCTCGTCGCGGACTCCTCGGGATGACGGCCTGAAGGAGACCCTCACCCCGACCCTCTCCCGTCACCGGGAGAGGGAGCTGGATCGTGGGCGGGGACGAGCCCCGTCCCTACGACGCGTCCACACGAAGGTGTAGGGGCGGCCCTCGCGGCCGCCCGTCTTTTCCCTCCTCCTCGTCCGCGGGGGGAGGGTCAGGGTGAGGGGGCGCGCTCTTTCTCGGTGGTACGCTCGCGACAAGTAAGTGTCGATGGATAACGAGATCGTCGAAGAGATCAAGCGCCATTTCAATGTCGTTGCCGAAGAGCTGCGATCGGAGATCCGAATCCTCGGCGAGGGGCTCGACTCGACCAACGAGAGGATTGACGGAATCCTGTCCCGGATGGCAGAAGAATTTCGAGATCTGCGCGCCGTGATCCGGCTCTCCTTCGGTGAGCTGGACCGGCGAATCCGCGCCCTGGAGTAGGACCCTTCTCAGACGGGCGGAGGCCGTCCAACCATGGGCGTGAGAGGCCACCGGTGGCCTCAGTGCCGGCCGCCCGCGAACGCCTCTTTATCCGTGATACGCTGTCACTTCCGACTCCTCCGACGGACTGAGTTCCCCAAACAAAACCTCAAGACCCGCCGCCGGCTCTCGGCAGAAAGCGGGTGTCGAATGCACCGATCTCCGACTCGGATTCTTTCTCTCTCCGCTGCATGTCTTGGTCTGTTCGGAACCGCTCTCGTCCAGGGTTCGTCTCTCCCGCCGCTGCCCATGGTGCCGACGGCTTCGCTCGAGGCCCTGACGGCCAAAGCGACCGAGCTTTCCGATCTCGAGCGCGCCGGCTTCACTTTTCACGACACCGGCGCCGATGCCGGCAAGTCGGGCAAGCGGCAGCTCTCGTATGTATTCGAGGGCCCGTCCGGATTCTCGGCGGTGCTCCGCGACGACGGGTATTCGCCCGACGTCTTGATGAACCGCGAGCTCACCTTCGACATCCGCGTCTCGGTCCAACAGGGAAACTCACCGGCCGACATGCCCGGTTTCACGCCCGGACTGGTCGCGGCGGCGCAGCATGCTGTTCGTTATGACGCGGCCGTCGTCGCCGGCCTCGGGTACCTCGCGACGGAGGCGGGTCCGGGCATCTCTCCCGCGGTGCTGCAAAACGCGGTGTTCGACTATCTGCAGCGATATCGGCAGCCCTGGACCCCGGTCCAGGAGGCCTGCGCGGGGTGCGGATCGAAGGACGGCTTCGGCGACGTGTACCCGGGTGGACCCGACCGGCGCACGGTGTTGGTTCGCAGCGGTGGGTCCGCCTGGGAAGTCGCCGCCTTCCGGCACTACCTCGACGGAGACAGCTCGCTGACGATTCAGATCACCGCGAGGCTTCCGAAGGTGCGGCAGTGAGCGCCCGAAAGCGCGCTGCCCGCGCTCGAGTGATGCTTCGCCACTGGACGACCGACCGTCTTTCCTTCAAGGGTGGACGGGAGGGGCCGAGTCCCGGTTCGTCCGGCGCGGAGCTCGCGGACGGCCGGCTTCTCCGACTCGTCGCTTCGAGGCTGAGTCTCCTCGAGGCGCCGGGCATCCGCCTCACGTCCTAACCGGGAGGGCAACGAGAATGATTCGGTCGCGAGTCCTGAACGATCTCGAGATCAATGTCCTTCTCGAGCGCGCGGCGCGCGACCAGGAAACGCGCCGCGAGCTCGGCGGCTATCTGCACCACGCGGAACTGATCAGTCGTCTCTCCCGCGCCGAGCCCGGGCCCGGCATGTCGACGAAATATCTCGATGACTTCCGCGCCAAGTACCGACTCGTGTCCTGACGGACGCCGCTCCATCGAAGTCCGCGGCGTCCGATTCGTAGGACGATTTTCGAAACTGCGCTCCTCCCGCACACAAGCGGCTCTTGGTGAAAAGATAGTTTTCGCGCGCCCGTTTCAAGCGGCGCGCTCGTGATACGGTGAATCTCTTCAAAGGTCCTGCGGCTCCGAAACCTTGACGTCGCCGCTCTTCCTTCGGTGTCGGGAACTTCCCGGTGAAGACCACCCACCTCAAGGACCAAGGAGCCCTCGTCATGAGATTCGCACGCAACGTCCACTTCCAGATCAAGAAGGGGAAGGAGCAGGAGTTCAATACCCTGTTCGAGAAGGAAGTCGTTCCGGTGCTGCGCAAGCAGGCCGGCTTCCAGCAGGAAGTCACGCTCAGCAACCCGGACGGTGCCCAGGGCATCAGCCTCTGGGATGACCGCAAGAGCGCCGACTCCTACCAGACCGCGACGTATCCGTCGGTTCTGGCCAAGCTCAAGGGTCTGATCGATGGAACGCCGAAGGTGGAGACCTACGAGATGGCCTCCTCATACCTCCGCGCGTAAGAAGGTGGGCGCTTCGGCGCTCGTCCTTGTGAGGCCCCGCGAGGGGCCTCTTTTTTTGTCCTGTTGGGGCGGGCAAGAGGAGACCCTCACCCCGACCCTCTCCCGTGACCGGGAGAGGGGAAGAAGACCCTATCCGGTGGTACGCTCGCGACAAGCAAGCATCGATGGATACCGAGGCCGTCGAAGAGATCAAGCGCCACTTCAACGTCGTCGCCGAGGGGCTGCGGACGGAGATCCGCATCGTCGCCGAAGGGCTCCAAGGCTTTCGCGAGGAGACGGCGGAGGAGTTTCGCGCCGTCCGAGGCGAGATGTCGGAAATCCGCGCGATGATCCGACTCTCCTTCGGTGAGCTGGACCGGCGAGTCCGCGGACTGGAATAAGACCTTTCTCGGATCGGGCGGCCGCAAGGGCCGCCCCTACATGCCGTCGGGCGTCTTCGTAGGGGCGGGGCTTGACCCCGCCCCTGCGTCTACAATCCCTCCCGACTCCATGCCCCTCGCACCCGGCTCCCGCCTCGGCCCCTACGAGATCCTCGCGCCGATCGGCGCGGGGGGAATGGGGGAGGTCTATCGAGCCCGCGACACGCGCCTCGACCGCACGGTCGCGGTCAAGGTCCTGCCCGAGCATCTCTCGAAGTCCCCCGAGGTCCGCCAGCGCTTCGAGCGGGAGGCGAGGACCATCTCCCAGCTTTCCCACCCGCACATCTGCGCCCTCTACGACGTCGGCCACGACGGCGAGACGGAATACCTGGTCATGGAGCTGCTCGAAGGCGAGACGCTCGCGGAAAGGCTCGCCCGAAGCGGGCTTCCTCTCGACCAGACGCTGCGCTTTTCCGTCGAGATCGCCGACGCGCTCGACAAGGCGCACCGGCAGGGAATCGTCCATCGGGATCTCAAGCCCGGCAACATCATGCTGACGAAGTCCGGCGTCAAGCTGCTCGACTTCGGCCTGGCCAAGGGCCTCCCCTCTCCCGGCGGAAAGGGCGCGCCCGCCGCCGGAATCACCGCGCTGCCGACGCAGGCCAACCTCACGCAGGAAGGCACGATTCTCGGAACGTTCCAGTACATGGCGCCCGAGCAGCTCGAGGGCCGGGAGGCGGACGGCCGCACGGACATCTTCGCCTTCGGCGCGGTGCTCTACGAGATGGTGACCGGGAAGAAGGCCTTCTCCGGAGCGTCGCAGGCCTCGCTCATCTCGTCGATCCTGCGCGACGACCCGCAGCCGATCTCGCAGCTGCTCCCGATGTCGCCTCCCGCGCTCGACCGCGTCGTGAAGACCTGCCTCGCCAAGGATCCCGAGGAGCGCTGGCAATCGGCGGCGGATCTCCGGCGCGAGCTGCGCTGGATCGCGGAAAGCTCGCAGGCCGGTGCCGGTGTCCCCGCCGCCGCTTCTCTCTCCGATGCGAAAGCGCACGGCGTCCGTGCAAAAAAGTCGAGCCGTCTCGCCTGGGGCCTCGCCGCGCTGTCGCTGCTCGGCATCGTGTACCTCGCGAGCGAGCTGCTGCGCCTGCGCGGCGTCCGGCCGCAGCCGATCCACTCCTATCTCATCCCGCCGGAAAAGACCGCCTTCCGCCTGAAGGGCGACGAAGGCGCGCCGTTGGCCATCTCTCCCGACGGAGCGAGCGTCGCCTTCGGCGCCGGGAACACGCTGTGGGTGGAGTCGCTGCGGACCGGAGAGAGCACGCCCCTGGCCTCGACGGACGGAGCGCAGTTCCCGTTCTGGTCTCCCGACGGGCGCTCGGTCGGCTTCTTCGCCCATGGGAAGCTCAAGATCGTCGAGGCTTCCGGCGGCCCGGTGCAGGTGCTCGCCGACACGCCCACGCCGCGCGGCGGCACGTGGAGCCGGGACGGCGTCATCGTGTACACGCCGGACTTTCGGGGCGGCCTCTTCCGCGTCGCTGCCTCCGGCGGTCCCGCGACGCCGCTGACGAAGGTGGACCTCGAGCGCCACACGACGCACCGCTGGCCGTTCTTCCTGCCCGACGGAAAGCACGTCCTCTACCTCGCCGCCAACCACGTCAATCCCCGCTCGGAGGAGTCCGGCATCTACGTCGCCTCGCTCGACGGCGGCGAGCCCAAACGCGTGATGCCGTCGTACGGGAGCGCGCAGTACGTCCCCGGCTACCTGCTGTCGGTTCGCGACGCGAACCTGATGGCGTCGCCCTTCGACGCCGGACGCCTCGCATCGACGGGCGAGTCCGTGCGCGTCGCGAGCGACGTGAACTTCGACTACGGGATCTGGCGCGGCGTGTTCACCGCGTCTCAGAACGGCGTGCTCGCGTACGAGGCCTCGCGGGAGTCGGCGGGCGGCCAGGTCACCTGGATCGACATGTCCGGCCGCCCGCTGGCGACAGCCGGCGATCGAAGCGAGGCGTATGCCTTGAGACTGTCGCCCGACAACCGCCGGGCGTCCCTGGTGATGGGCGATCCGAACAACGACCTCTGGATCTACGAGCTCGATCGCGGCGTGCGCACGCGCCTGACGACGAACGCGCAGGTCATCGTCTCGCCCTGCTGGTCGCGGGACGGCTCCGAGATCCTCTACGTCACGGGCGAGAGCTTCGAGAAGCCGGAAGTCGAGTACGTCCTGGGGACGATCCCCGCCAACGGCGCCGGCCAGAGGAAGGTCATCTTCAAGTCGCCCATTCGGATCGAGCCGACGGACTGGTCGCCCGACGGCCGCTACGTTCTGCTCGACAAGGGCACGATCGGCGCGGCCGACATCTGGGTGCTTCCGCTCGCCGCGCCCGACAAGGCGTTTCCGCTGGTCGAGTCTCCCTTCCTCGACGGCAACGGCCAGTTCTCGCCCGACGGCCGCTGGGTCGCCTACATGTCGCAGCAGTCGGGACGGATCGAGGTGTACGTCACGCCGTTTCCGACAGGGGGAGCGCGGTGGCAGGTGTCGGCCAACAGCGGGGCCCAGCCGCGCTGGAGCGCCGACGGGCAGACCCTCTACTTCGTTTCGCTGGGCGGCCAGCTCATGGCCGCGTCCGTCGACGGCAAGGGCTCGCAGTTCGTCGTGAAGGACGTCAAGCCCCTGTTCCCGGTGAACCTGTTCGTCGGACCGCGACTCTCCACGGGCTACGACGTCGCCGCCGACGGAAAGCGATTCCTCATCAACAGCGCCGGCGAGTCCGAAGCGCCGCGCGTGGTCCTCGTCTCCAACTGGGAGGCGCAGCTGAAGAAGCAGCCGTAAGGCGGCCGGCAACGTCGGTGCGGGCGGGGACGAGCCCCGCCCCTTGTATGTTGGGGTTGGATGCGACTGAGGCGGGGAAGGCCGGCCGCCCCTGAGGCCAGAGAGCCTGGAACGTAGATCGGCCCCCCGCCCTCATCTCCGATGCCGAAGGGAATCTGAGGCCTTTAGAGCCTGCATTCACAAGGTCGGCAGGAGTGGGTACAGGGTCGGGGAGCCGCCCCAGATCGTAGCCGAAAGGAGGCTCGATCGTGGATAGCGCGGGAGTGGATGTCGGAGCCAGCCAGCTGCAGGTAACTCTTTGCCGTGAGGGCAGGCTGTCTCGACGGGTCTTTTCGAATACACCTTGCGGGCGCAAAGCACTTGGGGCGTGGCTGAGTCGGGCGGGAACGACGACTCGGGTGTGCCTGGAGGCAACGGGCTCTTACGGCTTGGATCTGGCTCTCTTGCTCTCTGGTTTGGGCTCGATCCAGGTCATGGTGGCCAACCCGCGTGCGGTGCGGCAGTTTGCAGCGGCGTTGATGCAGCGCAACAAGACCGATGTGATCGATGCCGATGTCCTCCAGCAGTTTGCCGCTCGCATGCCGTTCCAGCCCTGGAGCCGCCCGTCTCAGTCGGCGCTGCAGCTACGCACAATCGCACGTCGAATCGCAGCCCTGCGCCGCATCTGCGCCTGCGAGAAGAACCGTCGCCACGCCGCCGGCCTGACCCAGTACACTCCGCCTTCGGTCACCCGCAGCATCGACCGCCTCATCCGAACCCTGGAGCGCGAGATCCGCTCTCTGCTCGAGCAGGCTCTCTCGCTGATCCGCGCCGAGCCATCCCTTCAGGCCCGCTATCAGCTGGCTCTCACCGCCAAAGGCATCGGCCCTTTGAGCGCCGTCCGCCTGCTCGCTGAGCTGGCTTACCTACCCTCTGACATGGACCCTCGTCAGTGGGTCGCCCATGCCGGCTTAGCTCCCACCTTTCATCGCTCGGGCAGCTCCGTCGAGAAGAAACCCCGTGTCTCCCGCCAGAGCAACCGCTTCCTGCGCAACGCCCTCTTCATGCCTGCCCTGGCTGCCCGTCGTCACGACCCCGCTCTGCGCGCCTTTGCCGATCACCTCATCCGCGCCGGCAAGACACCCCTCCAGGCTCTTGTCGCCGTCATGCGCAAGCTCCTCGTCGGCCTCCATGCTGCCTTCCGCCGTCAAGAACCCTTCCGCTCCGAAAAGCTCTTCCCTGCTTTCCAATCCTCTTGACCAACAACAGGGAATCTACGACACATCCACGCGGAGACGTAGGGGCGGCCCTTGCGGCCGCCCGGAATCGGCCTGTCATCCCGAGCGATAGCACGAGATCCCGGACTCGGCAGGCCCTGAGCCACGGCGCGCTCTCTCACCGGTCTTCATGACAACTCAGCGTGTGATGGGAATCCATTGGTGGTAACAAATATGTTACTATTCACACGACCGAAATCCGGGTTCTCGAATACCTGGACCCTCGGGGTCGCTCGCCGTTCGCTCGCTGGTTCGACGAGCTCAGCTCGGATGCCGCGGCAAGAGTCGCAGCGGCGCTGTACCGATTGGAGGCGGGGAATTTCTCGAACGTGAAAGGGGTCGGTCGAGGGGTTCTGGAGCGTCGAATCGACTTTGGACCCGGCTACCGAATCTATTTCGGGAAGGACGGCGAGACGCTCATCGTGCTGCTCGGTGGAAGTGGAAAGAGTCGTCAGCAGGAAGCCATTGAAGCGGCCCAGGAATGTTGGCTCGAATACCGGCGCCGTCGGCGCGTGGATGCGTAAGGAGGCGGCATGGCTCTGACGCGCGAGTTCAAAACGACCATCGAAACGCGCGCGCGGCGCGACCCGAGGTTCCGCGAGACTCTCTTCACGGAGGCCTTGAGCGCCTACCTCGAGGGCGACACGGCCACGGGGAAGGCGATTCTGCGCGATCTCGTGAACGCCACGCTGGGGTTCGAGAGGCTCGCGGCCGAGATCCACAAATCGAGCAAGAGCGTGCATCGAATGCTCTCGCCCCGCGGCAATCCGAGCAGCGACAACCTCTTCCGGATCGTGGACGCTCTCCAAAAGCGAACCCGCATCCGACTCCGCGTCACCGCGGCGAGCGGTTCGTAGAAGGGGCGGGTAGGAGGCGGCAAAGCTCGGGATCCCTCGTCGCGGACTCCTCGGGATGACAGGCGGAAGCGAGGAGCAGACCCTCACCCCGACCCTCTCCCGTCACCGGGAGAGGGAGTGGGCGGGGACAAGCCCCGCCCCTACGACGTAGGGGCGGCCCTCGCGGCCGCCCGCCCGTATTCCCCTCGCCCCCGCCCGCGGGGGAGCGTCAGGGTGAGGGCGTGGCCATCGGTTATACTTGCGACGCAAGTGATACAAGTGAGGCAACGATGTCCAGCCCCCTTTCCGTCCGACTCGCCGACCGCACCGCAAAGGCCCTGGAGAACCTCGCTCGGGCGACGGATCGCCCCAAGACCTACTTCATCGAGAAGGCCCTCGAGTCCTACCTGGCCGAGGCGGCCGACTACCAGATCGCCCTCGATCGCCTGAGAGACAAGGACGATTCGATCGTTTCGTCTCGGGAGCTCAGGAAGCGGCTTGGCCGGCGTAAGGGTTGACTACAAGGCGTCGGTTGCGGGCGACCTCGACCGGCTCGATCGGCCGGCAGCGCTACGTGTTCTGACGAAGATCGAAAAGGCCCTCGGGTCCGGCGGAAAAGCCGGTGAACCGCTGGCGGGAGAGTTTGCGGGACTCTTCCGCCTTCGTGTCGGAGACTACCGGGTGATCTACGCACGAACGATCGACGGATATCTCGTCTTGCGGATCGGTCACCGCAGCGACGTGTATCGCCGCGGCCGGCCGTGAACCGGTAGACCCTCACCCCAACCCTCTCCCGTCACCGGGAGAGGGAGTGGGCGGGGACAAGCCCCGCCCCTACGCTTCGTTCGGTGTCCGACGTAGGGGCGGCCCTCGCGGCCGCCCGCCCGTATTTCCCCTCGCCCCCGTCCGCGGGGGAGAGGGTCGGGGTGAGGGGGCGCGCTCCTCTTTCCCCTCGCCCCCGTCTGGTGGACAGCTTTCAAGAGTGTTCTGGGAGGGGCTGGGGGAGGGGTTGAGGTTGATTTGGGAGATTTTCTGATGGCAGAAGAAGACATCGAGCGCGCCATCGTCACCCAGTGGGTCTAAGGGCGACGTGGATGACCCACGAAGGCTGCACCGACCTTGAAGGCTTTTCCGCTTAGCCATAGCTCGCCGCCGTTCTGAACCTTCCGCACCAGGTCGTTCGAGTCGTATTCGATTTGCGGTAACGACTCGGGGAAGCTTCGCAGCGAGGGGCGATACCGGCTGACCGGGGTCTGCATGGCGAGGACTCGTGCGGTCTCTCGAGGTTGTAGATGTCGCGCCAGCGATCGAAGCGCTGCTGAGCCTGATCGAGATCGTGGAAGCTGTAGCGACTGAGAACCTCGCGCTGAAGAGTTCTGTGGAACCGTCTCATCCTTTCCCTGAGTCTGCGGATGGTAGGGGCGAGAGTGCGAGACGCTCACTCCCAGGCGGATCAGCCAGGCCGTAAGAGGCGTGAAGTCTTCCTCGTGTGGCCGCCCCAGGGGCGCCGTTGTCCATGCTCATGCGATCGGGCAAGCCGTAGCGGCGGAAGATGTGGAAAGCCTCTCCTGGACGGTTCTTTCCTCTCGTCGGCACATGCCTGCAGCCCTAGAGCATAGCGGGAGTGATCGTCCAGGACAGTGAGCGGGTGACATCGGTCCTTTCGGTGGCAAAGTGACCTTTGAAGTCCATCTGCCAGAGCCGATTGGGAGCCTCGTGCTCGAAGCGCTGCCACGGCTCGATGTCGAAGGACTCGGCCGGATCGATCAGATGGCGTCGCACGAGGATCGCGTGCACCGTGCTCGTCGTCGGCACACCTCTCCGCCCCATCGCCAGTAAACGATAGCGGATCTTGCGAGCTCCCCAGGCCGGATGCTCCGCTCGCAAGTCCACTACCGCCCGCTCGACCGTCTCTGAGCACTGCCGCGGGCTCTGATGCGGTCGTCGCGATCTATCCATCAGCCCTTCGCGACCCCGTGCTCGATAACGCTCCAGCCACTTGTACGCCTGTCGTCGGACTGACCTCATAACGCCGACACAGCAGCCGAACGTTACTGCCCGGCGTCTCCGCCAACCGTACGAACTCTTCACGCTGAGCCACGATGGACACCTCGTTCCAAGGCATCGGATCTCGCCTCCCTTGGCCTAATCCTCAGCCAGAAATGTGTCCACCATGTCTCCGAACACCCGCTGCGGGGGAGAGGGTCAGGTGAGGGGGCGCGTCTCGCGCCCCGCCATAATCCCCCCGACCCCATGCCCCTGACACCCGGCTCCCGGCTCGGCCCGTACGAGATCTCTCCGCCATCGGCGCGGGCGGCATGGGGGAGGTCTACCGCGCCAAGGACCCGCGCCTCGGCCGCGACGTCGCGATCAAGGTCCTGCCGGCCTCCTTCTCCGCCGACGCCGACCGCCTGCGCCGCTTCGAGCAGGAGGCGAAGGCCGCCGGCGTCCTCAACCACCCCAACATCACCGCCGTCCACGACATCGGCCAGCACGACGGCGCGCCCTACGTCGTCCAGGAGCTCCTCGAAGGCGAGACGCTGCGCGCGGTCCTCGCCGGCGGCAAGCTCTCGCAGCGCAAGGCGATCGACTACTCGCTCCAGATCGCCCACGGCCTCGCCGCCGCGCACGAGAAGGGGATCGTCCACCGGGACCTGAAGCCCGAGAACATCTTCGTCACCAACGACGGCCGGGTGAAGATCCTCGACTTCGGCCTCGCCAAGCTGACGCACACCGAAGAGCGGAGCCAGTCCACCGAATCTCCCGACCGCGCCCGCCGCCACCGAGCCCGGCGTCGTCATGGGCACGCTCGGCTACATGTCGCCCGAGCAGGTCCGCGGCAAGCCCGCCGACGCGCGCAGCGACATCTTCTCCTTCGGCGCGATCCTCTACGAGATGCTCTCGGGCAAGCGCGCCTTCCACGGCGACTCGGCGGCCGACACGATGTCGGCGATCCTGAAGGAAGACCCGCCGGACCTCTCCGTCACGAACCAGAGCGTCCCGCCCGGCCTCGAGCGGATCGTCCGCCACTGCCTCGAGAAGAATCCCGAGCAGCGCTTCCACTCCGCGCACGACGTCGCCTTCGCGCTCGAGGCGCTCTCCAACGTCTCTGCAACCGGCCGCGCCATGACCTCGGCGACCGCCGGCCTATGCGCCCACCGCCGCCTCCCGCCGCTGGCTCCGGCCCGCTGCCGCGGCCTTCATCGCCTTCATCGGCCTCTCTGCCGCCTACAGGATCGGACAGCGCAGCAAGTCACCGCCGCGGCGCCGCGGCCGCGACCTCGAACGACTCCGCCCTCACCTTCTCCCAGCTCACCTTCCGCCAGGAGCCGATCTTCAACGCCCGTTTCGCTCCCGACGGCAAGACGGTCGTCTACAGCGCGGCGCCCGCCGGGGCCGCGCCCCAGGTCTTCTCGCTGCGCCCCGAATATCCCGGCACCGCGCCGACAGGCCGTCCCGGGATGGCCCTCCTCTCCGTCTCCTCGAAGGGAGAGCTCGCCGTCCTGACCCGGCCGCGCTACCTGCGCCACAGCCTCTTCGAGGGCACGCTCGCGCGGATGCCGCTCGAAGGGGGCGCGCCGCGCGAGATCGCCGAAGGCGTGCGCGAGGTGGACTGGTCTCCCGACGGGTCGGAGCTCGCCCTCATCCACGACGTCGACGGAAAGGACCGCCTCGAGTTCCCGCCCGGCAAGGTGCTGGCCGAGACCGGCGGGTACTTTTCCAACCCGCGCTTCTCGCGCAAGGGCGACCGCATCGCCTTCTTCGAGCATCCGATCCGGTACGACGACCGCGGCTCGGTCGCCGTCGTGGATCTCGCGGGAAAGAAGACGACGCTCTCCGACGGCTACTGGGGAGAGGAAGGGCTCGCCTGGTCGGCCGACGGCAGCGAGGTCATGTTCTCCGCCGGCACCGCCTACAACAACTTCCAGATCTACGCCGTGGCCCTCGACGGAAAGCGGCGCACGGCGCATCCAGAGCGCGGGCGGGCTGACGATTCTCGACGTCGCCCCCGACGGCCGCTGGATCGCGAGCCGGGACGACCAGTGGCGGGAGACCGAGGTCCTCGCACCCGGGTCGGACCGCGAGCACAACCTCTCCTGGCTCGACCTGAGCTACACCGGCGCGCTGACGCCCGACGGCAAGACGCTGCTCTTCTCCGAGATGAGCGGAACCATGGGCACGAACTACGCGACCTGCCTGCGCCAGACCGACGGATCGCCCGTCGTGAAGCTCGGCGAAGGCCTGGCGTTCGACATCTCGCGCGACGGCAAGTTCGTGCTTTCCGTCATCCAGACCGACCCGGCGCAGCTCCTCATCTATCCGACAGGCGCCGGCCAGCCGCGCAAGCTCGATCAGGGCGGCCTCGTCGCCTACGAGATCGGCGGTGTTCTTTCCCGACGGGAAGAGAGTCCTCCCGTGCGGCCAGGAGAGAGGGCGCGCCGTACGCTGCTACGTCCAGGAGATCGACGGCGGCAAGCCCCGCCCCGTCACGCCCGAGGGGACGACCGAAGGCTTCGTGTCACCCGACGGCCGCCAGGTCGTCGTGCGCGCGGCGGGAAAGGGCCTGCAGCTCTATCCCCTGGAAGGCGCGGGCGCCGGCGCCGGACGCGACGTGCCGGGCAGCAAGCCCGCCGACGCCGTCGTCCGCTGGACGCCCGACGGCCGGGCCCTCCTCGTGGCCAGCGTCTCCGACGTGCCCGCGCGCGTCGAGAAGCTCGACCTCTCGACCGGCCGCCGCGAGCTCTTCAAGACCCTCGGCCCGGCGGACCTGACCGGCGTCCTCCAGATCGCCCCCATCGCCATCAGCGACGACGGCAAGAGCCACGCGTACAGCTGCCGGCGGATGACGTCGCATCTGTTTCTGGTGGGAGGGGCGCGGTGATTCTTCCTTCTCGCGCGGCTTCGTAGGGGCGGGGCTCGTCCCCGCCCGTTGCGCTGTCATCCCGAGGAGTCCTCGACGAGGGATCCCGAGCTATTCTCGCGACCGATGCCGTCTTCCTCCTCTCCCGGTGACGGGAGAGGTCGGGCGAGGGTCCTGTGTCCTCGCCCCGTCCGCGGGAGGGAAGTCACGGGTGAAGGTTTTTCGGACGGCCGCTACAATCCGCCAGCCGTGCCAACGATCTCCTTCGAAGGGCCGTTTCGTTTCTTCTTCTACAGCAATGAGGGAGGAGAACGGGCCCACGTCCATGTTCAGCGTGACGAGAAACTTGCAAAGTTCTGGCTTGATCCCGTGGCACTTGCGGAATCGGGCCGCTTCTCGGCCTTGGAACTGCGTGAGATAGAGCGTATCGTTAGCCGTGACCAAAAGAGATTTCTAGAGGCTTGGAATGAGTTCTTCAGTCGTTGAGACAAGACCGCTGGCTCAGGACGTAACTGTCGCTGAAAACGAGTTGAGTGTCTCGCTGCGAGACGGTCGAACGATCACCGTACCGCTCGCTTGGTATCCGCGGCTGCTCCATGCATCACAGGCTCAGCTCGCTAACTGGGAGATCCTCGGAAATGGTGAGGGGATTCGTTGGCCGGACGTTGATGAAGACCTAAGCATCGCGGGGCTCCTTCGCGGTACGCCCGCGGTTGAAGCTCGCGGCTGAAATTCTCCACCCCGCCTTCCTGAACAGCTCGTAAGGACCGCCTCGAGTTCCCGCCCGGCAAGGTGCTGGCCGAGACCGGCGGATACTTTTCCAACCCCCGCTTCTCGCGCAAGGGCGACCGCATCGCCTTCTTCGAGCATCCGATCCGGTACGACGACCGCGGCTCGGTCGCCGTCGTGGATCTCGCGGGAAAGAAGACGACTCTCTCCGACGGCTACTGGGGAGAGGAAGGGCTCGCATGGTCGGCGGACGGCAGCGAGGTCATGTTCTCCGCAGGCACCGCCTACAACAACTTCCAGATCTACGCCGTGGCCCTCGACGGAAAGCGGCGCACCGCGATTCAGAGCGCGGGCGGGCTGACGATTCTCGACGTCGCCCCCGACGGCCGCTGGATCGCGAGCCGGGACGACCAGTGGCGGGAGACCGAGGTCCTCGCACCCGGGGCGGACCGCGAGCACAACCTCTCCTGGCTCGACCTGAGCTACACCGGAGCGCTGACGCCCGACGGCAAGACGCTGCTCTTCTCCGAGATGAGCGGAACCATGGGCAAGAACTATGCGACCTGCCTGCGCCAGACCGACGGATCGCCCGTCGTGAAGCTCGGCGAAGGCCTGGCGTTCGACATTTCGCGCGACGGCAAGTTCGTGCTTTCCGTCATCCAGACCGATCCGGCGCAGCTCGCTCATCTATCCGACAGGCGCCGGCCAGCCGCGCAAGCTCGATCAGGGCGGCCTCGTTGCCTACACTTCGGCGTTGTTCTTCCCCGACGGGAAGAGAGTCCTCGAGTGCGGCCAGGAGAGGGGGCGCGCCGGACGCTGCTACGTCCAGGAGATCGACGGCGGCAAGCCCCGCCCCGTCACACCCGAGGGGACGAGCGGACGGCTTCGTGTCACCCGACGGCCGCCAGGCCGTCGTGAGCGCGGCGGGAAAGGGCATTGCAGCTCTATCCCCTCGACGACGCCGGCGGCGGCGCCGGCCGCGACGTGCCGGGCGGCAAGCCCGACGACGCCGTCATCCGCTGGACGCCAGACGGCCGGGCCATCCTCGTGGCCACCTTCTCCGACGTGCCCGCGCGCGTCGAGAAGCTCGACCTCTCGACCGGCCGCCGCGAGCTCTTCAAGACCCTCGGCCCCGCGGACCTGACCGGCGTCCTCCAGATCGCCCCCATCGCCATCAGCGACGACGGCAAGAGCCACGCGTACAGCTGCCGGCGGATGACGTCGCATCTGTTTCTGGTGGGAGGGGCGCGGTAGACCTCTCCCTCTCCCCCGTCCGCGGGAGAGGGTCAGGGTGAGGGGGCGTGCCCCCGCGCGTCACCGTAGGGGCGGGGCTCGTCCCCGCCCGTTACGCTGTCATCCCGAGGAGTCCTCGACGAGGGATCCCGAGCTTTCTCGCCAACGTACTGCTTGGCCCCCGGGAGAGGGTTACTTCTCATGATCAGCGTCGGCAGAGTTCTCAAACTCTTCAAAATGAACTCACTGTCTGCGCTTCGCGCGTAGATCAGGGCTGTCGATACCCGCCACTGTTTAGGCTTGCTGTTTTGCCTGATCTGAATCCACAGTCGGTTCTTACCTAGCCTCTTGCCCATGTGGCGACGCAGTAATGGTCAGGCCATCAACCTCTGCCAACACTCGTCCGACAACCTTCCCTGTCGCTGCTGACCTTCCAGCCATCGTTGAATCCCTCCTCTTCGACAACTCTACTTCCACCGCGGAGGCGCCACGAGATCTTCACTCCATCAGCGCTTCCCTGATGATGACTCTATCTGTTACCGTCCTTAGGAGGGCTTGCGACGCTGAAGGGCCTATGCTGTTGGGTCTCGATCGAAGTTAGCGTGCGCTGTTCATCGCTAGGCATGCGAACCCGCGCGCCATGGCAAACCGGATAACTTAGCCGATGCTGTTCGATGACGCTTAAAACGTCAGCTCGGCCCAGGCGTTTGGAGGCCCAACGCCCAAACCACCACGCTGCGATCGCCGCCGTCGCCGTCTTCGGATCTGCCATCGGCAAGATAGTCCACATGCGGCTCGCGTCCAAGCAAGTACTCGCGGAAGTTATGGGCCACGACACCCCGTAGACAAGCCTCGAACTTCCGTGCGCCAACAAAAGATCCGATGGTATTCCCAATGGTCAAGTCCCGCACGGATTTTTCGGAGCCGAGGGCTGACACCTTCGCCAAAGATGCTGTTGACGCCACTGCCCCTCTCGCTCTGAGATACGAGCGTCGATAACGCTTGGACAGTCTGAGCTCCGAACTGCAACGTCCCATAGCCCTCGGTGCGTCCTAGAAGCCGATACTCTAGGTTCGAGCCGGCTTGCCCTCCTGCTAGCTCGCAGGGAAAACGTAATCGTGTGTACTGAGTAGGCTCTACTCCAAAAAGCGATGTGGTTCCGAGGAACGCTAGATCGGCGGGTCGAACCACTGGGCGTCCTGCAAGTGACGACGCAATCACGCTCTCTGCATCCGAGTACCTCTCACGGTACGCGACCACGACCTCTGGACTTGCGGCCAGCATCGCGACAAGTTTCCCGCCGAGAAGGGCTGAGTACGGCGGCACAGCGCCACACACAGCGATCTCTGCCATGGCTACGCCAACCCGTTCGCTTTTTGCTTCGGACGAGGGATTGCAGTGCCTGCCGAGCAGCCGGTGACGCCATCCTCGCCCTGAGTTCGTCTGCGGTGGCAGTCTCTTGGCCTGAACCAAGTACCAATCGTGCGCGAAGGAGCATGGCGAGAACGGCCGCCCTCTTACTGGCGAACAACGGCGTTACCGCTAGTCGACTCCAGCGTTCCTCGCCTGACCCGTAATCGAGGGTGGCCGTTCGTTTGTGCTCGGCAGCTACTCCCAAGCGTTGATGCTCGTCTCGCCTTTCCTGCGCTGCCGTTTCGAGCCATGCGATGACCGCCGAGCTCGGTGTCTTCAATGCTTGGAGCGTCAACGGGCCGCGAGCAGGGTCCAAGAGGTCGCTCATGTACAGGCCTTCTAAGCCCTCCTGGACAAGGCGCCGCAGCCAGGTCGAGTCCGTTTCTGTCGCGTTGGCCCGCAAATTGTCGACGAACTGTTCCGGATTCCACCCGATCCATTCGTCGCGTGCAGCAATTTGAACAGCGCTACTAGTCAACGCGATGAGTCCTATTATCGGGTGAGCCGGTGCAGCGGCGTCGCGGACCAGAACATAAGGGAACGCCCCGGCACACTCTGATATTGCGTTGCCCATGTGTGGCGAAAATAGCGCCAGATGTCGCGGAGGGCGAGGCCGGTGTGCTCACAGGTGTCGTCGCCCCGAATCACCTGCAAGTAAGGCTCGATCAACGCGCGCATCTCAGTGTTGCTGTGGCGATGTCGCAGCGAGTGCGCGAGCGCACGTCCGTCTCGCATCAGGGAGTAGATTGAGACCCATTCCCCCCGTGGAAGCGACGTTGCTCCATTCGAGAGATGAACTCCCTTACTGGTGGGGTCTGAAGCTGTCGGTCTCTCTCAACGTGAAGCTGGCGTCGCACTCGCTCGCGCTCTTCACCAGAGTCAGGATCAACTTGAGGCCGCGCGACCTCGATGACCCGGGTGCGGGCCGACATCGCCATCCGTGTGCCACGAGGTCGGTTAGAACAAGCGTGCAAGCCCGACGCTAGCTGATGAACTCGATCGGTCGAGCATTTCAACTAGCGGTTGGCGGATCTTGGCAGTGGCTTCCAGTCTGTGAGCAGGATCAGGGAGTGCGGCGGCCTCCGCCAGTTCAGCTACGGCTGCAGCGAGCGTGCGCGCCTCCTCCGCACCTCCGACATGTGGCGAAAAGGAAATCCACGATTCGGGCATAGGCTCGTCAGGTCTGGAGGAAGGTTGACATAGCGTCGCTCCAGGCATCGAGATAGCGACTTGAGGCTCTGCGCCCAGCGCGGCTTCGGCCCGAGCGGCCGCCATTACAACCAATTCCAAGCGCTGGCGTAGGGCGGTCACATTCGCGTCCTCCGATTCGCAAAGGGGTCGGTAGATGCGCTTGTAGAAAGAGTGTTCTGTGTTTAGGAGCACCACGAGCTGACCGTCGCGGCGATACGCCTGAAACAATCGGGTTCCAATCCCCTCACCCTCAAGCAGCACGTATTTCGGGTTGCCAGTGTGGCCGGTGGTTCCCAGGTGTGGGTATCGGCGTTCGAGCTCTCTCACCTCACGCTTCTCCTTGACAGACGTCCTCAGCCTTGGCAGGGGAGGCAGGAGGTGCTCCTTAGCCTCGGCGACGGCCTCCGACGCGCTGACGCGGTCGGCGGCCTTTAGCCGTTCGTGAGCCTGTCGCGCACGGCGATTCAGAGCCTTGGCGGTTGCTTCGATGTCGGGAACGAGAGCTGCCTGTAGATCCTGTGACGGTCTGATCTGTTGCTTGGTGTGAGTGATGCCGAAGACCTCATCAAGGCTTGGCTCGAACTTGACTTCGCATCTCCACCAGTCGTCGTAGTTCTCCTTCCGTTTGTCTCCCATGAAAAACCAGCCATATTCAATCTCTCGATTGGCTCGCACGATCGAGACGCCGGCGCCCTTGGAGATTCCGCGCCGTTGCTTCTCCTCGTTCGATAGACCATGCCACTCCTCCACTGGTAGCTCAGAGAACGTGACCGAAATCTGACCGCAGACCAGTCGACTGCGATCCGGCAGTGGCAATTCGATGTCGAACTCCAAAGGAGTTCCGAACACGCGGCCGCCTTGGACGGCTGATCTTTGCAAGAAGAGGGGGTCGATGGGGAGCACCTGCTCTCCATTGACCGTGATCTCGACGCCGCCCCACAGGAAATGCCGGAATACCCGCCCGAGGAAGGATTGGCTTCCGCTCGAGTGTGCTCGGCCGCCGATGGTCCAGACGATCGCAGCGCGACCAGGAAACCAGCGTCCCGAATCAAGCCCCAGAGTTACAGCCTGGCCTGGCACCGACGTCTGAAGCGGTCGAGGAACTCGCACCGTCGCACCCGCAGCTATTTCGTCCACATCGAGAAAGCTTGCGATTGCTGTGTGCTTGGTCTGCCAGGTAGTAACGTCGACACGCAACGCCTGGCTTAACGAACTGTTCGGAAGGCCCATGCCATATCGACCGAGACCGCGCCTGTCGTTGAATCGGCTGCTGCCTCCGAACCGAAGTGCTTGTCCAAGCGTACCGGCGTCCATACCGCATCCGTTGTCGACACCGAGAGGGTTAGGCCTTCACCGCCTTCTTCATGCTCGACCCGAATCACGATCCGGGTCCCGCCAGCCTGCAACGCGTTGTCTACGAGCTCGGCCACCGCGCTGGCCGTACCTTTGTAGCCCGAGTCACGCGTCGCAAGCACGAAGCGATCAATAGCAACGAGGCTGTCCTCACCGCGAGGGTCGCGTAACACCTGTGAGCTTGCCCTCGGCATCACTTCCTCCACTTCCTGTCGTCTTGGCCCCCCAGCGCGCCCAGGAGAAGCATCGCGGTCGAGGGTGTCGGGAACAAGCCGCCGGCTGAGCTGCGTCACCTACCGATAACAGGCCGGTCGATGACGCAGCCCTTGCCGAGCAACTCTAGGATGCCTCTTCTAGGGAGACGTGCAGGCTCTCTGCGACCGCAGCTGCCTTATTCACCATCGACTCATCCGGAACGAGCTGATCGAGGGCATGCCGCAGTCGTTCCGACCATTTTTGACGCTCCGCTTTGTAAAACGTCTCAGCCTCCCCGATGGATTCGAGCTCCCGTTGAGCGAAGACGAAAAGCAGGACCTCGAGTGCGTGTTGAACGTCGGGAACGGAGGGGCTGTAGAGCTTGATGTAGAACGGATGCTCAGTATTGATGATCACGCGCTTCTGCTCACCCAGACGCACCGGCCGATAAAAAGGCGCCTCCGCCTGAGCGGCGAATTCTACGTACCATGGCCTTGCCGCCGTCTCCTCGACCAGAGCGGCGAGAACCTCCGCCTTGGGCTTCCCGACGATAGAGGACACCTCCTCGGCCTCATGCTCGATGTTCCGCTGACCCTCTTCCTTCTGCTTTGGAGTCGGAGCCGAGATCGTCTCTTTGAACTTCTCGGATTTCTCCATGGCCTCAATGCTGGGTCGCTCGGCCGGCTCGAGGAGATTCTGAGCCTTGGCGTCGAGTTGCGCCTGTCCTTCAAAAAAACGATTCCGCAGATCCCGGACGAGGTCTTGGATAGCTCCGCCGCCCTTCCCGGGGTGCTTGAGCTTTTCCAGCATGGAATCGTCGATAACGATCTGCTGTTTGGCGGTCGTGATTCCGAACAATTCATCCAGTTCAGGATCGAAATCGATCTCGATCTTGATGTTCGCGTCGTAGTTTTGAAACTTGGTCCACTCGGGGGATAGGCAGTCAATTTGGCGCCGCTCACGGCAGATCAGCAGACCGTTGTAGGCCTTCATGATGCCCCACCGACTGTTCAGCTTGGCGCCCTTCTTCTTGTACTCCAGGGGGTCCTCAAGCTGAAAGTTTGGCGGCAGATGGAGGCGCGGATCCTCACCCGGCCCTTTGTACCGCGAGGAGTCTCAACCTCGAAGGACCTTGCCTCCACGGCTTCGGCCCGAACCGACGTCTCATCGTAGAACCTGGCGTGCTCCATCAGAAACAGGGGGTCAACGGCCTGCACCTCCTCGCCTTGCACGAGAATTCGCCGTTCCGGGACCCAGTGCCGATAGATCACGCCGAAGTATTGGGAGCAGTTTAGCCTGAAGGGTGTCTGCCTTCTTCCAGCCACCCTGCGTGTCCAAGCGGTCGAGATTTTCGAGGACGATTACGGTGCCTGACTCCAGTTCGGCCAGGTTGACCGTGCTCTCTGCCTTCGTGAGCCAGGCGGGGAGCTTTGCGGTTCTGGGCGAGAGAAGTTCATCAGTCTTCTTTCGGTCAGTCGCCGCGGCGGCCAGTTCATCGATATCCACAGCTACCGCGTGCCAGGGCTGTCTCGGAGTCTTGGAGTAGACGGTGTAGCGCTTCGCCAAACTCACTGCCGAACTCGGAAGCCCGTATCCGTAGCGCCCAAAGCCGGTCCGATCACCCTCACGATCGGTGCCGCCCCACCGTACGGCGTAGCTGATCATCTCGGGAATCATTCCGTTTCCATCGTCGGAAATGGCGATGAAATCCGGCTTCACCTGGGTCCTGTTCTCCGGACCGAAGCCGAAACGGATCGAAACCGTCCCGGCACCAGCCTGGAAGGAGTTGTCGACCTGTTCGGCGAGGGCCCAGGCCGGGTTCTTGTACCCGAGATCCCGCATCCCGCGGAGAAAGGCGTCGGCGAAGACTACGCCCAAACCGCCGCCCTTTTCCTTCTGAGTCTGGACGTAGCTACGCTGCCTGTCGATGGTATCGATCGTCATGCCCTTGGAATCCTGCGAAGCCATTGGTTCCTCCCGTTCTCCAGCCCCGTTCTTGGAAGCCGGCGAGCGAGCCCCTTTGTTTTGATCTCGACGACCGCGGGGTCTCAATTCGCGGTCCGCGAGCGATCCCTCTGGTTTTATGCGGCGACGCCAGCCAATTCTTCCCGTCCCCACTCCAGCAGCCTTCCATGAAGTACGGCGACCCGCGGCTGAGACACGCCGATAGCCTGGGCGGTCTCCATCGGGTAAGGCCATCGCGGTAAATAGCTTCGAAAATCGCTTGCTGCCGTGAGGGGAGCCCCTTAATCCGACGCTCCATCTCGATCTGGCACACGGGTTCCAGCCGGCGAGCGGTTTGGCCGGCTTGTCGTCGATGGCTGATCCAGATTTCGCGGCCGTGGATGCGCTGGCGCTTCCGCCACTCACTCTGGAGGACCCTTGTCGTGAGGCGCCGGACGTACCGTTCACTACAGCGGCCGCCCTTCTTTCGCACGGCCCGCAAGAGGGCGAGGAGAACCTCTGGGTCAAGTCGTCGGCCTCGCCATTGCGCAGCCCCGACCGGGACGCAGATTTCTTCGCACGACCTCGCGTCTCGGGCTCCCAGGATTCGAGGAACTCGCCTTCGTCGAAGGCCGGGGCGGATTCTTCCGGAGCGGCGGTCAGGAAATCAGGGACAGGGACCATTGAACACCTCCATATGTCAACGCCACTGGACTATCCGGTGGCGAAGCAGGAGGCTGGTCCTCGGCTTGGTTTCCGACCTTTGCCATGAGCCCCGTTTTTTGGAGCCCGGTGAGGGCGAAACCTCGCTGCCCGTCGCCTGCATTATATGTCGGATCGGGTCATTCTTATAACCCCCCTCTCCGGTCCACCCGCGAGTCGCCCCGAGGTACCCAGATCCCGACCTCCTCAACCCCCTCCGCCAGGACCCGAAGCTCGAGAGGCTCTACGCCCCGGCGAAGGAAGAGGGGAAGGCGTAGGAGGCGGTCCGGAGTCAGGGGGCGCGGACGAGCCCGCCCTACGGGCGCGGACTGGAGCTGTCATCCCGAGCCTTCCTCGCCGAGAATGCCGACAGATCCCTTCTATGACGATGCCGCTGTCAAGCCTTCCTGGTTCGGTTTCTTCCTCCTTGGTGAGGTTGGTTGGTCTTGATACGGTCGTTGGCGGCTTCTTTTGAGTCCAGGCAGAGCCTGGAGCGACCTTCTATCCGTGTCGGCCGGCTGAGGGGCCGAGCACCCGAGGCTGTGTGCGCCGCAAGGCGCTTCGAGAAGCCTTTCACCAAGCACCCCATCTCGCTATCGGTCGTTCTGGCGACCCGGGATCATCATCGGGTGGTTGGAACCAACTTCATGGATCGATTCTTTCTCGCCCGTTTCCTCTAGGCGCAGGACTTCAGGACCGCCCCCTGCGGCACTCACCGTGTTCCCAGTATCGCCAGAGGGCGATGAGCAGTCTCCGAGCCAAAGCGACGATGCCGATTCGACGAACACGACTTCTGCCCGCCGCGAACCGCCTGCGGTACCACTGCGCAGCTCACTGCCGGGCTGATAGCGCAACCAGCCCAGGCCAGATCCACCATCACCCCTCGCACGTGCCGGTTGCCCGCGCGACTGATGCTGCCTTCGCGCAGCATCTGCCCGCTCTGGTACGGCGTCGGCGTCAACCCCGCCAGAGCTCCCACTTCACGCCGATTGCGGAACTTCCTCCACCCAAACTCCCGCACCAGGATCATGCGCCCGAAGGACCCACCGAGCGTAGCCGCGGCAACCTCCTCACCTGCGAGACCGCCCCCTCCCAGCTGCTGCGCACCATCTTCCGAACCTGCGTTCACACGCCAGCACCTGATCGTGGACGAACGCATGCCTCTCAACCTCCAGCTCCACTCGCCGCCGCAGCCCCTCCGGCAACGGCGAGCCGTCCCACATCCGCATCTGCTCCAGAGGCTGCAGAAGACCCTGTCGGTTCATTGCCCGATCCACGCCCTGCGTCGCCAGCAGCCCCTTGATCCGGTTGACCAGTCGCGTCCGCTCCTTCTTCAGCGTCCTCAGCTCCCGGTGCAAGTGCCGCGCTCCTCCTGCTCTTCCGTCGGCACCTTCACCACGCTCCAGACCCCCCGCTCTCCCGCCTCGTACCTCAGCAGCATCGACAGCAGCTTGGCCGCGTCGATCCGATCCGTCTTCACTCGCCGTGCTCGCCGCTTCACCTCCAGGCTCGAGGAGTCCACCACCAGGTTCTCGATCCCCTGACTCTTCAACCATCGGTCCAACCAAAACCCGTCCCGCCCCGCCTCGTAGCAGCTGACCACCCGGCACGTCTCCGAAAGTCCAAACCGCTTCCGCGCATGTCCCATCGCCGTCTTCAGTCCTGCACGGTCTCGCGCCCGAACCGTCGTCTGCCAAACCCCTTCACCAACCCCGCTCGAAAAGCCCAGCTTCCATGTCTCCCATCCAAGCTCCATCGAGAAATACAACTTCCCGGCCACCGATATAGTTCTTCTCCGACGCCGCCTGTACCATCGCCTTCCTCCTTGTTTGATCGCTTCGAGGAAGGCTACAGCGGCGTCGCTTTTACATAGCCTCTCGCTGTCGCTCGGGATGACACCGCACTAGGGCCCGTCACGCTCCTGCCTTTAGGTACTTCTCGCACTATTTCGTCACCGCGACCGCCGACTTGATCCGGTCGCGTCTTGCGCCAGCCATGCCAGTCGTCGGGGAAAAGCACGTACTCGACCGGCACGCCGCGCTTCTTGATGCTGTCCACGACCTGCTCCGCTTAGACGACCGGGACACTGATGTCGTTCAACACGTCCGGACGGAACGGGCGTCGAAGCCTCCAGCCGTCTGACCCAATCCAGCACCGCCCAGGTCGCGTCGAGGTCTTCCTCGTTGTAGGCGAGGATCTGGCTCATGATCTCTTTTCGGCCGGCGGCGTCGGAGGTCTCGGTGGCCTCGATGTAGCGGCACATGGCCCAGGCGCCGTTTGACTCGGGCAGCTTGCGCTCGAAGCCGACGTACTTCTCGATGACCTTGAGGCTCAGGCTCGGCCTGGGGAAGACCAGGGACCGGCGAACGACGGCGAGGAGGTCCACCAGCAGGCCGAGAATGCGGACGGCGGTGCCGTCGGGGTCGCCGAAGCGGTCGATGTACATCTGCAGTTTCGTCTTCTCGTACGAGCCCCAGTGGATGAAGGGGAGGTCGCCGTGCTCGGCGAGGAGGCTCGAGGCGAGGCGGAGGAAGGCGAACCACCCTTCCCGGTCGCCCTCGGCGCCGAATCCGGCCTGTGCGAGCAGATGGCCGCTGGGGTTCTCCCCGTAAACCTTCATGCCCCAGAGGTAGACCTTCTCGAGATCGTCCTGGCACGGAGGCATCCCTTCGAGGTCGAGCATGACGAAGTTGCGCGCGGCGGGGAGCTCCGGCGGCGAGATCACGATGTGCTTTCCGGAGACGTGCGCCTCGGCGCTTCGGAGAAGGGTGACGGCGAAATCGCGAAGCCTTGGTTTCTTCTTTCCCTGGTAGAAGACGCCATGGAGGGCAGGATCCTCGATCGCTGCCGGCACCTGCCGGATGGTCGAGATTCCGTGCCCGCGCAGCTCGATGGCGCGAGCCTGATTCACGGCGGGAAGGAGGGCGATGTCGTCGGCCTGCTCGGCCCCTTTCCAGCAGAGGTCGAAGTAGCCGTCAGCCGCGGCACTTCGACCAGCGCGACGGGCTCGAGAGTTTCCTCCGGAGGAGGCGCATCCGGCGCGAGCTCCGAACGAATTCCGGGCATCCTTCCGCCGTCGTATGAGCACGTTGATGAGATCGCCTGAACCGGAGTGGACCTGGAGTCCCGCGGGCGGCTTGCCGACCACCTGCTCGTAGAGCCAGCCGTAGAGCTGGAGCTGCAGGGCGATCTCGGGATGCCGTCCCTCGACGCTTCGCGCGAGCTTGGAGTCGCGGATGATGTATCCGTCGCCGTCGCGAATCAGGAAGTCGGGAAGGCCGACGAGATCGCTCGATTCGCCGTCGAGGTCGAGCGAGACGCGGAAGCGGGCCTGGTAGATCGCGGGGACGCCGGCCCGGATGGCGGCGAGAGTCTCGCGTTCCTGGGATTCGTCGTCGAGGCCGTCGAGTGTCTTCACGCCGGAGAGGCTTTTCAGATGAGCCGCCTCGTGGCTCGCGCCGAGCCTGGCGAGGAGGTCGTCGAATTCCGTGCGAGGCGACTCCTTCACGCCCCGATGGCGCAGGGCGACGCGGCGGGCGCAGGGCTTCGGGCGGTAGTAGTCGTACGGGTTCGAGGCGCGGAAGTGCATGGGGGAGCCTGGGCGAAGGCTCCCACGGATGGCAGGACAAGTGATGTCTGGCCGGGGCTGATGGCGGTCAGAGGCGGAGGTGCGGGAGCGACGTCACGCCCAGCACAAACAGGCAGTCAGCTCCGGCGGCGCGGCAAGCCTCGTCGCGGCGGATCGTCTCGGCGAAGGTGAGGAGGACCCCCGTATTCGGCCCGGGCTCGCGTCACCGACCTCGACGCTTTCGCGACTTTGCCCGGATTTGGTGCTCGATCAGCGCACCGGATCGTGTGACCCTGAAGATGCATGCGCCCATGCGTGGTCCAACGGATCGAACGATTCGGGGTACGGCGGTCCGTGCGAGATCAGCAAGCTCCTCGGCGTTGGCCGGGCCGACGACGAAGATCACGACTCTGGCGTGAGAGGCGAGGATAGATTCAATGGCCAGCGGGTTCGATCGGATCCGTTCGTCCTTGGTTAGGCCAATATAGTTGTTCAGCGCTACGAACTTGAGCCACTCAACATCCGTGGCGCCCTCGGGGAGTACCTCGTGATGCGACACGACGGGAACGCCACAGCTTTTGACGGCGTCGACGAAGTGATATCGCCCGAAACATTCGTCGATAAAGAAAGTTGGCTTGGGCTTTAGGCGACCTTTTGGAGTTCGCAGCGGATCGCCTCTTCGATTTCCAAACTGGGGCGTGTGAAATCCTTGGCCAGATCGTCTACAGAGTCCCCCGCTGCCCACCGGTCGAAGATCGCCCGGGTCGGAATTCGTGTTCCGATGATGACGGGCTTCCCGAAGGAAATCCGCGGATCAATAACCACGACTCGGGGGCCCTGGGCCTCTCTCTCGCCCAATCTCGTGAACGGGAAAAGACGCAGGACAGACCCCTCCGGACCCCAGTCCAGACGCTTCAGCGAGGCCTGAAGAACGTCTTTCATGGCGAGTTGACCTTCGATCGAGACGCCTTCGAGGCCGCCGAGCTGTTCGAGGAAGAGCTGGGCGCCGTCCGTCCGCATCCCCGGGTTGATCAGCGGATGGATGTCTTTGAAGCGCACTTCCATGTATCGGACCGCATTCCGAATCGTTGCGAGCTTGACCTTGTAGTGGCGACGCAGGGTGGCGAGCACGTGGGCTTCCGCCAGGTTTTGGAACGACAGGAGCCAGGAACTCCCCGCTTCCGGGATGCGAATGACCGGCTCGAATCGCTTTCGCGCCTCCGACTGAGTCGGGTAGAAGCGGCCAGCGACCCAGCTTCTCAGGGTGGCGGGAGGGACGAGGACGTAGCGCGCCGCGTCGGCGACGGTGTACGCAGGTCTTCCCCAGACATCTGGAAAACCACGGCCACTGGATGTCTCGACTGCCCTTGCCACCGTTCTATCTCCCCATCCGACGATCTGAGTTTAACCCAAGGGTGCCGGCGGGCCGGGGTCAGGCATGCGCTCTTGTAATCATCCCGGTCGGAGACGGCGCTTCGTCGTCGAGGCTGTCGAGAGTCTTCGCGCCGGAGAGGCTTTTCAGATGGTCCGTCTCGTGGCTCGCGCCGAGCCTGGCGAGGAGGTCGTCGAATTCGGTGCGAGGCGACTCCTCCACGCCGCGATGGCGCAGGGCGACCCGGCGAGCGCACGCCTTCGGGCGGTAGTAGTCGTACGGGTTCGAGGCGCGGAAGTGCATGAGGAAAGGCAGAGGGAAGCGTCCCACACGTGACAGGACAAGTGATGTCTGGCCGGGCTCAAGGCGGCATCCTCGGCGAAGTAGCTCGGGATCCCTCGTCGCGGACTCCTCGGGATGACAGCCGAATGGGAGACCCTCACCCCGACCCTCTCCCGGCGGGAGAGGGGGCGGCGGCTCGGACGTTTTCTGTCCCAACGTGGGGACACGCTAACGGTGAAGGGGAGAGCGGCCGTGGGGATGGGTGACGAAGGAGTGCCGAGACTGACGAAGCCACGTTTCTAGCCACGAAGAGCTTTGTCGAGATCCGCCAGCGAGATCATCATCGTCATCGCATCAATCGGCGACTCGGCGAAACCGTGATGAATGTAGAAGCTCTTGCTGGATTCGGAGACCGCATGCAATAGAACCGCGCGGATGCCAGCGATCTCGGATGCCTGTAGCGTTCGAAGAAGAGCGTCTCTCAGCAGGGCATCACCCAGCCCCTTTCCTTGATGCCTGCGGTCGACCGCGAGTCGAGCAAGCAGCATCACCGGGATGGGTTCGGGCATGTTGCGCCGTACGCGTCCCGTTGCTTGAACCTGGGAGACTCCACCCGTTGCCAATGCGTAGTAGCCGACGACGCGTCTATCGTCGATTATTACGAATGTGCGCGAGGCGCCCGAGGCCTCGTTCTGGAGAGCCCGATGTTTTAGCCAGTCGTCTAGTTCAGGAACGCCGCAATCGAAATCTGAGACGTCATGTTCGCTCGTGAGGTGCTGCGGAGACCTGATCGCACGGCTCATCGCTCCCAAGGAGCCCGCTTGGCGAGGAGTTGACGAAGGCGCCGGTTGTCCGCAGTCGGCGCATCAAGCGCCTCAGCAAACCGCTGGAAAGCGGCCGGGTCGAGCAGAAAAAGCCGGCGATCCAACAAAACCGACCGGGCCTCGCGGGTGGCCGCATCCAGCATGAACTCGGTGCGATCCTTCCCCAAAGCCTCGGCAGCGCGATCGATCAACGCGCGACTCGCTTCACTCGTTCGCAGGTTGATGACTTTGGTTCGAGTAGCTGTGGCCGCCATGATTGCCTCCGTCCATGCATCCAGCTTGGATGGCAACTATAACGCCGTGTATACACGTTGTCAACACGGCGCGGTGTTATCAAACCATTCAATATCAGTGGTTTGGTTTCAAGATCGCGGTCCTGCCTGCGATTCCGTTTGAGTTCGACGTGCGAGTCTGGAGAAAGAGGGCCCCGGGGTGCACTTCTTCCCCTCGGCCCCGTCTTCGGGGGAGAGGGTCAGGGTGAGGGAGCGTGCTCTCTGTAGGTGTCGTCCCGAGCGATAGGGAGGGATCCCAGACTCGGCAGGCCCTGAGCCGGGAGGCGACATCGTTGGCGTGGAAGCTCGGGATCCCTCGTCGCGGACTCCTCGGGATGACACGCGAATGGGAGACCCTCACCCGCCCCTCTCCCGTCACCGGGAGAGGGGGAAGAGGAGGAGACCCTCACCCCGCCCCTCTCCCGTCACCGGGAGAGGGGGAGGTCGCTCGGACGTCTTCTGTCCCAACCGCCGGGGACGCTGTAGGGGACTGAACAGGAGACCGTTGTGGGACTCGACGAGAAGGGCGAACAAGGCGAACAAGGCGAAGAAGCCAATGTGCTCGCGTCTGCCAGCGCGGATGTCAGGCGCTGGGTGATCGCGGGAAGAGATGCCGGGAAGGCTGGGGCTTTCGATCTCGCGGCAGAGGCCTTCAAGTACGCGATTCAGCTCGAATCGGAGCCTCGGCGCGCCGCGCAACTGTGGGACCAGCTCGGCCACGTGCGGTGGGACCAGAAGCGCTACGACGATGCCGTCGAGGCCTTCCGGGAGTCGATCTCTCGTGACGGCACGTTTCCCGGACCATGGCACGACATCGCGCAGATTCGGCTGGAGCAGAGAAACCCGCCCGCGGCCGTCGAAGCGATGAAGGAAGCGATCCGCCGCAACCCGAAGCGAGCCAAGTACTGGAACACACTCGGCGTCGCGCAGATGCGCCAGGGGCTCCTCGTCGAGGCCGTCGGTTCGCTCGAGCACTTCGTCGAGCTCGAACCTCGATCGGCCGCGGGCTGGGCGAACCTCGGCAACGCTTACTGCAAGCAGGGCCGGTATCGCGAAGCAATTACCGCCTGCGAGAAGGCTCTCGAGATCGGCCCGGGCTCGGCGGACATGTTGATCACGATCGGTGCGAGCCACGCGGCTGCGCGCGATTGGGCCGCCGCCATCGCGGCCTTTCGCAAGGCCTCGGACCTCGATCCCCGCGACGCCACGGCCTGGTACAACGTGACGGCAGCCGAGGCGAACGCCGGCCGGGTGAGCGAGGCGAGGCGCGCCTTCGACAGGCTCAAGGAGCTGGACCCGAAGCAGGCAGGGGAGCTACGCGAGGAGCTCGCCGCAGCAGGGACGGACATCGGGTGAGAGTGGAGGTTGGGGTCAATCCTTTTTGATGGCTGAGAGTTCCAAGACGAGAGCGGGAATCGGGCTTTCGAGAATATAGCTATAATATGGCCAGAATGAGATTTGAGATCCTTCTCGCGCCCGAGGCCGTCGAGGATCTCAGTGAGCTCAAGGCGAACAGGCGTGCCGAGGTCAGAGACGCGATCGAGAAGCATTTGAGGCACGAGCCGGCAAGGGAGAGTCGCAGCCGAATCAAGCGGCTGAGAGGGTTGAGCCGACCGCAGTACCGCCTTCGAGTGGGAGACATTCGGGTCTTCTATGACATCCGCGCGCTGCGCGTGGAGGTCCTCGCGATTGTCGACAAGGAAGGAGCGGAGAAATGGCTGTCAGAAGTAGCAAGACGCGGGTGAGAAGGGTTCCGCTCAACGAGGTGAAGGACGACCTCTCGAAGTTCCTGCGACTCGCAGAAGGCGAGCAGATCGTCATTACGCGCCATGGCAAGCCTGCCGGTCTGCTCATCGGATTTGAATCCGAGGAGGACTGGTTCGATTACAGGCTGGAAACAGATCCTCGTTTTCTCGAGAGGGTCGCGAAGGCGCGCGCGAGCATCAGGGATGGGCGTGGCGTCAGGCTGGAGGATCTACCGAAATGACTCGAGGCTTCGCGCGAGCTTGGAGTCGCGGAAGGGCGGCCTCGTTGGCGAAGTAGCTCGGGATCCCTCGTCGCGGACTCCTCGGGATGACAGGCGGAAGTGTCAGCTCGGGATCCCTCGCTGCCGCTCGGGATGACGGCCCCTCCCTCGTCCCGGGATGAAGGCGAAGGGTTGACGTCTCTTGCCATATGGCCATATCATTGGTGCCATATGACAGAGTCCGTCAGGGCCGCGCCCTCTCGAATCGCCGACGCGCTCGGCGGCTCGAAGGTCCTCAAGATTCGAGTCCGCACGCCGGAGGATCTCATCGAGGCGACGCGGATCGGCCTGTCATACGCCTCGTTTGATGCGGTCCGGGTCCGGTTCGACATCCGGACAGAGCTGATGACCCGGCTTCTCGATCTTCCGGCGCGAACGCTGGCGCGCCGAAAGCACGAGAAACGATTTCACACGGCCGAGTCGGATCGTCTGGTGCGGCTGGCGCGAATCGGTGCCCTTGCGGAAGAGACTCTTGGGACGACGGAGAAAGCGGCTCGCTGGCTCAACGATTCGAATCGCGCACTTGGCGGCGAGGCGCCGCTGTCACGGCTCGATACGGACGTTGGCGCTCGGGAAGTCGAGGACCTCCTCGTGCGCATCGCCTACGGCGTGTACAGCTAGCGATTGAGAATCTGGCGGCTGGCAAGGTCGCCGCATTCCTCCTTCGACGGCGAGGGCGCACGCCTCGCAGGGGGAAGGTGGAATCTTCGGGGAACTCCCGTCGTGTACGCGTCCGAGAGCCTGGCGCTGGCGGCCCTGGAGTTTCTGGTCAACGTCGACCCGACCACTGCTCCGAACGACCTCAGGGCGATCCCTGCCGACGTTCCCGAAGACGTTCCGAAGAAGACGCTTTCCGCCGATGTGCTGCCCAAGAACTGGCGGAGTTTCCCGTCGCCTCCGGAGCTCGCCCTCCTCGGCGCCAACTGGGCGGAATCTCTGGAGACGGCGGTACTCCGGGTGCCTTCGGCCGTCGTTCCGCAGGAGTCGAACTTCCTTCTGAATCCGCGACATCCCGCGTTTGCCAGGATCGCGGTCCTGCCTGCGATTCCGTTTGAGTTCGACGTGCGAGTCTGGAGAAAGAAGGCCCCGGGGCGCTGATCGACTCGCGATACCTCCTTCAGGCTCGGAAGTCCGCGGAGCTCGGGAATGAGATCGTCTCGCCGTCCACGGGCTCCCGCGTGGCGGACTCCTCGGGACGACCCGCCGACGCGTCGGCTCGGGATGACGGCGGATCCGGGCGGCCGAAAGGGGCGCCCCCACACCCGGACGAAAACGTAAGACGTCTTGCAAAGTGCCCGGGGCTTTGAAAGAAAATCGCCTCTGATTTACAAAGGTGCGGATCCTCGCGACGCTCGAACCCGTCTCTGCTCCACGCTTCGCTGCCCACGCCGGCTGTTCAGGCGTAGAATTAATGTTCAAGCATGAAGAAGGAATTCAACGTCGTCGTCGAGCGGGACCGGGATGGCTACTACGTGGCCTCAATCCCGGAACTCAAGGGTTGCCATACCCAGGCGAAGTCACTTGACGAGCTGATGGAGCGTATCCGCGAGGCGGCTGAGCTCTGCATGACAGTCCAGGGCCAGGACATCGAAGGTCTCGAGTTCATTGGGGTGCAACGCCTGACGCTTGCCTGATGCTCAAGCTGCCGAACCTCACCGGCAAGCAACTCGTGTCGGCGCTCTCCTCCTTGGGGTTTCAGGTCGTCAGATCACGCGGCAGTCACCACTTTCTGCGCCATCTTGACGGACGGGCGACAGTAGTCCCGGTGCACGCAGGCGAGACGATTGGGTCCCGGGCTCCTTTCCCGGATCCTTCGGGACTGCGATATCAGCAAGGCCGATCTCGAGAAGGTTCTGTAGGCCCTCACCCCAACCCTGTCGCGTCACCGGGAGAGGGAACGCTCGAGTTCCCCTCGCCCCCGTCAGCGGGGGAGAGGGTCAGGGTGAGGGGGCGGGCCTCGTCCCGGACTCCTCGCGATGATTCGCCGACGGGGTCGGCTCTAGCCGAGCCCGAGAAACAGGGCGAGTCCCTCGTCAATCGCAGCGATCTCCGAGTGAGAGACGCTCCCGAAGACTCTCTGGATCCTCCGCTTGTCGACGGAGCGGATCTGGTCCACGAGCGCAAAGGACGCCTTGCGCAGTCCGCTCGATCCGGGGGAGAGGGCTGGATAGAGGGCGCCCTCGCCGGCGGCCGTGCTGATCGGAACGACGGCGACGAGCGGGAATTTCTGGTCGGCGATGATCTCCGCGTCGCTGACGATGACGCAAGGACGGGTGCCGCGCTGCTCGTGGCCCTGCGTGGGATCGAGCCCAACAAGAGCGACGGTGCCTCGGTTGAGCTTCACCGCTTCGCTTCGACCCAACCCTTTCCCGCGACCCATCGCACCGTCTTCCCGGCGCTCGAGTCCAGAAGCTCGGCGGAGTCGTCTGGCTTCGACCCTCGACCCCAGTCGTCCATGCCGGCATCGGCGAGCTCCTGCGCTTCGGGGTGCGGATGAGCCAGCGAACGACGCAGCTCTTCGCGGCGTCGCCGGGTCACCTCGCGGCGAACCGCTTCCAGGACGAAGCGGCTGCGGTTGCGCTCTCGCCGGTCGATCTCTTCGACGAGCTCGGGAGGAAGCGTCACCGTCACGCGCGCGGTCGGCATCTCGGTATGATCATACTATTGATCATATCGCTTGGGTTAGAAGCCGTTTGGCGTATCGGCAGAATATTGCAATTTGTGCTATATTTTGCTCCGTCAAGGAAGCAGAGCATGAACGGTCCAGAACTAAGACAAGGACGACTGGCGGCGAAGCTCACTCAGGTCGTGGCCTCGGCGAGGCTGGGCCTTTCACAGCCCTATCTTTCCCAGCTCGAACGGGGCCGCAGAGCAGTTACACCCACGCTGGCGCGCGCGGCGACAAAGCTGTACCAACTTCCTCCCACGTCACTCCCTCCGCCTGTCGAGCCGCCGAAGACAAAGGCGTCGCAACTTCCAAATCGGCTGGCGGCTCTTGGCTACCCGGGCTACAGCCATCTGCGCAACAGCTCGCTCGCGAACCCGGCAGTCGTAGCCCTCGACGCTTTGTCTGAGAAGAACCTGGACGGGCGCGTGGCGGAGGCGTTGCCCTGGGTTCTCGGGCAATTCCCGGATCTCGAGTGGAACTGGCTTCTGGATCATTCGAAGCGGCGAAACCTCCAAAACAGGTTGGGATTTCTCGTCAGCGTCGCCCGAAGGCTGGCGGAGCGGCGGCTCAAGACGGCGGCCGCCAGGAAGCTCCGCCGTGTCGAGGAGGAGCTGGAGGGTGCTCGTCTGGTCGCCGAGACAACTCTGGGCCGTGACTCGATGCCGACGGCGGAACGAGAGTGGTTGCGCCATCACCGTTCGGCAGAGGCTCGGCATTGGAACGTGCTTGCCGGGATGGAGCCGCAGGAACTGCCCTACGCTTGACGTGAGAATGGCGACAACTCCGGAACCCTGGAAGTCATTTCTGCAGGCGCTCGACGAAAGTCTCGAGCAGCCGGTTCAGATTTCACTGCTTCGGCGGTTTCGTCATCACCCTGCTCTACGGATTGTCCAGGGAGACGTCGGATCTGGACGTTCTGGCGGCGGTTCCAGGCAACAGGCTGAAGGATCTCGAACGGATCGGGGGAATTGGGTCTGATCTCCAGCGCCGCTACAGGGTCTACCTGCAGCCTGTTCCCTTTGCGATGTATCCAGAGGCTTATGAATCGCGACTGATTCCGATGTGCCTCGACCTCGGCCTTCACAATCTCGGCGTTTTCGCTCTGGAAGCGCATGACCTCGCCCTGACAAAGCTGGAACGAAACAGCGACAAAGACCGCCAGGACATTCAAGCGCTTGCCGGCTCGCGATTCATCAACGAAGCGACGCTCCGCAAGCGATACGTGACCGAGTACCGGCCGAATCTCGCTTCAGGAGAGAAGAAGCACGACCTGACAATCGAGTTGTGGGTTCAGATGTGCTGGCCGAAATAGTCGGCGTAAGGCAGAGCCACCGGGGCGGCCGTTGACAACACAGTTATGGCTCCATATTATGGCGGTGTCATGAGTGCCCGGGCGATGAAGCGAACGACGATCATGCTCCCGGAAGATCTCCGCCGGCGCGCGCATCTCCCGAGCCCGGCAGCGTGGGGTGTCGCTCGGCGAACTGATCCGCGAGTCTCTTGACGCGGCGGTGCCCGACGTCCGGTACGAGGCCGGCCCCGATCCTCTCTTCGCCGACGTCGTTTTCGACGGGCCGGCGCCCCGCGACCTGTCGACTCGACACGACAAGTACCTCTACGACGAGAAAGAGTGATTTTCGTCGACACGGGCGCCTTCGTCGCTCGTTACATTCGGCATGACGCGGAACATCGGCGAGCGAAGCGGGCGTGGGCGGAGATCGATCGGACCGGAAGCCGCTGTTTCACGAGCAGCTTCGTCCTCGACGAGACGTTTACGCTGCTCGGGCGGCGGGCGTCTTACGCGTTTGCGGCCGATCGCGCCCGAGCGCTGCTCGGATCGAAGGCCTTGACGGTGCTTCGGCCCGACGCCGACGATGAGCTCAAGGCCGTGGAGTTGTTCGCGAAGTTCGCCGACCAACGCGTGAGCTTTACGGACTGTGTTTCCTTCGTTCTCATGCGTCGCCATCGGCTGGAGCGAGCGTTCGCCTTCGATCGACATTTTGTCGCGGCGGGGTTCGAGGTCACGCCTTCAGCCTGACGGAGTGAGGGGGCGCTCGGGATCCCTCGTCGTGGACTCCTCGGGATGACCCGAGGACGGGTCACCTCAGCCCCTCCGCGAGGTACAAATCCGACAGCGTGTGGGAGTACCCGAACAGGATGATCTTGCCGTCCGCGGAGATCGCGTTGGGAGCGATGCTCGTGATGCCGGTCGGGTCGCCCGGCATGAACTCTTTCCAGACTTCCCGCTTGCCGGTCGTGAGGTCCAGCCGGTAGACGCGCGCGGGGAAGGTGTCTTTCGAGCTCGCGAGAAAAAGAGAATGGCCGTCTGCGGCGAATCGCAGCGGCAGGTCGGTGGACTCGAGGCCGCGAACCGGCTGCGTGCTGGCGCCGGCTCCGCCGCCGCTGCCGCTACCGTTATCGAGGGGAGTCAGCGCGAATTCCTGCCCGGGCGCTCTGCGTCAGCAGGAACTTGCCGTCCGGCGAGAGCAGCCGGCCGGCGACACCTTCGGGTGTGACGGGCCGGGCGGCGCCGCCGTCCAGGCTCTGCACGAAGACGCGGATCGGCTTTCCCGGCTTCGTTGCCGTTGAACACGATGCCGCTTCCCGTCGGGAAGGAACGCCGCGAAGCTCACGGACGCGGACCGGTCGATCGCGTCCTTCGGGAAAGTCTTCGGCTGCTCCGGCGCCGGTCGGCAGAAGCACGAGCGTCGGAGGCGTCGTCCGGATCTGGCTGGTCAGCACCCATTTCCCGTCGGGAGAGACGGCGACGGGGGTGCCCTCGCCCAGCCGCACCGGCGGCGGAGCCGTCGAGCCTGCGCAAATAGACCGAGTACCCCGGGCCGCCGGCCTCGCCTTCTTCGCTGAAGGCGACCTGCTTTCCGTCCTCGAAAAGACGCGGAAAGTTCGACCACTCGAGACCCGAGAGGTCCCGCTCCTTCGCCTCTCCGGGGATCAGACCGAAGAACCCGACCCGGGCGTTGTCCTGGTGCAGAAGAACCCGCCCGTCGCGGGAGATGTCCTCGAGCACCAGTCCCGTGGGAGACGCGAGCACGGTGTGTCTCTTTCCGGCCGGCGTCACGGCGTAGAGAGCGCGGGCGCTTCCCAGGCCGCTTGCCGTGAACCAGATCTCCTCGCCCCGACGGAGACCAGGCGAGGCCATGCACGCTCTCCCATCCGTCGGACAGCGTCGTCTTCTTTCCCGAGAGGTCGATGATCGCGACGGAGCCGCGGTCGTCGCCGAAGACCGGGTGGTCCATGAACGCGATGAGATCGCCCTTCGGCGAGAGACGCGGGCAGCTGACGTAGCCGGTCGTCTCGTACAGGACCTTCCCGGCCGGAAACTCGAGGCGATAACGCCATTGCGGCGCGCGCACGACGGCCATGCTCGCGCCGTCCGGAGACCAGGCAGCGCTCGCGACGTCCTCGAGGATCGGCCGCGACGCGCTGCCCGACAGCGGGCGCCTGGGAGAGCGTGCCGGCCGCGGCGTACCCGATGGAGAAATGCATCGCGCTCAGCACGAGCATCTCGCCCGTTTGGGAGATCGCCTCGATCCTTGCGTCGGGAAGCGCCAGCTGCAGGGATTCGGGATTCTGGACGCGCGTCGAGTAGATCTCCGGATTGGGCGGTGCCGTCCCACTGCGCCGAATAGATGACCGTGTTCCCGTCGGGCGCGAAGCGCGCGCTCTGGATCGGCCCGCGGCGGAAGGTCAGCCTGTGGAAGATCGGGCTGGACGCGGGCGCGGCTTTCCAGATCAGCCGGCCGGCGAGAAGCCCGATCGCGATGGAAGCGAGCGCGAGGAGGGCCGCCGCCGTCCCGCGCGAAGGAAGACGAGTCGGGAGGCCGGCCATCGGCTTCGACAGGTCCGAGACGCGACGGCGCCGACAGGCCCGACAGCGCCTCGAGCGCGAAGGCGACGTCGTGCGCGGAGTGGAAGCGCTGCTCCGGGCTCTTCTCGAGGCAGTGGCGCACGATGCGCTCGAGGCCGGGCGAGAGGTTCTGGTTCGTGACGGCGAGGTCCGGCGGATCTTCCTTGAGGATCGCCGACATCGTGTCCGCGGCCGAGTCGCCGTGGAACGCGCGCTTGCCGGAGAGCATCTCGTAGAGGATCGCGCCGAAGGAGAAGATGTCCGAGCGGGCGTCGGCGGGCTTGCCGCGCACCTGCTCCGGCGACATGTAGCCGAGCGTGCCCATGACGACGCCGGGCTCCGTGGCCGCCGGGGCGGTCGGGAGGTTGGTGGCCTGGCCTTTCTCTTCGGTGTGCGTCAGCTTGGCGAGACCGAAGTCGAGGATCTTCACGCGGCCGTCGTTGGTGACGAAGACGTTCTCGGGCTTGAGGTCGCGGTGGACGATGCCCTTCTCGTGCGCCGCGGCGAGGCCGTGGACGATCTGGAGCGCGTAGTCGATGACCTTGCGCTGCGGGAGGCGTCCGCCCGCGAGGACCGCGCGCAGCGTCTCGCCTTCGAGCAGCTCCTGGACGACGTAGGGAGCGTCGTCGCCCGCGCTCGTCCCGATGTCGTAGACGGCCGTGATGTTCGGGTGGTTCAGGACGCCGGCGGCTCGGGCCTCCTGCTCGAAGCGGCGCAGGCGATCGGGATCGGCGGAGAACGAGGCGGGCAGGACCTTGATCGCGACCTCGCGTCCGAGGCGCGGGTCCTTCGCGCGGTAGACCTCTCCCATGCCTCCCGCGCCGATGGGCGCGAGGATCTCGTAGGGGCCGAGCTTCGATCCTGCGGTGATGGTCATCTTCGTTCGCGGCGCGCAGCGAGAGAATCAGGCGAGCGGTCGAGACCCGTTCGCCGAGCCGCGCGCCGGTGGCGCAGCCAGATTCGCGAGCAAGCGACGCGACGGTCGTAGGGGCCGAGGCGCGAGCCGGGTGCGAGCGGCATGGGGCGGCGGGGATTGTATCGGTAGGAGGGCGGCCGGACCCCCTCACCCTGACCTTCTCCCCTCACGGCTCGTAGGGGCGGCCCTTGCGGCCGCCCCACAATGCCGGGCGGGGAGAGGGTTGGGGTGCGGGTCTCCTATTCGTCCGTCATCCCGACGTTCACCGCCGCTTCTCGCTGCCCCAGCGGATCGATTCGACCGCGTGCTCGCAATCGTCCTGGATCCGTTGACGGTCGACCTGGTACTCGTGCTCGGCCTTGTCGCGCTCGGCCGGATCGGAAGTCTTTCCCGTGGCGTCCCCGAAAAGGATCTCTCGCTCCGCGAGACGCGCGGTGGCGATGCGCCGCGCCTCGGCGATCGCGCGCTTCTGCGTCGAGCTCGACGAGGTCTCCTGGACTCCGGCTGCCCGATCGGCGGCGCGCAGCCGCTCCATTGCGAGCTCGAAGGAGGACTTCGGCGCGTCGACGGGTTTTCGAGCTCTCCTGGCGGCCTTCCCGGCCGGCGGCGTCGCCTTCTTCACTGGAGGGCCTCGCTCAGTGTGATGGGGAGGCCCCGGACGGCGCCTTCAAGTACTTCTCGAACCACTTCGTGACCGCCACCGCCGACCGGATGCGGTTCGGCGTCTTTCGCCACCCGTGACCCTCGTCGGGAAAGAGCACGTACTCGACCGGCACGCCGCGCTTCTTGAGGCTGTCGACGACCTGCTCGGCCTCGACGACCGGGACGTTGGTGTCGTTGGCGCCGTGGAGGACGATCGTCGGCGCGGTGACGCGGTCCACCTTGTGGATCGGCGACAGGCGCCGCAGGAGATCGGCCTCCGTGTCCGGGTCGCCGTACTCGATCTTCGAGATCGCGGCCATCCAGGGCTCGGTGTGCTTGAAGAAGGTCTCGAAGTTGACGACGCCGAAGAGGTCCGCGCCGGCGGCGAAGAGATCCGGGTACTCGGTCAGGCCGGCCATCACCATGTAGCCGCCGTAGGAGCCGCCCATGATGCCGATGCGCTTCGGGTCGGCGGCGCCGGACTTCACGACCGCGTCGACGCAGTCCTTGATGTCCTTGACGCCCTCGACGCGCAGCGCGCCGTTGTCGAGGTTGACGAATTTCTTGCCGAAGCCGGACGAGCCGCGGACGTTCGGCGCGAAGACGGCGATGCCGCGCGAGAGGAGCGCCTGGTATGTGCTGTTGAAGAACGGGCCGCTCCTGTCCCTCCGGGCCGCCGTGGAAGGAGAGGACGGTCGGAAACGGCGCGGCGCCTGCGGCGCGGCCTGTAGAGCCAGCCCGAGAGCTCGAGCCCGTCGTGCGCCTTGAAGCGCAGGAGCTCGGGACGCACGAGACGGGAGAGATCGATGCCGGCGTGCGGGCTCTTCGTGACCTGGCGGAAGGCGCCGCTCGCGACGTCCATCACCCAGATGTCGGCCGGCGTCGCCGCGCCGGTCAGCGCCATCGCGAGCGTCCGGCCGTCGCGCGAGAAGTCGAGGCCGAAGGCGATCTCGGCGGGGAGCTTCGGATGCGACGTCGCCTTGCCGGTCGCGAGGTCGAAGATCTCGAGCTCGCTGCTGGCCGGCGACGTTCCAGACGAGCGCCGCGGTCGTGCCGGCGTCGTCGATCTGCGAAGCCCGAGAGCTCGCGCGTCGGGCCGCTCGGCGAGGATCGTCGATCTTGCCGGGAGCGCCGTCCGCCGTCGAGCTCGAGCCGCGCGAACGCCGTGAGGTCGCGGCCGGCGTTTGTCGCGAGATAGACCGCGCGGCCGTCCTTCGCGAACGCGCCGTTGAACGAGCCCGGGCCCTCGTGCGGCGTCAGCAGCGTCTCCTTGCCGTTCGCGAGATCGACCAGGAACAGGTTGTTGTCGCCGCGGTTGACGAGGCGATTCAGGAGCGCGAGCTTCTTGTCGCGCGTCACGTCGTCGAACGCGCCGATGCCGCGGTTCTGCGTGACGAGGCGCGGCAGTCCGGCGGCGACGTCGTACACGTAGGAGTCGATCGCGTCGGCGCTGCGCGCGTTCGAGCCGAGGACGAGGAAGGAGCCGTCGTGGAACCAGGGCCCGAGGCGGTTGGTCTCCTTGCCGCCGCTCGGTCAGGCGTTTCACACCGGTGCCGTCGGGATGGACGAGATAGACCTGCTCGTTCATGCCGCCGCCCGGCGCGAGCGAGAACGCGAGCCACGCGCCGTCGGGCGACCAGGCGACGTAGTCGACCGGATCGTCGAAGGCCGTGACGAGCTGCGGATAGCCGCTCCCTGCCGCGTCGGCGTCCACAAGCCAGACCTGCGGCACGCCGCAGAGATTCGTGATGAAGGCGATGCGCTTGCCGTCGGGGGAGAAGGACGGCGAGGTGGCGTTGCCGATCTTCGCCATGAGCGGAGACGGAGCGCTCGAGGTCGTCGTCAGGAGCGGCGGCGGGGGAGAGGGAGGCGAGCGAGAGGGCAGCGGCGGCGAGAAGAAGTCGGCGCATGGGGGAAGAGTATGACGGGAGGGCATCGTGCAGGGCGGGGACAAGCCCCGCCCCTACGATGCGTCAGGCGACCCACACGAATCGTTTGGACGGCGGCCCAATTCAAACCGTAGGGGCGGCCCTCGTGGCCGCCCGTCATGAGGAGCGGGAACAAGCCCCACCCCTACGCTGCGTCAGGCGACCCACACGAATCGTTTGGACGGCGGCCCAATTCAAACCGTAGGGGCGGCCCTCGTGGCCGCCCGTCATGAGGAGCGGGAACAAGCCCCACCCCTACACAGGCGAGTCTCAACCCCGCGTGCGCTCGACCGCGCGCTTCCAGCCGGCAAAGGCCGATTCCCGCCGGTCCTCGTCCCAACGCGGCTCGAATGTTCGATCGGCCTTCCAGAGCCGCCGCAGCTGATCCGTGGACTCGAAGACGCCTGCGGCGAGGCCGGCCGCGTAGGCCGCGCCGAGCGCCGTCGTCTCGCGCACGACCGGGCGAACCACCGGGACGCCGAGCACATCGGCCTGGAGCTGCATCAGAAAATTGTTCGACGTGGCTCCGCCGTCCACCTTCAGGGCGGTGAATGGCCTTGCGCTGTCCGCCGCCATCGCGTCGGCAACCTCCCGGCTCTGAAAGCAGATCGCCTCGAGCGTGGCTCGCACGAGATGGGCGCGGCCGGCATGGTGCGTCAGGCCCACGATCGCTCCACGCGCGTTCATGTCCCAATACGGCGCGAAGAGACCCGAAAATGCCGGCACGAAGTAGACGCCTCCCGAATCCGGCACGCTTTCGGCGATCGTCTCGGTCTCGGCGGCGCTGCCGATCAAGCCCAGATTGTCCCGAAGCCATTGCACGGCCGCGCCGGCGACCGCGACGGAGCCCTCGAGCGCATACGCCCGCTCTCCGGGACCGGCACAGGCCGCCGTCGAGAGCAGACCAAAGGAGCTTCGGACCGGTCTCTCGCCGACGTGCTCGAGCAGGAACGATCCGGTTCCGTATGTGTTCTTTGCCTCGCCCGCCGCGAAGCAGCCCTGCCCGGCGAGCGCGGCCTGCTGATCTCCCAGGTCGCCGCAGACAGGCACGCGCGCGCCAAACGGGCCGTCCGGAAGCGTGTGACCGTAGGGTTCGCGGGCAATGGAGGGCCGGATTGCCGGTAACGCCTCCCGCGGCACGCCGAACCGGTCCAGGAGATATGGATCCCACTGGAGATCCGCGAGATTGCACAAGAGCGTGCGCGACGCGTTCGTCGGGTCCGTCACGTGCGCGCCTCCGCGCGGCCCGCCGGTCAGGTTCCAGATGATCCAGGTGTCGATCGTGCCCAGCAGCAGATGCCCGGAGCCGGAAAGCTCGCGCAGCCCGCGGACGTTTTCCAGCAGCCATCGGATCTTGGTCGCCGAGAAGTAGGTCGAGATCGGCAGCCCCGTGCGAGAACGCACCTCTTCTTCCCATCCCCGTTCGATCGCGGCGCGGCACTCCGGCGCCGTTCGCGTGTCCTGCCAGACGATCGCGTTGGCGGCGGGCCGGCCGTCTCGCGCGTCCCAGGCCACGACGGTCTCGCGCTGGTTGGTGATCCCGATCGCGAGCACGCGTCCAGGCTCCGCGATCCGCAGCGCCTCCGCGGCCACTTCCTCGACGCGCTCGCGAATCTCGATCGGATCGTGCTCCACCCAACCGGGCCGCGGAAAGATCTGCCGGTGCTCGCGGTAGGCCGAGGCGGCGGGACGCCCTTCCGGATCGAACAGAATGCAGCGCGTGCCCGTGGTTCCCTGGTCGATCGCGGCGAGGTACTCGCGCATCGCAGCCTCAATCCTATCCGGGCGACGCGCGGCCGATCGCGCGGAGAGAGCTCACAGCGATCATCTTCGGCGTTTCTAACGTTCAAAGACTGCCGACGAGTGGTGATAGATTCGTTTCGTTCTCGCTTCGCTCGCCTTCCGCCAGATCCGTTCTGACGAATCCCGACCGAAAACAAAGTTGACGAGAATGCAGAGCGCCGCACAGTGGCGCTTCCGCTCACGACCTTGACTCGGTGAAGGAGTGAAGTCATGCGGACCACTTGTCGGATATTCCTGGCGTCGATTCTTCTGATCGCGGTCGTCGGAATCGCCTCAGCGCAGCAAGGCGGTGCGCCGCCCCCGTCACCGGCTCCCGTGGTCGTGACCCCCGTCCCCGCAGTCCCGCCGGTCCCCGGCGATCCGGCAGTAGCGCCCGAGCCGGTCGTGACCGTCGTCCCCGATCTGCCGGCGATACCCGGCACGCAGACTGACCCTCCAGCTGTCGAGCCGGCGGTTCCTGCAAGCCCGAGCACGCCTCCCCTCGTCCAGCCCGAGCCCCTTGTCGCAGTGCCGGCCGTGAACCCGCCGGCGCTCGAGAAGCAGCCGGACAGCGTCGTCACCACCAAGCGCGTTACGAAGAAGACCGTCAAGAAGACAGCCGCGAAGCCCGCGCGCCAGGAAGCGGACTCCGCCAAAGCGGCCGGAGTCGCGGTGAGCGCGGCGGCCGCTGACACGACCGGGAACACGCCACCCCCTCCTCCTGTCGCCGGAGCGAGCACCGCGGCCGCGGCGAGCGTCGCGCCCCCGCCGGCACCTGCGGCGGAAACGTCGGCCGTCGAGAATCCTGAGGGAACAGTCTTGAAAAGGCGGATGGGGATCGGCGGCTGGATCCTCGTCGCTCTCGCCGTCGTCGTTCTGTTCGCCGGCATCACCCTGCTCCGACGGAGGCGAACGCGCACGCGGACTCGAAGCCGGACCTCGATCTTGGACCACGAGACGCTCACCCCTGAGCAGCAATCGGTTTCCCTGCTCTCCCAGGAGCTGAAGCCAGCCCTCGTACCGCGTTCGTAACCTGCACTGACTGGGAAAGGCGGGGGAGATCCCCGCCTTTCCCTTTTTCCCCTGCGAGGTCGCGTTCGGGGTGTCGGGGCGTCTCGAGCTTTTTCGCCGGGAATGCCGCCTTTCCGCTCAGAGCCTGCCAAGCTCGGGATGACAGCAATCGCCGTTGCCGCGACCGGCTACTTCTTCTTTTTCGGGGCGGAATCGACCTTGCGGCGGCGAGATGGCGGCGCGAGGCCGAGCCGAACGAGCTTTTGGGCCAGCTGATAGATGTCGTCCCGGGCGCCCTCGCGACGAATCCCCGCAGCCACGATGTGGACGGTTCTGGCGCCGGGCTCGATTGAAGAGATGACCCGATAGCGCTGGCCGATCACAAGAAGGCTACGAAAACCCAGAAGGTCTTCACGCAGCGGCTTTCCCTGTTTCTCGGGAGCCGCCTCCAGCCGTTTCGAGGTGTCGAACAGGAGTTGCTGTATTCGCCGGTCGCCGATCCCTTCGAGCATCCCGAGCGCCGTCTCGGTCCAGAGGACCTCGTGGCGCCGCGATGAGCTCAACGATTCAGTCCGACTCGGGCCGCGACCGCATCGAGCGTGTGGACTCTGCCGGATTCAATGTCCCGGAGGCTCTTCCGCAGCGCATTCACCGTCGCCTGATCGGAAACAGCCTCGAGCGTCTCGACGATCGTTTCATAAAGCTCGGTGGACATGAGCGTCATAGCCGGCTTGCCCCGATGCGTGATTCGGACGACGGACTTCGGGTTCTTTTGAAGCTCACGGCTCAGGCCCGTGAGCTTCGCGCGGGCCTTCATGAGAGCGATCTCGGTCATCGGTCACCTATGGTACGTATAACAGTACGCATAATAGTACGAAATGGCCGCGCCGTCAACGGCATCGAAGGCGCAGGGGAAGGCACGCCCCCTCACCCTGACCCTCTCCCCCGCGGACGGGGGCGAGGGGAACGTCACCGACGGAGGGGGCGCGTCTGAATCAGACTTCAGCTGACGCGGCGCTCGAGCGCGGACTTGACCCGGGCGAGCTTCGATGCGAGGAGATAAGAGTCACCGCCGTCATGTCGTTCGGTGTAGGGCAGCGCCGGGGCTGCCTCCTGGAATGCTCCGACGAACTCCCGGCTGTCGGTGGTCCAGTGGCGAATGGTTCGACCCGCGATTGCGTGGACCGGTTCCATGGACATCAGGGTGCCTGCTCTCTTTGGGAAGACCGCGGGGAGGCGCTCGGGGTCAGTCACGAGAAAGACTGACCCCAAGCGAACCCATCAATTGTTCCAATTGCCTTTCAGATCGCTCGACTCTCGTTCACAATCCGAGGACGGACTTCCGGTCGAGATTCGGCGCCAATTCCAATTTCGGCGTCGGATTGACCACTTCGGCGGCCGCGTGTCCCGCCACGGCTCCGGCCACACCGCCCACGGCGGCTCCCGCAACCGCGCCGACAGGACCACCCAGGGCCGCGCCAACGACAGCGCCGGTCGCCGCGCCACCCGCGGTTCCGAGTCCGGTGCCGACCGGCTGAGAAATCGGCTTTCCTGTCGGATTGACCGCTTCACCGGCCGTGCGTACCGCCGCGGCTCCGGCCACACCGCCCACCGCCGCTCCCACGGCCGCCCCGACGGGACCACCGACGGCGGCTCCGAGGACTGCGCCGCCCGCCGCGCCGCCGGCCGCTCCGACTCCCGTACCCACCGGATGCAAACCAACCTTTTCGTCCACCATGATTGATCCTCCTTACTAACGACGACCACCGCCAAGACTCCTGCCATCGCAGGAGACACGAACAGAGACAGCATGCGTGCTCGATCCGACGCGTGTCCAATAGCTTGTTCCGTTGAGTTTGGGACTTACCAGCGATCGATTCCGATCGGACGTCGCAATCGAGAACGGATAGAGTGGGCGTGAGTTTTTCGCTTCAAGAGGAGTGAATGTCATCTCGCCGGGCGGTGTGCCCGCCGGTCTGTCATTTCCCTCGTCGCGACGAAGGTGCCGCGCACCAAGGAGGTCTTCATGAGACGTCTGATCCGCCTGATTCCCGCGCTTCTGGTTTTCGGTTTCCTCGGAGCTCCCAGCGCCCGTGCGCAGATGGCCAAGACCGAGATGAAGCCGCCGACGGCGAGGGTCACGCTCGTGCGCGTGGCTCCCGGCAAGCACCTCGAGTTCCTGAAGTGGGCCGCGGAAAACGACGCGATCGCCAAGGAAGCGGGAGTGCCGGCGACGCAGATCTACGAGCACACGAACGGGGACGCCTGGGACTACATGCAGATCGCTCCGGACCTGACCGACGCGCAAACGGCGAAGGTCGATGAGGTCACGAAGAAGCACGGCCGCAAGACCGGCATGGCCGCGAGCCTCGAGTTCCGCATGTTCGTCGCCTGGCACACCGACACGGACACCATCGGACCGGTGAGTGCGGCGGACCTCGTCGCGGCGGCGAGCAAGTAGAGCTGACAAGCGAATAGGAGACCCTCACCCCAACCCTCTCCCGTCGCCGGGAGAGGGGAAAGGGGAGGAAGAAGCGCCGCGGCCGTCTCTAGTGTGTGGCGCTCGGCGACTCGCTCGGCCGGCCCGCGCGCTCCGGTGCGGAGACCGGGCGCCGCTTGGCGGGCTGGTAGGTCCCTGCGGCTGTGCGGAACGCGATGTTGAGGCGATTCCAGCCGTTGATGGCGACGACGCAGAGAGTCAGGCTGACGAGCTCGGCGTCGGTGAAGTGGCGGTGGGCCTCCTCGAAGACTTCGTCGGGCACATGCCCGTCGGCCACGCGCGTCACGGCTTCGGTCCACGCCAGTGCGGCCCGCTCGCGATCGGTGTAGTACGGAGACTCGCGCCAGGCATCGAGGCCGTAGAGGCGCTGCTCGTTTTCGCCGTCGCGCCGCAGATCCTTCCAATGCATGTCGATGCAGTAGGCGCAGCCGTTGATCTGCGAAGCCCGCAGGTACACGAGATTCTTCAGCGCCGGGTCGAGGCCGGCTTGCGCGATGTGCTTCTCGAGATCGAGCATCGCCTGCAAGGCGGGCGTAGCCACCTTGGGATCGTGGATTCTGCTTTCCATTGAGTTGCCTCCTTGCGGCACGACGGCCGCGGTGAATCGTCAGAACTTCTTCGGCGCCGGCCTGCGCGGCACGGCCGCCTGCGGGATGGCCCATCGTCGTGCCCAGGAGCCTCGGGTATTTGCCGACCGGTTATCGCGAGCAGGACCGGCGCGCGCAAGGCGCGGCCGATGACGGCGATGGATAGGGTGCAGGCCATTGGAGTTCTCCGTGGGTGGGGTTCCCGGATGCTCCGTCGCTGACGTGCCCGGGCGGGGCGCGCGGCCGGGCGCTGAGGGAAACCGTGGTTGCGAGTCCGGGGTGGTTCGTCGGTCGCCTCCTGCCGAACCGAATGGGGGCGCTGCGCTTCCGCCGCCGCGGTGGGGCGAGCGCTCCGTCACTCAGGGGAGCAGCAAGAACGATGCCTCGGCTTCTGGGGCGAGGGTCAGGTTGAGAGGGCGCTCCTCCGCGGAACCAGGCTCCCGATCAGGCCGATGAACGTGAGCGTCCAGGCCGCGAGCGCGAAAAAGACGAAGACGCGCGGGATGAACATCAGGTACCCGGCTCCGGTCACCGCCACGAGCCGATACGTCGCGACCGTGTACATCCCGAGCGGGAAGACGGCGCCCCAGTAGAGCGGGTCGTAGCGTGAGCGGGAACCGGCAGGCGACGTGCCGCCAGTACCCGAGGATGACGAGCATCGGGATCCACCACGTCGCGGTCGCCCAGAACAGCAGCGTCATGCCGAGGATGAACGGCTCGAGCCGGATCATGAGCGCCGACGTCCCGCCGTTCTGCAGGAGGAGCGTGCCGGCGAGGGTCGAGATCGCCACCGCGCCCATGTTGATCCAGTACGGGGGCGTGAGGTCCGACGGCGAGAACCGTGAAGAACGTGTAGCGATAGAAGATGAGCGAGATGATCCAGATGTAGAGCATCCCGCCGCCGAGCCACAAGGCCAGGCGAGAACAGAACGCCGCTCGGCCTGATCGCCCAGCGTCGGCGCGAGCTGAGCGCCGAGCATCGACACCGACTGCGGTCGCGACCACTGCCACGAGCCAGCCGCCGTTGATGCCCTCGGCGAGCGCCGGCTTGTCCTGCTTGACCGTCAGCACCGTGAAGACGGCGTAGATGAGCACGGCCCAGAGCGCGATGCCGCGAACCAGAGAACGAGCGCGACGGGACGCTGCCCGGCCACGATCACCACCTGCGATCCGAGCACGCACGTCGCCGCGACCGTCGTGAAGAAACCGACGCCGCGCTGATGGTCGTTCAGGTCGGCGATCACGTCGCGCGGATACCGCGCGATGCGCAGGATCGTCAGGATCCACAACGCTGCGAACGCGATCACGTTCACCGCGAGCAACGCGACGGCGATCGCGGCCATCCCCATGAACTTGGCGGCGATCGAGACGATGCCGGTCGCCATGACGAGCGCGAAGTACGCGGGATGGAGGGTGCGGAGGGATTCCTTCGGAGCCGTGCCGACGGCCGTCACCGCCGCTCCAGCCGATACAGGTACCAGAGGAGCCCCAGGTTCAGGAACAGGCAGCCGATGCTCGCGAGCGCGGCCGGACCGATCACCGAGCCGTCGCCGCCGAGGAACGCGTTCATCGTCGCGGTCAGGAGCCAGAGCTGGAGCATCGTGATGACCAGCCACGATGCGAGGATGCCGTTGACGATGGTGAGCTTTTGTCCGCGCGAGTAGGCCTGCTTCACGCGCGCACCTCGACGCCGGTGGCGTAGAGGTAACCGCCGCGCACGTCCAGCGTGATCCGCGGCAGGGGGCGCCGCGGCGGGCCCGCCGTCGGCTCCCCGGTCGCGAGATCGAAGTAGCCGTTGTGGCAGGGACAGTGGAGGCAATTCTCGTTCGCCTCGGGGCGTCACGGCGCACCTCAGGTGCGTGCACTTCTGGCTGTAGGCGACGAACCGGTCCTCGCCGGTGCGCACGAGGATGCAGGTGTCCGCCGGCTCCGGGTACGAGAACGTCAGCGCGCCGCCGACCGGCACGTCGCCGGCCGCCGCGATCCGCCGGACCGGAGGTTGCCCGCGCCGCCGCCGCAGGAAGTTCAGAAACAGGATCCAGATCTGGCCGACCGCGAACGCGAAGCTCGTGAGGACGAGGAACTTCGCGAAGTCGCGCCGCGACGACGAGCTCGTCCTGCGGCCAGTCGATGGGGAAGTCGTTCCGCCATTGCGGCTGCTCGTGGAACTCGCGGCCGTCCGGCGGCACCGAGAGGCGATCCGGATCGTCGGGTCTCATGCTCCGGCCTCGAACAGGTTCTCGAGCATGCCGGTCGGATTCACGGCGTCCTCGCGCAGGGCGGCCGTGACGTCGATCTGCTCCGGGCCGCCGTCGCGCGGCACCATCATGTTCACCTGCGTCGTGATCGTCTGGCGGCCGAACCGGAACGGTTCGGACCGGCGTCGACAGCGGCCGCAGCCGCTCGATCTCCTCGCGCGTGCCGAAGAACAGCGCCTGGCTCGGGCAGACCGTCGCGCACATCGGCTTCTTGCCGACGCTCGTGCGGTCGTAGCACATGTCGCACTTCATCATGATCTGGCGGTCGGTCGTAGAGCTCGGGCACGCCGAACGGGCAGGCGACGACGCAGTTGCCGCAGGCGATGCAGCGCGGCTTGCGCGCCGACTGCACGACGCCGTCCCCGGTGCGCTTGATCGCGTCGGCCGGGCAGACCTCGGCGCACGTCGGCTGCTCGCAGTGCATGCAGACGACCGGGCACCGTCTGCACGAGCTCGGCGCCGGTCGACGTATTCGAGGTGAATCATCGACTCGCCGCGATGCGTGTCGCACTCGGTGCACGCCTGCACGCACGCCTGGCAGCCGATGCAGCGGTTGGGATCGATGAAGAACTCGAGGTCGTCACGGCTTGGCCATCGGATCGGTCCTCGCCGACGAGCTTACTGCTGCGGCTCGAGCAGCCGGCGGCGTAGCGCCGGCGGCGCCGTCGGCGCGCTTGCGCGACGCGGCACCGCGCACACCTTGTATTGCGGGATCTTGCTGATCGGATCCTGCGCGGCGACCGTGAGCTGGTTGGCGGCTCTTCTCGCCCGCCCAGTGGTAGGGGATGAAGATCGTGTCGGGGCGGATCGTCGTGACGACCTCGGCGCGCAGCGTGATGCGCGCCGCGCCGCGTCTCGGCCGTCGCCCAGTCGCCGTCCGCGATGCCGAGCTTCTCCGCGAGCCGCGGGTGGATCTCGATCCGCGGCTCCGGGTACTGGTCGACGAGCGGCCCGATGCGCCGCGTCTGCGTTCCCGAGAGGAACTGGCTGACGACGCGGCCGGTGGTGAGGATAGATCGGATACTCGGCGTCCGCGTCGTCGACGGGCGGCCGGTAGTCGGCGACGTTGAAGCGGGCCTTGCCGTCCGGGAAATAGAACGGGCCGGCGCCCTTCGCGACCGGGTTGTAGCTGCCCGGCTCGAAGAGGCGCGGCGTGCCCGGATGATCGACTCGGCGCGCCGGTACTGCGGATCCTCGCTGTAGCACGGCCAGAACACGCCCATCTGCTGCTTCGATCTTCTCGTAGGTGATGCCCGAGTAGTCCGCGACGCCGCCCTTGCTGACGCGATGCGGAGCTCCTCGAAGATCTCGCGCGGGCTCGCGAAGGTGAAGCCGTGCGGCCGGCCGAGCGCCGCGGCGATGTCCTGGATGATGCGCCAGTCCTGCGCGCGCCTCGCCGGGCAGATCGACGGCCTTGTTGATCTTGATGACGCGCCCCTCGACCTGCGTGACGACGCCCTCGTCCTCTTCCTGCAGGCTGCCCGGCAGCACGATGTCGGCGTGCCGGGCGGTGTCGTTGAGGAAGAAGTCGATGGCGACGAAGAACTCGAGCTTCTCGAGCACGCGCGTGACGAAGTCGTTGTCCGGCAGCGAGACCTTCGGGTTGAAGCAGATCGAGAGCAGCCCCTTGATCTCGCCCGCGTCGATCTTGCGGAACATCTCGTAGGCAGTCGACGCCGGGCCGCGGGATCTCTCGGCTCGTCGATGCCCCAGACCGCCGGCGATGTACGCGCGGTGCTCCGGGTTGGCGATGTCCCGCGCAGCCCGGGAGCTGATCGCACTTCTGCCCGTGCTCGCGGCCGCCCTGGCCGTTGGCCTGGCCGACGATCGTGCCGTAGCCGCACTTGCGGCTTGCCGATGCGGCCCGACGCGAGCACGAGGTTGATCGTGCCGAGCGACGTTCTGCGACGCCGTTCGAGTGGTGCTCGATGCCGCGCGCGTGGAAGAGGAAGCTCGTCTTCGCCGTGCCCCACCATCTCCGCGGCCTGTCGGATCGACCGCTCGGCAATCGCCGGTCACTTCGGCCGTGCGCGGCGGCGTCCACTGTCGGCACGTACTCGGCCACGCTGTCGAAGCCGATCGTGTGCTCCTCGATGAACTCGTGATCGAGCCAGTCGTTCTCGATCATGAGCTGCAGGACGCCGGCGAAGAGCGCCGCGTCGCGGCCCGGCTTGACCGGCAGGAACAGTCGCACGTGCGCGCGATCGGCGTGATGCGCGGATCCTGGACGATGACCTTCGCGCCGTGCTCGCGCGCCTGCCAGACGTAGTTCGTCGTGATCGGCGAGCACTCGGCGACGTTCGAGCCGGCGACCCAGATCACCTCGGTGCCGACCATGTCCGACCACGGGTTCGTCGTGCGGTCGATGCCGAACGCCTTCTTGTTCGCCGCGCCGGCGCTCACCATGCAGAGCCGGCCGTTGTAGTCGATGTAACGGCGTCTTCAGGCAGACGCGCGCGAACTTGCCCATGCAGATAGGTCTTCTCGGTCGTCAGGCTCGCGCCGCTCGAGCACGCCGATCGCGCCGGTGCCGTGCGCTGCTGGATGCGCTCGATCTCGGCGCGCCGTCTGCGCGATCGCCTCCGTCGTACGGCATGGGCGGAACCCGCCGTCGCCGCCGGATCGCGCGCGAGCGCCGTCAGCAGCCGATCGGGATGCGAGCCCTGCAGGTATCGCTTCACGCCCTTGGGGCAGAGCATGCCGCGGTTGAAGGGGAAGTCCTCCCACGGCTCGAAGCCGATCGACCTCGTTGTCCTTGACCTTGAGCTGGATGCCGCACTGCTGGCCGCAGAAGCAGCAGTGGGTCTTGACGAGCCTGTCCGGCTCGACGCCCGTGTCGAGGCCGGACGGCCCGTCCATCCGGCCGAGATGCGGACCGTAGACGGCGCGAAGCTCGTCGAGCGGGCTCGGGAGCTTGCGACACGGTCGCTATCGCCGTCCGCCGCTCGCTGCCGCCACAGCGTCGCCCTGCGCGAGTCCGAAGAGCGCGCGCCGGCACGCGGGGCAGATCTGCTGGTAGTGGTCGGCCCGCGCGGCCGCGTCCATCTCGTAGCGGAAGCCGAGTTCCCGCTCGACGGTCGATCAGGTCGTCGACCATCGGATCGCGGACGCGTACGGCTGCCGCAGCGGCGGCAGCGCGCCTGCTGCCCTCGAGCGCGCCGACATCCTTGTAGAACCCGACGCCGAGCTGCGCCGGCCGCTGGAAGATGTGGAAGAACTTCCCGAACGGCAGCCAGAGCAGCGTGAAGATCACCGTGACGGCGTGGAGGATCGCGAGGAAGTCGTAGCGCGTAGCCCCTCATCCACGTGTAGCTCGCCGTCAGCATCAGGCCCGTCACGCTGATCGCGAAGAGCAGGATCAGCGGCAGGATGTCCTCGCCGAACTGCTGCACGGCGGCCGCGCCATGATCGAGCATGCGCCGGCGGAACGCGAGCATCACGCCGGCGATGACGAGGAACGACGACCAGACGAGCCGTGGAATATGACGAACGCGACGATCGAGTCGACGCGGAAGTCGCTCGTCGCGAACCCGAACACGTACGTCGCGGTACGACGTCGAGATCGCCCGGCACCGTCTCGAAGTGGATCCAGCCCCAGACGAGCGGGAACGTGATCGCGGCGGCGAGGATGCAGCCCCACATGATCAGCCAGTGCGCGAGCCCGCGCAGCCGGCCGCGGCGGAAGATGAAGCGGTTCGCGGCGAACTCTCCGGCGACGCGCGCGACCCAGCCGACGCAGGTTGCGCAGAAGGTACGCCGGGACGGAAGAACGCCTGCCAGCCGCGCCGCCAGTACATGCGCGTCGGCGGGCGCTGGAGCCACATCGCGTAGCGATAGGTGATGCCGAACGTCGCGAAGAGCGTCGCGAACGTGTAGCCGACGAGCGCCGCGTCGAAGTGGGCGAGACGCCGGGAGCCGAGCACGATGAGCGCGCCGAGGATCGCCGTGAAGAGAAACCCCCACGCGGCCGCGACCACGCGCTCCACGCCGAGCCGGCCGAAGGCCGGGGCACTCATGGGAACGACACTACCAAAAGCGGGCGTCTCGGCAGGCTCCGAGGCAGACGGCATCGTTGACGGTGAAGCTCGGGATGCCTCGTCGGGGACTCCTCCGGAGCCCGAGCTGATAGGAGACCCTCACCCCGGCCCTCTCCCGTCACCGGGAGAGGGAGTGCTTCAATCCCTCGCCCCCGTCTTCGGGGGAGAGGGTCAGGGTGAGGGGGACCCCACCCGCTCGAACCCGTCCTTGCTCCACGCGTCGCTGCCGACGCCGTTGTGGACGAAGAAGAGCCCGTCCGGGTCGTACTTCTTCTTGACCTCCGCGAGGCGCGGATGGTTCGTGCCCCAGTACGACTTCTGGAATCCGCGCTCGAAATAGTTGCTCTCGTTCGAGTACGACGCGGCTTCCGGAACGACGGCGCGTAGCTTCTCCATCGCGGCCGCGATCGCCGCCGCGTCGGCGCGCGCCCTGGCGGCGTCGGGCGCGTGTCCGACGATGCCGGGATTCGCGTGCGGCGCGCCGGTCGCGATGATGGCCAGTGTGAACGCGTCGAGTACCGCCGGGTTCACGGCGGTGTCGCGCGCCGCCGCGATGGCTTCCGCCGGTGCTCCGGCGAGACCCTTGTTGAAGTGGAACTGGACCTGGAAGCGGCGCGAGCTCTCGTAGACCGCGTCGGCGAGCCGGTCCTGGTCGCGGAAGAGCGCCACCGGCAGCCACAGCGACTCGTAGCCGTGCACGAACGCGTTTGCCTCGCCGGAGTTGTCGGACCACCAGACGTTTCCGGGCGGCGCGCCCGGCCGCGGGTCGAACTTCATCGCGCGCGGCGTGTGCTGCGCGCGCCAGTCGTAGTCCCACCAGCGGCGCGCGGACGTCGTGCCGACTTCGATCGGCTCGGCGGCCGTGAAGTCGCCCGGCGAGCCCTCGACGAATTTCCGGAACGGGTTCCAGGTCGATTCCGCCTCCTCGTCCGAGAGGCCGGCAAACAGCATGTGGATCTTCAGAGAGTTGTCGGGATCGAAGAGCGCCTGCTCGCCCCAGTGCGGGTTGAAGAGCGACTTCTCGTAGAAGCGGAGGAACTCGCCGACGAGCCGGCGGTACGCGGCGTCGGACTTCGCCTGGATCTTGCCGGACACGGAGCCAAACGTCTCGGGCAGGTCATGCGTCGCGAGCGTGATTCGCGTCACGACGCCGAGGCTGCCGCCGCCGCCGCCTTTGAGCGCCCAGAAGAGGTCGGGATGCGTGCACGCGTTCGCGACGCGGACCTTGCCGTCGGCGGTGACGACCTCCGCCTCGAGGAGGCTCGCCGCCGCCATGCCATAGCGCTTCGAGAAGCTGCCGAAGCCGCCGCCGGAGATGAGGCCGACGACGCCGACGGTGCAGCAGCCGCCACCCTGCACGTACCGGCCGGCGCGCGTCGTGACGGCGTCGTAGGCCTGGACCCAGCGCACGCCCGCATCGAGAGAGACCGCCTTTCGCGGCGGCGTTCCGGCGCAGCCCTTCGGCACGAAATCGTCGTGCACGGTGATGCGGCGCAGGTCCTTCGTCCAGATGAGGAGCGAGTCCGGCGCGTTCGAGGTGCCGAGATAGCTGTGGCCGCCGCCCTTCACGACGAGCCGGAGCCGGTTGTCGCGGGCGAAGTTGACCGCCGCGACGACGTCTTCCGTTTTCTGCGCCTCGACCGCGTAGACGCTCGGCGAGGAGGTCCACGCGTCCTGAAAGCCGGAGATCTGCGTCGCGCCCGGATCGTCGGCGAGGAACCACGGGTTCTTCATGTCCTCGAGCTGTGCGGTGCACGCGGCGCTCCCCGGCGCGTCCTTGCACGGCGCGAGCGGCGAGGTCACCGGGATGAGGCGCCCGCCGACCTGCTCGCGCAGGTGCGCCCATTTCTCCGGCGACGGCCAGTCGGGATCCGTCGGACGGACGCGGCGGAAGGGTCTCGAGGACGCGGCCTTCGGCGCCTGGAGACCGAGCTTTGCGAGCAGGGGTGAAAGCGCGGGGAGGACCGGAATCGCAGCGGCATGCTTGAGGAACTTGCGGCGATTCATGGGGAGAACTCTATTCCTCTGCTCCGGGCGAATCGGGAGAAGTGACTCTCCGCGGGCCAGGAGAGAGAATTCCCTCATGGCCGGTCCGGCGCGAGTTCTCTCCGTCAACGTCGGGTTGCCGCGCGAGTTCGAGTACCACGGCCGCCCGGCCCGCAGCGCCATCTGGAAATCACCGGTCGCCGGCCGGGTCGCGGCGCGCGGCGTCAATCTCGCGGGCGACGATCAGGCCGACCGCGCCGCGCACGGCGGCTACGACAAGGCGATCTACGCCTATGCGTCCGAGGACGCGCGCTGGTGGGCGGAACGGGAAGGCCGGCCGTTCGCCGCGGGCGACTTCGGCGAAAACCTGACGACCGAAGGGATCGCGGTCAACGACGCGCGGATCGGCGAGCGCTGGAGGATCGGGACGGCGCTTCTCGAAGTCTCGGAACCGCGCGTTCCCTGCTGGCGGCTCGGCGTTCGCATGAACGACGCGGCGTTCATCCGCCGCTTCACGGAGGCGCTGCGGCCCGGCGCCTACCTTCGGATCGTCGAGCAGGGCGACGTCGGCGTAGGAGACGAGATCCGGGTCGTGGAGCGGCCCGACCACGGTCTCACGGTTCGCGACGTGTTCCGCATCTACACGCGAGACCGCGGCGAGGTCGAGAAGATCGCCGCGCACCCGCGGATTTCCGAGGCCTGGCGGCGGTGGGCGTGCGACTTCCTGGAGAAGTCGGGCCGCGGTGCCGCCGCTGCGAAGCCCGGCTGCCGCGACGCGGATTGAAGCCGTGCCCCGAATGATGCATGCGCATCTGAGGCGCGGCGGTGCTCCGGCCCCAGGCTCGAGGCCGAGGTGAGCCATGAATCATACGACGCTTTCTTACGACGTTGCGGCCTGGTCGCGGTAGTTCTCTCGGCGGCTGCCGCGGTGTGGGCCGCGGACGGCGGGACCGTCGAGGAGATCGTCAATTACGTTCGGGTGACGCCGACGGTGTCGACTGGCGGCCAGCCGACGGCGGCGCAGATTCAGGCGCTCGCCCGCGCGGGATTTCGCGCCGTCCTGAACCTTCGCGAGGATGAGGAGTACGACGCGAAGGCGGAGGAGGCGGCGGCGCAGGATGCGGGGTTGATCTACCTCCGCATTCCGGTGAAGGGCTCCGATCCGCGCGACGTCGAAGCGGCCGCGTTCCTGCGGCTCACGGACGACCCCGCGAACCTCCCGATCTTCATCCACTGTGCTGCGGGCAATCGCGTCGGCGCGTTCTGGCTGATCCGGCGCGTGCTGCGCGACGGGATGACGTTCGACGAAGCCGAGGCCGAGGCGCGCCTCATCGGGCTGAAGAGCCCGAACCTGGTGGAGTTTGCGCGAGCGTACGTGGCGGGGCACGCGGGGGAGCGGGGATAGGCGCGGCCGGCTCTTAGCCGGAGGACGAGGACGAGCCCCGCCCCTACGAATGGCGGAATGGCGGTTGTCGTAGGGGCGGCCCTTGCGGCCGCCCGTCATGAGGGGCGAGGACAAGCCCCGCCCCTACGAATGTGAGGGGGCGTGGCCTGGAATCTTCTCGTACAGCCCGTTCGCCGACACGCGCCGCCCCACCTCGGTCTTCGGCCTCGCGGTGCGCGTCGGCTCGATGGGCGTGAGCCCGAATCGGGCCATCTCGCGGTCGAGCTGCTCCGCGTCGACGAGGAAGTGGCGGCTCCCGCTCTCGAACCCTTCATAGACATTCGGCTCGCCCGCGACGGGACGGAAGCCGCGTCCGTCGAGATCCGTCTCGGGCGTGAAGACCGAGACGAGGAGTCGGCCGCCGGGCTTCATGACGCGAGCGGTCTCCGAAAGTGCGCGGTCCCACTCGGCCCGGCTCTGCGCACAGTGGTAGAGCCCGAGCGCGGCGACGAGATCGAACGCGGCGTCGCCGGCGAAGGAGAGATCGTCCATGCGGCCGAGGCGGACCCGACGTTGCGCTTCCTCGGCTCCCAGGATCTCCGCGAGCCGCTCGCGCGTCTTCGCGACCATGGCGGGCGAGCCGTCGAGCGCCGTCAGGTCGAATCCGGCGCGCGCGAGCGCCACGGCGTTGCGGCCGCCGGCGCAGCCGATGTCGAGGACACGCGCCTTCGACGGCTCGGCGTATTCCGGCAGGAGCGCGATCAGCCGCACGTCCGGCTCGCGGGCGGCGAATCGCTCGACGATCTCGGCGGAGTCCCAGAACGGTGTGCTCAGAGGCAGCCTCCGGCAAGATCCTAGCCGCAAGGCCGACATCGTCGAGAAGAAGTCGAGGGCCGGGGGCGCGAAGCCCCCGGAATTGCGCCGCGATTCGTCGCCCGGTCTCGGCGGCTCAGTTGAGCGGCTTGCCCGCCTCGAGCTGCTTGACCAGGCCTTCGAGGTTCTTCCGGTTCGGGTCGTCGGGCGCCTGTGCGAGGGCGAGCTTCGCCTCGGCGAGCGCTTTCTTCTGGTCCCCCATCGCGGAATAGCCGCGCATGAGGCCCACGTGCACAGGCCACTGGTTCGGATACCGCTTCGCGTTCAATTGCCAGACGCGCATGGCCTCTTCCTTTTTTCCGTCGGCGAGGAGGGCGCGGCCTGCGAGATGGATATCGAGGGGTCCGGCGGTGCGGTGGTTGAGGGCCGTGTCGAAGGTCTTCTTCGCCTCATCGGCGAGGCCGTTCGCGGCCTCAAGGCGCGCGAGGGTCGCCAATGTCGTGAAGTTTTCCTGCCCTCCCGAGTAGGGATCCGAGACGGCCCGCTGCGCCCACTGGAGGCCTTCCTTCACGTTCACGTTGTTCTGAGCGCAGAAGTCCGCCGCCTGCACCCAGTTCTGCCAGGAGAAGCCGGCCCAGCCGCGCAGGTCGCGGCGCATGTCGTCGACCCAGAGCTCGTTGACGTTGTCGACGGAGACCGTGAAAGGGATCCTCAGATCCTCCCACTCGAGCGCGGCGGTGACCCTCGACGGCTCGCGGACCGGGAACTCGTAGGTGAGCCATTCGTGGTAGTCGCTCTTCTCGGCCTTCGTCGTGACGCGCAGAGCGTCCTGCTTGGGGTCGTACCAGAAGCTGCCCCAGGAGTCGGCGTCCCGCGAGAAGATGACGGTCCACTCGTCCTTGCCCGGGATCATGTGCAGGCCGTAGCGGCCGGCGGCGAGAGGCTGTCCTTGGACCTTGACGGCGTGCGTGACCGTGAAGACCGTGTTCTCGTTCGCGCCGCCGCGCCACGGGCACTCCTTGCATCCATTCAGACCCAGATCGGAGAGGCCCCACGGCACGAGCTCTCCCCAGATCTTGCCGCGGCGGTCGTTCGAGCCCCGGACGACGCGCGGGCTCGAGTAATCGATGGTCACACGCACCGGGCCGACGGCCTGCATGACCGAAGCCTGCGGGTTGTCGCCATTGGGCGGAAGGGTCAGACCCTGAGCAGCGATGCCGGAGCGCGGAGCGAGCAAAGCCATGACAGACGAAGTGAAGAGCATGGCGAGGGCCGGGAGGCGGTGCCGAGACGAACGCAGTTTCATTCGAGCTCTCCTGTAGACCGTCTGGGAGACGGCATCGAGTTCGAATACGGATGGGCCGCGAGGGAGTTTCGACGCCTCGGCTGCTTCAGCCCTCCGCCCGAAACCGGATCGTCACGCGATTCGCGCCGTCGCTCCGCTCGTAGCGCAGGTCCGGCGCGATCGAGCGGACGAGCATCAGGCCGCGTCCGCCGGGGACGGCTTCCTCGAGAGATTGCGGCGCCGACGCGATGGGCGCCTTGCGGGGATCGAACGGCCGCCCGTCGTCCTCGACGGTGATCGCGACATCCGATCGGGACCGGGCGACGCGGAGCGTGAGCGACCGCCCGGCGTTGTCCGCCCACGCGTATCGGACGACGTTGGTGACGAGCTCGTCGACGCAGAGCTCGGCGTCGGAGAAGCGGGATTCGGTAAGTCTCAGGGGAAGACTTCGCAGCCAGGCCGTGGCGGCGCGAGGAGCGGTGCGGTCGGCGGGAAAAGTCCGCGAGTCGACGACGCGCGCATCGGCCGGCGATGCCGCCGTCTTTCCGGCCTTTTCCTCCACAGGGCTCATTCTCCGTCGGGTCGCGTTCGGATGGGGCTAGGCCGTTCCCATCAGCGCGGTCTTCGCGGCGTCGAAGTCCTGGAACACCGGAATGATCTGGTCGATCTGGGTTCGCATGAGAACGTCGGCGACGTTCGGCCGCGGACCGAGCAGGACGAGCTTGCCATCCCGCGACGACAGCGCGCGCGCGACGCGCACGATGACGGAGACTCCGATCGACGAGAGAAACTCCACCTCCGCGAGATCCACGATCACGAAGCCCTTCCTCACCGCGACGAGACTCGTCAGCTTGAGATCCACCGCCTCCGAGCCTTCGAGGTCGAGGCGGCCTTTGAGCCGAATGATGCGGACGCCGTCTTCCAGGTCCGTGTGCTCGAGCTGCATCGGATCGCTCCCTCCCAAAGCGGCACAGGTTACGGACGTGGTGTAAAGACGCCGTGTAGAAGCGTCGACTAGAATCCGCTGCATGTCATTGCAAACATCGGCGTTCCTGATGGCGGTGTGTCTCTTCGCGGGAGTGGTGGCGGGAGGGGCAGCGGCTCCGCCTCCGCCGCCGGGCGGCGCGCCCGGCGACCTCGTCACGCTCTTCAAGGACTTCCGCTCCTTTCAGAAGCCGAAAGTCGCCAACGGCGTCCCGGACTACTCGGCGGCGGCGATGGCGGCGCAGGCCGCGCGAATTCCCGAGTTCCGCAAGCGCCTCGCGGAGATGGACGCGAGCGCCTGGCCGATTCCGCAGCAGGTGGACTGGCATCTCGTCCGCGCCGAGCTCAACGGGCTCGACTTCGACCACCGAGTGCTCAAGCCCTGGGCGAACAATCCGGCCTTCTACGTCACGGTGTTCGACGAGGAGTCCGATCAGCCGGCGCGCGAGGGGCCGTTCGCCGAGGGCGCGGTCGAGCTGTGGAGCTACAAGTTTCCGCTCTCGGCCGATGACGCGGCGAAGGTCGGCGCCGGCCTCCGCGCGATTCCCGCGCTGCTCGCGCAGGCGAAGACGAACCTGACGGGCAACGGCAGGGACCTCTGGCTCCATGGCGCGAAGGCGATCCGCCAGCAGAGCGGCGTTCTCGACGCGCTCGCGAAGAAACTGAAGGGGCAGCCGGCGAACCTCGCAGCCGACGCCGCCAAAGCGAAGCAGGCGACGGACGACTTCGCGGCCTGGGTCGAGTCGAAATTGCCGGAGAAGACCGGGCCGTCGGGCGTCGGCATCGAGAACTACGACTGGTATCTCAAGAACGTCCAGCTCGTCCCGTACACGTACGCCGAGGAAGTCGCGCTCATGCAGCGCGAGCTCGGGCGGTCGCGCGCGCTGCTCGCGATGGAAGAGATCCGCAACGCGAAGCTGCCGGTGCAGGAGCCGGTCGCGGGCAACGCCGCGGAATACGACAAGGCGTTCAACGACGGCGTCACGGAGTACATGGCGTTCCTGCGCGACCACGACATCCTGACGATCGAGCCCTGGATGGACCCGGCGCTGCGCGCCCGCATCGGAAGCTACGGGCCGCCGCCCGCGCGAGTTCTTCTCCGAGGTCGACTACCGCGATCCGGAGGTCATGCGCACGCACGGGTACCACTGGTTCGACAAGGGATTCCTCGTCCACCATCCCTCGGCCGACCCGATCCGCCGCGAGGTGCTCCTGTACAACATCTTCAATACGCGCACGGAGGGGCACGCGACGGGATGGGAAGAGTTGATGATGCAGGCCGGCATGTGCGACGCACGGCCGCGGTCGCGCGAGCTCGTCTACATCCTCGTCGCGCAGCGGGCGGCGCGGGCGCTGGGCGAGCTCCTCATGCAGGGACAGGGGAAGTCGCTCGAGGAAGCGGCGGCGTTCGCGTGCGCGCACGTGCCGCGCGGGTGGCTGCGGATGGACGGGAACCTCGTGCGCGGCGAGCAGCATCTCTATCTGCAGCAGCCGGGCTACGGGACGAGCTACCTGATCGGAAAGATGGAGATCGACAGGCTGATCGCGCAGCGCAAGGCGCAGCTCGGCGACAAGTGGTCGATGAAGGCGTTCATGGACGACTTCAACTCGCGCGGCGAGATCCCGGCGGCGCTGCTCCGGTGGGAGATGACCGGGGAGAAGACGCCGGACATCGAGAGGATGCTCAGGCCGTAAGGAACACGGCCGGGGCAAAAAAAGAGGCCCCTCGCGGGGCCTCGCACAAACGAGCGCCAACGCGCTCGCTTCTTCCTACGCGCGAAGGAAAGAGGAGGCCGTTTCGTAGGTCTCCACCTTCGGCGTTCCTTCGATCACGGTGGTCAGCTTCGCCAGGACCTGAGGATAGGTCTCGGTCTGGTACGTCTCGGCGCTCTTGCGATCGTCCCAGAGGCTGACGCCGACGGCGGAGGTCGGGCTGGTGAGCGTCACTTCCTGCTGAAAGCCGCCCTGCTTGCGGAGCATCGGAAGGACGTCTTTCTCGAACAGGCTGTTGAACTCCTGCTCTTTCCCGCTCTTGAGCTCGAAACGGACGTTGCGTGCGTATCTCATGACACTGACTCCTGGATCCTTGAGGAGGTGGTCTTCATCGGGAGGCGCCCCGCCGCAGAAGGAACAGCGGCGGCGTCAAGGTTTCGGAGCCGCAGGGCCTTTGAAGGATTTGACACTATCACGCTGGCGTCGAAATCAGCGGCTGCACGGAGCTTTTCTTTTTGCCGCCGCCGCGGAAGGCGTGAGATTTGGCGTTGTGCAATCCGAGAGCAGCCCGCTCTCGAGCGCTACGCGAGTCGGTACTTGGCGCGGAAGTCGTCGATGTATTTCGCCGACATGTCCGGCTCGGACGCGCCGCGCGAAAGAGTGCTGATGAGCTCCGAGTGATGCAGATACCCCGCGAGGTCGCGGCGCGTCGCGGGATCGCGCGCCGCCCGCTCCAGCAGGACGCTCAACTCGTCGTCGCGAAGAGCCCGGGGCCGGTACATCGACGCCGATATCAACCCTGCAGCAGCGCGACGCCGAAGAGGATCAGGCACGCCGCGACGAGGGACAGAACGAACGAGAGGGAGGAACGCCGCATGAGAGCACCCAGACTTTCTGCCGATAGCCGACAGCGGAGCCGTTCACTTTTTGGGCTGGACTCGATCTGTCGAGGAATCGGAGAGCGCAGCCTATCACGCGGCGGCCGCGAGGGCGCCGCTACGACGAGGTGTCGGGAATCGTCGGGAGGCGTCCGGAATCGTAGGGTGAGGCGGACGGAATCGTAGGGGCGGGGCTCGCCCCCGCCCGGCACGATGGGGCGGCCGCAAGGGCCGCCCCTACAGCTCACGGGGAGAGGGAGACGGGGGCGCCTAACGGATCGGGTCGATCGGCGTCCGCTTCGGTTCTTTGCCGAATCGGATCCGGGACCTCTCGATGTGCTTGCGGATCTCGACGTCGCGGTCCCTGGGAGGCGCGCTCGTGACCCAGCCGTGGACGAGCTTCTCGGCGGCCGCGGCGACCGCGTCTACGGCGTGGTCAAAGAGCGCCTCGTTGGCCTTCGACGGCCGGTTGGCGCCGGAGATCTTCCGGACGAACTGGAGCGACGACGCGCGGATCTCCGCGTCGGTCGCCGGCGGCGCGAAGTTGGCGAGGGTGCGAATGGCGCGGCACATGGCGCCACTCTAGCGCGAGGCGGCTATTGCCGCAGCGGCCGGAGGCGCGCGGCGAATTTCTCGATCTTCTTGACGTCCCGGTCCGTCAGGCGGCGCGGGGTCCGGATGCTGCGGCCGATGTCGGTCCCGGTGCGCGTGATGGGGCGGCCGCTCGAAAACTCGAGGCGCTTCAGGACGGAAGCGGCGTCGCCCCTTCCATCGGCGAAGTCGAAGACGCGGCTCTTCCCGCGGTCGCCCACGATGCGGAACCTGCGGTCGCCCTTCCCCACGTTCGGATCCCGCCGCGCGATCTCGAGCTGCTGGAGGAGGCGCCACTGTCCCGGCGCCTTCTTCGGCGCCGCGATGACGACCCAGTAGCGGTCGCCGCGGACCGCTTTCTCCCAGAGCCATTTTCGATCCGTCGGCCACTCCGCCCGGAACGGCCGCTTGCCGCCGTGCTCCGTCCAGAACGTCTTCCAGTAGAGGAGGTAGTCCATCGCTCGCGCCTCCGCATCCTTATTGTCGCGAAGGGGAACGGACCGCCGGACGTAGGGGCGGCCCTTGTGGCCGCCCAGCCCCTGACGGGCGGGGGTCGAGCCCCGCCCCTACTCCGCCCGCAGCGCTTCGATCACGTTCGCCGACGACGCGCGCCGCGCGGCGAACCAGGACGCGGACACTGCGGCGGCGGCGAGGAGCGCGATCGCGACGGCATAGGTCAACGGATCGCCCGGCCCGACGCCGAAGAGCTGCGACCGCAGGAGCCGCGCGATCAGAATCGCCGCCGGGATCCCGAACGCGAGCCCCGCCGCCGCGACGCGCGTTCCCTGCCGCACGACGAGCGCGCGTACCTGCTTCGGCGCGGCACCGAGCGCGAGCCGCACGCCGAACTCCCGGCGCCGCTGCGCGACCGAGTACGCCACGACGCCGTAGAGCCCGATCGCGGAGAGCAGCAGCGCCGCCGCCGCGAACGCGGCCGCGAGGAGCATCGTGAATCGCTGGGCGCCTCGCGCGTCGGCCAGGTACTCCTCGAGCGGCCGTACCTCGGAGATCGGCAGTTCCGGATCGAGCTCCGCGAGCAGCCGCCGGATCGGCGCGGCGACCGCGCCGGGGTCGCCCTTCGCGCGCACGACGTACGCGACGGGGTTGCGCCGAATCTGGCGCTGCGGGAAGTAGATCTGCTCGCGGACATCTTCGAGCAGGCTCTGCTGACGCATGTGCCGCACGACGCCGACGACGGTCGCCGGCTCCGTCGGATGTCCGCTCGACGGCGGATCGACACGGAGGACCTTGCCGATGGCGGTCTCGTTCGGCCAGGTGAGGCGGGCCAGACGCTCGTCCACGATCACGACCGGCCGGCTCTTCTCGCCGTCCGACTGCGTGAAGTCCCGGCCCTCGACGAGACGCGCGCCGACCGCCCCGAAGAATCCCGGCGAGACGGCGCGGTAGTCGGCCATCGGAGCCGAGGTGTCGTCCGCGGCCGCCTTCGAAAGATAGGGGCCGCCCCAGTTCGGAATGTGGTCGAAGGGGAGATGGCTCACGGCGGCCGCCGCCGCGACGCCGGGCAGCGCCTTCAATCCCTCTTCGAAGCGGCGGCTGAACGCGTTGAAGGCCTCGGGCGTGGCGTACCGCGAGTCCGGCAAGGCAAGCCGGAAGGACAGCGTGCGATCCGACCGGAACCCCGGATCGACGCCGCGCATCCTCGAGAAGGTCCGCGCGACGAGCCCCGCTCCGACGACGAGGACGACGCCGAGCGCGATCTGCACGGCCACGAGCGCGGCGCGCGTGCGGGCCGGTGTCGGGTTCCGGCCGCGCTTGAGGTTCGCAACGGGCGCCGTCCGCAGGACCTCGGCGAGCGGCGCGAGCGAGAGGAGCAACCCCCACAGAATCGCCGTGCCGCCGGTGAACGCGAGCACTCGCGGGTCGATCTTCGCCGCCGCGATTCGCTCGAGACTCTCCGGCCGCGCCGCGAAGAGCGCCGCGAGCATCCCGCGTGCCATCAGCAGACCCGCGGCGGCGCCGAGCAGGGACAGAACGAGCCCCTCCGAGAGGCACTGCGCGAAGAGCCTCCGGCGTCCGGCGCCGAGCGCGATCCGCAGGGCGATCTCGTGCCGGCGCGATGCGGCGCGCGCGACGAGAAGCCCCGCGACGTTGACGCACGTGATGAGAAGCAGGATGGCGACGCCGCCGAAGAGCGCGAGCAGAACGGGCCGGATCTCGCGAACGCCGTCGGCATGGAGGCCGACCGTGTCGTAGCGACGGCCGCCGGCCCCATACTCGGGGAACTCCTTCGAGATCTGAGCGGCGATGCCGTCGATCTCGCTCTTTCCCTGCGCGAGCGTGACGCCGGGCTTCAGGCGGCCAATGACACGCAGGAACTGCTGCCCGCGCGGGTCGTCGGTCATCCTGGGCCAGAACGGCGCCCAGGCCTGAAGGTCGTCGGGAACGGCCGAGTCCGGCGGCAGGAGGAGGCGGAACGACTCCGGCATCACGCCGACGACCGTCGCCGGCCGGCCGCCGTACATGACGCGGCGTCCCACGACGTGCGGATCGGCGCCGAAGCGTCGTCGCCAGAGCGCGTCGGAGAGCACGACGGTCGAGGGAGCGTCGGACGCGTCGTCGCCCGCGCGGAACGTGCGGCCGAGGGCGGGCTCGGCGCCGAGCACGCGGAAGAAGTCCGTGGTGACGAGACCGACGCGGAGCTGCTCGGGGTCGCCTTCGCCCGTCAGCGCCGCCGAATTCGCCCAGATTGCGCCGAATCCCGTGAACAGGCGCGCGCGATGACGCAGATCGGCGAGCTCCGGTCCGGAGAGCGGGGCGCGCGGGTAGCCGGCCTCGCTCATGTCGGACCAGACGAACACCAGGCGCGAGGAGTCGCGATAGGGGAGCGGCGAAAGGATGGTCGCATTCACGAGACTGAAGATCGCCGTGTTCGCGCCGATGCCGAGACCGAGCGTCAGGATCGTCGCAACCGCGAAGCCCGGCGATTTCCAGAGAGCGCGCGCGGCATGACGAACGTCGCGGGCCATCGTCTCGAAGCCGGCGCCCGCGCGGACGTCCCGCGTCTGGTCCTTCACGGATTCGACGCCGCCCATCGCGATCGCGGCGGCACGGCGCGCCTCGGCCGGGTCGAGACCCTGGCGCGTCTTCTTGTCGGTCAGCTCATCGAGATAGCCGCGGATTTCGTCATCGAGATCGGTCTCGAGACGCCGCCGGCGGAAGAGCGTCCTCCCGAAGCTCGCGAGACGCGACGTCAGCAGCATCAGTCCGCCTCGAGGACCCGGCCCATCGCGAAGACGATCCGGTCCCAGCGGCTCTTCTCGCGCTCGAGCTGGCGGCGGCCGGCCGCGGCGAGGCGATACGTCTTCACGCGGCGGCCTTCGGGCGATTCTCCCCAGGAGCCGGCGATGAATCCGTCCTGCTCGAGGCGGTGGAGCGCCGGAAAGAGAGAGCCGGGCTTCACGACGAAGGTCCCTTGCGTGATCTGCTCGATGCGCTCGGCGATCGCGAGGCCATGCCGGGGCTCGAGGGCGAGCGTGCGCAGGATCAGGAGGTCGAGAGTGCCTTTCAGGAGCTCGGTCCGGCGGCTCATATAGAAGAACTATATCGATGGAGGATACGAGGGAAGGTGGGGGAGGGTTTCGACGCAGGGGCGGGGATGCCCGCGCCCGGCATCGTCGGGCGGCCGCAAGGGCCGCCCCTACGAAGAACGCGCAGGGGCGGGGCTCGTCCCCGCCCGATCCGCGTGGCCCCCTTCCGGTGATACGCTTCCTTCTAACCTACAGAAGGAGAGTGAGATGAGGGCTCGAAGCATTCTGTTGCTGGCGGCGTCGTTCGTCCTGGCGGGCACGGTGCTCGCTCATACGTCCAAGGGGCCGGTCTTCAAGCCGGCGGCCGACCTGAAATGGACCGACCTCGATCCGACCGGCGCTCCCGGCGTCAAGATCGCCGACGTCTGGGGCGATCACGCGAAGGGCGCCTTCGGTGCCTTCTTCAAGTTCCCGGCAGGGTTTGCGGCGCCGCTGCACACGCATACCAACACCATGAAGATCGTCGTGATCTCGGGGACGTTCATCCAGGACCCGGAAGGGAAGCCGGAGGTGCGTCTGGGCCCGGGCTCTTATCTGATTCAGCCCGGCGGCAGCTACCGCCACACGACGGGCTGCGACAAGGCGTCGGACTGTCTGTTCTTCGCCGAAGGCTCCGGCAAGTTCGACCTCATTCCGGCGAAGTAATCGCGGAGTCTCGCCGCGGCCGCCGGTGGTAGCCTCGCTCCCAACCAAGGAGGGAGGCATGAGACGACTGGCGGCGGTCGCGGTTTCTTTTCTGCTCGCGGAAGCGCTCCTGGCGCAATCGAAGCCGGCGCCGGGACAGCCGGTCGTGATGCCCGCGTCGGACCTCAAATGGACCGATCTCGATCCGAAAGGCGCGCCCGGCGTCAAGGTCGCGGACCTCTGGGGCAACCACGCGAAGGGCGCGTTCGGCGCCTACTTCAAGCTCCCGGCCGGATTCACGGTTCCCCTGCACACGCACACGCACGCGATGAAAGTGATCTTCGTCTCCGGCACCTACGTCCAGGCGCCGGAAGGTAAACCCGAGTTCCGCCTCGGTCCCGGGTCGTATCTCATGCAGCCCGGCGGCAACTACAAGCACGTGACGAGCTGCGACCAGGCCTCCGAGTGCGTCTTCTTCGTCGAGAGCAGCGGGAAGTTCGATCTGAAAGTCGTGCCGCCGCCGGCAGCGAAGAAGTGATCTCGCCATCCGATTCGCCGCGAGGCGTTTTATGAGCGCGAAACCGAAAGGCGTCCCGGATCGCCAGCGCCTCGTCTCGTGGCTGCCCGCCCGCCTCGACTGGAAGCCGCTCTCGCCCGGCTCGACGGCTTCGATCGTGGATCTCTGGGGCGATCACACGAAGGGTGCGTACGGCGCGCTCTTCCGGTTCCCCGCGGGATACACGACGCCGGTCCATACGCACACGCACGACATGCGCATCGTGGTGGTTTCGGGCATCCTTCTGCAGATTCCGGAGGGCGAGCGCGCGCTGAAGCTGCCGGCCGGGTCGTATCTCCTGCAGCCCGGCGGCAACTACCGGCATATCGCGGCGGCCGATGCGTCGTCGGAGTGCATCTTTTTCGTGGAGAGCCCCGGAGCGTTCGACCTGCTTTCGTGAAGAAGGTCGTCGGGCTCGTCCTGCTGGCCGGGGCGGCGTACGTCGGCTGGCACTGGTTGACCGCCCGTGGCGCCTACAAGGCCTACGAGGGATTCGCCGAGGCGTGGGCGCAGGAGAAGCGCGCCGTCGCGGCGCAGTACGGCGACGACGCGGCGGTCCGCCATGCGTTCGAAGAGAAGCCGCTCCGAGGCAACGCCGGCGGGAACATGATGGAAGCGTTTCGCGGCACGCGCTACGCGGTCGAGTCGAAGAAGCGGTCGGAGGACGGCGACTTCGTCTTCGTCGTGAGCCAGACGATCTTCTTCGACCCGCCGGGCGTGACCTCGGGAATCGGCGGCGCGATGTATGCGCATTACCGCGACGAGGCGACCGTTCGGAAGACGGACGACGGTTGGCGCGTCGTGGCGTTCGAGCCGGCATACCTCGAGATGAAGGAGATCCGGCGGGGACGCGCTGCCTCGCCCTGACCCTGCCTAACGTAGGGGCGGCCCTTGCGGCGGCCCGATCTAGACGGGCGGGGACGAGCCCCGCCCCTACGCGTGCTTCGCCCGGGGTGAGAACGATTCGGGCTGGGACGAACGGGCAACCCTTCGCGGCGAAAGCCGTAGAGCCAGTTAAAGCGAAGGAGAGATCCATGCGGTCCAATCGATGGCTGACTGTCCTCGTCCTGCTCGGGCTGGCCGCGGGCCTCGCCGCCGGGTGCGCGAAGACGGAGGCCCCGGCTCCCGCGCCCGCCGCCGAAGTCAAAGCGCCCGCGCCGACGCCGCCCGGCGGAGGAAAGATCCCGATCACGACCTCCTCGGCCGAGGCGAAGGCGGAGTACCTCCAGGGCCGGGACATGGCGGAGCGGCTCAAGATCACCGACTCGATCGCGCACTTCCAGAAGGCCGCGGAGCAGGACCCGCACTTCGCGCTCGCCGAGTTCCAGCTCGCCAACACCGCGCCGACCGGAGCCGAGTTCTTCGATCATCTCCACAAGGCCGTCGCGCTGGCCGATGGAGCGTCCGACGGCGAGAAGCTCCTGATCCTCGCGACCGAAGCCGGCGCGAACAACGACGCGGTCAAGCAGAAGGACCTCCTCGACAAGCTCGTCACCGCGTATCCCGACGACGAGCGCGCGCAGTTCAGTCTCGCCGGCTTCTACTTCGGGCAGCAGGATTTCCTGAAGGCAATCGATCACTACCGTAAGGCGACCGAGATCGCGCCCGCCTTCTCGACCGCGTGGAACCTCCTCGGCTACGCATACCGCCAGAACGGAGACTTCGCGGGCTCGGAACGCGCGTTCCAGAAGTACATCCAGCTCATTCCGAACGACCCGAACCCGTACGACTCCTACGCGGAGCTCCTTCTGAAGATGGGTCGCTTCGACGACTCGATCGCGCAGTACCGCAAGGCGCTCGCGATCGATCCAAACTTCGTCAATGCGCACCAGGGGATCGCGATGGATCTGCTGTATCAGGGCAAGCCGGACGCGGCGCTCGCGGAGCTGCAGACGTTCCTGCAGAAGGCGCGGACCGACGGGGAGCGCGTCACGGCGCTCTTCGCAAAGACCGTCGTGCACGTGGACGGCGGCAAGACGGCGAAAGCGCTGGCGGACGCGGACGAGCAGTACGCGCTCGCGGAGAAGGGCAAGGACATGCCCGGCATGATCGGCGCCGTCTTCCTGAGGGGAAACATCCTGTTCGACGCGGGCAAGTTCGACGAGGCGGGCAAGCAGTTCGAGCGCGCGCTGAAGATGGTCGAGGACTCGAGCCTGTCGAACGAGATCAAGGAGAATCAGAGGCGTCTCGTCCACTACAACCGCGCGCGTGTCGCGGCGGCGAAGAAGGACTTCGCGCTCGCGAAGACGGAGGCGGCGGAGTTTCGCAAGGGCGCCGAGGCGACGAAGAACCCGGTGCAGATCAAGCTTGCGAACGAGATCGACGGGATCGTCGCGCTCGCCGGGAAAGACCACGACAACGCGGTCTCGGCGCTGACGCAGGCGAATCTGCAGGATCCGCAGAACCTCTTCCGGCTTTGCACGGCGTATCGGGAAAAGAACGACGTCGCGCGCGCGACCGAGTTCTGCGGAAAGGCGGCGGACTTCAACTCGCTGCCGAATCTCGGATATGCCTTCGTGCGCGTGAAGGCGAAGGCGGAGGCGGGGCACAAGGGGTAGAGAGGGCGGCCGCAAGGGCCGCCCCTACGGCTACGTCCCGTAGGGGCGGGGCTCGTCCCCGCCCCTAGTGCCCTCGCGCGTACTCCTCGACGCTTTCGAGGATCCGGTCGAGCGCCGCGCGGTCATACAGCCGGCCGTTCGCCACGACGGCCGCGATCTTTCGCGTGTTGCGGATGTCGTCGAGCGGGTTCGCGTCGAGGAGCACGAGGTCGGCGACCTTGCCCTCGGCGACGGTTCCGAAATCTCCCAGTTTCCCGATACAGATCGCCGGATTTCGCGTGGCCGTCTGCAGCGCCTCGAGCGGCGTGAATCCCGCGGCGACGAATCGCTCGAGCTCGTGGTGCAGGCTCGCGCCGGGCAGAACGCCGACGCCGGCCGGCGTGTCGGTTCCCGCGAGAAACGGGACGCCGGCATCGTGCAGACGTCTCACGACTCCGAGCTCGTGCACGACGAATTTCTCCCTCACCGGCAGCGGGTCCGTGTCGAGGTCCTTCAGGATTCCTTCCTTGAATTTCGGCCAGGATTTTCCGCGCCACGAAGCCGGCGCATAGCGCAAGTCCGGATCCCGCGACGGGTCGATCGCGTCGTCGTCGATCAGCCACTGGCCGCGCTCCCAGAAGAGGGTCGGGCACTGCCAGATGAAGCTCTTCGCGAGGATCGCCGCGAGCGCCGCCTCCTTGCCCGCGTCATACGTCTCGAGGAAGCGGCCCGGCCCCTTCTTGCCGCCGGCGACCATCGCATCCTCGGCCGTCGAGCTTCCTTCGAAGACGCCGATCAGGTGCTCGAAGCTCGTCTGGCCGAACTCGACCGCCTCGGACGCGCGGATCGCGTCGGGCACGTGGCCGACGAAGACGATGTTTCGCTTCCCGCACTCCCGGGCCGCCGCGAAGTACGCGTCGCGAGGGATGTTGGATTGGACCTTGATGAAGTCCACGCCGCGGTCCGCGAGCTTCACGACCGCGCGGCGCGCGTCCTCCGCCGTCGCGAGCGGGATCGAGGCGGGGAACGGCGACTTCGGTCCGTCGAGCATCGGGCCTGAGACGACGAGCCGTGGAGACACGATCCGGCCGGCGGCCGCTAACCGGCGCGCTTCCAGGATCGGATCGAGGTCGCTGCCCATGTCGCGGGCGCCGGTCACGCCGAAGGCGAGAAGCAGCGGCAGTGTGACCTCGCGGCCGCCGGGCATCCAGTCGCCGAAGAACGTATGGACGTGCATGTCCCAGAGTCCGGGGATGAGGAACTTCCCGGTCCCGTCGATGACGCGGGCATGGGAAGGAATCGCCGCCCCGGATGACGGCTCGATGCGCGCGATGCGGTCGCCCCGGATCTCGACGTTCATGTCGGGCTTCGAGGGCCGGCCCGTCGTGTCGATGACGGTGACGTGCGTGATGAGGACGTGGGACAGAGCGGCGAGCACGAATCGCGTCATCCGGAGCGAATCCTAGTGCGCGTTTGCCCGTAGAATCCGTCCACTTCATGTCTGTCACGGCAGGGTCTCGGGAAGGCCTGCACCCTCTCCGCTCTGGGGAAAGGGTGGGGGTGAGGGGCATCCGAGGAGAACCCCCCTCACCCAACCTCTCCCCCCGCCGGGGGGAGAGGAGTCCGGTCTCTTGACTCTCGCGGCGGGCTCCCGCTTGGGACCCTACGAAATCGTTTCCCCTCTCGGCGCCGGAGGCATGGGAGAGGTCTACAAGGCGAAGGACACGCGGCTCGATCGAATCGTCGCGGTGAAGGTCCTTTCGCCGCATCTGTCGGCATCGCCGGACTCCCGACAGCGCTTCGAGCGCGAGGCGAAGACGATCTCGCAGCTATCGCACCCGCACATCTGCGCGCTGCACGACGTCGGCCGCGAGGGCGAGACCGAATACCTCGTCATGGAGTACCTCGAGGGGGAGACGCTGTCGGATCGCCTCGTCGAAAGGCGCGCTGCCTCTCGAGCAGACGCTGCGCTACGGCCAGGAGATCGCCGACGCTCTGGACAAGGCGCACCGGCAGGGGATCGTGCACCGGGATCTGAAGCCGGGAACGTCATGCTGACGAAGTCCGGCGTCAAGCTCCTCGACTTCGGTCTGGCCAAAGTCCTCGCCCTCTCCCGGCGGGAGAGGGGCCGGGGTGAGGGGATCACCGCGCTGCCGACGCAGCAGGGTCTGACCCAGGAAGGCACGATTCTCGGGACGTTCCAGTACATGGCGCCGGAACAGCTCGAAGGCAAGGAAGCCGATGCGCGGACCGACATCTTCGCGCTCGGCGCGACGCTCTACGAGATGGCGACGGGGAAGAAGGCGTTCCCTGCCGCGACGCAGGCCTCGCTCATCGGCGCCATCCTCCATACGGATCCGGCGCCGATCTCGACGGTGCATCCGATGTCGCCGCCGGCGCTCGATCGCGTCGTGAAGACCTGCCTCGCCAAGGATCCGGAGGACCGCTGGCAGAATGCCGGCGACGTCGGCAAAGAGCTCCGATGGATCGGGGAAGGATCCGCCGCCGGCGTCGCCGCGCCCGCCGCCGCGCGCGCGCGCCGACGGGTGCGCGAGTCGGCCGCCTGGGTCCTCGCGGCCATTGGCCTTCTGTTCGGCGCGGCTTCCGTCCTGACGCGTCGCGGCCCGGCGGGACCGCAGCCCCTCCGATTCGTCCAGGCCCCGCCGCCCGGCAGCGAATTTCGGTTCCAGGACTGCCCGGTCCTCTCACCCGACGGGCGGAGGATCGCATTCATCGTGTCGAGCCACGGCGGTCAGACGCAGATCTGGGTCCGGAGTCTCGACACGATCGCCGCGAAGCGGCTGGAAGGCACCGAAGGAGCGGTGGCCGGCTTCTGGTCGCCGGACGGACACCAGATCGGGTTCTTTCAGGCCGGCCGGCTCCGCCGGATCGACGCCGAGGGAGGCTCGATTCAGACGATCTGCGAGAACACGGGCTCCCCCCTCGGCGCCGCCTGGGGAGCCGGGCAGATCGTTTTCGTTTCGCAGTTCGGGGCGCCCCTCTCGCGAGTCCCCGCCGACGGCGGGGCCCGCGCGCCGGCCACCGTCATCGACCGGGCGCGGGGCGACGCGGCGCACCTGTATCCGACGTTTCTCCCCGACGGTCGCCACTTCGTCTTCGCGGCGCGCAACGTCGATCCGGGGAAGACGGTCCTCATCCTGGGGGATCTCGAATCGAAGGAAACGCGAGTCCTCTGGCGTTCGGACACGAGCGCGGTCTGGTCGCCGCGGGGCTACCTGCTCTTCGCGCGCGAGGGGACGCTCTTCGCGCAGCGCTTCGACGCGCGCCGCCTCGAACCCGTTGGCAGTCCGGTGGTCGTCGTCGACAACGTCCACTTCTTTACCGACAACAACCTCGTCCAGGCGTCGGCGGGGGGCGATGTGCTCGCCTACGGTCTCTGGCGGCACGATCGCCGCCTCGTCTGGCTGGATCGAAGAGGAACCGAGCTCGGCACCCTCGGCCAGATCGCGGACTACGAGGACGTCCGGATCTCGCCGTCCGGCGATCGCGTTGCGGTGTCGATCCGGGACGCGACCGCCGGACGGAATCTGGACGTCTGGGTCCTGGACGTCGCCCGCGGAATCGCGTCGCGCATAACGTCGGAGCGCTCGGATGAATTCGATTCGACGTGGTCTCCCGACGGGCAGCGGCTCTACTACGTCTCGGACCGCGCGGGCTACTACGACCTTTACGCCCGGCCCGCGGGCGGAGGCGCTGAGGACGTCGTGCTGAAGAGCAACTGGGACAAGCTCGTGAGCGACGTCAGCCCGGACGGGCAGGGACTTCTTTTCGGCGGCTCGCCCGCCGGCACGCGAGAGGATATCTGGCTGCTGCCTCTCGCGGCCGGCGCTCAGGCGAAGCCGGTGTTCCAGACGGAGTTCAGCGAGTATTCGGCTCGTCACTCGCCGGACGGGCGCTGGGTGGCTTTCTCCTCCGACGACGCCGGGCCTCGGGAGATCTTCGTGCAGGCGTTTCCGTCGGGGCCTCGGCGGCGCGTCTCCGTCGCCGGGGGGACGTCGCCGATCTGGAGCCGCGACGGCAAGGAGCTCTACTACATCGGCGGCGACGGACGCCTCACAGCCGCACCGTTCCGGCCGGACGCCTCGGGGCCGGCGTTCGGACCGCCGCAGTCGCTTTTCGATCTCGACGCGGCGGGCTTGAGCGCCTTCGACCCTCGCCCCTACGACGTCGCGCCGGACGGCCGCTTCCTCGTCGTCCGTGTCGTCGGTGAGGAGCCGTCGAATCCGATCGTCGTGGACGTGAACTGGACCGAGCGCCTCAAGAAGTGACGCCGGCCTCCTCGTCGAGCTCCGCGTCCACCGCGTCGGGCGACTCGAGGAGGACCTGCTCGAGATCGAGATCGCGCTGGATGCGGCGCATCGCACCGTCGGAGATCACGTTTCCGTCGCGCAGCCCGATGAGCGCGTCCCGCTCGCCGCGGATCATCTCGAGCCGGTACGCGCGGTAGGCATCGCGCCGCTCTTCGTCCTTTTCATGCCGCTTGCCGCGCGCGCGCGCGTCGTAACGGTGGCCGATGTGCCGGTGCTTTTCGCGCAGGGCTTCCAGCACCTGCCGGCGCGTCTCGTTCTCGGGCTCGATGTGGTCGAGCCGCGCGAGCCCCGCCTCCGTCACGCGGTCCCGCGCCTCCGTCTCCTCCTCGCCGGTCTCGCGATCGGGCTTCAATCCCAGCCAGCGGATGACGAACTTCAGCGTGAAGCCCTGGATCACGAGCGTCACGAAGATGACCGCGAACGTCAGGAAAAGGATCAGGTCCCTGCCGGGAAACGGGGCCCCGGCGGCCGTCTTCAGAGGCAGCGCGAGCGCGATGACGAGCGAGTCGCCGCCGCGCAGTCCCGCCCAGCCCACGAACGTCACGCCCTGCCACGGCGGGTACTCGTCGGGATGCTTCGCGCCGAACAGCCGCTGGACGTATCGCGGAAGATAGGCGCCGGGGAAGACCCAGAGCAAGCGCACGAGAATCGCCGCCGCGCTGACCGCGGCCGCGAGCACCGCGAGCCTCGGGATCGAATGCACGCGCAGCGCCTCGAGAACGAAGGGCAGCTCGAGCCCGATGAGAATGAAAATGAGTCCCTCGAGGAGAAAGCTCACGACCTGCCACATTCCGGTCGCCTGGAGGCGGGTCTGCGGGGAAACGACGCGCGCTCCTCGCCTCCCGAGGAAGAGACCGACGGCCACGACCGCGAGCACGCCCGAAACGCCGATTCGGTCCGCGGGAATAAAGGCGGCGAACGGCGTCAGGAGCGAGATCGTGTTCTCGACGACCGGCGCGCGGCCGATCTTCCGCCGGATCCAGCCGATCGCGAAGCCGACGGCGAGCCCGACCGCCACGCCTCCGGCGCCGGCCCACAGGATCCGGAGAGCCCCGCCGTGCACGGAAGCGCTGCCGGCCACGACGGCGGCGACGGCCATCCGGTAGGCCACGAGCGCGGTCGCGTCGTTGACGAGGCCTTCTCCCTCGAGGAGTGTCGTGATGCCGCGGGGGATCCCGAGACGGCGCGTCACGGCGGTCACGGCGACGGGGTCCGGCGGCGAGACGATCGCGCCGAGCACGAGGGCCGACGACCACGGGAGCTCCGGCGCAACGGCGTGCGCAGCCCAGGCGACCGCGAGCATCGTGACGATGACGAGGCCGACCGAGAGAAGCGTGATCGAGCGCAGGTTCTCTCGGAAGTCCCGCCAGGACGTGTTCAGCGCCGTCCAGTAAAGAAGCGGCGGGACGAAGATGAGGAAGATGGCGTCGGGATCTATCGACGGCCGCGGAAGGCCGGGCACGAGCGCGAGGCCGATGCCTCCCAAGACGAGGAGCGCCGGCAGCGGGATCTCGATCTTTTCCGCCAGGAGCGCCAGGGCCGCGACGGCGGCCAACAGCACGAGGATGAGCTCCAGGGCGGCCATCGTCGCATTCTGCCCCAGCGAAGTCCCGCTAGAATCTGCCCGTCATGGCCGGCCGCATGCTTTCCTTCCGCGGCAACGGCGCGGGCTATCTCGGGTATCTGTCCCCTGCGGCGTCGCCGGCACCCGGCGTCGTCGTCGTGCAGGAGTGGTGGGGCCTCAACGATCACATCAAGGACGTCTGCGACCGCTTCGCGGCCGAGGGCTTCACCGCGCTCGCGCCGGATCTCTACAAAGGGGTCGTGACGACGTCGCCGGACGAAGCGGGGAAGCTGCTGATGGCTCTCAACATCGCGGAGACCGAGAAGACCCTGCGCGGCGGGATCGCGGCGCTCCTCGAGGACCCGGCCTGCTCGAGCGAGACGGCCGGCGTCGTGGGCTTCTGCATGGGAGGGCAACTCGCGCTGTTCGCGGCGGCGACGAGCCCCGACCTCGTCTCGGCCTGCGTGGACTTCTACGGCGCGCACCCGAGCGTGCACCCGCCCCTGGAGAACCTCCGGGCGCCGCTGCTCGGGATTTTCGCCGAGATGGACGGATCCATCACGCCGGATGTTCGCGCCGCGCTCGACCGGCGCCTCACGGTGCTCGGGAAGGCGCACGAGTTCCACACGTACCCGGGAACGAAGCACGGCTTCTTCAACGACACGCGGCCCATCCATCACCCGGAGGCCTCGCGCGATGCCTGGCGGCGCACGCTCGCCTTCCTGCGGCAGAACGTGAAGTGAGCTCGGAGCGGATCCGCGCCGGGAGCAACCTGGTATGACGCTGGCGGCTGGCTCGAGACTCGGCCCGTACGAGATCCTGTCGCCCATTGGCGCCGGGGGGATGGGTGAACCGTCGCGCTCGCTTGCGCCGGGATCTCGCTGTCGCGATCGGCGCCCGGCTCGGCCAAAGGGCCTCGACCGTTCACCTGATCCCGGCGCGGCGCGCTCGCTCCCGCGGCGCGAGGCTCCTCCGCTCGATTACTTCGCGGAGACTCCTCGCGCCGCGACCGAAGCTTGTCTGAAATGACCCTGCTGTCCGGCTCGAAGCTCGGTCCCTACGAAATTCTCGCGCCCATCGGCGCGGGTGGGATGGGGGAGGTCTACCGCGCGCGGGATGAGCGCCTCAAGCGCGACGTGGCGATCAAGGTTCTTCCCGCGTCGTTATCCGCCGATCCCGAACGCCTGCGCCGCTTCGAGCAGGAGGCGCAGGCCGCGGGCGCGCTCAACCATCCCAACATCACCGCCGTCTACGACGTCGGCCACGAAGGCGACGCGCCCTACGTAGTCTCGGAGCTTCTGGAGGGCGAGTCCCTGCGGACGGTTGTCTCCGGCGGGAAGCTGCCGCCTCGCCGTGCGATCGACTACGCGCTCCAGGTCGCGCACGGCCTCGCCGCGGCCCACGAGAAGGGAATCGTTCACCGCGATCTGAAGCCCGAGAACCTGTTCGTCCTCAACGACGGCCGCGTCAAGATCCTGGACTTCGGTCTGGCCAAGCTCATGCAGTCGGAGGGCGCCGGATCGAACGTGACGAATCTCCCGACGGAGACCCGCGGCACCGAGCCGGGAGTGGTTCTGGGCACGCTCGGCTACATGTCGCCGGAGCAGGTCAAGGGCAAGCCGGCCGACGCGCGCAGCGACATCTTCTCGTTCGGCGCGATCCTGTACGAGATGCTCACCGGCGCGAGGGCGTTCCGGGGAGAGTCGGCCGCGGAGACGATGTCGGCGATCCTGCGCGAGGAGCCCCCGGATCTCTCGGTCACCAATCGGAGCGTCTCTCCGGGCCTCGAGCGGATCGTTCGCCACTGCCTGGAAAAGAGCCCCGAGCGTCGGTTCCACTCCGCCCACGATCTGGCGTTCGATCTGGAGTCGCTCTCGAGCGTCTCGATGCCATCGGGCATCGCCGCTCCCGCGGCCCGCGGAAAGATCCCGCGATGGACCATGTTCGCGGCCGGCGTCGGTCTTCTCGCCGCCGTGACGCTCGCCTCGTTCTTCGCGGGACGCACCGCCGGAGCCGCTCGCGGCCTCGCGGGCGTGAGGTTCAAACCCCTGACGTATCGGTCGCTGCCGATCTTTCGCGCGCTCTTTGCTCCCGACGGACGCACGGTGGTCTTCAGCCAGGCCCGGGAGGGAAACCATTCGGAAATCTTCACGCGCGTTCCCGACTACCCCGAGCCGAAACCTGTCGGCGTCCCGGACGCGCAGCTCTTGTCGATCTCCTCGAAAGGCGAGCTCGCGCTTCTGACCCACGCGAAGTACATCCACCAGCGTCTCTTCACGGGAACGCTCGCGCGGATGCCTCTCGGAGGCACCGCGCCGCGGGAGATCCTCGACGGCGTCCGCGAGGCGGACTGGCATCCCGATGGCGAGGGCCTCGCGATCATTCGGGAGGTCGACGGAAAGGATCGCCTGGAGTACCCGATCGGCAAGGTGCTCTACTCGACCGCCGGGTATCTGAGCGATCCGCGCTTCTCGCGAGCGGGAGATCGCATCGCGTTTCTCGAGCATCCTTTCCGATGGGACGACCGCGGCGGCGTGGCGATCGTGGATCTCTCGGGCAAGAAGACGACGCTCGCCGGCGGTTACTGGGGCGTCGAGGGCATGGCGTGGTCGCCCGACGGACGCGAAGTCCTCGTTTCGACGGGCGCCGGGTATTCGTCCTTCGAGGTGCGCGCCCTGACGCTCTCGGGCAAGGACCGGATCGCGCTGTCGAACGCCGGCGGGCTCACCCTCTTCGACATTTCCTCCGACGGCCGTTGGCTCGGGGCGCGCGAGGACGTGAAGTACCGGCTGATGGTCATGGCGCCCGGAGCCGCGGCGGAGAAAGATCTCTCGTGGCTCGACGGCTCGTTTGCCGTGGCCTTATCGAGCGACGGTGGAACGCTTCTCTTCTCCGAGTTCAGCGGCGCTTTCGGGAACAACTACGCGGTCTGCGTGCGCAAGACCGACGGGTCTCCGGTCGTTCGACTGGGGGAAGGCTGGGCCGCCGATCTCTCCCCGGACGGGCTCTGGGCTCTCGCGGTCGTCCCTTCCTCACCCGACCGTCTCATGGTCTATCCCACCGGTCCCGGGGAGGCGAGGCGCCTGGAAAGCGGCGAGATCCGTGAGTACAGCTCGGCGAGATGGTTTCCCGACGCGAAACGGGTGCTCGTCTGCGGGACGGGATCGAGCCGCGTTTCCCGCTGCTATACCCAGGAGATCTCGGGCGGCGCGCCGCGGCCCGTGACGCCGGAGGGAACCCGCCGCGGGATCGTTTCTCCGGACGGGACGCTCCTGCTCGTCCAGGGAGCGCACGACGAATACCAGCTATTTCCCTCGGCCGGCGGGGAGCCGCGGAAGGCTCCCGGTCTCAAGCCGACCGACGTCGTGTTCGAATGGAGCGCCGACGGTCGATCGGTCTTCGAGATTCCTTCGTCCGAGGTGCCGGGCCGACTCGAGCGCGTCGAGCTGGCGACCGGCAGACGCGAGTTCCTGCGCCGCCTCGCCCCCGCCGATCTCGCGGGCGTCGTGCGGATCTATCAGGCGATCGTGGCGGGCGACGAGAAGTCGTACGGCTACTCCGCTATCGTTCGGCGAGACGATCTGTTTCTCGTGGAAGGCGCGCGCTGATCCGTCGCGCGCGCCGTCGCTCGAAATCTGCGCCCCTTCGGGCGCACCGGCCGTCGGCTCGCGCAAAGGCGCTCGACCGCCGTCCTGATTCCTCGCTTAGCGCGCGCTCCCGCGGCGCGAGGCTCCTCCCTCGATTACCTCGGGAGACTCCTCGCGCCGCGAAAAAGGTCCTCGAACGATGACTCTCACGTCGGGTGCGAAGCTCGGTCACCGCGCGCGAGACCCGCGCCTCGAGCGCGACGTGCCGATCAAGGGGCTGCGCTGATCCGTTTCCGGCGATAATCCCCGCCAAGGAGTCCCCGCATGACGCGATCCCTTCGGATGCTCAGCATCCTCGCGACGATTCTGTGCCTCGGCGCGGCCCTCGCGCGCGCCGACGAGCAGGAGCTGATCCGCGATTACGTCAAGACGCTCACGAAGTCGAAGGACCCGAAAGAGCGCGCCTCGGCCGCGCACGGCCTCGGCGGCCGCAAGGATCCCGCGGCCGTGGACGCGCTCGCGAAGGCGCTCTCGGATCCGGACGCTTCCGTGCGCGAGGCGGCGGCCTCCGCGCTCTGGGACACGGGCAAGGACGCGGCCGTGGCGAAGCCCGCGCTCCAGAAGACGCTGGCCGATTCCGAAGCCGCCGTGGTGGCGCGAGCCGCGGGAGCGCTCGCCGCGATGGACGTGCCCGACACGGAGCTCGCAGATGCCTGGCGCCGGGCGCTCGAAGGATCGCGCGACGACGCGACGGCGTTCGTCGCGGCACGCGGTCTCATCGGCATCGATCCGCCCGCGAAGATCGCGCCGCCCATCCTGACGTACCTCGCCAAGAACGCGGCGGAGGCGGCGCATCCGCGCCCGGGTCGAACGAGCATCCACGACCGCGACAGCGCGGAGGCCGCGGCGAAGGCGCTCGAGCGGCTGCTCAAGAAGGACGCCTCGCCGGTCCTGCCGATGCTCGACGAGACGGTGCGGAAGACGCCCGAGTCGGGGCGGTACGTGTTCCCGGCGCTCGGGCGCGTCAAGACGCTGCCTCCGGGCACGGTCGATCTCGCGCTCGCGCACACGCATTCCTCCGAGGCCGACACGCGGGCGGCCGCGATCTCGCTCGCCGGCAAGGTGACCTCCGAGAAGGAGGCGGCGCGCTGGATTCCCGAGGCGACGCGGCTGCTCGGCGACGCGGAAGAGAGCGTTCGGATGGAGGCGTGCTGGGCGCTGCGCGGAGTCAAGGGCCTGGCGCACGACGCCGCGCCCGAGCTCGCGCGCCTCGTGGCTTCGGACCGCTCGATGAGCGTTCGCAAGCAGGCGGCGGAGGCGCTCGAGGAGATCGGCGACGTCTCCAACCCGATCCCGAAAGCGGCCAAGTCCGCCGTCGCGTCCGCCGCGAAGGGACCGCTCGCCGCCGCGATGAAGGACAGGGACCACGATCTCGCGCCGGCCGCGGTCGGCGCGTACAACAAGCTCGCGATCGAGAACGGAGAGCTCGTTGCGGCGCTCGCTGACGTCGCGGTGTCGGGCGCCGACCCGTCGGCCCGCACGCGCGCCCTCTCCTGTCTCCGGAACCGGCAGAGCCAGGCGAAAGGCGTCCTCGAGACGATCCGTCCGCTGACACAGTCGCCGGACAAGCTCATCGCCGACGAGGCGAAGGTCGCCGTCGAGTGGATCGAGCGCGGCGGAGCGGGGAGTCCGTCGGCGGTCAAGAGCGGCGACGTGAGCGCGTCCTCGAAAGCCGCTGCGGCTCCATCTTCCCCTCGCCCCCCGAAGGGGGGAGAGGGCCAGGGTGAGGGGGCCTCGGGCTCCGAGGCCGCGGGCCTCGCGAAGCTTCGCGAGCGCCACCTCGCGTTCGACGAGCCGAGCTTCTATCTCGCGCTGACGCAGGCCGACGGCGAGGCCGTGCGCGTGTACCTCGACGGCGGCATGTCGGCCAACGACGCCTTCGCCGACTCGAACCAGCGCACGCCGTTGATGGTCCTGTTCTTCGGGCACCAGGCCTGTGCGAAGGGCGCCGATGGGCGCGCGATCGTTTTGCTCCTCATCCAGCGCGGCGCGAACGTCAACGCGGTGGACGACAAGAAGAACACGCCCCTCATGTTCGCCTCCGCCGACTGCGACCGCGAGACGCTGCGTCTGTTGATCAAGGCGGGAGCGAAAGTCGATGCGAAGAACTGGGCGGGCCTGACCGCGCTTCAGTCCGGCATCTACTCCGGCAATCCCGGCCTCGAGGAGCTCATCGCCGCCGGCGCGCGCCTCGATGCGGCGACCGCGAAGGCGTACTCCGAGTCGTATAAGGGGAACCCGAAGGCGCTCGAGCTGATCAAGAAGGCCACGGCGAAATAGGAACGTCGCGGCTTCGCGGCGACTCGCCGGATGACTCGTAGGGGCGGCCCTTGTGGCCGCCCGCATCAGAGAGGGCGGGGACAAGCCCCGCCCCTACGCCGGGAAGGAGATCTATTTCCCCCCGATCACCTTCACCACCGCCGTCGAGCCGGCGATCTTGTCGCCCTCCATCGGCTCGTAGCGCCCGCCGAGGCAGCTTCCGAGGAACCGCTCCGCCCGCGCGTTGAAGTCGATGCGATTCTCGGGCCGCGCGAAACCGTGGCCCTCGTCGGAATACAGGACGTATGTCACGCTGCCCTTGTTCTTCTCGATGGCGTCCACGATCTGCTCGGACTCCTTCACGTTGACGCGCGGATCATTCGCGCCCTGCCCGATGAGGAGCGGCTTCGTGATCTTGTCGGCCTTGAAGAGCGGCGACGCGTTGTGGATGAGCTCGGCGTCCTTCGGGTCGTCCACGTTGCCCATCCGCACGTCGAACATCGAACGGATCGGCTTCCAGTACGGCGGGATCGAGCCGATGAGCGTCTTCAGGTTCGACGGGCCCACGATGTCCACGTTGCATGCGAAGGCGTCCGGCGTGAACGTCGCGGCCGCGAGCGCCGCGTAACCGCCGTAGGAGCCGCCGAAGACCGCGACGCGCTTCGGGTCGGCGATGCCCTGGGCGACCGCCCACTTCGCGGCGTCGATCAGGTCGTCGTGCATCTTCAAGCCCCACTGCCGGTTTCCGGCGTTGAGGAACTTCTTCCCGTAGCCGGTCGAGGCGCGGTAGTTGACCTGGAGCACCGCGTAGCCGCGGTTGGCGAGCCACTGCGCCCACGGGCTGTAACCCCAGTTGTCCCGGCCCCACGGTCCGCCGTGGACGAAGAGGACGAGCGGGAGATTCTTCGCCGTGAGGCCGACGGGGAGCGTCAGGTAGGAGTTGAGGCTCAGCCCGTCTCGCGCCTTGATGACGACGGGCTTCATCTCGGCCAGCGGCAGACCCTCGAGCTTCGGCTGGGCGGTGAAAAGCAGCGTGCCCTTCTTTCCGGTGCGGTCCCACTTGTACCAGGACACCGGGCCGCGGTCGGAGGTGAAGGCGACGAGCCACGCGTCGTCGGCCGTCGTGCGGTTGACGAGGGCGAAGTCGCCCGGGTTGAGCTTCGCGATCGCGTCGAAGTCCGGCTGAATCGACGGGTCGAGGACCTTCCACGCCTGGCGGCCGGGCTCGAAGGAGACGGCCTGGACGACGTAGGTCCGCGGCTGGATGATGACGCCGCCGGCGTCCACCTCGTTCGACGACGCGAGGACCTTTTCCGATCCCGTCGCGAGATCGCGCGCGACGAGCCGCGCCGTGTCGCTGCCGATCGAGCTCGTGAGATACGCCGTCCTGCCGTCGGCGGAGAAGCCCTCGAAGCTCAGGATCTCGTCGGGCCCGACCTTGACGAGCGTCTTCCACGGCGACTTCGCGTCGTCGCGGACGCGGACCTCGGTTCCTCCGTCGGCCGTCGAGACCTGCGCGGCGCGGACCTGGAATTTCGCGTCCGTTCCCCAGCCGACGACGTCGCCCGGGTTCTGCGTGTCGAGCGCCAGCGCGCCGGTCGTCAGGTTCAGGCGGTGCACGTCCATGACCTGGCGGTCGCGCAGGTTCATCTGGACGAGGACCTGGTCGGGGAAGTCCGGGTGGACGTCGACGATGTCGGCGCGGATTCCCTGGTAGGGGGTGTAGTCGCGGACGTTGCCCGAGGCGAGGTCCACGCCGTAGAGATGGAAATTCTCGTCGCCGTCGTTGTCCTGGAGATAGAGAATGGTTTTGCTGTCTTCCGCCCAGAGATACTGGCGGATGCCGCGCTTCTTGTCGGCCGTCACGATCTTGTCGTCGTCCTTGCCGACGGTCTTGACCCACACCTGCAGGACGTTCTTCTTGTCCGGCGCGAGCCAGGCGAGCCGCTGGCCGTCGGGGGCGAGGCGCGGCTGCGACCTCTCGGGATTGCCGAACAGGACGTCGCGCGGGATGACCGGCGGCAGATCGGCCGAAAGAGCCGCGGGGAGAGCGGCGAACGCGGCCGCCGCGACGACGAGCCCCAGGACGAAGCGCTTGATCATGTGAATCGGGCCTCCTGGCCCGCAACGATATGACAGGGCGGCGGCTCAGACGAGCGCACGGCGCCACAGGACGGCGATGCGCGAGGCCTCGCCGAGATCGGGGATCCCTCGCGTTCGCCTCGAGACGGGCGCTACGCACCTCGTGTCCATGATCGGCCGCACCTCGATCGACCCGACGGCGGCGCCGGGCACGCGGGACGCGATGGCGGAGGCCTCGTCCAGATCCTTCGCCTGGATGACGTAGTAGCCGCCGAGCTGCTCCCGCGTCTCGGCGAACGGCCCGTCGGTCGTCATCGCTTTTCCGTTGCGCAGGCGGACCGTCGTCGCGGTCGTCGTCGGCTCGAGGCCGTCGCCGGCGAGGTAGTTCCCGCTCTTCTTGATGGATTCGGTGAATGCCCGGTATTGTCCGATCATCTCGCCCTTTGCCTCGTCGGAGAGGCCCGTCCAGTCGGCTTCGCGGCTGTAGATCAAGAGGATGTAGCGCATGCGATCTCCCTTCGGCCACTAGTCGAACGCGAGGGGGCGAATTCGACAGCCGTTCGTCATTTCGCCGCACGCTCGCCGCGGAACTGCCGGCGGTACGCGCCCGGCGGCACGCCGACCTGCGCTCGGAAGGCTGCGCGGAAGGTCTCGGCGGACTGATAGCCGGTGGACTCCGCCACGCGGTCCACGGATTGATCCGACGCCTCGAGCAGGTCCTGGGCGCGCGCGATGCGCTCGTACTGGAGCCAGGCCTTCGGTGTCGTCCCGGTGGCGTCGAAGAAGCGCCGAAGGAACGTTCGCTCGCTCATCGCGGCCCGGCGGGCCAGGTCCCGAACGCGCAGATCGCGCCCGAGATGTCCGCGCGCCCACTCCATCACGCCGGATAGCGCCGGGCCGGGAGGTTCGGCCCCCGGCGACCGGATGAACTGCGACTGGCCTCCCGCCCGGTGCGGCGTCGCGACGAGGCGCCGGGCGATCGCGTTGGCCACGCGCCAGCCGAAGTCGCGGGCGACCAGGTGAAGGCACGCGTCGATTCCCGCCGCGCTGCCGGCGGACGTCAGGAGGCTTCCCTCGTCCACGTAGAGGACGTCCGGGTCCACGCGGATCGCCGGGAAGCGCCTCGCGAGGTCCTCGGCGTAGCGCCAGTGCGTCGTGGCGCGACGGCCGTCCAGGAGGCCCGTCGCCGCGAGGACGTAGACGCCGGAACAGATCGAAAGAAGCCGCGCGCCGCGCGCGTGCGCCCGCCGCAACGCCGCGAGAAGGCGCGGCGGGGGAGTCTCGCCGCGGTCCCTCCAGCCGGGCACGACGATGGTGCGCGCTCGCGCGAGGGTTCGGAGCGAGGCCGTCGCCCACACCGTGATGCCTCCGGTTGCGCGGAGCGGGCCCGCGTCGGCGCCGACCACGGCGAAGCGGTACCAGGGGAACGTGAACTCCGGCCGCGAAAGGCCGAAGATCTCGACGGCGATGCCGAACTCGAAGGTGCAGAGGCCGTCGTAGGCGAGGACGGCGACGAGGCCGGGATCCCGGCTTGCGGGGCGCATGGCGGTTGGCGGATTTCTACCATACATTGTCATTTTTGCCACTCGCGAACCCGGGGCGCGCCCGCTACGATGCGGATCTCGAGAAGGGGGGGTCCATGGCCAGCATCGTTTCGGAGGTCCCCGCGGCGAGCCCGGCGGAGGCGCTCGCGCGGTTCCAGGCGCGGTTCCGGTTCGAGACGGATTGCTCGGACGTGCACGAGGCGCTCGCGACGCACCCGGACTTCGTCCTCGTGGATGCGCGGAGCGCCGGCGCGTACGCCCGCGGCCACGTGCCGGGCGCCGTCAACATTCCTCATCGGACGATCGGCACGGAGACGATGCGCGCGTACCCGGCCGGCACGCTCTTCGTCGTGTACTGCGCCGGGCCGCACTGCAACGGCGCGGCGCGCGCGGCCGTCCGTATGGCGTCCCTGGGGTTTGCGGTCAAGGAGATGTTCGGGGGCATCACGGGCTGGCGGGACGAAGGATTCGCGCTCGAGGAGGGCGAGGCGCCCTCGGAAAGCGGACCGGCCAAGGTCGCGTGCGGATGCTGAGCCCCGCGATCCGTCCGGCCAGGCGACGAGACCTCCGGGAGCTCCTCGTCCTGATGCGCGGCCTGGCCGCTTTCGAGAAGTACCTCGACGCGTTCGCCGTCACCGAGTCGAATCTCGCGCGAAGTGCGTTCGGCCGGAGCCCTCAGTGCCGGATCACGGTGGCCCAAGATCGCGTCTCCACGGCGCTCGTCGGTTACGCCGTCACCGTGACGACGCCGTTCACCTACGACCTGAAGCCGACCGTGACTCTCAAGGAGCTCTTCGTGCGGAATGCGTTCCGAAGCCGCGGCGTCGGCGAGGCGCTCTTCCGCGCCGTGGCATCGCAGGCGCTCGAGGCCGGCGCCGGCCGCCTGAAGTGGGACGTGCTCGCCGGAAATCGTCGGGCCGAGAGCTTCTACCGGGCGCTCGGCGGGCGGCGCGTTCGAAAGTGGATTCCCTACGCGATGGACGCCCCGACGCTCGCCACGATCGCCCGGCGCCGCGTCAGCCCATCAGCTCGTTGACGCTCGCGTGCGAGAGGGCCCCGTCGAGGGTCGAGTAGGTCCCTTTCGTCCGGAGCTCCTCGCCGATCCGCTCGACGAGGGTGAGCGCGGCGCGCATCGCGCCGGACCCGAGCGACACGCGCGCCACGCCGAGCTTCGCCAGCTCGGCGATCGAGGGGCCGCCGGGGGCGGCGAGGACGTTGACCGGGCACGCGAGGCGCCGGACGATCTCTCCGATGAGGGCCGGATCGGTCACGCCCGGCACGAAGACGCAGTCGGCGCCGGCGTCGCGAAACGCCTCGCCGCGCCGGGTCGTCTCGTCGAGGCGGCCGCTCTCGGGCCCGACGCGGTCGAGGTAGACGTCGGTGCGCGCGTTGACGACGATCGCGACGCCGCGGCGGCGCCCCATCTCCCGGATCGCCCGGATCTTCTCGACTTGCCGGCCGAGCTCGAAGAGCGGCTCCTCCCTGCGGCCCGTGCCGTCTTCGAGATTGAGGCCGACCGCGCCGGCCTCGAGGGCCTTGGCCGCCGCCTCGGCGACCCCTTCCGACGACTCGCGGTAGCCCGCCTCGAGATCGGCCGTGACGGGAACCGACACCGCCCGACAGATCCTCTCGATCTCCCCGAGCATCTCGTCGCGCGGGATCCTCTCGCCGTCGGGATATCCGCGGGTGAAGGCGATCCCGGCGCTCGTCGTCGCGATCGCCGGAAAGCCCGTCCGCTCCATCAGCCGCGCCGTCGCCGCGTCCCAGACGTTCGCGAGCAGAAGCGGCTGCCCGGAACGGTGCAGGGCGCGCAGCCGCTCGGCCTTCTCCGCGAGTCCGGTCACGGGCGAAATTGTATGTCCCGGCGCCGCAAGTCGCTCGACCGCAAAGTTTTGGGGCGGACGGTTACTCCTCCGGGTGTCTTTTTTGTCGAACCCCGGACCGCCCATTCGTCGTAAGAGCTAGAATGAGGGTCCCGCAGATCCGCCCGGTTCCCGTCCGGAGGAGTCGTCTCGGTGGGGAGACGGCCCCGGATCTCGCCGTTCCGATCTTCCCCTCGGGGCATCGGTCGAGAGCGAGAGCAATTCGCCGTCGGGAACGCGGAGCTCGGGTGGGACGGAGGAGCTGATGGCGAAACGGATGATTCTGATGCTTCTCGGCGCGGTGGTCTTCATCGGGGCCATCGCGGCGGTGAAGACGCGCCAGATCCAGACGGCGATCAAGCAAGGTTCGGCCTACAAGCCGCCGCCGGAGGCGGTCACGACGGTCGTCGCCAAGCAGGAGCCCTGGCCATCGACCGTGGCGGCGATCGGCACGGCCGCGGCCGTCCGCGGCGTGACGGTGAGCGCGGACCTGGCGGGAATCGTGGCGGCGATCGACTTCGAGTCCGGCAAGTTCGTCCGTAAGGGAGACATCCTCGTCGAGCTCGACACGCGTCAGGAGCGCGCGCAGCTCGCCGCCGCCCAGGCGGAGCGCGAGTTGACGAAGCTGCAGCTCGAGCGCATGAAGGGACTGAGCGAGCAGGGCGTGACCGCCCGCGCGGACCTCGACACGGCCGTGGCGGCGCAGAAGCAGGCGGAGGCGAAGGTCGGCGAGATCCAGGCGACGATCGAGCGCAAGACCATCCGGGCGCCCTTCTCGGGAAACCTCGGCATCCGGCAGGTCGATCTCGGCCAGCATCTCGTCGAGGGCGCGCCCGTCGTGCCGCTCCAGGCGCTCGACCCGATCTATGTGAACTTCTCCGTGCCGCAACAGCAGGTGGCGAACCTCCATGTGGGCGCGACGGTCGAGGTGTCGGCGCCGGGCGCCGGGATCCCCTCCCGCTCCGGCAAGGTCACGGCGGTCGATTCGGTCGTGGATCCGAACACGCGCAACGTGCAGGTCCAGGCGACGCTCGCCAACGCCGACGCCAAGCTGCGCCCGGGCATGTTCGTCCAGACGACGCTCTCGATCGGCGCCACCGAGCCGGTCGTCACGCTCCCGACCTCCGCCATCGCCTACGCGCCGTATGGCGACTCGGTCTTCGTCGTCGAAAACATGAAAGACCCGAAGGGCGAGACGTACCGCGGCGTGCGGCAGCAGTTCGTGAAGCTCGGCGGCGGACGGGGCGACCAGATCGCGGTCGTCTCGGGCTTGAAGGCCGGCGAGGAGGTCGTCTCCTCGGGGACGTTCAAGCTGCGCAACGGCGCCGCGGTCCAGGTCAACAACAAGGTGCAGCCCGGCAACAACCCGGCTCCCAAGCCCGAGAACAGCTGACGCGATGAAGCTCACCGATCTTTTCGTTCGACGTCCGGTCCTCGCGATCGTCGTCAACCTCATCATCCTGATCGCGGGTCTGCGCGCGATCCGCTCGCTCTCGGTTCGGCAGTTTCCGCGCAGCGACATCGCGGTCGTGCAGGTGTCGACCGTCTACGTCGGCGCCAACGCCGACCTCGTGCGCGGATTCATCACGACGCCGCTCGAGCGCGTCATTGCGAGCGCCGACGGCATCGACTACATCGAGTCCTCGAGCGCGCAGGGCGTCTCGACGATCACCGTCCACCTGAAGCTCAACTACGACACCAACGCCGCGCTGACGCAGATCCAGGCCAAGGTCGCGCAGGTGCGCAACGACCTGCCGCCGGAGGCGCAGGCGCCGGTCATCGACCTCCAGACGGCCGACAGCCAGTTCGCGGCGATGTATCTCGGCTTCTCCTCGCCGGACCTCGACCAGAACCAGATCACCGACTACCTCGTGCGCATCGTGCAGCCGAAGCTCACCGCGATCAGCGGCGTGCAGCGGGCGGACATCCTGGGCGGCCGTACGTTCGCGATGCGGATCTGGCTGAAGCCGGATCGCATGGCCGCGCTCGGCATCTCGCCGTCGATGGTGCGCGACTCGCTCGGCGCGAACAACTATCTCTCTGCGCTCGGCCGAACCAAGGGGTCCATGGTCTCGGTCAACCTCGTCGCGAACACGGACCTCCGGACGCCCGAGGAATTCCGGCAGCTCGTGGTCAAGGAGGAGAAGGGCGTCGTGGTGCGTCTCGGTGAGATCGCGGACGTCGAGCTCGGCGCCGAGGACTACGACTCCGATGTGCGCTTCAATCGCCAGACCGCGACCTTCATGGGCGTCTGGGTCCTGCCGACGGCGAACACGCTGGAGGTGATCGGCAGGGTCCGCGAGGCCATGAAGGACGTCCAGGCCCAGCTTCCCGTCGGCATGAAGGCCGGCATCCCCTACGACTCGACGCTCTACATCCGCAACGCGATCGAGGAAGTGCTCAAGACGCTCACCGAGACGCTCGTGATCGTCATCATCGTCATCTTCCTCTTCCTCGGCTCGGCGCGGTCCGTTCTCATTCCGGTCGTCGCGATCCCCGTGTCGCTCGTCGGTGCGGTGTTCCTGATGTTCGTCGCGGGCTTCACGATCAACCTGCTGACGCTCCTCGCGATCGTGCTCTCCGTCGGTCTCGTCGTCGACGACGCCATCGTCATGGTGGAAAACGTCGAGCGGCACCTTCACATGGGCCAGCGACCGTTCGACGCGGCCATCGCGGCAGCCCGGGAGCTCGTCGGGCCGATCATCGCGATGACGATCACGCTCGCGGCCGTGTACGCCCCGATCGGCCTTCAGGGCGGGCTGACGGGCGCGCTCTTCCGGGAGTTCGCGTTCACGCTGGCGGGCGCAGTCGTCATCTCGGGCATCGTCGCCCTGACGCTGTCTCCGATGATGGGATCGAAGCTCCTGCGGTCCGGCGACTCGGAGCGCGGCTTCGCCGGCTTCATCAACCGCCGATTCGACGGCGTGCGGCGCTGGTACGAGCGCACGCTGACCTCGACGCTGCGCTTCCGCCCGGTGGTCTTCGTCCTCTGGGGAATCGTCCTCATCCTGATGATTCCCTTCTACATGTTCTCGCAGAAAGAGCTCGCGCCGATCGAGGACCAGAGCGTCGTGTTCGGAATCATCCAGGCGGCGCCCAACGCGACCCTCGACCAGACGAATCTTTTTGCCCACCAGCTGGCCGACGTGTTCGCGTCGATTCCGGAGCACGAGAGCATCTTCGAGATCACGAGCCCGTCGGGCGGCTTCACCGGCATGGTGACGAAGCCCTGGAACGAGCGAAAGAAGAGCACGCGGCAGCTCCACCTCGAGGTGTCGGCGAAGGCGGCGCAGATTCCGGGCGTGCGCATCATCCCGCTCCTGCCGCCGGCTTTGCCGGGAGGCGGAAGCTTCCCGGTCGATTTCGTCGTCGCGACGACGCTCGCGCCCGAGCGGCTCACGCCGTTCGCGCAGGATCTCGTGCAGAAGGCGTTCGCGAGCGGCATCTTCATGTACGCCGACTCCGACATGAAATTCGATCAGCCGCAGACGGAGGTCGTCTTCGACCGCGACAAGGTTCGGGCGCAGGGCGTCGATCTCTCCCAGGCGGGCAAGGATCTTTCGACGATGCTCGGCGGCAACTTCGTCAACCGCTTCAGCGTCCAGGGGCGAAGCTACAAGGTCATTCCGCAGATCTCGCGCGTCGAGCGACTGACGCCCGATCAGCTGTCGCAGATCTACGTCACCGGCGCCGGCGGCAAGCTCGTGCCGCTCTCGACCTTTGCCACGTTGAAGACGACGACCGAGCCGCGCCAGCTGGAGCGGTTCCAGCAGCTGAACGCCGTCCACATCCAGGGCGTCATCCCGGCGGGCGTGTCCCTCGACAAGGCGTTGAAGCTGCTCGAAGACGAGGCGAAGCGCATCCTGCCGCGGGATTTCACGGTGGACTACGCGGGCGAATCGCGGCAGCTGCGCACGGAGGGCGGACAGTTCCTGCCGACCTTCCTGCTGTCGGCGATCCTCATCTATCTCGTCCTCGCGGCTCAGTTCGAGAGCTTCCGCGATCCCTTCATCATTCTCGCCGGATCGGTTCCGCTCGCTCTGTCCGGCGCGCTGCTCTTCACGTTTCTGGGTTTCACGACGCTCAACATCTACAGCCAGGTCGGCCTGATCACGCTCGTCGGCCTCGTTTCGAAGAACGGCATTCTGATCGTGGAGTTCGCCAACAAGCTCCAGGAGACGGGGAAGGCGAAGCTCGAGGCGGTCATCGAGGCCGCGACGACGCGGCTGCGGCCGATCCTGATGACGACGGCCGCCACGGTCATGGGCCACCTCCCGCTCGTGTTCGCGAGCGGTCCGGGAGCCGGCGCGCGCAACTCCATCGGTATGACGCTCGTGACGGGCATGGTCATCGGCTCGACGTTCACTCTCTTCGTTCTGCCGGCGATCTACGTGCTCGTGGCGCGGACGCATCGGGCGGACGCCGTCCGAGTCGAGGAGCCGGAGGCTCGGCCGGTCCGCGAGCTCGAGGAAGCCGCCGTCTGAAGCGCCTGGCGGCGGCTTTCGGCCGCCGCCGCCGACCTTGTCCCGCCTCCACGGAAGAGGTAATAATCGGCCCAGCCGAAGAATCCCTTTTTCGACGACGCAGGGCGGCGGGAGAAGCCGTCCGAGGAGGCGACGTGAGGCGTAGCGCTCCGGTCCGATCGGGCTTTTCTGCCGCGCTCGCCGCGGCCGCGCTCGCGAGCCTGGCGTTTCTCGCCGGCTGCGCGACGGGCAGCCAGGCGCGCAAGACCGAGGCGTCGGGCTTCCTCGGCGAAAACGCCAAGCTTTTGCAGCCGGGCAAGAAAGGCCAGGAGGAGCTCCTCGTCTACAAGGATCCGGCCGCGGACTGGTCGGGCTACAAGAAGATCGTTCTCGAGCCCGTCACGATCTGGACCAACCCCAAGTTCAAGCTGACCGAAGACGAACGCAAGGATCTTCAGAAGCTCGTGGACAGCTTTCATCAGACCCTCAACAAGAAGCTTTCGGCGGACTACGAGATGGTCGATCAGCTCGGACCCGGCGTGATGCGCATGCAGATCGCGCTGACCGGCGGAAAGAAGGCCGTCACGATCCTGAAGGTGGCCTCGAAGGGCGTTCCCTACGGGACCGGACCGAGCCTGCTCTGGACCTTCATCACGGGCAAGCCCCCCTTCGTCGGGGAGGCATCGATCGAGTTCATGGTGAAGGACGGCGTGACGGACCATCTCCTCGCGGCCGGAGCGGACCGGCGCGTCGGCGCCGACACCGTCATCGCGGGCGCGGGCGTCAACACGCAGTACCTGAGCTCGTGGGGCGACGTGAAGTTCAGCCTGGACTACTGGAGCGACGACGTCGTTTATCGCCTCTGCGTGCTCCGGTCCGGGACGAACTGCGTCGAGCCGAAGAAGGGGCTCCGCGTCCCGATCAACTGACGCCGCGAGCGATCGAATCCCCGGCGGGCGGCGCGCTGCGCTTCAGCACCGCCCGTTCACTTTTTCGGGATGCCGGCCGTCGCCGCCTCGAACTCTTTTTCGACGTCGGCGAGCTCGCGCCGCAAGGAGTCCACGCGCTCGACCTGATACGCGGCGGGCTTGCCCTCCCAGGAGTTGAGTGCCCCGTACACCGTGTCGAGATGCTCGCGGATCCGCTCCTCGCCCGTGATGGCGCCTCCTTCTTTCGTCGCGACGACCTCCCGCTTGATGGCGTCGAGTTTCTCGGCCAGCGCCGGATTGCCCGAGGCCGCCGCCCGCGCCGCGTCGATCTTGTCCACGAGCGCGCTCATCTCCTCGAAGAGGCCGTGCGCCTTCATGACGGCGTCGTACTGCGCGCGGCGGTCCTCGACCGTGTAGGGCGCGCGGCGGTCGAGGCCGATGTCGAGCTTCGTCTCGATCGACTGGCCGCCCTTCGTCAGGCGCACGGTGTAGGTCGCGGGCGGCACGCGGGGACCCTGCGAGGCGGCGAAGGCGAGGCTCGCGGCGCGCGGGACCCGCGGCGGCCTGACCTGCATCGTCCACACGACCCGGTTGATGCCGCGCCGTTTCGAGGCGGCGAGGGTGTCGACGAGCTTGCCCGACGCGTCGAAGATCTCGAGCTTGATCGGCCCGAAGAGGTGGCGCGTCGGCTGGTAGTAGGCGATGACCGCCCCGCCGGGCGGGTTGCGGCCGATGAAGGTCGCGTCGCCTTCCGGCCAGCCGCCGTTGGCGGGCATGCGCTGCTGGACGGGGCGGCCGGGAAGAAAGGCCGCCGTGGCCGGCAGACCGGAGGACGCCAGCGCGCGCAGCGGCGTGATGTCGTCGACGATCCAGATTCCGCGGCCGTGCGTCGCGAGGACGAGGTCCCGGTCTCGCGCCTGGATCTGCAGGTCGCGCACGGCCACGCTCGGGAAGTTGCCGCCCTTGAATTCCGCCCAACTCCTTCCGCCGTCGGGGGAGATCCAGAGCCCGAACTCCGTCCCGACGAAGAGGAGCGACTTCTCGACGGCGTCCTCCTTGACGACGTGCGCGTAGCCGCGAACGCCCTGCGCGGGAGACACGATGCGCGTCCACGTCTTGCCGAAGTCGGATGTCCTGAAGACCCAGGGCGTCATGTCGCCGGACATGTGCCGGTCGAACGCGGCGTACGCCGTGCCCGGCTCGAAGCGGCTCGCCTCGACCCAGCTCACCCAGGAGGCCTGGGGCAGTCCCGGCACGTTTCCGGCGACGTTCGTCCACGTCTTCGCGCCGTCGCGCGTCACCTGAACGTTGCCGTCGTCGGTCCCGACCCAGATGACGTTCGCGTCGAGCGGGGATTCGGAGATCGAGTAGATCGTGGTGTGCATCTCCGCCGAGGAGTTGTCCACCGTGACGCCGCCCGACTCCTCCTGTTTCTGCTTCTCGGGATCGTTCGTCGTCAGGTCCGGAGAGATGCGCTCCCACGTGTCGCCGCGGTCGCGCGATCGGAAGAGGAACTGCGCGCCGATGTAGAGCGTGCCCTTCTGCGTCGGCGACACGGCGATCGGTGTGTTCCAGTTGTAGCGGAGCAATTCCTTGTAGCCGGGCTTCGGCTGGATGTCGCGCTGCGCGCCGGTCTTGCGGTCCACGCGCCCGATGAAGCCGCCCTGCGATTCCGCGTAGACGGCGTCGGGATCGGTCGGGTCGGGCACCGCCCAAAATCCGTCGCCGCCGTACAGGTTTTCCCAGCGCGCGTTCGAGATGCCGCCCGGGTGCGCCGAGTCGCCGACCCAGGAACTGTTGTCCTGAAGTCCGCCGAAGACTTCGTACGGGTCCCGGTCGTTCACGGCCACGTGGTAGAACTGCGAGACGGGCAGGTTGTTCGACTTCCACCACCGGCTCCCGCCGTCATAGGAGATCCAGAGCCCGCCGTCGTCTCCTGCGACGACGTGCTTCGGGTTGTCGGGGTCGATCCACACGTCGTGCCAGTCGCCGTGTCCCCCGCCGCTCGTGTCGGCGAAGGAGGCGCCGCCGTCGGCGCTGACGATGAGGCCGCCCCCGGCCTTGAAGAGGTGGTCGGGATTCGTCGGATCGACGACGAGCCGCGCGAAGTAGAAGGGACGCCAGATCATCATCTGGCTGTTGTCCTTCGCCTGCCAGGTCTTGCCGCCGTCGGCGGAGACGAAGAGCGCGGACTGGGCCGACTCGATGAGGGCGTAGACGCGTTTGGAGTCGGACGGCGCGGTCACCACCTCGACGCGTCCCCAGGGCTTCGCGGGCAGGCCGCCGCTCCCGGCCGCGATCTCTGTCCACGTCGCGCCGCCGTCCTCGGACCGGAAGAGACCGCTGCCGCTCGCGGCCTTCGGCCCGTCGCCGCCCGAGCGGAACGTCCATCCCTTCCGGCGGAAGTCCCACATTCCCGCGAAGAGAACCGACGGATTCTTCGCGTCCATCGTCAGGCCCGAGCATCCGGTCGATAGGTTCGATCCCTTGAGCACCTGAGTCCACGTTTTGCCGCCGTCGGTCGTGCGGTAGACGCCGCGGTCGGCGCTGTCGCTCCAGAGCTTGCCGGGGACGCACGCATAGACGAGGTCGCCCTTGGACGGGTTCACGAGGATCCGGACCACGCGCTCGGACTCCGGCAGGCCCATGTTCGTCCAGGTCTCGCCGCCGTCGGCGGACTTGTAGATACCGTCGCCGACCGAGACGGAGTTGCGGGTCCAGGCCTCGCCCGTGCCGACCCAGACGGTCTTCGGGTTCGACGGGTCGATCGCGACCGCGCCGATCGACTGGACGGGCTGCTTGTCGAAGACAGGCTTGAACGTCGTTCCGCCGTCGGTGGATTTCCAGACGCCGCCGCTCGCCGAGCCGACGAAGAGCGTCGTCTTGCCGCCCTCGTTGCGGCCGGCCACCGCGGCGATGCGGCCGCTCATCGTGGCCGAGCCGATGTTGCGCGCGCCGAGGCCGGAGAGCGTGCCCGAATCGATCGTCGCCGGGTGCGCGGAGGGAGGCGGCGGCGGCGCCGAGGCGGCGGCGGCCTTCGCGCGCGCGGGCGCGGGCCCGGGCAGGATGGCGCGGGTCATCGGCGTTCCGGCCGGCGGGAAGCGGAAGATCGCGTCGTTCAGGTCCACGTTCGGCTCCGCGCGCTCGACCGTGATCCGGACCTGCCGCGGCGCGCCTTTCGGGCCGACTTCGACGGAGAACGGGAACCACACGCCGGCCACCTGCTCGTAGCTGCCAAGGTCGGCTTCGCTGATGCGCTCCGTGCCGCGGACGTGCGAGACCGTCTGCGACCGGATCTCGAGGAAGGAGTCGGGGTCGAGGTCGACGTACTCGGTGTCGCCATCCTTCAGGTTCACGCGGATCCGGTGCGCGGGCGTTCCGTCCACGTCCTCGGTGCCGAGGTACTCGAGCGTGTGGCCCTTCTCCTTCCAGTGGTTGAGCGGGCCGCCGATGTCCGCCTCGCGCGCGCGCTCGCGCGCCTCGTCCTCGTCGTCCTTCTGCGCGTCGCGCCGGCCCTGGAACGGGTCGATCGTCCACGCCTCGCGCCCATCCCACGCCTGGATCTGCGAGAGGCCCTGAACGGTGATCTCGGTCCGCATCATGCCCGGCGCCTTCTGGACAAGCCCCCACTCGGTCGGGATCTGTGCGTCGCCGAAGCCGAAGAGAAGGCGGCCGGTCTCGCGCAGCGACTTGATCGCGTCGATCCGCGCGGCGCCGCCGCGTGCGGCGATGTTCTTCGCGGCGAGCTCCTCGGCGGTCAAGCCGAGGGCCGGAGCGGCGGGGCGGAGCAGGGCGGCGGTGAGCAGGGCGATCGAAAGGCGCATGTTGTCCTCCAGGCGAGGACGGATCATACGGCGCGTCGCTGGCCCGCGCGCCCGGAAAAGTCCGGGACGAAGCCTCAGTAGCTGTAGGAGAGCCCGAGCGCCCGCGACAGAAACTTGGCGACTTCCTGGCGAGTGACGACGCCGTCCGGACAGAAGTTGCCGCCGCCGCAGCCGGTCGTGATCCCGGAGGACGCCAGGGCCTCGATCACCCGGAAGAAGGGATGCGTCGTCGGGACGTCGGCGAAAGTCGCCGTTGCCGGCGCGGGGCTGATCTGACGCTGCCAGTAGAGGCGAACGGAACCGAGGCTCAGGCTCGTCCCGACTGCCGGGAGATAGACGACGAGGTTGTAGGAATAGCTCGTTTGGTCGAGCGTTTCGCCGCCGCCCGGGACTCCGAGGAGGAAGAACTGGCAGCCCGGAGTCTCGGTGTTCCCGGTTGAGACCTGGGTGACGGGGATGCATCCCGCCCCGTGCGGGGGGCACCGGTTGAATGTGAGGACCACGGGATACGTCGCGTTCGTGTCGCAAGCGTCCATCTCGATCGCCGTCACGAGAACGCCCGAAGGCAGCGTCACGGGCGCGACGAGCCAGTGGCCGGTCCCGCCCGTCAGGTATCGGAGCGGCCCGGTGAGATCGTAGGCCGTGTCCGAGACCAGTGGCGGCATGGCGTTGCTCGACACCTCGTAGGTTTCCGTCACTCCCACCCCGAAATCCCGAGGACGCTCGCGGTCGGATCGGCCCGAGACGACAATCGGCGGGGGAGCGCCGGGCATGGCCAGCGGATCTTCGGGCGGCGCCTGTGCGGCGGCGACGGGGGCGACGAGCAGGAAGAGCAGCGCAGTCTTCATCGCGAGCGTCCTTCCGGTCTCCCGGAGGCGGGCCAAGACGAAAGCCCACTGGCCGAGCGACCCTGTTTCGTCGTTCTGGGATTGAACGGAATTTTAGCCGATCGGCAGGGAGTCGGCAAAGACCGCCGCGCCGCTCGCGGCCTCATTGCTCGCGGCGGGTGACGCGGAAGAGCGTACGAGGCGAATTGCGCCCTCGAGGCCCGCGGGAAAGGCCGCTCGCTCCTGATCGCGCTAGGCTTGAGCCGTGCGCCAGCCTTCGGCTCCCGATCCCGAGGCCCGGTGGCCCGTGGTGATCGCCCTGCTCGGAGTCGCTGGCATCTCCTACTCGCTCCCGCATTCGCTCGTGCTGGGGCCGCGCTGGCTCGCGCCTGCGGTCATCGGGGTGCTCATCGTCCCCACGATGCTCGCGCACCGGGCAGGGCGACACGACATCGACCGCATGCTCGGATACGTCATCAGCGCCGTGCTGACACTCGGCATGGCGGCGTCCGTCGCCCTGCTCATCACGACCGTCATCTCGAAGACCGAGCCGCCCGCTTCGCTCCTCGGCTCGGCCGCCGCGCTCTGGGTGACGAACATCCTCGTGTTCGCGATCTGGTACTGGCGCCTGGACGCGGGCGGACCGCACGAGCGCGAGGTGCGCGGCAAGCACACGGCGGGCGCCTTCTTCTTCCCGCAGATGATGGACGGCGCGCCGATCGAGGACCCGGAGAGCTGGACGCCGCGCTTCGTGGACTACGTGTTCCTGGCCTTCAACACGAGCACCGCGTTCTCGCCGACCGACACGGCCGTGCTCTCGCGATGGGCGAAGGCACTGTCGATGACGCAGGCAGTCATCTCGCTCCTGATCGTCGCGATATTGGCGTCCAGGGCCGTTGGGATGCTGTAGAAGTCGGTTCCGGCGCCACGGGGCGGGGGCAAGCCCCGCCCCTACGGGTTCAGACGTCGTAGGGGCGGCCCTCGCGGCCGCCCTCGACGCCGTCACCGCGAGAGCGTCTGGTCGTAGAACTTCGCGAGATCCGCCTTCAGCTGTTTCAGCGCGGGCTCGTGCAGATAGATCATGTGGCCCGACTCGTAGTAGCCGAACGAGATGTTCTTCTCGAGCGATGGGTCCAGGCCCATGTGCGCGAGCGTGTACTCGGTCTCGAAGAACGGCGTCGCGAAGTCGTAGTAACCGTTTGCCGAGAAGATCTTGAGGTTCGGGTTGACCGACATCACGCTCCGCAGGTCCTCGGCCACGTCCGGCATGGAAGTCTTGCCGCCGTTCGGAGCTTTGTGGTGTTCGTCCCACTCGGTGATGTCGTCGGCGTAGGGCTTGTAGAGATCCTCCGTCTTGTAACCGAGCGTGTCGCGAAGGTAGCCGTTCAACGCGGCGGTATAGGCGCCCGCGATCGCCGTGCCGGCCGGGTCGTACTCCGGGAACTCGCCCGCGGCGTCGCGGTCGATTCCGAAGAACCGCGCGTCCAGGCGGCCGACGGTTCGCCGCTGCGTGCGGAGGATCTCTTTCTGGAACCGGCCCGGATCGATGCGGAGATTTGCGTTGAGGATGTACGTCTCCGGCAGGCCCGTGTAGCGGTGAAGCTTCGCGGCGATCGCGTTGCGCCGGGCTTCCTCGATCTTGCCTCCCTGGACGAGCGCCTGGGAGTACTCGCCGATCGCGAACTGGCGCACCTCCGTCAGGAACGCCGCGAGATCCGCCGGCCGGGGATCGAGCTTCTTGTGGTACCAGGCGGCCGCCGCCATCGTCGGCAGGTAGAGCTCATAGGGCGTGTCGCTCGAGAACGCCGGCCCCGCGAAGTCGTCCCAGGCGTTCAGGTAGGAGGAAATCAGGATCGCCCCGTTGAACGCCATGCCTTTCTGCTCGAGGTGCGCGAGCAGCGCGGCGGCGCGCGTGGTGCCGTACGACTCGCCCATCAGGAACTTCGGCGAGTTCCAGCGGCTGTTCGCGCTCACCCAGCGCTGCAGGAACTGCGCGAACGCCTCGACGTCCTGGTCGGTTCCGTAGAAGTTCTTGGGCTCGCCCTTTCCGATGATGCGCGAGAAGCCGGTGCCGATCGCGTCGATGAAGACGAGGTCCGTCCGGTCGAGGAGGCTTTCCGAGTTCTCGACCAGCTTGTACGGGGGCGGCGGCGTGTACTGTCCGTCCAGGCTGTCCACGCGGACGGGAGAAAACGAGCCCATGTGCAGCCAGATGCTGGCCGAGCCGGGCCCGCCGTTGAACGCGAAGGTCACCGGGCGCTGTTTCGCGTCCGCGCCGTCGGCCGTGTAGGCCACGGAGAACATCCGCGCGATCGGCTCTCCTTTCGCGTCTTTGAGGTCGATCGTCGCGGCCGTCGCGGTGTAGGCGATCGGCTTTCCGCCGATCGTGATCCGGTTGTGCTTGACGGCCGGCGACGGCGCGGGGCCGGGCGTCGGCGTCGGGGTGGCTTCCTTGGCGGGCGTGGCTTTCGCGTCCGGCTTCGCGTCGGCCGCATCCTGCGCCGCGAGCGGGAGCGCGGCGGCGAGAAACGCGGCGGCGGCGAAGGACCGGGCGAATCGCAGGCGGGACATCATGTGGTCTCGTCTCCTTCTTCGTTCTTCGGAATCGGCGGAGCTTAGTACAGGCGGCCTCAGGCCGGGGGCTCGTTCATTCGCCGGAAGATCTCGTCGAGCTCGTCCCGCGTCGCGCGGCTCGACTTGCGCGCCGTGCCGTGAGCCACCTCGAGCTCGCCGTTTGCGATCCGGGGCAGAACGTCGTCGAGGAGCGCGTCCACGGTCACGCCGAACTTGTGGAGGCCGGCGCCGCCCAGATCCGTGTCGGTCGCCGGCGGCACGATTTCGACGACGCGGATCGAGGTTGCGGCGAGCTGATGCCGCAGAGAGAGCGTGAACGAGTGCATCGCGGCCTTCGTGGCGCCGTACACCGGCGCGCGGGTCAGCGGGACGAACGACAGGCCCGACGAGACGTTCCAGATCGCCGCCCGCGGCTGACGCGCGAGGTGCGGGAGCAGAAGCATCGAAAGGTGGATCGGCGCCTCGAGATTGGCGGCGAGCTCCTCGCGGAATCGAGGCCAGGCGGCGGGCTCGTCGAGCCGCGCGCGGACCTGGATCCCGGCGTTGTTGACGAGGACGTTCAGCCGCGGAAACTCCCGCGTCGCCCGGTCCGCGAGTGCGATGCGATCCGCTTCACGAGTCAGGTCGCAGACCTGCGTGTGCACCCGCGGATGCTTCGCCTTCGCCTCGCGGAGCTTCTCCTCGCGCCGCCCGCAGAGGAGCACCTCGCTTCCGGCCGCGAGGAGGCGTTCGGCAAGGCCGAGCCCGATTCCCGAGGCGCCGCCGGTGATCAGAACGGTGTTGCCGCCGAGCTCCATCACCTTCCCGCCGATCAGCCCGCCGTGTTGTCCATCGTCCGGGTCACCAGCCAGCGGCCGTCGCGCTTGCGCCAGATCTCCAGAAACCGGCGCTCCACGCGTTGGGGCGTGCCGCCCGTGCGGGGCGTCAGCGTGATCCGGAGCGTCCCGCGCGCGTAGGCGAGGTCTCCGCTCACGACGATCTCGTCGTTCGAGACCGACAGCGATCCCGAGAAGTCGCGGAATACGCCCCGGACGCGCGCGACCGTCTCGGCCTTCCTCTCCGGCGGCGCGCCCTGCCGGTCCTTGACGAGATCGTCGCCGTAGTACCCGGCGATCGTCTCGATGTCGCCCGCGTTGTACGCGCGAAGGAACCGCTCGACCGCGGCGGCGATCTCTTCCTCATCGGTCATGGAAGGCATTCCTTCCGATGATACGGGCATCGGCGCCGCCGGTTTCCGCGGCGAGCGGCGAGAACGTCCCGGGGCGCCCGCGCGCCCCGGGAAACACGGACGTCAGATCGAAAGAGTGCCGGTCCGAATCAGGTAGGCGAGGCGCGAGCGCTGCTGCGGGTCGAGCATCTTGTGGAGCCTGCCGAGGGCGTTCAGGACGGCGCCCTTCAACCTCTCCGCGCTCTGGACCCGGATCTGCGCTCCGGCGGCCGCCCGGGCCTCGTCGTAGTCCTCGCCTTCGACCGCGTCCGCGAAGGCCGACAGGGCCCGCCGGTGATCCACGGCGACCTGCGCCCTCTCGGTCTTGATCTCGTCGAGGATCTTCGCGAGCTCGGCCACCTGGTTGTCCTGCAGCTCGAGCTTGTAGGTCAGGAAGCGGAGAGGGCGGCGAACCCGGAGCGACGGCGCTCCGAGAAAGCCGAACTCCATGGGGTCTTCGCCGGACATCGCGTAGGAGCGTTCGCCCGGTGCCTCTTCGCCGCCGCCGCAATGCCGGATCGCGTAGACGTCGCGCAGGTACTGGCGCTTCCAATGGGGGATGAATCCCGGATACATGAGGCCTCCTTTCGCCAGGGCTGATCGCTCCCGGCGGGAACCGCGCGTGGGCGAAATGCCTCACGCTTTCCGGAGGGTACGCCTCGCTGGTCCGACGGTCAAACGGGGGCGAACGGCGGCCGAGATCTAGACCTGGCCCTGCGCCATCTTGTCCACGAGCGCGAGTCCCGCCTCGCAGACGGCGAGCGGCCGGGTGGCCGCGCGGACCTGCACCACGATCTTGATCGTCGGCACGCGGTCCTTGTCCTTGAAGAAACCGAAGAAGACGACCCAGTCGAAGCCGTCCTTGATCTCGCGGAACTCGAACCGCCGGCGAAATCGCGCGACGATCTCGTCGGCCGCGGCGTCGCTCGTCGAATACGGCTTGAGGGGCTCCCACCGCGCCCCCGACGCCTCGGACGCGCCGGCAGGCCGCGCCATCGCGCCTTCGGGCGTTTCGCGGACGACCAGGCCGAAAATCGAGCGCGCGACGAGTGTATCCGTCGGGCGGCCGGGAGCGATGGCGCCGATCTTCTCTGGCATCAGGCCGCCGCCACGATAACGCGGGAAGGCCGCGCGCGCTCCCGGGTTTAGGAAACGCTGACCCCGGGGGACAATGCGGCCCGAATGGCGGGACCGGAAGTGCCGGAGCGGCCGGCCGCGGCGGCGGAGTCGGAGGCCCGGCCCCTCGGGCTCTGGTCCACGGCGGCGCTCGTCGTGGGCCACACGATCGGTGTCGGCATCTTCCTGACGCCCGCGCAGCTGATCGGCGCGATGGCGTCGCCGGCGGGAACCCTGGGGCTCTGGATCGCGAGCGGCGCGCTCGTCCTCGCGGGGGCGTTGACGTTCGGCGAGCTCGCGTCGAGGCTCCCGCAGGGCGGCGGCCCGTACGTCTATCTGCGCGAGGCCTGGGGTCCTCGCGTCGCGTTCCTCTACGGCTGGCAGAGTCTCCTCGTCATGGATCCGGGCGTCGTCGCCGCGCTCGCGCTCGGTCTCTCGGAGTATCTCGTCGTGCTCTTCCCGGTCGCGGCCGGGCGCGAGCGCTGGCTGGCGCTCGCGACGGTCTGGACGCTCGCCGCCGTCGCGATGACCGGGCTGCGATTGAGCTCGCGCGTCCTCAACGGGCTGACGGCGGCCAAAGTGGCGGCGCTCCTCGCGATCGTCGTCGGCGCCGCGACCGTCGGTTCGGGAAGCCTCTCGCATCTCTCGCCGTTCTTCGCACGGCGCGCCGGAGCCCTTCCGATGCGCGAAGCGCTCGGGCTCGGGCTCATCGGCGCGTTCTACTCCTTCGGCGGATTCTGGGAGGTCAGCCGCGTTGCGGGGGAAGTGCGCGATCCGCGGCGCCAGCTGCCGCGCGCGCTCGTGCTCGGCGCCGCGGCGGTCACCGTTCTCTACGTCGCGACGACGCTCGCGTTCCTCTATCTCGTTCCGCCGGAGGAGGCTCGCGATTCCCAGGCGTTCGCCCGACGCGCCGGCGAGGCGCTGCTCGGGCCGGCGGGGCCGTCGGTTCTTTCCGCCGTCGTATCGCTCTCGGTCGTCGCGAGCGCGCTCGCGCTGCTGCTGATGGCGCCGCGCGTCTACCTGGCCATGAGCCGCGACGGCCTCTTTCCGGCGCCGCTCGCGGCCCTCGGCGGGAGGACGCGGGCGCCTCGCCGCGCGACGACGCTCCTCGCCGCGCTCGCGAGCGCCTACGTCCTGTCGGGCTCGTTCCCGCAGGTCGTCGCCTTCTTCATGTGCACGGCGCTCGTCTTCGTCGCTCTCGCCGCGGCGGGCCTGTTCGTGCTCCGGAGCCGGAATCCCGCGACTGCGGCGTTTCGCGCGCCCGGTTACCCGGCGACGACAATCCTCTTTCTGGCATTCTCGCTCGCTGTCGTCGCGCTCATCGCGCTTGCCCGCCCGATTCCTGCTCTGGCAGGATTCGTCCTCGTGCTCGCCGGACTTCCGTTCTATCGGGCCCTGGCGCCGGGAGTGCCGCGCGCGCGGAGCCTCGAAGAGGAGATCTCATGACCTGGATTCGCACGATCCCGTACTCGCAGTCGGAAGGGAAGTTGCGGGAGGCCTACGACGCCGAGCGCGCCCTCTACCCGGCCGAGTACGCGGTGCCGACTGGAGTCACCGACGAGGGCGGCAGCATCGTGGCCTCGCACTCGCTGATTCCGGACGCGCTCCATCACGCCTTCGCGACGTTCGGCGTCCTCATGTCGCCCGATCTGCCGCTGACGCGCCGGCAGCACGAGATGATCACGACGCTGGTCTCGGTCCGAAACCGCTGTCACTATTGAATCGAATCGCACGCAGAGTTTCTGCGTCGGGTGACTCTGGACGAGGAGCTGGTCGAGGCGATCCGGCGCGACTACCGCACGGCCCCGATCGACGAGCGCGACCGTGTCATGCTCGCTTTCGTGGAAGATCTGACCCGCGACGCGACCCGGATCACGCCGGAACACCACGCGCGGCTGCGCGACGTCGGATTCGACGACCGGGGAATCCTGCAGATCACTCTGATCGCTTCGTGGTTCAACTACATCAACCGTGTCGCGGACGGGCTCGGGGTTGGAAGAAGCCCGGCCAGCGCCGGCGGAGGAGGAGACCGATGACCGGCATGCCGGGCCGCGACGAGTATGCGCCCTACTACCACCGTTACATCGAGCGGATCGCGAGCCCGGACATCGTCGACGTCCTCGCGCGCCAGGCGGAGGACGAGGTCGCGTTTTGGAAGGGCATTCCCGAGGAGAAGGCCCGGCACCGGTACGCACCCGACAAGTGGAGCGTCCGCGAGGTCCTGAATCACGTCAGCGACACGGAGCGCGTCTTCCTCTACCGCGCGCTCTGGTTCGCCCGAGGCTTCGAGAGCGAGCTCCCGAGCTTCGACCAGGACGTCTCCTCGCGCGCCGCGAAGGCGGACGCCTGTTCGTGGGCGGACGTGGTCGAGGAATTCCGCGCGGTGCGCTCGGGAAGCCTGGCCTTCTTTCGCAACCTGCCGGCGGACGCATGGGCGCGCCGCGGCGTCGCGAGCGGGAATCCCGTCAGCGTCCGCGCGCTCGGCTTCATCATTGCGGGGCACGCCTCGCATCACCGCGAGGTCGTCGCGAGCCGTTACCTCTAGTCGCGGGCCGGCTCCGGCTCAGCGCGAGAGGATGTGCGTCGTCCGTGGGTTCGGGGTCGCGGGGTCGATCTCCGGGCGCACCGGCGCCTGCACGCTGAAAGTTGCGACGCCGCCGCCGCCGATCCCGGCGTGCACCAGATTGGACGCGGGCTCGAACGCGAAGGACGTGACGGACGCCGTCGAGAGACCGGATCCCACGGCCTGCCAGGTCTGGCCTCCGTCGGAGCTCGCGAAGACGCCGCCGACCCCGCCGATCTCGTACGGGATGGCCGGGGCTCCGCCGGCGTAGATCGTCCCCGAGCTCAACGGGTCGGCCGCCAGCACCTGGACCGCGACTCCTGCGGCGACCGTCTGGACCGTCCAGTTGCTCCCGCCGTCCGTGCTGCGGCAGACGCCGGAGGTCGTGCCGAGGTCGATCGTCGAGCCCCCGGGCTCGTAGAAGGCCGTCAGGATGGAGCCGCACGTCGTCGGCGGCGTGATCGTGTTCCAGGTCGCGCCTCCATCGCCGCTCTGCGAGTAGGTCACGGCGCCCAGCGTCACCGCCGCGATCTGGGACGTGTTGCCCGGGTTCACCGCGATCGCGTCGATCGTCGACGTTCCGGCATTGAGACCCGTTTGGCTCCATGTGAGGCCGCTGTCCGTGCTCTTGTACACGCGGTTCGCCGCGCTCGTGGCGGTGTCGGCGGTCGCGGCGTAGATCGTCGAAGGACTCGACGGATCCACGGCGAGCGACGAGATGTCGGCGTCGGCGATTCCCTGCGCCGGGTTCGTCCAGCTCACGCCGCCGTCCACGGTCTGGTAGAGGCCGCCGCCGCCGGTCCCCGCGAGCAGCGCGCCGGAGCCCGCGAAGACGAGCGAGGTGACGGGGAAGACCGGAAGCCCGCTGCTCATCGGTTGCCACGTCTGCCCGCTGTCGTCGGTCCGGTGGACGCCGTCGAACGCCGCCGCGAAGAGCCGGCCGGGTGAGGGCGCGGCGACGACCGCGGCGATCTGCGAGAGGTTGATGCCGGAGCTCCGCTCCTGCCACGTCCCTGCCGAATCCTGACTCGCATAGACGCCGCCTCCCGACGTCATCGCGTAGAGCGGGGACGAGCCGACCGGTGGCACGATGCCCGTCAGGAAAGCGGTCCGCATCCCGGCCGAGGCGGCCGTCCAGTGAGACCCGGCGTCGACGCTCCGAAAGAAGCCGTCGCCGTAGGTCGCGGCGTACACGGTCGAGGAGTTCGATGGATCGACCGCCAGGCCGAGGATGATCGGAAACGTCCCGGTGGCGTCGATCGGCAGGTCGTTGTTGGCCGTCAGCCAGTTCGCGCCGTTGTTGCTGCTCTTGGCGATGCCGGAGCCCTGCTGGTTGCCGGCGTAGATGATCGCGGGATTCGTCGGATCGCGCGCCAGGCAGTAGAACGCGATCGGCGCGTCTCCGTAGCTGGCCCAGTCGTCGCCGTCATCGGTGCTGATGAGGAGGCCCTGGGTGCTGGCGGCGAGGACGGTGCCCGCATGGGCCGGATCGAAGGAGAAAGCCGCGACCTCGAGCGACACGTTGAAGCCGCCGAGGGTCACGGGCGTCCAGGTCGCCGCGCCGTCTACGCTCTTGTAGATCTCCGAGAAGCGCGATCCGGCGAGGATCGTGCCCGGGTCGTTCGGATCGATGGCGAGCGACTCGATGTCGACGGGCTCGACGAGCGTGAGCGGATCGATCAATCCGACGTTGACGGGCGTCCAGGTCGCGGCCCCGTCCGTGCTCTTGAAGACGCCCACGCTCTGGACGCCGTTCGGAGTGATCGTTCCGAGGTAGAGCGTCTGCGAATTCGTCGGATCGATGGCGATCGTCTGGACGCGCTCGTCGGGGAGGCCGGCGCTCGCGAGCGTCCAGGTCTCGCCGCCGTCCAGGCTCTTGTAGACGCCGTGGGCGGTGCCGGCGTAGAGCGTCGAGGGGGCGGCGGGATCGGAAGCGAGGCAATAGACGCTTCCGCCCGAAGGGCCTCCCGCGATCCACGGCCCGGGCTGTGCCGTGGAGACAGCCGCGGCCAGGAAGATCAGAACCGCGGAAACCGAGGGGAACCGGTTGAAACGCCTCAAACTCGCCGGACGAAGCATCACTCGATCCTTCTAACGCCGCCAAGGGCGCAGGGATTTCGCGTTGACACTGTATCCACGATGGCTATAGTCTCCGCGCATGCAAGACCCCGAATCCGCCGCGGACACGCCGCTTCCCCTGCCGCCGGCCACATTCCACATCCTCTTGTCCCTCTGTGAGGAAGACCGCCACGGCTACGCGATTCTGCAAGACGTGGGCCGCCGAACGCGCGGCGCCGTGAAGCTCGGAGCGGGCACGCTCTACCGGTCGATCCAGCGGATGCTGGAGCAGGGGCTCATCGAGGAGACGACCGAGCGGCCGGTGCCGGAGGAGGACGACGAGCGCCGGCGTTACTACCGGATCACGCCGCGAGGCACGGCCGTCGCGCGGGCGGAAGCGCGGCGGCTCGCCGGCCTCGTCGAGCTCGCGCGCTCGAGCGGACTCGTGCCGCGGAGGATCTGATGCGCTTCTACGCATTCCTGCTCCGCCTCTACCCGGCTTCCTTCCGCGCGGAGTACGGAGAAGAGATGCGCCGGCTCTTCGCACGCCGGCGGGGGGCGGCGAGCGGCGCCGGCGAGGTCGCCCTCCTCTGGATCTCGACCGTCTTCGACGTTGTAATGAGCGCTCTCCGAACGCACCTGGACATCCTGCGGCAGGACCTTCGCTACACGGCGCGCGCCCTCTCGCGCGCGCCCGGGTTCGCCGTGACGGCGATTCTCGTGGCCGCGGTCGGGATCGGAGCGGCGACCGCGAGCTATTCGGTTCTGGATCACGTGCTCGTTCGCCCGCTCCCGTTCGCCGAGGGCGATCGACTCGTCGACCTCTGGGAGAACGACATCCTTCACGGCTACGGGCGGACGGAGCTGTCGCCGGCGAACTACCGCGACTGGAAGAGCGCGAGCCGCTCGTTCGAGGGCATGGCCGCCTACACCAACACTTCCGTGAATCTGGCCGGCGAGGGCAACCCGGAGCGGCTCGACGGCGCGCTGGCGACGCCCGACCTCTTCGAGGTCCTTCGGGTCCGGGCGGCGCTCGGCCGGGTCCTGACCGAGGCGGACGGCCGACCCGGCGCCGAGAAGACGGTCCTGATCTCCGACGGTCTCTGGCGGCGGCGCTTCGGCGGCGAGCCGAACATCCTCGGGCGCAAGCTCCTCCTCGACGACGCGCCGCACGTCGTCGTGGGCGTGATGCCTCCCGACTTCCGCTTTCCCGCCCGCGGCGCCGACATCTGGACTCCCTTTCAGTTCGCCGCCGACGATTTCACCGACCGGGGCGACTGTTACCTGAGATGTGTCGCGCGGCTGAAGAAGGGAATCTCGCTGGAGAAGGCGCGGACGGAGATGGGTCTCGTGGCGGCGCGGCTCGAGCGCGCTTACCCCAAGGAGAATCATCGCATCGGCGCGACGGTCATGCGCCTGCGGGATGAGATGGCGCCCCAGTCGCGCCTGCTCCTGGTAGCGCTCTTCGGGGCGGCCGCCGGCGTGCTCCTGATCGGCTGCACGAATCTCGCGAGCCTGCTGCTCGCACGAGCGATCGGCCGGCGCAAGGAGCTCGCCGTGCGCACCGCCATGGGCGCGGGGCGCGAGCGCCTCGTGCGGCAGCTTCTGACCGAGAGCATGCTCCTCGCGGTCTGCGGGGGAGTTCTCGGCGTCGCCCTCGCGGCGGCGGCCGGACCCCTCGTCACGCGTCTCGTCCCGAACGCGCTTCCCATCGCCGAGAATCCTCCCCTCGACCTGAGACTCCTCGCGATCGCGGCCGTGCTGACCGCGGCCACCGGCGTCGGCTTCGGCGTCGTTCCCGCGCTGCGCGCCTGCCGTGATTCGGCGGGGAAGGGGCTGCAGGAGGGCGCTCGCACGGGCGCCGGGCGCTCGACGGAGCGGCTGCGCGCCGCGCTCGTCGTGGCCGAGATCACCGCGTCGGTCATTCTGCTCGTCACTTCGGGGCTCCTCCTGCGCGCGCTCTGGAAGGTGCAGGGGACCGATCCCGGGTTCCGGCCCGACGGCGTGCTCACGATGCGCACGGTCCTTCCGCTTCCCCGCTACGAGAAGACGGGAATCCGTCAGAACTTCTACGACCGCGTTCTGACTCAGGCGCGCGCCCTGCCCGGCGTCTCGCACGCGGCCTACATCAGCTTCCTTCCGATGGTGGCGCGCGGGATGATCCAGGCGGTCGTCCTGGAGGGACACGCCGACGACCGCGACGACGGCACGGCGAGCATGCGATTCGTGACGCCGGACTATTTCAAGGCGATGGGGATTCCGCTCAAAGCCGGGCGGGACGTCGCGGCGTCGGACTTGGCGACCTCTCCGTTCGTCGCGGTGGTGAGCGAGTCCTTCGTGCGGCGGTACTGGCCGGGGGAGGGCGCGCTCGGCCGGCGCTTCCGCTTCGGGCAGGCCGAGCGGACGATCGTGGGCGTCGTCGGAGACGTCCGGGTCCGGGGGATCGAACGCGAGAGCGAGCCGCAGGTCTACCTGCCGTCGCGCCAGGTTCCCGACGGCGGGCTCATCGGCTACGTGCCACGGGACCTCGTCATCCAGTCCGCCGTGCCCGCGACGACGCTCCTGCCGGAGCTGCGGCAGATCGTCGCCGCAGCCGATCCCCTCCTTCCGATTTCCGATGTCCGCTCGCTCGCCGACCTCGTCGCCTCCGACACCGCGTCGCGGCGGATCCAGGCCCGGATGCTCGCGGCCTTCGCGGCGATCTCCCTCGGGCTCGCGGCCCTCGGAATCCACGGTCTGCTGTCGTTCACGATCTCGCAGCGCCGACGTGAGATCGGCGTCCGCATCGCGCTCGGGGCGATGCCGCTGGACATCGTCGAGATGGTGATCGGGCGAAGCCTCTTCCTGGCGGGAGCCGGCGCGCTGCTCGGCGGCCTGCTCGGGCTCGCCGCCGGCCGCGCCATGCAGGCGCTGCTCGCCGGCATCCCTCCGGCGGATACGGCGACCTTCGCGGCGGCGATCGGGCTCGCCGCCGCGATGACGGCCGCCGGAAGCCTGGTGCCCGCGCTCCGGGCCATCCGCGTCGATCCGGTCTCGGCGATCCGCGCGGACTGAGCCGGCCGCCCTTTTCGTTTTCGCCGATTCGCGGGAGGATGGACGGGCCCGACTCCGGGCCTTCCGATGAAGCATTTCCTGCAACGGCTGCTGCAATCCGCGCGGAGCGGCTGGGTGGCGATCCGGCTCGCCTTCGACGTCCTCCTGCCGAGCCGCTTCGGAATCCTGGTGCTCGTCCTCGTGACCGTGACCCTCGCGTTCGTCGATCAGGGGCTCGAGAGCCTGCGGGTGCTCGCGGAGTTCGGCGATCGGAATCAAGTCGGCGCCCGCGAGCCGTACCTCTTTCGTCTGCTCCTCTTCCTTCTCGGAACGAGCGCGCTCGCCTCGTCGGCGTGGTTCTTCAGCCGCCAGGCGCTCCTCCTCGAGCCGCCGAGGCCTCCGGTCTCGCGCCTCGCGGAGCGCCTCTTTGTCTGGGCCCCCCGCGCGCTCGGAGTGCTCGGCTTCGCCTGTCCGGCCCTGGCGCTCTGGCTCGCCGCGGATCAGTACCCGGCGAGCCGCAACGTCGACCAGGTTCCCGCCCCCGGCACGACCCTCCGGCTCCTGTCGATCGTGTTCCTGCTCCTCGCCGTTCTCTTCGGGATCTTCGTGACGAACCGGCGCGCGCTGTTTCGTCTCGAGCTCCTGGCCGTTCCGGATGGGCCGCAGCGGGCGCGGGAGCTTCCGGCGACGACTCGCCGCGTGCTCTGGGCGAGCGGACTGACGACCGCCGTCCTCTTCGTCTGGATCCTCGTCGATCCGATCGCGCTCACGGCCGTCGTCGCGACCCCCAGCGTCATCCTCTTCTGCGCGGCGATCTGGGTGGTCGTCGGAACGGTTCTCGTCGTCCTCGCGGCGCGCATCCGGCTGCCGCTCTTCACGCTCCTCTTCGTGCTCCTGCTCGTCTCCTCGCGAACGAACGACACCCATCGGGTGCGCCCGCTCGGGCCGGCCCGATGGAGGCCGGAGCTGACTCAGGCCGCGACCTCCTGGATCGGGTGGCTGGACCGCCATTACGAGACGGAGGCGCGCCATCCCGTCTTCGTCGTCGCGGCGGAAGGCGGCGGCCTGCGCGCGGCGTACTGGACCGCCGCCGTCCTCACGTCGCTCCAGCACCAGTACCAGACGTTCGCTGACCACTGTTTCGCGATCAGCGCCGTGTCCGGCGGCTCCCTCGGCGCCGCGGTGTTCGCGACGCTCCTCTCCGCCCGGCCCGGCGATTTCCGCGTCGCGTCGCGGGAGGTGCTCAGCCACGACTACCTCGCGCCCACCATCGCGCGCCTCCTGGGCACCGATCTGCCGCAGCAGTTCCTGCCTTTCCCGATCCTGCCGGACCGCGGATCCGCGATGGAGAAGTCCTGGGAACAGTCGTGGAAGAAAGTGTCCGAGGACGCGCTGTCCCGGCCGTTCCTGGAGCTCGGCCTTCCGCATCGGCCGCTGCTCTTCTTGAACGGCACGGAGGTCGAAACCGGGCGGCGCGTCATCTTCAGCCCCGTCCGGATCCCGCCGCATGGCGACTTTCAGAATGCGGAGGACGGCATCGACCTCGCTGGCGGCGACCTCTCGACGAGCGCCGCCGCGCACCTGAGCGCGCGGTTCACCTACGTCAGTCCGGCGGGGACCCTGTGGAGCGGAGGGTCCGTTCACCGCATCGTGGACGGCGGATACTTCGAGAATTCGGGCGCCGCCACGGCCACGGAGATCGCGCGCTTCCTGAAATGGGGTCTGCGCGGGACGGGGGCGCGGATCGATCTGCACGTCATCGTGATCCGGCACTATGAGAAAGCCGTTCCGAGCGGCGAGATCCTGAGCGAGGAGCTCTCGCCGCTGCGGGCGATCTTCGCGACGCGAATCGCGCGCGGCGAGCACGCCGTCGAGGACCTGCAGGACGTCGCCGGCGACGGCGCCATCTCGGTGTTCCAACTCGCCTCGAGCGACGACATCCCGCTCCCGCTCGGCTGGCTCCTGTCGGCCCAGGCGCGGCGCGCGATCGACGCGGACCTCGAGTCGAAGGAGAACCGGGAGGCCCGGGCCGGGGTCGGGGCGCTCTTGACGGGCGAGTCTCCGAAGGCCGAGCGAAATACGAAGCCGGACGATCTCGCGCACCTCGCCCGCAAGCAGCAGAAGCCGACCACCCTGAAGGACGCGATCCGGCAGATCGTGAAGGCGCGATGAGCGGGCATCCGGAATCAAACCGGCCAACGTATCGTTCTCTGGATGTCCAGGGAGGAATCTTGAAACCACGCTTTCTGACGATGCTGATGGTGTGTCTGGGGGTCTCCGCGCTTTCCGCCGGCGCCACGCCCGAAAGGGCCACGGCGATCTTCGCGGGCGGCTGCTTCTGGTCCGAGGAGTCGGCCTTCGAGGGCCTGCCGGGCGTGATCTCGGTCACGTCGGGGTACACCGGCGGCCAGGTCAAGAACCCCTCGTATGAGCTCGTCGAGACCGGAACGACCGGCCACGCCGAGTCGGTCCAGGTGGAGTACGACCCGACGAAGACGACGTACGACAAGCTGCTCTACGTCTACTGGCGCAACATCGATCCGTTCCAGGCGAACGCGCAGTTCTGCGATCACGGCTCGCAGTACCGGTCGGCGATCTTCTACGAGGGCGAAGCGCAGCGGAAGGCGGCCGAGGAGTCGAAGGCGAAGCTCGAGGAGCGGCCGGATTTCAAGGGAAAGATCGTCACGCAGATCGTGCCGGCGTCGGCGTTCTATCGGGCGGAGGAGTACCACCAGGGCTTCACGAAGAAGAACCCGCAGCAGTACCAGCAGTATCGGATCGGCTGCGGGCGCGACCGCCGACTGAAGCAGATCTGGGGCGACGAGGCGGGAGGGGGACACAAGTGAAGAAGCTGCTCGGATCGATCGCCGTCGCGACGCTCCTGATCGCCGCGGCGTCGGCTTCGGGCCAGCAGGCCGCGAAGGCGGGTTGGACGGGACAGTTCCAGAAGCCGTCGGACGCGGATCTGCGAAAGAAGCTCACGCCCCTCCAGTACGAGGTCACGCAGCAGGCCGGGACCGAGCGCGCCTATGCCAACGAGTACTGGGACAACCATCGGCCGGGCATCTACGTGGACATCGTGTCGGGGGAGCCGCTCTTCTCCTCGCTCGACAAGTACGACTCGGGCACCGGATGGCCGAGCTTCACCAAGCCGATCGATCCGGCCAACGTGAAGACGACGAAGGGCCGGTCGTTCGACCTCTTCGGAGTCGAGGTGCGGTCGGCGCACGCCAACTCGCATCTCGGGCACGTGTTCGAAGACGGGCCGCCGCCGGCGCACCTTCGCTACTGCATGAACTCGGCGGCGATGCGGTTCATCCCCGCGGACAAGCTGGTCGAGGAAGGCTACGGCCAGTACGCGGGACTCTTCGCCAGGAAAAAGTAGGGGCGGGGCTCGTCCCCGCCCGTCGTCATCGGGCGGCGCTCGCGGTCACTGCAGCAGACCGTCGCTCTTCATCTGGTCGGTGATTGCGCCGGCCAGCTCCTCGATGAAGCTGTCGAGGTTCGATGGATCGGTCGTCCGGCTCACGCCGGCCCAAACGAGCTGGTCCTGCCGCAGGGAGTAGATCAACGTCTCGACCGATACGACCTTCTCCGTCTCGAGATAGCCCGGCGCGTAGACGCTGCCCCAGCCCCAGCCCCAGTAGCCGCCCCAGAAGTGGCCGTAGTACGGATAGGCGGTCCAATAGGACGGCGTGTAGGTGACCTGTGTCTGGTTTCCCACGACGCGCATGACGACCGATCCGGCGAAGCCGAGTCTCTCGAACGCCGACCGCGCGAATTTCTCGTCGCGGATCAATCTTTCGTCGATGACCGTGTAGGACGGGACGCCTTGCGCGCCGCGCTTGGTGATCTCGCGCGCCATCGCGTCCTCCGCGTGGCGGCGAACGCCTTCCTTCTTGCTCATGAAGACCGCGACGACTTTGGTGCCGGCGAGGCGCAGCGGCTGCGCGGTCGGAGACCTCCACGTCGAGACGAACTCCGTCGACGAGCAGGCGAACGTGGCGGCGCACAGGAGAACGGCGATGATCGCGCGGGAGAGATTCGACTTCTCGGACATGAGGGCTCCCTTCTCCGGCCGATTCTCTCTCCTTCGCGCGTCCTTGTATGATCGCGCGATGCGAACGATTCTCAAGTTTCTGGGCTTCGCTCTGCTCGCTGTGGTCGGCGCCGCGACGCTGTTCGCCGCGTACGTCGCCATATCCGGGATCCCCAAGTACACGCCCGGCCGCATCGAGCGGAAGGTCGAGATCACCCCGGAGAAGGTCGAGAGGGGCCGCAAGTACGCGAACATCCTGTGCCTGAGCTGCCATCAGGATCCGACGACCGGCAAGCTGACCGGCAAGCGACTGGTCGACGTCCCGAAAGAGTTCGGCGTCATCTACTCCAAGAACATCACGAAGCATCCCGTCAAGGGGATCGGTTCGTGGACCGACGGAGAGCTGCTCTACTTTCTCCGCACGGGAATCGACCGCACCGGACAGTACGTGCCGCCCTGGATGCCGAAATTCCCGCTGCTCTCGGACGACGATCTCGAGAGCATCGTGGCGTTCGTGCGTTCGGACGACCCTCTCCTCGCGCCCGACCCGAGCGATCCGCCGGGGAAATCACGGCCGTCATACCTTTCGAAGTTCCTCAGCCACACCGTCTTCAAGCCGCTGCCGTATCCCACGCAGCCGATCGCGATGCCGCCGACGAGCGACAGGGTCGCCTACGGCCGCTACCTGTCGTCGAGTCTCGGCTGCTTCTCCTGCCACTCCGCCGACTTCAAGACGATGAACGAGCTCGAACCGGAGAAGTCGAAGGGCTTCATGGGCGGAGGCAACCCGCTCCTCGATCAGTCGGACGAGACCGTGCGCTCCGCCAACATCACGTTCCACGAGAGGACGGGCATCGGCAAGTGGTCGGCGGCCGACTTCGAGAAGGCCTTGCGCACCGGTGTGCGCCCGGACCGCCGCGTCCTGAACTATCCGATGGTGCCGATCCCGGAGCTGACTTCCGAGGACACGGCGGCGCTCTACGCGTACCTCGCGACGGTGCCGAAGCTCGATCACGCCGTCGCGCCGCCGGCGCGCCGGGTGCTCGCCGCCGACGCGAGCGAGGGCAAGAAGCTCTACTACCACTACGGCTGTCCGTCCTGTCACGGCGAACACGGCGTCGGCATCGGCGATCTTCGGAAGGCGGTGCAGCACTATCCGACCGACGTGCAGCTCGTGGCCTGGATCCGGAATCCTTCGTCGTTCAAACCGGGTACGAAGATGCCGACGTGGGACGGCGTCATCGCGGAGAACGACTATCCGGCGCTCGTGGCCTACGTGAAGGAGCTCGGCGCGGCCGCTCGGGCAAATCCCGCGACGCCGGCGACGCCGTAAACGGAAGGGCCATGGCGCGCGCGGCTCCCGGCGTTCCGGAGACCGTGCCCATTCCTCCGGGTCCGGGCGGCCTCGCGGCGTTCGCGCTCGGGCGCACTCCGGTGACCAACGGCGAATACGCTTCCTTTCTCTCCGCCGGGCGAGCGCCCGCGCCGCCGTGGTGGAGCGATCCCGCCTTCGATGCTCCACGCCAGCCGGTCGTCGGCGTGACGTGGGACGAGGCCGCCGCCTATGCCGCGTGGCTTGGCGAGGTCGCCGGCGGAACGTGGCGCCTCCCGACCGAGGCGGAGTGGGAGCACGCGTGCCGCGGAGGGCTCCTCGACCCCGACCCGGCCTCCGGGTGGGGAGACGCGCCGCCTCCCGGCGAGATTCCGGAGGGCGCGCTGGCCGGTCCGTGGGAGGCGGGGCGCGGCCGGCCGAACGGCTACGGCCTCTTCGACATGGGCACGATCGTCCACGAGTGGTGCGCGGACTGGGCGGCCGGCGGTCGCTCGCCGCGGCGCCGCGCGAGCCGCGGGGGATCCTGGCGGCACGCGGTGCGGTGGTCGAGCCCGCGTGCGTCGAGCAGCCTTCCGCCCGACTTCCGCTACTCCGACTACGGCTTTCGGGTCCTGCGAGAGTCGAGCGAGGAGGCCGTCAGCCGTTCTCGTGGCGCGCGTAGGCCGCGGCGCCCATGAGATGCAGCGAGACGTAAGGCTCGTCGCCGACGACCCAGCTGTCGTGGCCGGGGGCGACGTAGAACGCGTCGCCGGCCGCGAGAACGCGCTCGGAGCCGTCCCGCATGCGAACGGCGGCGCGGCCCGACATCACGAGCCCGACGTGCTCGACTTCGCAGAGGGGAGTGCCGGCGGTCGGTCCGACGTGCCGCGACCACTTCCATCCCGGCGCGTACGTCGCGCGCCCGATCACCATGGGGCCGAGTGTCAGCAGCTCGAAGCGGCCCTTCTCGAAGACGCGGACCTCGTCGGGCGCGTCGAACCGCTTCAGGACGGTGTCGAGCGGCGGTGCGGTCACGATGGCCTCCTTCTCCCGGCCGGCTGCAGCGCGATCCAGGCGAGCGCCGCGGCATGTTTCTGGTCGGCCGTCCACGGTGGCCCGAGCGGCTTGCCCGCCGCGTCGATGCGCTTTCGCACCTCGTTCGAGGGAATCCGAAGCGCCGACGCGGCCCGCTCCCAGATCTCCTTCTGGCGGACGCCGGTGACCGGAAGATCCCTCTTCACGGCGGCCCGCGTCAGCGCGTCGCGATAGTGCTCGCCGTCGGCGGTGTGAATGAGCGCGTGCGATGCGAGGACTTCGGGCAGCGCCGGGAGCTTGCGGCCCGAGGCGAGGAGCAGCCCGCAGCCCACCGACTCGTAACCCTCGCGTTCGAGGGCGGCGATGGCGTCGGCGAGCGCTCGGCCGGCGAGGTTCTCCGAATCCCGTGCGCACCGGCCGAGCAGCTCCTCGGCCTCCTCGAGCGGAAGATCCTCGGCCGCGTGATAGGGCTGCCGCGGAGTCTCGGGTCCGGCGAGCGCGACGCGCCGCCGATCCACGACGCGCAGCCCTTCCGGCGGGCACGAGACGGCGACGAGCGCCGCCCAGCCCGAATGCGGCGCGAAGCCGATGGCCGCGGGCTTCACATCCCTCTCCGATAGACTCCTTCCGAGGAGGTGTCCATGACGAAAAGAATTCTCTCGCTCTTCGTCTCTGTGTGGGTGGGATTCTCTCTCGGAGCCTCGACGTCCGCCGCCCAGACCGCGGCGTCCGCGGCCGCGGCGCCCGCTGCGGTTCAGACGAAGCAATCTCAGGCCGCGATGACCCCGAAAGCCGCGCTCGAGCAGCTGAAGGACGGCAACGCCCGGTTCGTCGGAGGACACCGGCTGCCGCGCGATTATTCGGCCCAGATCGCGGCGACCGCCGCGGGGCAGTATCCGTTCGCCGCGGTCGTCTCCTGCATGGATTCGCGGGCGCCCGTCGAGATCGTCCTCGATCAGTCGATCGGCGACGTCTTCAGTGTCCGTGTGGCGGGCAACGTCATCGATCCGGATGTTCTCGGCAGCCTCGAGTACGCGGCGAAGGTTACGGGAGTCCGCGAGATCCTCGTCCTCGGCCATACGCATTGCGGCGCCGTGCACGGGGCGATCGACGATGTGAAGCTCGGCAATCTGACCGGCCTGCTCGCGCGGATCGCCCCGGCGATCGCTCAATCGGGGCCGAAAGGGTCCTCGAAGGACGAGGCCTACGTCGATCGCGTCGTGGAGCAGAACGTTCGCGTCTCGATGAAGGAGATCCGCGACAAGAGCCCCGTCCTGAGCGAGATGCTCAACTCGGGCGCGCTGGGGCTCTCGGGGGCGGTGTACTCGATCGAGACGGGGCGCGTGAAGTTTCTCGCCGACTGATCCCGGTTACTGCCCGATCGCTTCGAGGATCTCGTCGGCGTGGCCGTCGGGCTTGACCTTCGGCCACACGCCCTCGATCTTTCCCTTCTCGTCGATGACGTAGGTCACGCGGTGGGTGCCCATGTACTTGCGGCCGTACATGGACTTCTCGCCCCAGACGCCGTACGACTTCACGATCTTCTTGTCCGGGTCGGCCAGCAGCCGGAACGGCAAATCGAACTTCTCGGCGAACTTCCTGTGGGACTTCTCGTCGTCCGTCGAGACGCCCAGGATGTCGATCTTGCGCTTGCGAAACTTCGCGTAGCCGTCGCGGAAGGAGCAGGCCTCCTTCGTGCATCCGGGGGTGTCGTCCTTCGGATAGAAGTAGAGGACGACTTTCCTGCCGCGGAAGTCCGAGAGCGCGGCAGTCTCGCCGTTCTGATCGACCGTTCGGAAGGCGGGCGCCGGGTCGCCCTTCTCGAGCAGCTTCATCGCAAGACCTCCTCCTCGTCCCGCCGAGTCTATTGCGACAGGGCCCGCTCGACCGAGGCTTTCGCGAGCAGTCGCGTCGAGTCGAGCGTCGGGAGCGGAGCCTCCTCGGGACGGACGATCAGCGGGATCTCCGTGCACGCGAGGGCCGCCGCGTCACAGCCTTCCGCAAGGAGCCATTGCATGACGGAATCGAACATCGCCCGCGTCTCGTCGGTGAAGACCGCGTTGACGAGCTCGCCGAAAATGGCCCGGTTGATGCGCTCCCGGTCGGCGGGCGGCGGGATGCGCCACTCGATGCCGACCGGCTCGAAGGCCGCCGGGTAGACCGGTCCCTCCATCAGGTACTTCGTGCCCATCACGCCGACGCGCCGGAATCCGCGCCGACGCGCCTCCGCCGCCACGACCTCCGCGATCGAGAGCCAGGGGATGGGAGAGACCGGGCGCACGTACGGCAGCGCCTGGTGGAGCGTGTTGTCCGGACAGATGGCGAAATCCGCGCCCGCGCCCGCGACCTTGCGTGCGGCGTCGAGCATCAGCCGTCCGACGGCTTTCCAGTCGTCGCGCCGGATCGGCTCCATGTGCCGCGCCATGGGGATCGAGCTCATCGTGACTTCCGGATGGTCGTGCTCGCCCATCGCGCGGAAACCCTCGATCGCGATCGTGCGGTAGCAGAGCGCGGCGCCCTCGGCGCTGCAGGCGACGATGCCGATGTGGCGCGCCATCAGGCGGCCGTTTTCTTCCAGCCGCCCGTCACCGCCGTGCTCCAGCGGGATCCCTTGATTCCGAGCTTGTCGGCGGCGCGGTTGTAGGCCGCCGGCACGAGGCGCGAGTCGCAGAAGGTGCGGATCAGCTCGTCCCGGCCGAACGCGCGTTCGATGGTGACGGCCATTTGATAGCCGACCGTGTACCAGGGGCCCTGGACACCGAAGTACGAGAAGCCGCGCTCGTCGGCTTTTTCGGCGGTGAGGCGGCCCTCCAGGATGTCGGTGAAGAAGCGGTCGAGGGAGACGAGATCCTCGTCTGCGTGCCGCAGATCCTTCTCCCAGCGTGCGCGGTCCTCGGGAGTGCTCGCCGCGTGCGGGTCGGCGTCGGGGCTCCCGGCGGCAGCGAGCATCGCAAAGCCTTCGCCGAAGGCCGACAGCCACTTGGCGGCGAGCTGCTGGCGGTCGGGCAGGTCGTCGCGCTCGGACTGCGCGTCCCGGGTCGGGCAGGCCGCCGCGAATCCGATGTGGTGGAGCTCGTGCGTGAGCGTGTTCGCGAGCTTCTCGGGCGTCACCTCGGAATCCACGGCGAGGAAGATCGCCGGATCGGGGTCCGAGAACACGAAGCTGTTCGGCTGCGGCTTGATGACCGGAAAGATCGTCGCGCGGATGTCGGTCCCCTTGGGCAGGTAAGCGACCGCGCGGTCCACGGCCGCCCGCACGTCCACTTTGCGCCAACGGTCGAGGGTTGCCGAGAGATCGTCGATCTTCTGCGCGAGCGCGTCGGACTCGACGAACGTCTGGAACTCCTGGCGTGTGAGGGAGCGTTTCATCGAGGCCTCGCGCGCCTGGAGCCGCCGGAAGCCGCGCGTCTCCCAGAGACGGTTCCACGTAGCGGGCTCGATTTCCTGGCCGGTCTTGTGCTGGCGAGCGATCAGGAGGACCATGTCGGCCTCGCCGGTGTCCATGCGCACGGGAACCCGGTCGGGCGCCTGGCCTTTGCCGAGGGCCGGGGCGAGGACCAGCAACCCGACGAGCAGAATCCGATTTCGCATCATCCGATTCTACGGAGGATGAGGCCGCCGAGTCTCGCCCGCGATCAGTCCGCGGTCTTGGCGACGTCGCCGATCTCGGTCGACGTCGAGACGCTGAACTTGCGGTAGTCGCCGTAGTCGCTGCGCGCGTCGAGGCGTCCCAGCGTGAAGAGAAGCACCTTGGCGGCGCCCGTGAAGCGCGCGGAGGACGGCAGCCAGATCTCGCCGTTGACGCGGCGGCGCTCGAAGAAGGCGTGTGCGCCCTTCTGCAGGCGGAAAACGCCGGCGGGACCGACTCCGAGCGCCTCGAGCAACTCGGCGTCGATGCGGACGAGCTGCTTCTCCGACTCGTCGATCCAGGCGCGTCCGGCGAGCTTCTGGAGGACCTTTCCCCCCTTCGTCTGCGGCTTGAATCCGGGGCGCGGCCGGAAGGTCACGAGCACGGTGCTCCGGCCGTCGATCGTTTCGCGGCCGGCGACCTGGACTTCGTCCATGCGGAAGAGCTCGTCGACGACCTCGCGCTCCCGTTGGAGCTCCTCCTGCTCCTTTCGGAGTCGCTCGGCCTTCTGGGCGGGCGTCTCGTTCTCGAGCGCGATCCGGCGCTTCTCCATCTTCTCGTCGTGCTTGCGATCCTCCTCGGCGAGCTCCTTCGGATCGACCGGCTTGCCATCGACGGTGACGAGGCGCCGGTAGAGGCGGCCGGGACGCGTCGATGGGTAGACCTCGTAGACCTCGTTCCGGGTGCTCTTCGGCCGGCCGTTCGCATCGAGCTTCGATTCGGTGTGCTTCTCGGTGAACGTGTAGTCCGCGAGGAGCGTCTGGTCGCTGTGAAGGCTGTCGCGGACCGCCTCGAGGAAGGTTCGGGCGTCGGGGAGCGGCGCTGACGGCGTGTCGGCCGCCGGGATCGCGGGCGCCGCCGCCAGGACCGCGACGCACAGGAGCGCGCGAAGGAAGACTCGGAACGTCCGGCGGCGGGACATCAGTCGCATCAACCCGTGCAGCCGTCCCATCATTCCCCGCCGGCGCCACCCGCGGGCGCCGTCTCCGGCTCTCCGCCCTCGGGGCCGTAGAAGAATACCCACGTCGAGAAGTCGTCCGAGAACCGCTCGAAGCGATGGCGGGCGTGGGCCGGGACGAAGAGGACGTCGCCCGGACCGAAGGACCGCCGTTCCGCCTCGAGCACGAACTCTCCCCGTCCACTGGCGATCACGTAGACCTCGTCGCGCGTGTGCGGGCGCTGGGGATCTTCGCCTCGGGGCGCGTAGATCTCGACGGAGAGCGTTCCGTGAGACAACACGACGGCGAACCGCTTTCCGTCGGGTGACGGGAGGCGGGCGAGCGCCTGTTTCGCGGTGAGGTGCCAGCGTTCGAGGCTCATCGGCGGATCCTCCCCTCGAATCATCTCCCGAACGACGTCTCGATGCCTCGGAAGGGGATAGGATCCGATCACCGGACCGGCCGTTCACCGGAGGCAACGTGAGAACCGTCGTGATCTTCGTTCTGCTCGGGGCGATCCTCGGCGCGGTCGCGGCCTCGCTGATCGTTCCACCGACGCTGTCCTGGTACAACGAGGCGGGCTTCCTCTCGCAGCAGGGTCAGGGGCAGGGCCAGGTGCAGGCGCTCGTGAACATTCCGCAGGTCATCCGCTACGCGACTTCGCGCCTGCTCAAAGCGCAGGCGATCGGCGCCGCTCTCGGCGCGTTCACGTTCCTGATCCTGGGCAGCTACTCGGCGAGCCGCGGCCGCAAGCGCAAGGCGGCAGTCCCGGCCGCGGCCTCGCATCCGTCGGCTTAGCCGGTGTCCGGAGCGTCGGGGCGGCCGGCCAGCCGGATCACCGTCTGCTGCATCGCCGCGCACTGCTTTTCCTCGCCGTCGCGCGCCACGAAGACATCCACGCGACAGACGGAGAGCGTGCGGCCGGAGCGCAGGACCTGTCCGCGCGCGAAAAGCGCGTCCCCGTGCGCCGGCTCGAGCAGATTGATCTTGAACTCGACGGCGAGCACGGAGTCGCCGTGGCCCATCAGGGTGAACGCCGCGTAGCCTCCGGCGCTGTCCGCGACGGCCGCCGTGGCGCCGGCGTGGAAGTAGCCGTGCTGCTGCGAGAGCGCGTCGCGATAGGGGAGGCGGATCTCGCAGAAGCCGGGCCGCACGCACGGCGAGCTCGGCGCCGAGCGTTCGCATGAGTCCCTGCCGCGCGAAGCTCGCGCGCACGCGCGCCTCGAAGTCGGGCTCGGACGGTGTGACGGACGGTGGAGGCGCCATCGGGCGGACTCTACGTCTTTCCTGTTGACATTCTACAAGAGCGGGCATAGTTTCCTGTCGAATGTCATAGGGAAGGAGGAGATGCCTGCATGAGACGGCGCGACTTTCTCCGGGGCGGCGCGAGCGTGGGCCTGCTGGCGGCAGCGGGCGCCGCGCGGGCGGCGAGCGGCGGCCAGGGCACGGCATCCGCGTCCGCGGGAGGCGGACGACCTTGCACCGCCGGCGAAGGGGCCGATCCGCGTGGCGGTCGCGATCTCCGAAGGGGTCACGGTCATCGACTTCGCCGGGCCGTGGGAGGTCTTCCAGGACGCGGCGGGGCCAGGAAACGACGCACCCTTCGCGCTCTGCACCGTGTCCGAATCCACCGCGCCCGTGACCGGCAGCGCGGGTCTCAAGCTCGTGCCGGACTACACGTTCGCGAACGTTCCGGCGCCTCGCGTGATCGTCGTGCCCGCGCAGCGCGGTTCCGAGGCGCTGCACGCCTGGCTGCGGAAGGCGAGCGGACAGGCGGATCTGACGATGTCGGTCTGCACGGGCGCATTCCAGCTCGCGAAGTCGGGGCTTCTTTCGGGAAAGACCGCCACGACGCACCACGATTTCCTGGATGACCTCGCCCGGAGCTTTCCGGACGTGCGCGTCGAGCGCGGGAAGCGATTCGTCGAGAACGGGAGCATCGCCACGGCGGGCGGGCTCACGTCGGGGATCGACCTCGCGCTGCGCGTCGTCGAGCGGTATTTCGGCCGCGCCTCCGCCGAGCGGACGGCGGCATACATGGAGTATCAGGGCAGGGGCTGGGTCGTGTGAGAGCCGGAGCGAAATCGTAGGGCGGGGGTTAGCGCCGGCGAACCCGGCGCTTGTCGCGCTCTCCGAGCGCTCGGTGTGCCCCCGCCCGCCATCGCCGGGCGGCCGCGAGGGCCGTCCCTATCTCCGGAGCTCCGGATGACACCAGATCGCGAGAAGATCCCTTCCGGAGGTATCCGGCATGCGTCTCTCGCGACTCATTCCCGCTGCCGCGCTTCTCGCCGCGCGCGCTCGGCGTCCTCGGCGCCCAGTCCGCCGCCAAGCCCGCGCACGTCGCGGTCGCGACGGCGGTGCCGCGATCCGAGGACATCTCGTCGATCGACGGCATGGTCAAGGCCTACTACGAGGTCATTACCGGTCCGGCCGGACAGCCGCGGCAATGGGGCCGCGACCGCTCGCTCTACATCGATGGCCTGCGGTTCGTCGCGATGGGCGTGGACAAGCAGGGCAAGCCCGTTGCCACCATCTCGAGCCATCAGCAGTACGTGGACGCGAGCAACGCGATGATGGTCGAGAAGGGCTTCGACGAGCGAGAGATCCACCGCGTCACGCAGCGATTCGGCAACATCGCGCACGTCTTCTCGACCTACGAAACGCGGCAGACTCCCGGCGGCCCGGTCATCGGCCGCGGCATCAACTCGATCGAGCTCTTCTGGGACGGAAAACGCTGGTGGATCGCCAACGCGATCTGGGACGACGAGCGCCCGGACAACCCCCTTCCGAAGGAGTACCTGCCCTAACGCTGCAACTCGTCCCAGGACGCCGGCGTCTCGTCGTCGCGAAAAACTCGGGAGCCCGGCCCTCGTACTTGGACTCCAGGAGGGACTCCCATGACAATCCGCCTTCGCGCCGCCTTGACGGGCGCCGCCGCCGCGGTCCTGGCATCCGCCGCGGTCGCCCAGACCGATTACTACTCGATCACCGCCCCCCGCGCGAGCCAGCGCGCCACGGTCAGCCAGCGCCTCGGCGTCACCGACGTGACGATCGGCTACCACCGTCCCGTGGTGAAGGGACGCAAGATCTGGGGCGACGTCGTGCCGTACGGGCAGGTCTGGCGGGCGGGCGCCAACGAGAACACCGTGATCACCTTCACCGATCCCGTCCAGATCGAGGGGCAGGCGCTCGCGAAGGGAACCTACGGGCTCCACATGCTTCCGACGGACAGCACGTGGACGGTGATCTTTTCGAAGAACTCGACGTCCTGGGGCAGCTTCTCCTACGACGAGAAGGAGGACGCCCTGCGCGTGACGGTGAAGCCCGCGGCGTCCGACATGCACGAGGCGCTCACCTACGACTTCGACGACCTCAAGCCGGACTCCGCCGTCGTGACGCTGCGGTGGGAAAAGCTCGCGGTGCCTTTCCGTGTCTCGGTGGACGTCCCGGCAGTCGCGCTCGCCGGCATCCGCAACAACCTGCGCACGGTTCCGGGCTTCACGTGGCAGGGCTGGAACGACGCCGCCGACTGGTGCGTGCAGAACAAGACGAACTACGAAGAGGGACTCAAGTGGGTGGATACCTCCATCCAGAACGAGGAGCGCTTCGAGAACTACCAGACCAAGTCGAAGCTCCTCGCGGCGACGGGCAAGCCGGCCGAGGCGGACGCCGCGATGAAGACCGCGCTCGCGAAGGCGAACGCTCTCCAGCTGCACAATTACGGGCGGCAGCTGCTCGGGGAAAAGAAGGTCGACGAGGCCGTCAAGGTGTTCCAGACGAACGCCCAGCGAAATCCGGACGCCTGGTTCGTCCACGCGGGCCTCGCGCGCGGGCTTTCGGCGCAAAGCAAGTACGCGGAGGCGGCCAAGAACATGAAGATTGCTCTCGCGAAAGCGCCGGATTCGCAGAAGAAGTACGTTCAGGGACTGGTCGACAAGCTCGAGTCGGGAAAGGACATCAACTAGAGGCTGCCGCCGGGCGGGCGTTGGCTCGAGAACTCGAGCTCAGCCCGCCCGGACCCCGTTCTCGACGGCGCTCTCGGGAACCGCGAGCACCGGCCGCACGCCGTCCGCATAGCCGATGTCGAAGAGCATGCCCTCGGAGACCTCGCCGGCCATCCGGCGCGGCTCGAGGTTGACGACGAAGAGCGCCTGACGGCCGACGAGCCCCTCCGGGTTCTCGCGCTCGCCGCGGATTCCGGCGAGTACGCGGATCTGGCGGTCGCCGAGATCCACGGTCAGGCGCGCGAGCTTCTTCGAGCCTGGCACGTCTTCAACCGAGCGGATGGTCCCGACGCGGATGTCCACGCGGTCGAGAAGATCCTTGGAGATGGGCGGTTTGACGGGCGCGACGTTCATGTCCGGAGCATAAGGGAGAAGATGGGCGTCATGGACAACGCGAGACTCGGGCTCTTCCTGGCGGCCGTCGTCGTTCTCCTGCTGACGCCGGGTCCGGCCGTCTTCTACATCGTGACGCGGAGCTTCCATCAGGGCCGGCGCGCGGGTGTCGTGTCGGCGGCCGGGATCTCCATTGGCACGCTCGTACACGTCGCGGCCGCGGCGCTCGGCGTCTCGGCGCTGCTCGCGACGTCGGCGGTCGCGTTTTCTATCCTGAAGTATCTCGGCGCGGGGTATCTCGTCTTCCTCGGGATCCGGCGCCTGCGCGAGACCGGCAGTGGCGCCGCCGAGTGCGACCCGCCGCGGGACGCGTCCTCGCGGATCTTCCTGCAGGGAATTCTCGTGAACATCCTGAATCCCAAGACGGCGCTCTTCGTCCTGGCGTTCCTGCCGCAATTCGTCGATCCGCGGCGGCCCGTCGCGCCGCAGATCCTGGCCCTCGGGCTTCTCTTGGCCGCGATGGGGCTCGTCAGCGACAGCGCGTGGGCTCTCGCCGCCGGATCGGCTACGCGGTGGCTGCGGGCGAGCCCGCGCGCCGAGCGCGCTCGGCGGTACGCGTCGGGCGGGGCGTACATCGGCCTGGGGCTCGCCGCGGCGTTCGCGGGGACGGGAAGGTCGTAGGGGCGGCCCTCGCGGGCGTGTTCGTAGGGGCGGCCCTTGGGGCCGCCCGATGGAGATCAGCGAGATAGCTCGGCGGTAAGCTCGTTTTCGTGAACGCCGCTGCCCCCGCTCTCGGCCGCGTCTGGCTCGCGCGGTCGATCGCGATTGCGGCCGACCTCGTCCAGATCGTCGCCTTCCCGTTCTTCCTGCCGGGGGCGGCATCGCCGTGGAGCGACGCGCTCGATCTCGCGGTGGCGGCGGCGATGACGGTCCTCATCGGTTGGCACTGGGCCTTCCTTCCGTCCTTCGTCGCCGAGGTCGTGCCCGGCCTCGACCTCGTTCCCACCTGGACCCTGGCCGTCTTCTATGCGACGCGAGACCGCGCGCGGAAGGTCCCGGCGAAAACGCGGCAGGGAGCAATCGACACGGAAGTCGCGCGCTCCTCTCCGGAGGCGACCGTCGTTCGCTCCTCGCCGGCCGGATCTTCGAAGCCCTAGCGGGCCGGCAGCTTCTTCTCGAGATCCTTCAGGCGCTTCTCGATCTCGTCGAGCCGCTCCTGCATGCGTCCCATGTCCTGCATCGGCGCGATCGTCATCGGCCCCTCGAAGTCGCCGTCGCGATAGATCTTGATCTTCTTGCGCATGAGCGGGCCGAGATCGCCAACGTGGACCTCGTGTCCGGGCCTCTCGGCGACGGTCACCGACAACTGCTTGGCGGCGCGGTCCCTCGAGAGATCGATCTTTATCGTGTCGCCGGCTTTCCGGTGGCGCACCGCGCGCGAAAGGTCCCGAGCCGAGGAGACGGGCGTTCCGTCGGCGGCCGTCACGATGTCGCCGACCTTCACGCCGGCTTTCTCCGCCGGGCTGTCCTTCTCGACGCCGCCCACGAGCACGCCCGCGTCGCGGGACACGCCGAAGTGCTCCCGCAGCTCCGGCGTCATCTCGACCAGCCGCACGCCGAGGAACCCGCCGTGTTCCCGGCCGACGTGCATGACGACGTCGCCGGAATCGTTGACCACCTGCGAATCGAGATCGACGTCGACGTTCACGTCCATGTCGTCGTCCGAGTCCGGCAGGACGATGATCTTGTCCGGCGTGCCGGAATCGCTCGCCGGTAGCGGCGCGGGCGTCGCGGCGATGAGGGCCAGGGCGGGCAGGGCGGCCGTCAGGGTCTTTCTCAGCATGGCTGTCCTCCAATTCTTCCGTCTCCCGTGACGTCCGGCGGGGCGAAAGGTTTCGGCTGCTAGGATGGAGGCGTGAAGTGGCTCCTCGTCGGGGCCGGGATCGGGCTCCTGGCGTTCGCCGTGGACCGCCTCCTCCTGTGGATGGAGTGGCGGGGCTGGATCGACTACCGGCGAACGCATCCGGGGCGAATCAACACCGGACAGATCGGCCCGGCGTTCCTCGCGATCGAATCGCTCTTCCAGTCCGGCGCGCAGCACGCCCTCGAGGAGCGCCAGGCCGTCCGGACCGAGCGGGAGACGACGGGCGACGGGGACGGAGACCGGCCGTGACGGCGGCTGCGCTCGCCTTCGCGATCTCCGGCCTCTTGGCGCCCGCCTCGCCGGAGGCCGGGAACTACCTCTATCGCGCGGAGCTCGTCCAGGCGGCGCCCGGACGTCTGCTCGACCTGATCGACCTCGAGAAGGCGCTCGGGGCCTCGTTCGGCGACCGCGGCGACGAGGCGCCCTTCGCGATGCGGCACAGCCAGGGCGACAAGTGGGACCTGCTGCTCCTCTATCCGATGGGGAGCTGGGGCGAGTACTACGGCGGCGACCGCATCGCCCGGCGGGAGCGCTGGAAGGAGGCCTCCCGCGCGTCGCTCGAGAAGGTCCGGGCCGCGACCGCGTGGCAGGAGGACGTTTTCGTCCGCGGTCCCGCGTCGTCCGTCGTCCGCGATCGTTTCGCGAAGTCCGGCTTCTTCCACGTCGAGATGTTCGTGGCGCTTCCCGGGAAGGACGCCGAGCTCTATCGCCAGCGCGAGATGGAAAACGCGTACGACCGTGCGCTCGACCTTCCGCAGAACCTGATCTTCGTGCGGGAAACCGGCGCCGCCTGGGACCTCTTCACCGTCGGCGCGTACCGGGACCTGAAGCACTACGCCGAGGGATCCGCGATCGGCGAGGCGGCCCAGGAGTCGGCCGCGAAGACCGCGGGCTTCGAGAGCGCGAAGGCGATCGGCCCGTACCTTCGCACTCTGATCCGCGAGCACCACGACACGCTCGCGACGGCGGTCCGGTGATGAAGGCGAGCCGGCTTCTTCCCGCGCTCCTCGCGGCGCTCGTCGCGCTTGCCGCGGCGCCGGCGCCCGAGTCGACGTCGGCGGTGCCGTTCGTGCCCGACGATTACGCCAAGGCGCTCGCCGAGGCGCGCGCCCGAAAGCTGCCGCTCTTCGTCGAGTGCTGGGCGCCCTGGTGCCACACGTGCCGCTCGATGCAGGCTTTCGTCTTCTCGGACAAGTCACTGGCGGCGCGCGCGGGCCAGTTCGTCTGGCTGTCGATCGACACGGAGAAGAAGAGCAACGCGCCGTTCCTGACGAAGTACCCCGTCGAGGTGTGGCCGACGCTCTTCGTGGTGGACCCGGCGAAGGAGAAGGCCGTCGTGCGATGGGTCGGCGGCGCCACCGTCCCGCAGCTCGAGAAGCTGCTCGACGACGGGCGGCGCGCGATGCTCGGGAAGGAGAAAGGCGTCGACGCGACGCTCGCGCAGGCGGACCGGCTCTACGGCGAGAAGAAGAACGCGGAGGCCGCGGTGGCCTACCGGAAAGCCCTCGCCGCGGCGCCGCCGCACTGGGGACCGTGGGCGCGCGCGACCGAGTCCCTGATCTTCACACTGCACAAATCGGGCGACCAGGCCGGCTGCGCCGCCGCGGCGCGCGACGCCTTCCCCAGGCTCGCGGACACGCCGTCGGCCGCCAACGTCGCGTCGAGCGGTCTCGACTGCGCGCTGTCGCTCGATCGCGGCGACCTGTCCCGCGCGGATCTCGTCGCGGCGCTGGTCGGGGATGGCCGAAACGTCGTGGCGCGGCCGCGGCCGGATCTCGCGGCCGACGACGTCTCCTCCCTCTACGGCTCGCTCGCGAATGAGCGCGGCGACGCCGGCGACGCCGAGGGCGAGCGCCGGGTCCTGACGGACTGGTCGGCGTTCCTGGACGCGCAGGCCGCCGCGGCGACGACGCCCGCGGCGCGGATGGTCTTCGACTCGCACCGCCTCGGCGTCTACATCGCGCTCGGCGAGCCGCAGCGCGCCATTCCGATGCTCAAGATGTCCGAGAAGGACTCTCCCGAGGACTACAACCCGCCCGCGCGCCTCGCGCTCGCTTACGAGGCGATGAAGGACTACGAGATGGCGCTCGCATCCTCCGACAAGGCGCTCTCCAAGGCGTACGGCCCCCGCCTGGTCGGTATCCTCGTGGTGCGCGCGCGCATTCACCAGGAGAAGGGCGATCTCGTATCCGCGCGCATCGCGATGCAGGAGGCGATCCGCGAGGCCGAGGCGCTGCCGCCGGGCCAGCGGTCCGAGACCCAGATCGCGGCGCTGAAAAAGCAGCTCGAAAGCGTCCCTCGGTAGTTCGACCCCTCCGGGGTCGTGTAGAATTTTTCCAAGAACCCGGTCTCCGAAATGACATCCAAGCTGCCGACCGATCCCCTCGAGGATGCCAGCACCGGCGTGGTCCGGCGCTCCCGAGGCGCGTTCCTCAAGACGGTGCCCGAGAAGCGTCCCGACCGGCGCAACTCGAACCGCAAGGGCAACTACACGGGACCCGAGCGGCGCAAGTCCGATTCGAAAGCCGCGAAGCCCATCTTCGGCCTGCCGCGCTGGGTCGTCATCGCGGGCGGCGTCTACCTCGCGGCCCTGGCGCTCGCGCTCGTGCTCGTCTTCACCTACTGACTCTTCGCGCGGCCGCGCTGCAGAACTGTCGCGCAACCTTCCGGCCGCCTTTCCGCACTCAAGGGTGACGGAAGAGTTGCGAAGGGGGAAGGCATGAGGACGATCGCGGCCGCGGTTCCCGTTCTGGCGATTCTGTTCGGCGGGTCGATCAGCGATGAAACTCTGCCAGCCGGGGCGCCGTCGCCCGCCCGCGAGGCCTACGCGCGGTTTCAGGGTCTCGAGGGGACGTGGCGCGGCGAGAGCACGAAGGGATGGGCCGAGGACGTGACGTTCCGGCCGATCGCGGGAGGCTCGGCGGTCGTCGAGACGTCGTTCGACGCGCATCCCGGCGAAACCATGCTCACGGTCTTCGCCCTCGACGGCGAGCGGCTGCGCCTGACGCACTATTGCGTGGCGAAGAATCAGCCGCGGCTCGAGGCGACGTCCTTCGAAGAAGGCGGCCGCGTCGTGACGTTCACGTTTCTCGACGGCGGGAATCTGCCGACTCGGGACAAGGGGCACATGGACCGCGCGGTCTTCCGGTTCGAGGACGCCGATCACATGACGACACGCTGGACCTGGTTCCAGGACGGACAGGAAAAGTGGCTCGAAGAGATTCGTCTGACCCGCAAGCGATGAGCGCCGGTTCCGCGGGCGATCGGGAGCTCGTCGCGGCGTTTCTCGCGGGACGCGGCGAGGCGGAGTTCCGGCGGCTCTACGCGGCGCACGCTCCGCGGCTGTATCTCTGGCTGCTGCGCCTGTGCGGCGGCCGGGAAACGGAGGCCGAGGACCTGATGCAGGAGACGTGGCTGCGCGCGGCGGAGAAGCTGCCGGAGTTCCGGTGGGAGTCGGCGCTCTCGACGTGGCTGGGCGGCATCGGGTGGAACGCCTATCGCGAGGCGTCGCGACGCGCGCCGCGGCTGGCGGCGGCGCCGGGCGAGCGGGCAGACGAGACGGCGAGCGCGTCGGACGCCGTGGAGCCGGCGGCGCGCTTCGATCTCGAGCGGGCCGTCCGCGACCTGCCGGAAGGGTACCGCGAGGTGCTCGTGCTCCACGACGTCGAGGGATACACGCACGAGGAGATCGCGCGGATGCTGGAGATCTCCGCCGGCACGTCGAAGAGCCAGCTCGCGCGCGCGCGGGAGTGGCTCCGGCGGCGGCTCGGGTCGCCGGCGCGCCAGAAAGGACGGATCTCATGAGCGAACGGGAAGAAGGCGGGAACGAGATGGAGGCGCGGGCCTTCGGGGAGCTGCCGCGAGAGCTGGCCCCGCCGCCGGAGCTTGAGGAGCGGGTCGTGGCGGCGCTCGCGGGGCGCGGGCTCGTGCGCGGGCCGCGGGGCGGACGCGGGCGAATCGGACGCGCCGTGGCCGCCGTGGCCGCCGGTCTTCTCCTCATGACCGCGGGCGTCTGGATCGGCCGCGCGCTTCCGGAGGGCCGCGCGAGAACGCTTGGGGCGGACGCCTCGCCGCGGTTCGTGCTCTTCCTCCTCCGAGGTCAGGAGTCCGACCGGCCGGAAGAGGAAGGCGCGCGCGTCGCCGAGTATCGCGCCTGGGCGCGCGGACTCGCGGCGTCGGGCCGGTCCGTTTCCGGCGAGAAGCTCGACGACCGCGAAGAGCGGCTGGGCGCTCCCGGTGCACTGGTCGCGGCGGCGGCCGCCGCGCCGGAGGAGGAGATCCGCGGGTATTTCGTGATCTCGGCCGTCTCGCTCGACGACGCGCTCGCCGTCGCGCGCGGGTGTCCGCATCTGAAGCACGGGGGAAGGATCGTCGTCCGGCCGATCGCGGCCACGTAGGAAACCGGAAGGCTCGTAGGGGCGGGGCTCGTCCCCGCCCGCGTGCAGGCCGGGCGGCCGCGAGGGCCGCCCCTACGGGTATTGCGGGGACTAGTACCTCAGCCGCAGGAGCTCCGGCCCGCCCGACGGGCGCGGCACGACGATGAAGAGGTTGTCGTACTCGCGGTCGCCCAGCTCGATCTTCTCCTTCGCGCCCATCGCGGTCAGGAACAGCGGCACGGTGTTGCCGTGTCCGACGACCAGAGCGACGGTGTCGGGCTCGCGCTTGAGCTCCTCGGCGAGATCGTTGACGTCCGCATAGATGCGGACCGTCATGTGGAGCGCCCGGGCGAGCGGCTCGGCCGTGGCGCGCGTGCGCACCGTGTCAGTCGAGCAGATCGCCGTAACGCCGGCGTCGCGCAGCATCGCCGCGAGGCGATCGGCCCGCGCCTTGCCCTGCTCCGAGAGCGGCACGTCCTTCTCATTGGAGTCGGACGCCTTCTCGGCGTGCCGCACCACGAAGACGGCCTTCTGCGCCAGGGCCCGCGACGCCGCGAGCGCGAAGATCGCCGCGGCGATCGCGAGGCGCGCGCGCTTCATCCCTCGAGCATCTCCTTCAGCTTGCCGAGCTGCGCGGCCCAGTAGGTTTTCAGCCGCGCCGCCTCGCGGGCGCTGTCGAGCCGGCCGTGCTGCACGGAGATCTGGCTCTTGCCGTCGCCCTTGGCGTAGAAGCCGCAGTCCACGTTGGTCTTCCCGTCCACCCAGGTGATTCGCAGCGATTTCCCGGGTGTCGCTTTGCGGATGACGAATCCCGGGTCCTCGAGCCACTTGTCGCGAATTCGCCGGTCCTCCCACGCGCGGAAGAGGCGCGAGAGGGGAGCCGCGATCGTCTTCGAAACGCCGATCTCGTAGCCCGTAGGCTTCTCATGCGGAGCCCGCAATCCCTTCGCCTGCTCGTAGGTGACGGCCACCGCCTGGCACCACCAGCTGCTCAGGCGATGCTCGCCCCGCAGATGGGCTGCGATCTGCCGGTGCTCGAGCTGCGCGGCGCCGGCGCGGTCGAGAATGCCGAACCACTCGCTCCAGCTCTTGCCCGTCCGGGCGCGCACGGCCTCTTCACTGAGTCGAGGCCGAGCCGCGGTCACTCGCTTCGGCATGGGACCTCCCGGGTGTGCCTCCGCATCCTACATCCGCGAGGGCCCGCGGGGTTGCGGCCGGCGCGCACCTCACGCGCGGGCATATACTCGGAGTCTCCGGCGGAGATCCGAGATGAAGGTTCCGTTAGCGGCCGTCCTGATTCTCTTCGCGCTGCCCGTCTGCGGCGGCGCCCGGACGGTCCACCAGATCGAGCTGCGCGGCAACGGGCGCATCCTCGCCACGGATGCGCCCGTGCGCCGTGGTCGCGTCTATCTCTTTCACCGCTATCCCGACGGTGTCTACATGAGCGTGGCAGCGGACGACGTGCGCGGGATCGCCGTGACGACGCTCGACGACCGCCCCAAACCGGTCGAGACGGTTCTCCTCGGACCCACGGGCGAGGGGCAGGCAGTCCTGCCCTCGGAAGCGAATGCGCCATCGCCGCGATATGACGACTCGATGTATCTCGATTATTACGGCGGCTACTACGGAGGCTACGCTCCGGGCCGTCCCTCGCCGCGCCCGCCGGCGCCGCCTCCGGCGCTCGTCGGCTCGAACGGGTTCCCGCTGATGCCGGGGAGCCCGCCGCCGTTGCCGGTCGGGCCCAACGGCTTCCCGATCATCGCGCCGCAGCCGCCGCCTGCAGTCGTCGCGCCGCGCTGAGGCTCCCCGCGCCGCGCGCTCAACGCGCGAGCGGCTTCCCCAGGACGTGCTGCGTCTTCTCGAGGTCGTAGCCGTTGGTTCGATAGAACCGGTGCGCGTCCTCGCGCCACGTCCGGCTCCGCACCCGCACGCGCCGGTACCCTCGGGCGGCGGCCCAGCCTTCGGCGTGCTCCAGCAGAACCCTCCCGATCTTCCTCCCGCGGACGCGCGCATCCACGACGAGCCCGCGGATCTCGGCGGTCGACGCGTCCGTCAGCGTCGCGTCCTCGGAGATGTGGATCCAGCCGACGACTTCTCCCGGCGGATTTTCGGCCACGAAGAGCGCCTCCGCCGGACGGCCCGAAAGCCGGGCCAGGCGCTCCCGGACGTCGGATTCCGCAACCGGATAGCCGAGCTCTCCCGAGAGCCGCGCCACGGAGGCGGCGTCCCGGGATTCCATCGGCCGCACCGCCGTGGGCGACGCGCTCATGCCCGCGCGACTCTACACTCCCGACGCCTCGTTCTGTAAACTCCACGGCCCGCCGTCCGTTACGGGGACGAAGAGGAGGGACCGTCATGGCGATTTCCGGTGCGAGGCCCAACGAGCGGCGAATCGCCGCGCATCTGATCGTGCGGAACGTCGAGAAGGCGATCGACTTCTACGGCCGGGCCTTCGGCGCTCAAGTGCTCTACCGTTCCGAGGTCCCTCCCGACTCCCGCGTCCTCCACGCGCAGCTCAAGGTGTTCGACTCGACGATTCTGGTGTCGGAGGAAAACATGGGGATGCCGGAGGAGGTCTACGGGCGGTACGAGACCGGGACGCGGACGCGGTCGCCCGAGACGCTGCGGGGCACGAGCGTCATCCTCGAGCTCTACGTGGACGACGTGGACCGCGCCTTCGCGCGCGCCGTTCAGGCGGGCGCGGCGTCCAAGATTCCCGTCGCGAATACCTTCTACGGCGACCGCCTCGGCCAGGTCAGCGATCCCTTCGGCCACGTCTGGGCGCTCGCGAGCGTCGTCGAGACGCTCTCGGCGCGCGAGGTGGACGCTCGGGCGGCGGCGCACTTCGCGCAGATGGCCTGAGCTCCGGCGAGGTCCGCCGCGGCCTCCACCGATCGACGCAACACTTCCGGGCCTCCGCCCGCGGCGATGTGGCGGTTAAAATAAGTGCCTTTGCTATGATGAGGATGGAGGCCCACCCGATGGTCGAGCCGCTCGATCGGTACGACGACGAGGAACTGCTGAAGCGCGGACGCGACGCGTTGAAGCTTCAGCGGTATCCCCAGGCGCGGGATTTCCTCTCGGAGTACTGCGATCGGCAAGGCAAGCGGAACCTGTCCGTGCCGACCGGGATCCTCGCGAGCTATGCCCTGGCGCTCGGCCACACAAAGGGGCTCAAGGAAGGCCTCGACCTGTGTCTCAAGGCGGTGGCGTCGGACCGGCGCAACCCGCACATTTACTGGAGCCTCGCACAGCTCTACATGCTGTCGGGCTCGCGCAAGAAGGCCGTCGAGGCTCTGGAGATCGGACTCAAGGTCTCGCCCGATCATCGGGGGCTCCTCAAGCTCCGCGACGACTTCGGCGTGCGCCGGCCGCCCCCGATCGGGTTCCTCTCGCGCGACAGCGTCGTGAACGTCAAGCTCGGGAAGGCCCTGCACAAGCTGCGGGGCGGAAAGCGAGCCGGCTCGCGTTCCACCTGACGGGATATGATCCGGGGTCGTCGGAGCACGGAGGAAGCGTGAAGAGCCTCGTCGTGATTCCACCGGCCGCGGGAACGCTGGACTCGAGCCCCGAGCGGCGAAAGCACCAGAGGCGCATGGGACTTCCCCGGCGACTCTCCGAGCGGCGCAACGGTGAAGACTCCGCCTCGTCGGAGCGGCGCGTCTCGTCGGAGCGGCGGGGCATCGGAAGCCGCCGGCGGCGCCACGACCGCCGAATCGGCCTGTCGCCGGATCTGGATCTGTACCTGCTGGGAATATAGCGGGCGGCCGCAAGGGCCGCCCCTACGCGATCACGTCACCGGGAATCGTAGGGGCGGGGCTCGTCCCCGCCCGGCGTCATCGCGGCGCGATCGTCAAATCCCCGCTCGACGTCTCGACGCGGATTTGGGCGCCGCCCTCGCCGCGCTGAAACCCGACGAGCTTGTGGCGCCGCATCGTCGAGGATCCGTCGTGGAACCGGACGGACATGTCCCCGCTCGACTGATCGGCGTCGGCCTCGAACGACGCTTCCGGCGGCAGCCGGAGCTGGACATCGCCGCTCGACGTGTGGACGCGCACGCTCTTGAGGCGCCCGGTCGTCTGTTCGAGGAGGAGGTCTCCGGAGCTCGAGTGGCCCTGAAACTCTTCGACGTCGGCGGAACGGAAGGACGCGTCACCCGAGCTCGTCTCGACCGCGATCCGCGCCGCTCTCGCGCCGTGCACGCGAATGTCACCGGAGCTCGTGTCGAAAGTCAGCGCGTCGCCGTCGAAGCCGTCGAGCACGCAATCGCCGCTTGAAAAGTCCGACTTCCACCGGCCGCGAATGTCCGAGGCCCGGGTGTCGCCCGAGGATCCCGAGAGGGTCAGATCGCCGCCGAGCTGGCGGAGCACCAGATCCGCGCTCGCGACCTCGAAGCGGACGGCTCCCTCGAAGCCCTGCGCGTCCACGAGTCCCGCGAGATCGCGGAAGCGCGCGCGCGTCAGATGCGCGGGCACGCGCACGACGAGGTCCGCCCAGAGGCGCTTGCCGTGTCCCGAAGACACGCGATACCGGTGGCCGTCGTAGTCGTAGTGGCTGCTGTCGAAAATGAGGAGCGAGAAACCGTAGTCGTCGCCATCGCCGTCGTGAGGCGCACGGTAGCGGATCGTCTTGACTCCGTCGGGATATCGCACGCGAAGGGTCGGCGTGCTCTCGCCGGAGACGCGCTCGAGACGCATGCCGCGCGCGAGCTCGTCGTCGTCCGCGTGGACCGTGGCCTCGACGGAGACCGCGCCGTCCGGACCGGGCTCGATGCGCATCGTGCCCGCGAGGTTCTCGACGGCGAACGCCGCGGCGTCCGTGCCCGAGAGCTCGGCCTTCAGCGTCCGCGTCACCTCGGCCGCACGCGCCGTCGGCGCTGCAGCGAGGATCCCGAGAAGACCGATCGTGGCCGCCGCCGTTCTCGCGGTTCGCATGAGTCCTCCATCGCGCGGCCCGAGGGCGCGCCCTTCGCAACCCGATACGCGTATCGGGAGCGAAAAGTTCCCCGCCGTGGCATAGAATCCGGCGCCATCGGATCGGAAGGAGGGACCATGGCGGGCAAGGCCAGACGAACGACCCATCGGAGCGTGGCGGGGAAGAAGCTCTACGCCGTTCGGGACGCCAAGGGGCGGTTCAAGGACATCCAGACGTACGAGCGGGCGCACCGCATGGATATGCAGCGGACCAGCAAGGCGGAGACCGCGGCGAAAGCGAAGGCCGCGAAGAAGAAGTAGCGGCTAGCGGACTTCGGTCACCCACGCGGCGAGGCCGGCGAGGTCGGACAGCTCCCGGTCGGGAGCGCCGGCCGCTCCGGCCTCTTCCGCTTTCCGGTTGATCCATGCGACGGGGATCCCGAGCGCCTTGCACGGGACGACGTCGTGGAAATAGCTCTGCGCGGCATGAAGCCATCGCGCGCCGGGGGGAATCCGGCGCCGCGCCTCGACGAAGTGCGCGTGCGCCGGCTTGTAGGAGCGCACCTGCGCGGCGGTCACGATGGGGGCGAATGCGACGGAGAAGTGCCGCCGCGTTCCCGCGAGCAGGTCGTCGTCCACGTTCGAGAGGATGCCGAGGCGGCAGCCCGCCGCCGTGAGCTTCTCGAGCGCCGGGTTCGTGTCGGGAAACGGCGGCCAGGACGGAAGGCTCTCGGGGAGGAAGCGCGCCGTCTCGACGGCCAGCTTCCAGCCGAGACGTTCGGCGACGCCGACGGCCGTCCGGGCGAGGACCTCGCGGTAGGGGCGATAGGTCTCCTCCTCGACCCGGGGCTCGATCTCGGCATAAGCGGGAAGGACCTCTTCGGCCGGGAGCCTGACGCCGGCGGCGGCCGCGCCGGCGAGGAAGGCCTTCCGGATGCCCGTCTCCCAGTCGATCAGCGTCCCATAGCAGTCGAACGTGATGAGGTCGAACCGTGGCACCGGCTGATTCCATCACGCCCGGATGGGCGTAGGATCGAGGGGTCCGGAGGACACGCCACGAAGAAAGTCCTTTTTCTGGCGGCGGCCGTCGCGCTCACGGCCGGATGCGAAACGTCGCGAGGCTCTTCGATGGGCTACTACTACACGGACGACGGATTGCCCGGCTGCGCCTTCCGCTATGGCTACTACCCGTACTACGACTCGAGCGGACCGGCGCCGACCGCGCGCATGGACATCGCGCGGGTCGAGCGCGTGGCGATTCCGCGGATGATCGATCGCAATGGACCGGGAGGCTTCTCCGGGTGGACGTCACCCCCGCCGGCCGGTTCGGGCGAGCTTTCCGCCGCCGCCATCGCCGACCGCTCCGCGATCCTGCCGCCAGCACCGGCGCCAGCCGCTCCCCGTGTCGTCGGGCCTCGCTCTTAACTCCTAAGAGCCGGTGTCTTCGCGCGCCGGCGCGGGCAGCGACGCGAGCCACTGCTCGAGCGCCTCGAGATCCGCGCCCTTCAGCCGGCGGCGAATTCCGTCCGCGTGCGCGGCGACGACCGCCGGCCGGACGGATGAGGGCGCCGCTTCGGACCTCGCGCAGGCCGTCGAGAGAACGGCGAGGCCGAGCGCAACGGAGGCAGCCAGGACGGTGCGGATCCGGCGCATCAAAGGATTCCCGAGAGAGCATACGCGTGCGCCGGGTGCCGGTTTCCGCGCTTGTCTCGCGCGGCCGCTTTCTGAGACGATGCGGGCCCTTCCGAACGCGAGAGGACGGAATTCCGAAAGATGTTCGTCGGACACTTCGGCCTCGGCCTGGCCGCCAAGAAGGTCGCGCCGCGAATCTCTCTGGGCACGCTCTTCCTCTCGGTCCAGCTCGCCGATGGTCTCTGGCCGATCTTCCTGCTTCTCGGGCGCGAGCACGTCCACATCGTGCCGCACACGATGAAAACGAGCCACCTGAACTTCTGGGACTACCCGTGGAGCCACAGCCTGGCCGCGCTCGCCGTCTGGGGTGCGCTCTTCGGCGCCGTCTACTACCTCGCGCGGCGATACCTCTTCGGTGCGATCCTGCTCGCGGCCGGAGTCGTGAGCCACTGGTTCCTCGACGCGCTCATGCACCGGCCGGACATGCCCGTCCGCCCGGGCGGACCGTACGTCGGCCTCGGGCTCTGGAACTCGCTGCCCGCGACCCTCGCGGTCGAGGGCGGACTCTACGCCGCCGGAATCCTCATCTACCTGCGTGCAACGCTGCCGCGCGACGCCGCCGGTACCTGGTCGCTCGGAATCCTGCTGGTCTTTCTGGCATCCATCTGGATCTGGGCGCTCCTGGGCCCGCCGCCTCCGAACGAGAAAGCCCTCGCCTGGTCTGCGCTCTCGATGTGGATCGTCGTGCCCTGGGGCTATTGGATCGATCGCCATCGCGTCGCCGCTGCCCGAACGAAACCCTGAAGGAGGTCCCGTGTCCGCTTCCTCGCGCCCGGTCTTCGCCGTCCTCGGACTCCTGCTTTTCTCCGGAATCTCGCCGGCCGCCGATAAACGGTCCGTCACGCTCGACGATCTCGCGCGCATCCGCGACGTCTCCGACCCGCAGCTCTCGCCCGATGGCGGATGGGTCGCCTACACGGTCTCCTCGACGGACCTCGCCGAGGATCGCCACGACCGCGACGTCTGGATGACGAGTTGGGACGGCCGGCAGTCGGTCCGCCTGACTTCGAGCAAGAAGTCGGAGTCCTCACCGCGCTGGAGCCCGGACGGGAAGTACCTGGCGTTCGTGTCCGACCGCGACACCGATGAGGAGACGGAGCAGATCTGGCTGCTGCCGCGCGCCGGCGGTGAGGCGGAGCGCGTCACGTCGTTTCCGGGCGGCGTCGAGGACTACGACTGGTCGCCCGACGGCAAGCGCCTGGTGGTGGCCGCCGAGGACCCGGACGCCGACGCGCCGGAGCCCGGGAAGGAGAAGTCGGAGAAAGAGAAGAAGAAGGCCGCGAAACCGATCGTGATCGACCGCTTCCAGTTCAAGGAAGACATCACGGGGTATCTCGGCAAGAAGCGCACGCACCTATACCTCTTCGACGTCGCGACGAAGACGAGCGAGCCGCTGACGACGGGCACGGCCAACGAGCTCCTGCCCTCGTGGTCGCCGGACGGCAAGGCGATCGCGTTCGTCAGCAAACGCGCCGCCGACATGGATCGGACGGACAACTGGGACGTGTTCGCGATCGAGCCGCGCACCGGCGCCAAGGAGCGCCAGATCACCACGTACGAGGGCGCGGACAACTCGCCGGACATCGAAAGCCGGCTGGCCTGGAGCCCGGACAGCCAGTCGATCGCCTACTTCCAGGGCGGCCCGGACCGCCTCATCTACTATGCGACCCGGCACCTGGCGGTCGTGCCGGCCGCCGGGGGAGCGCCGCGCGTGCTGACCGCGGAGCTCGACCGCAACGTGCAGGCGCCTCACTGGACGCCCGACGGCAAGCGGATCCTCTTTCTGCTGGAGGACGACGGCGCGTTCCACCTCGCGCGGATTCCCGCGGAAGGCGGACCGATCGAGCGGCTCGTGACCGGGCGCCGCGTCGTCGCCGGCCTCACCACTTCGCCCGACGGGAAGGTCGCGATCCTCATGGGGTCGCCGGTGCAGCCCGACGAGATCTACGCCGTCGAGGGCGCCGAGCCGCGGCGCCTGTCGCGTCAGAACGACGACTGGCTCGCTCAGGTCCGGCTCGCGCCCGTCGAGGACACGAAGTTCTCGAGCAAGGACGGCACCGAGATCCACGGCTTCCTCGCGACGCCGCCGGATTACGTCAGCGGAAAGCGCTACCCGGCGATCCTGAGGCTGCACGGCGGGCCCGTGGACCAGTTCCAGGCGTCGTTCGACTTCGAGTGGCAGATCCTCGCGGCCAACGGTTACGTCGTCCTCGGCGCGAACCCGCGCGGCAGCTCCGGCCGCGGCGAGAAGTTCTCCCTCGTGATCTGGGCCGACTGGGGCCACAAGGACGTCGAGGACGTCCTCGGCGCGGTGGACGACGCCGTGCGCCGCGGCATCGCCGATCCGGATCGCCTCGGCGTCGGCGGCTGGAGCTATGGCGGCATGCTCACCAACTACGTGATCGCGCAGGACGAGCGCTTCGCGGCGGCGACGAGCGGCGCGGGCATCTCGAACATTCTCGCGGGCTACGGGACGGATGAGTACGTCCGCGAGTACGAGGCGGAGCTCGGGAAGCCGTGGAAGAACCCGGAGGCGTGGGCGAAGGTCTCGTTCCCGTTCCTGCACGCGGACCGCATCAAGACGCCGACGCTCTTCCTCTGCGGCGAGTCGGACTTCAACGTGCCGCTGCTGAATTCCGAGCAGATGTACCAGGCGCTGCGGAGCCTCGGCGTTCCGACGCAGCTCGTCATCTATCCGGGGCAGTACCACGGGCTGCGCAAGCCGTCGTACCTGCGGGATCGATACGAGCGCTACGTCGCGTGGTACGACAAGTGGGTCAAGCCGGGGAAGAAGGCGGAGGGGGCGCGGGCGGGCTCGTAGGAACCGGGCGGGGACAAGCCCCGCCCCTACGATGTAGTTCTCGCGGCCGCCGGCATTGATCGATCCGTCGTAGGGGGCGGCCCTTGCGGCCGCCCGGCGTGAGGGTGGAGACGAGCCTCGCCCTACAGTTTCACCGTCTTCCGCGACAGTGTCGCGTTGTGGCGCAGACGCACGTGCGCCGTGGCACGAAATCCGCCCACGAGCGGGCTTCCGTCTTCCGAGCGCAGCATCGCGCCGGAGTCGCTCATGAGCGCGTGGAAATACTCCCAGGCGTGGCGCGCGAACGCCGCCTGGTCGAACGGGCCGGCGTATCCAACCGGAGAACCGATCTCGATGCGGCCGGTCTCGAAATCCTCGCCGACCCTCTGCCGTACCTCGGCGTAATAAATGGGCCCCGTGTAGCCCTCGGGCGGCGCAATCGTCGATCGGCCGAAGTGATCTCCCGCGACGAGCGCGAGGTCCGTCCGAAAGTCGCCGCGCGGGCCGTCTTTGGTCCGGATCCAGAAGAAGAGGCGCGACACCATCCGCTCGGCGTCGCTCCCGTAGTCCTGGGCGTCCTGGACGCACCCTTCGAAGGTCAGCTCGATGGCCGGGGATGAACCGATGGGAGCGGGCATGGCTGCGCTCCTGTTCGGCGGGATTCTATATGCTGTCCGCATGCCCGCTGGCGCGAGCGTCGCCGACGTCTACCGGGAGGAAGCGGTCCGGGAATTCCGCTCGATCCGAAGGCTCGCCGAGAAGGCCCTGGCGCAGGTTTCCGACCGCGACTTCTTCGCGACGCTCGATTCGGAGTCCAACAGCATCGCGGTGATCGTGAAGCACATCGCGGGGAACCTTCGGTCCCGCTGGACCGACTTTCTGACCGCCGACGGCGAGAAGCCGGACCGGCGCCGCGACACGGAGTTCGCGCTCGAGGCGTCGGGCGATACGCGGGAGAGCCTCATGGAGCGGTGGGAGGAGGGCTGGCGGATCCTCTTCGCGAACGTCGAGCCGCTGACGAACGAAGACCTGCTTCGCGAGGTGCCGATCCGCGGCGAGCCGCACACCGTCGTGCGCGCGGTCAACCGCCAGCTCACGCACTATGCCGGCCACGTCAGCCAGATCGTCCTGCTCGCGAAGCACTGGGCCGGCGCGAAGTGGCAGACGTTGTCGGTCCCGCGCGGGCAGTCAGAGACGTTCAACCGGAAGATGATGCCGCCGTGGGCGCCGGCTCTCCAAAGCGATCGTAATCCGCCACCCTGGATGACCGTTCACCGAATTGAATGTCTCGGACGTGGGACGGGCTCCACTCGTCCCCCTAAGACGCCGATTCGTCTCTAAAATCAGACGTTTCATCCCACGCCGGATTGTTTCGAGCCGGGCCTGCGGTTTGCTCTCTAAAAGAGTCTCGTCGGGAGGTGAGGCTCTGAGGGAGTACCGCGTGATGACCGGCGGTCGATGGGTGCGGCGAGCGGCCACGTGGCTCGCCGTCCTGACGGCGGGAATCCTGTGCGTCCCGACGCGCCATGCGGCGGCCCTCGACCCCGCGACCGAGGTCACGCATTACGGCCACGACGTCTGGGACAGCGACGCAGGCCTCCCGCAGAACTCCGTCCAGGTCATCCTGCAGACGCACGACGGCTACTTCTGGCTCGGCACGCAGGAAGGGCTCGTCCGATTCGACGGCGTTCGCTTCACCGTCTTCGACACGCGCAACACGCCGGCCTTGAAGGACGACTGGGTCCAGGCGCTCTGCGAAACGCGCGACGGGACTCTCTGGATCGGCACGCTGACCGGGCTCGCGCGCCGCCGCAACGGACGCTTCGAGCAGGTCGGCGAGGGAACGGATCTCGAGCGCGCGCTCATCGGCTCGCTGCTCGAGACGCGCGACGGGACGCTCTGGATCGGATCGAGCGCCGGCCTCGCGCACGTGCGCGGCGACAAGCTGACGGTGCTCACGGAGTCCGACGGGTATCCGCGCGATCGCGTGCGCGCGATCTACGAGGACGAGTCCGGCACACTGTGGTTCGGCCTGCCGTACGGCCTCGGCCACCTCTCGGGCGGCGAGTTCCAGGTGCGCACGATCCGGAGCGGTTTCCCCGGAACGCCGTTCGCGATCGACGGGGACGGCAACGGCGGACTTTGGGTCGGCACCGGCCGCGGCCTCGTCCACGTCTTCGAGGGTCAGACGCGTCTGTACGGTCCCGAAGACGGCCTCACGACGACGCCCGCGCGCGCTCTGTACCGCGACCGGCGCGGCGCGGTCTGGGTCGGCACCGCGTCGGGTCTCTACCGTTTCCACGACGATACCTTCACGCGCTACACGACGGAGAGCGGGCTCTCGTCGGACCGCATCCTCTCGGTCTACGAGGATCGCGAGGGCAGCCTCTGGGTCGGTACGACCGACGGCGGGCTGAACCGCTTGAAGAGCCAGCGCGTCGTGAACTACACGCGGCGCGAGGGACTCTCCGACGACAAGATCTGGACGGTCTACGAGGACCGCGGCGGGACGCTCTGGGTCGGCACGGCCGACGGCAACCTCGATCGGATGCGGCCGGGCCGCAGCGTCTTCGAGCACGTGACGCGCGCCGGCTCGACGGTGCTCTCGATCGCGGAGGACCGCGGCGGCGATCTCTGGGTCGGCACCCAGGGGGCCGGCCTCCTGCGCTGGCGCAACGGGCACGCGAAGCGCTACACGGTGTCCGACGGGCTGCCCGGCAACTGGATCACGTCGCTCTGCGTCGACCGCCGCGGCATCCTGTGGATCGGGACCGTCGGCAACGGCGTCGCGAGCTGGGACGGCGCGAAGTTCCGCGCATATCACGTGCGCGACGGCCTGCCGTCCGAGCAGATCTTCTCGATCTACGAAGACCGCGAGGGCGTTCTCTGGATCGGCACGTTCGGCGGCGGCGTGGCGCGCCTCGGCAGCGACGGCTTCACGACGTTCACGACGAAGGACGGCCTGCCGCACGACATCGTCATCTCGATCTACGAGGATCCGGACGGGACACACTGGTTCGCGACGCGCGGCGGCCTCTCGCGATGGAAAGACGGAAAGTTCACGACCTTCCGGCAGAAGGAAGGCCTCTTCCACGACGCCGTGCAGCGCGTGATCGAGGACGGGCACGGCTATCTCTGGATGACGAGCAATCACGGGATCTTTCGCGTGCGTCAGAGCGAGCTCGCGAATGCGGCGGCCGGCAACGGGCGCATCCATCCCGTGCCGTTCAACACGGCGAGCGGCATGCGGTCGGCCGAGTGCAACAACGCGCAGCACGGCGTCTGGAAGAGCCGCGACGGGCGTCTCTGGTTCGCGACGGTCAAGGGCCTCGCGATGGCCGATCCCGCGCGCATCGAGCTCAACCCGACGCCGCCGGCCGTTTCGATCGAGGAGATCGTCTCGAGCGGCGAGACGCTGGACCGCAGCGGCGACGTTCGGATTCCCGCGGGGCACAGCGATCTGGAGTTCTTCTACACGGCGTTCAACTACTCGAACCCGACGTCCGTCCGCTTCCGCTACCGCCTGGAGGGCCTCGAGACGAAGTGGACCGACGCCGGCGCGCGCCGGACGGCCTACTACACGCACCTGCCGCCGGGCGATTACCGCTTTCATGTCATGGCGTGCAACGAGGACGGCGTCTGGAACGAGGCGGGCGCGCAGCTGCCAATCCGGCTCCTCCCGCGCTTCTACCAGACCGCCTGGTTCCGCTCCCTCGCGATCCTCGCCGTCGCGCTCCTCGTGCTGGTCGGCCATCGGCTCCGCGTTCGGCGGATCGAATCGCGCGAGTGGTTCCGCAGTGCGCTCGCCGAGGCGAAGCTCGCGGCGCTGCAGGCGCAGCTGCGACCGCACTTCGTCGCCAACACTCTCAACTCCGTGCTGGGACTCATCACGACTGATGCCACGCGCGCGCGGCGCATGGTGGAGCGCCTCGGAGATCTCCTGCGCGCGAGCCTGGAGACCGATCCGGGGCAAATCGTCACGCTCGAGCGCGAGATCTCGATCCTGGATCTGTATCTCGGGATCGAACGCATGAGCTTCCGTGAGCGGCTCGAAGTCGTCGTGGACGTCGATCCCGCCGCGCGCCAGGCCGACGTGCCGAGCTTCCTGCTGCAGCCGATCGTCGAGAACGCGATCAAGCACGGCATGCGCGGGACGGCCGGAAGCCTCGTCATTCGCATCGGAGCGCGCGCGGAAGGGCCGCGGCTCCGTCTGCGCGTCGAGGACGACGGCCCCGGACTGCCGGCGGCGGCGTCGACGCGTCCGGGCATCGGCGTGCGAAACACGCGGCGGCGGCTCGAGACCCTGTATCCCGACGCGCACCGCTTCGAGATCGCGAGCGGCGCGGCCGGCGGCTGCGTGGTGACGATCGAGATCCCGCTCACGCGCGAAGCCGCCCGGGCGGGCGAGCCGGCGCGCGTCGAGCCCGTGACGCCACGCCTGCGGTCCCTTCCGGCGGAAGCCGGCGCCGATCGCGAGGCCGAGCCGATGGCGGGCCTCTCCGACCGTTAGACGCGACCCGCGATACGATCCTCCGAAATTTCCGCGGAGGATCGATGAATCTCGGCGCCTTCATCGCTTCATCGGCATCAGCAACTATCCCGCCGCACCGACGGGCGGCTGGCTCGTCGGGATGGGGACGGGGCTCACGGAGATGGCGGGTGGACAATGAGGGCACGTCCGATCAGGCACTCTTCGTAACCGCGTCGCTGGATCGATGACCAATAAGGAGGGACCGATGCACAAACTCTCTCTCGCTCTCGCCGTAACCATCCTCGCGGCGGCGCCGGCGGCCGCCACGGATCAGGCCGATGTGATGGCGCCCATCTACCAGTTCATCGACGGCTTCAACAAGGGCGACGTCAAGTCGGCCGTGGCGGCATGCGCCGACCAGACCTCGATCATTGACGAGTTCGCGCCCTACGAATGGCACGGCGCGGGAGCTTGCTCGCACTGGGCGGCGGCCTTCGACGCCGACGCGAAGAAGAACGGCATCACGCCGGGTGCCGTCAAGCTGGGCAAGCCGCGGCACGTGGACGTCACCGGCGACCACGCGTACGTCGTCGTCCCGACGGACTACGCTTTCACGCAGAAGGGAAAGCCGGTCAAGGAGAAGGGATCGACGTTGACGGTCGCGCTGGAGAAGGAAGCGGCCGGCTGGCGCATCACGGCGTGGACGTGGTCGAAGCACTAGACACCGACGGCGCCCCGCGACGCGTCACCTACCGCGGGTCGGTCTATCCGTCTCAGTGCGACCAGATGGGCCACATGAACGTGGCGTTCTACGTCGCGAAGTTCGACGAGGCGACGTGGCAGCTCTTTGCCGCGATCGGCCTCACCCCGTCCCGGCTGCGGACGGAGAACATCGGCATGGCCGGCGTCGAGCAGCACATCGAGTACGCGCACGAGCTCTTTGCCGGCGACGTCGTCACCGTGACGTCCTCCGTGCTCGAGATCAAGGACAAGGCGATCCGCTTCGAGCACGAGATGCGCAACGACGAGAACGGAGAGGTCGCGGCGCGCATGGTCGTCGTCGCGGTGCATCTCGACCGAACCGTAAGGAAGGCGCGGTCGTTCCCGAGCGACGTGAAGGAGCGGGCGCGTGTCCTGATCGAAGGATAGGATTCCGTCCATGAACAAATTGAAGTCGGTCGCTCGAATCGTCGGTCTGCTCTTCGTCGCCGTCTCCGCGTCCGTCCGGGCCCAGGACCCCGCCGTCGTCAACGCCGCCACCATCCACGTCACGCTCGAGAACGCTCGCGTTCGTGTTCTCGAGGCGAAGCTGCCTCCGGGCGCGAAGGAGAAGCTCCACTCGCATCCGGCCTACGTCATCTACGTGATCGACGGCGGCAAGGTCCGCAACCATGCGGCCGACGGCGCGACGAGCGAGACCGAGCTGGCGAGCGGCTCGACCCTCTACCGCGACCCGGTGACGCATTGGGCGGAGAACATCGGAAACACGACGATTCACCTGATCCTGGTGGAGCTGAAAGACGCGCATTGACGTCGGGCGAGTGAATCGGAGACGGGCTCTCCTCACGGTTCTGGCGCTCTTCGGCGCCGCTCTGGCGGCCCTCCTGATCGTCGCGGTCGGATTCTGGGCGACCTGGCGGCAGGCCTCGGCGCTCGCCTATCGCCACTCGTTCGACAAGCTCGACAGCCCGTGGCTCTGGTTCCTCCGATTCGTCTGTACTCCATTTCTGACCGCCGGCTTCAAGCTGGGACTCAAGAGCCCGATCGCGTTCGCCGTCGAGGCGGTGATGGACCTCGTGTTCTGGACGCTGTTGTCCTTGGTATTCGTTCAGCGAATCGGGCGCCGGTCTCGCGGCCTAGGCCTTGCTTTCAAGCGCAAAGTACTTTACTCTTAAAGGGTGATTCGTCTCGCCAACTTGCGGCGACCCAGCGCATTCCTGCCCATCGCCCTGTCGCTCGCGGCGCTCGCGACGGTGCTCATCCGGGTCGCCTTCGTCGGGACCGCGCCGGAGCCGGACGAGGGCGCGGCAGCGCACATCTGGCAGCTCCTCATGGCCTGTCAGCCTCCGATCGTCCTCTATTTCGCGCTGCGGTGGGTGCCGCGAGCCCCGCGCGAGGCGCTTCCCGTGCTCGCCCTGCAGATCGTCGCGATGCTCGCGGCGCTCGCTCCGGTATTCCTCTTGAAGCTCTAGTCCAGAGGACGGAGAATCGGCCTCCGCGGAGGGTCGATGGCTCCGACTCTGGGCAACGGCAAGATCTGTTATCTCGAGATTCCGACCGCCGACGTGGCGCGCTCGGTGCGCTTCTATCAGGCGGTGTTCGGCTGGAAGACGCGCCAGCGCGGCGACGGCGCGACCGCCTTCGACGACGGCGTCGGTCAGGTGAGCGGCGCCTGGGTCACGGGCCGGCCCGCATCACCCGCGCCGGGCCTCCTGCTCTACGTGATGGTGGACAGCCTGCGGACGACGGTGGACGCGATCCTCGGCAGTGGCGGCCGCATCGTCCAGCCGGTCGGGCGGGACGCGCCGGAGCTCACCGCCAGGTTCGCCGATCCCGACGGCAACGTGCTCGGGCTCTACCAGGAGCCGCCGCCGGCCCCGGAGTCTTGACGTGCCGGTCGGGGGGGATCGCCTGAAGGCGCGGCTCGCCGTCGTGGAAGAGCACGTCCGCTGCGAGAACCGCCACGACCTCGACGGGCTGATGGCGACCTTCGGCGGCGAAGCGCGCTACGACGACGAGCCCTGGGGCGATCACCGGGCGGGCCGCGACGGCGTGCGCTCGTACTATGCCGACCTCCTGCGCGCGGTGCCGGATCTGGAGATCGAGATCCTGCGCCGCCACACGTCGGCCGACGCCGTGGTCCTCGAGGTCGTGATTCGCGGAACGCATCTCGGACCCTGGCGCGGCCTGCCCGCGACGGGGCGGGGCGTCGAGATCCCTCTCTGCGGCGTCTACTCGTTCGACGCGCAGGACCGTCTCGCCGGCGAGCGGATCTACTACGACCGCGCGGCGGTGCTGCGGCAGCTCGGCATGTTCCACGAGCCTCGCGGCTTCGGCCGTGTCGTCACGGCCGCGAGTCACCCGATCACGATCGCACGCGCTCTGCTGCGGAGTTCGCTTCGGAGCGGCCGGACATGAACTTCGATCTGGCCAAGAGCATGGCCGTCCTCGAGCGCACGCCGGGCGTTCTGCGGTCGCTCCTGACGGAGCTGCCCGACGAGTGGACGCGCGGGAACGAAGGGCCCGAGACCTGGAGCCCGTTCGACGTCGTTGGCCACCTCATCGACGCCGAGGAGACGGACTGGATGCCCCGCGCGCGCGTGATCCTCTCGGAGGGAACCGGCCGCCGGTTTCCGCCGTTCGATCGCTTCCGGCATCTGCGGGAGAACCAGGGCAAGGCGCTCGGCACGCTGCTCGATCGCTTCGCCGAGCTGCGCGCGCACAATCTCGCGGATCTCGCCGCGCTCGATCTCGGGCCGCGCGAGCTCGCGCTCACGGGCGAGCATCCGGAGTTCGGATCCGTCACGCTCGCGCAGCTCCTCGCGACGTGGGTCGCGCACGACCTCGGACACCTGGCGCAGGCGACGCGCGTGATGGCGAAGCAGTATCGCGAGGCCGTCGGGCCCTGGCGCGCCTACCTGCCGGTCCTGGATCGATGACAGGGCGCCGCCGGCCGGCCTTTCTCCCGCGCGGCTGGAACACGGTGACGCCGCGGATCGCGGTCTCCGACCCTGTCGGTCTGGCGGCCTTCGTTCGGCGCGTGTTCGGTGCGACGGGAGAGGATCAAAAGGATCGCCCGACCGTCCTCAAAATCGGCGACTCGCGGATCATGATCGGAGACGCGAGCGTCCGTGCTCGCTCGACGGCCTTCCTGTACGTCTACGTCGCGGACGTCGATGCGGCCTTTCGGCGAGCCCTGGACGCCGGCGCTCGCTCCGTGGAGGAGCCGTCGAGCCAGCCTTACGGCGATCGGCGCGCGATGGTCGAGGACCCCTGGGGCAACTCGTGGCAGATCGCCGCACATGAAGGAGCACTTCGCCTCCCCGGGACGTGAACCGGTCGGAGATATGCTCCCGTCCGCAACCCAACGCATCGAGTGAGGAGGGTTCGTCCGTGAGCAAACGTGCTGAGTCTCTCGCGGCCCGGATCGAGGAGGGAGCCAAAGGACTCGCGGCATTCGCCGAGAAGCTGTCGGACGCCGAGTGGCGCAAGCCCATGGTGACCGGCAACGACCGCCGCACCGTCGGCGTCGTAGTTCACCACGTCGCTTTCGTCTATCCGATCGAAATTGATCTCGCGAAAACGATCGCCGGCGGAAAGGCGGCCGACGTGACCTGGGAGGCGGTTGCCGAGCTGAACGCCAACCACGCGAAGGACCAGGCGCCGGTCACAAAGGCGGAGGCGCTCGACTTCCTCCGCAAGAACAGCAAGGCGGCGGCCGACGCCGTCCGCGCGCTGAGCGACGCGGAGCTCGATTCGGCCGCGCCGTTCGGGCTGGCGTACGGGGCTCCCGTCACGGCGCAGTTCGTGATCGAGGACCATCCGGTGCGCCACAGCTGGCACCATCTCGCGAAGATCAAGAAGGCGCTCGGCAAGTGACGTCGGGCGCGGGACGGCGGCGTTAGGGCGGCGCGTGCGCCAATGGTCCGCCGTCCCCGCGATCGTCGCCGGCGGCGCGATCGCGGGCTCCTTCGACATCACCTACGCGATCGTCTTCTCCGGAATTCGAGGCGTGCCGGCGATCCGCGTCCTGCAATCGGTCGCCGGCGGCCTGCTCGGGAAGGCGGCGTACGACGGCGGCCTCGGGACGGCGGCGCTCGGTTTCCTGCTGCACTTTTCGATCGCATTCTCCTGGGCGGCCATCTTCTACGCCGCGAGCCGGCGGATCCCGTTCCTGACGCGGCGGCCCGCCGTGGCCGGTCCGCTCTTCGGCGTCGTGATCTACCTGGTCATGTACCTTGCGGTGATCCCGCTGTCGGCGTATCCGCGCAAGGTCGCGTACACGCCGTTCAACGTCGCGATCAACCTCTTCGTGCACATGTTCCTGATCGGGCTTCCGATCGCGCTTGCCGCGCGGTGGGCGGAGACGGGAGCGCAAAGGGAGCCGTAGAAACACCAAGACGGAGGAGAGTCGATGAGAACGTATCCGCTCGGCCGGATCTTCGTCCTGGCGCTCGCCGGAGCGGTCGCTGCCACGGCGGCCGTCGCGGCGGATGCAGAATCGGCGGCGCACTCCGAGGTTCTCGCGCGCTCGGCTCAGTGGTCGGCTGCGGCGCAGACACGCGACGTCGAGAAGGTCCTCGCGTTCTGGTCCGAGGACGCCGTCGTCATGCCGCCGGGAAGCCCGCCGATCGCGGGCAAGGCGGCCATTCGGGACTACGTCGCGAAGAGCTTCCAGACGCCCGGGTTCGGGATCTCCTGGAAGGCCGAGGCCGTCACCGTGTCGCGCGGCCGGGATCTCGCCTGGGCGCGGGAAAGCAACCGCGTGACCTTCACCGGGCCCGACGGCAAGCCGGTCGTGGTCGACGGAAAGGCCGTCACCGTGTGGGCGAAGGGGAAGGACGGCATGTGGCGGTGCGTCGCCGACATCTGGAACGATGACGCGCCGCCGCCGCAGTGAGGAAGGAGGAGACATGAACGGTCGCCGGGAGGTTCTCGAAAGCGGGGCGCACGAGTGCCTCGGCGCGGCCGGGCCGGCGATGCTCGCGGCCGGTGCCGGCACCGCGGCGGCCGCTGAGACGAGAGAGCCGTCGGAGAAGCCCGCGCCCCAGAGGTTTCTCCTCGTCGGCCTTTGCGGATCGGAGAACCCGACGCGCGCGAACTTCCCGTTCGTCTGGGCGTCGGCGCTCCGCGAGGCGGGCCACGAGGTCCGCATCGAGCTCGCGGGCGACGGCACGGTGATGATGCGGACGCCCGTCGCGGACAATGTCACAGCCGTCGGCTGGCCCCCGTTTGGCGAGGCACTCGCCCGGGTGATCGAGCTCAAGATCCCGATCTACGTTTGAAAGGCTTGCGCGGCCGCCCGTGGGGTGGCCGAGTCGGACTTCGAAGGCAAGAACGCGCAGTACACCAACCCGCAGATCACTGCCGAGACGATGGGATGGGCGACGAAGATCCTGGTGGTCTAGCTCGCATCGCAGCTCCGGCGGACGACGACCGCTTCGCGGCGAAGCTGCGCGGCTTCGGGCCCGTCGGGGTCCTCGCGATCATTGTCATCACGCTCGTCGGTCCGATCTTCGAGCCGGTGGGCGGCATCCTCGTCCTCCTCTGGGCGCGCCGCTCGCGAACGCCGTGGCGGGATCTCGGCTTCGTCCGCCCGAAGAGCTGGATCGCGACGATCGCGCTCGCCGTCGTGGGCGGCGCGGTCTTCAAGATCGTGATGAAGGCGATCGTCATGCCGCTTTTCGGCGCGCCGCCGATCAACCCGGCGTTCCACTATCTGGCCGGCAACCGCTCTGCGTTGCCCGGCATATTCTTCGCCGTCACGGTCGGCGCGGGCTTCACGGAAGAAACGGTCTTTCGGGGCTTTCTTTTCGAGCGTTTCGGGAAGCTGCTCGGCGAGAGCCGGGGCGCGAAAACGGCGATCGTGGCCGGCACGTCGGCCTACTTCGGGCTCATCCACTGGCCGGTGCAGGGGTTGCCCGGGGTCGAGCAGGCCGTGATCACCGGTCTCGTGTTTGGGACGATCTTCGCGGCGACGAGGCGGATCTGGCCGCTCATCTTCGCGCACGCGGCTTTCGACGTCACGGCGGTCCTCATGATCTATTGGGACCTCGAAACCAAGTTCGCGCATCTCGTGTTTCGGTAGGTGTGATTTTGCCGAGCCTGCTGCCCACGCATTTCGAGTGCGTCGATCCGATTCTCCGCGTCGAGGACATGGCGCGCAGCGTCCGCTACTACGTCGACGTCCTCCGCTTCGAAAACGCGCCGTGGGGCAACGATGAATTTGCTCGCGTCGAGCGCGACGGTCGGGGCATCTATCTCTGCCGCGGCGGGCAGGGCCGGGGCGGTGCGTGGGTCTGGATCGGCGTCGGCGACGTCCGCGCGCTCCATCGCCTCTATCGCGAGCGCGGGGCCGTCATCCTGCAGGATCCGAAGAACGAGCCCTGGGCGCTCGAGATGCGGATCGAGGATCCCGACGGGAACGTGCTCCGCTTCGGATCGGACCCGGAGGATGCGGGCGCCGGGGAGCGCGGCGTGCCGTGAAGCCGGCGGCTTGGACGGTACGGCGCCTGGCGCCGACGGACGCCTCGGCGTTTCTGCGCCTGCGCCGCGAAGCGCTCGAGGAAGCGCCGTTCGCTTTCGAGGCGTCGCCGGAGGACGACTTCGCGGCTTCGGCGGACTTCGTGCGCGAGACACTCGCGCGCCCGGACCAGACGGTGATCGGCGCGTTCGCGCCGGAGTTGGCGGGCGTCGTCGGCGTCTTTCGCGAGCGGCCGCGAAAGGCGGCGCACAAGGCGCGCCTCTGGGGGCTCTACGTCCGGCCGCAGTTCCGGCGTCTGGGGCTCGGCCTCGTTCTCGTCCGCCAGGCTATCGAGTTCGCGCGATCCCTCGAGGGCGTCGCGATTCTCGAGCTCTCGGTCAGCGAGAAGGCCGCGACGGCGACGGCGCTCTACGAGCGACTCGGCTTCCGAGTCTGGGGCGTCGAGCCGGCGGCGCTGCGCGTCGCGGGAGAAGAAGTCGCCGAGCGCCACATGCGGATCGAGCTCCCGGGCCCGCGATAGGCTGCGTCGCGTGAAGGCCCGCCGCTCGGGCTCCTCTTCCCATCGCCGCGTCGCGCTGATCCGCGGGATCAACGTCGGGAAGGCGAAGCGCGTATCGATGGCCGACCTCAAGGCGCTCGTCGAGGAGCTCGGCTACCTCGACGTTCGGACGCTCTTGAACAGTGGCAACGTCGTGTTCACCGCGCCGGCCTCGAACAAGGGCGACGCCGCCGCGAAGATCAAGAAGGCCTTGGCGGAGCGCACCGGCGTCTTCGCGCACGTGATCGTGCTCGAGGCGGAAGAGGTCACCGCCGCCGTGGCGAGTGACCCGCTGAAGAAGTCCGCCGTCAATCCGTCGCTCCTTCTGATTGCGGTCACGGATCGTCCCGCCGACCGCGCGAAGCTCGAGCCGCTCGCGAAGCAGCGCTGGGCGCCCGAAGCCCTCGCCTTCGGGAAGCGCGTGGCCTATCTCTGGTGCCCCGAGGGCATCCACGCGAGCCCGCTGGCGCTTTCCGTGTGGCGCGCGGCGGGCGACGGCGTCACGGCCCGGAACTGGGCCACGATGACGAAGCTCAAGGCGCTTCTCGACGAAGAGGCCTGATGTAGTAACCGGGTCCCGAAAGGAGATCGGATGAGAGCTCTTCGATGGATTGCACGGACCGCGCTGGCGCTCGCCTTCCTGTTCGCCGCGGCGCGGCTTCGCGCGGACGCCGCGGCCGCCTCCGACGCCAAGGCAGTCGCCGCGCTCGACACGGCGTATCAGGCCGCGGTGAAGGCCAACGACGCGGAGGGGATGGCGCGCATCCTGGCCGACGACTTCGTCCTCGTGACCGGTCGAGGAAAGGTCTTCACGAAGAACGACCTGCTCGATGAGGCGCGGAAGAAGAGCACGATCTACGAGAAGCAGGACGAGCTCGAGCAGAAGGTCCGCGTGTGGGGTGACACGGCGGTCGTGACGGCGCTCCTGTGGATCAAGGGGACGTCGGATGGGAAGACGTCGGAGCGGAAGCTCTGGTTCAGCGATACCTACGTACGGACGCCGTCGGGATGGAAGTACGTTCTCGGACAGGCGTCGATTCCACTGCCCGAGTAACAGAGAGCCGGGCAGCCGCAAGGGCCGCCCCTACGACAGCGCAAGTGGAAGCGTAGGGGCGGGGCTCGTCCCCGCCCGGGTCGATTCGCATGTCATCCCGAGGAGTCCGCGACGAGAGATCCCGAGCTTTCTCGCCGACGGTGCCGTCTGTCGGCTCGAAGCCTGCCGGGCTCGGGGTCCCTTCTATGACGATGCCGCTGTCAAGCCTTCCTGGTTCGGTTTCTTCCTCCTCGGTGAGGTTGGTTGGTCTTGATACGGTCGTTGGCGGCTTCTTTTCAGTCCAGGCAGAGCCTGGAGCGACCTTCTATCCGTGTCGGCCGGCTGAGGGGCCGAGCACCCGAGGCTGTGTGCGCCGCAAGGCGCTTCGAGAAGCCTTTCACCAAGCACCCCATCTCGCTATCGGTCGTTCTGGCGACCCGGGATCATCAACGGGTGCTGGAACCAACTTCATGGATCGATTCTTTCTCGCCCCTTTCCTCTAGGCGCAGGACTTCAGGACCGCCCCCTGCGGGATCTCACCGTGTTCCCAGTATCGCCAGAGGGCGATGAGAAGCCGCCGAGCCAGGGCGACGATGCCGATTCGACGCACACGACTTCCGCCCGCCGCGAACCGATGCTGGTACCACTGCGACAGCTCACTGTCGGGCTGATAGCGCAGCCACGCCAGGCCAGATCCACGATCACCCCTCGCACGTGCCGGTTGCCCGCGCGACTGATGCTGCCTTCGCGCAGCATCCGCCCGCTCTGGTACGGCGTCGGCGTCAACCCCGCCAGAGCTCCCACTTCACGCCGATTGCGCAACCTCCTCCACCCAAATTCCCGCACCAGGATCACTGCGCCCGAAGGACCCACCGCACGCAGCCGCTGCAGCCTCCTCACCTCTGCCACCGCCGGCTCCGAGCCGCCTCGCACCATCCTGTGAACCTGCGTCTCACACGCCAGCACCTGATCGTGCACGAACGCATGCCTCTGAACCTCCAGCTCCACTCGCCGGCGCAGCCCCTCCGGCAGCGGCGAGCCGTCCCACATCCGCATCTGCTCCAAAGGCTGCAGAAGACCCTGTCGGTTCATTGCCCGATCCACGCCCTGCGTCGCCAGCAGCCCCTTGATCCGGTTGATCAGTCGGGTCCGCTCCTTCTTCAGCGTCCTCAGCTCCCGGTGCAGGTGCCGCGCGTCCTCCTGCTCTTCCGTCGGCACCCTCACCACGCTCCAGACCCCCCGCTCTCCCCCCTCGTATCTCAGCAGCATCGACAGAAGCTTGCCCGCGTCGATCCGATCCGTCTTCACTCGCCGTGCTCGCCGCTTCACTTCCAGGCTCGAGGAGTCCACAACCAGGTTCTCGATCCCCTCACTCTTCAACCATCGGTCCAACCAGAACCCGTCCCGCCCCGCCTCGTAGCAGCTGACCACCCGGCACGTCTCCGAAAGTCCAAACCGCTTCCGCGCACGTCCCACCGCCGTCTTCAGTCCTGCACGGTCTCGCGCCCGAACCGTCGTCTGCCAAACCCCTTCACCAACTCCGCTCGAAAAGCCCAGCTTCCATGTCTCCCATCCAAGCTCCATCGAGAAACACAACTTCCGGCCACCGATATAGTTCTTCTCCGACGCCGCCTGTACCATCGCCTTCCTCCTTGTTTGATCGCTTCGAGGAAGGCTACAGCGGCGTCGCTTTTACATAGCCTCTCGCTATCGCTCGGGACGACAGCCTCTACAGGCGGGGCTTGTCCCCGAACGGAAATGCCTGTCCGACCCTACGACACTTCCCCGGGCTCCCTCAGCATCGCCACTCCGATCCACACCAGCCAGATCGCTTGCGCGAGCGTCATGATGCCGAACCCGTGGACGTCGAGCCCGAGGTGTCCGGCGAAGAACGCGAGAAGAATCGCGCCGGCCAGCACGAGTCCCGCAATCGCGGCGCCGCGCGGCATGCTTGCCCCCCGCAGAATCGCCAAGGACCACAGCACGATTGCCGCGCACGAGGCGACGAGATACACCTTCGCAAAACCCTGGTTCCAGAGCCCGGTGTAGAGAAGGAAGGCCGCCGGCACCTGCGATCCGTCTTTCGCGACGATACGCGCGATGACGCCCGGCGCCACGAAACCGCTCGCGACGGCGGCCGAAGTCACGGCGACCCCGCCGAAACCCCAGGCGACGATCGCCGCGACGGAGAGATCGGTGGCGCCGAGGCGGCGCGTCAGGGCGAGAAGGCCGAAGAAGAGGGCCGGCACGGTCACGAGCGCCAGGCTGTGGACGTACACGTTGAGGCGCATGAGATGCGGCCCGGTTTCGGGAGACATGAGGCCGTGCGCCGTCGGATGGAGGGCCATCACGACGACTCCGGCGAGGGCGCTGGAGACGAGCAGGATGGCGGGGAAGCGGTCGCTGCGTTGCGCGTTCGTCATGAGCGCCGAGTCTCCGGAAGCGGCGGTGTCGCGTCAATCTTGCTGTGCGAAAATCGCGCACTTTCCGGACGCGGCCGGGTTCCCTGTTCGGAAACGCCGTCTTCTTGACTTCGTCGGCGGCTCCTGAAAGCTTTGCGCGCCGGGAGGATCGAATGACGGACAAGAAGATCATCGCGGTCGCGGGCGCCACGGGGAATCAGGGCGGCGGCATGGTGCGTGCGATCCTCGCCGACCCGGGAAGCGGCTTCGCGGTGCGTGCCCTGACGCGCGACCCGAAGTCCGACAAGGCGAAGGAGCTCGCGAAACAGGGCGCCGAGGTCGTCGCCGCGGACGAGGACGACGTCGAGAGCCTGAAGCGCGCGTTTCGCGGCTCGTACGGCGTCTTCGGCGTGACGTTCTTCTGGGCGCACTTCTCGCCCGAGAAGGAGATCGCGGAGGCGGGCAACCTCGCCCGAGCGGCGAAGGACGCGGACGTCCAACACTTCGTCTGGTCGACGCTCGAAGACACGCGCCGTTTCATCCCTCTCTCCGATACACGGATGCCGACGCTCCAGGGCAAGTACAAGGTGCCGCACTTCGACTCGAAAGGGAGCTCGGACCACTTCTTCTCCGACCTCGGAGTTCCGACGACGAACCTCCTGACGGCGTTCTACTGGGACAACTTCGTCTTCTTCGGCATGGGCCCGAAGCGCGGGCCCGACGGAAAGCTCGCGATCACGCTGCCGATGGAGGACAAGAGGCTTCCGAGCATGGCGGCCGGCGACATCGGCGGCTGCGCGCTCGGGATCTTCAAGCGCGGGAAGGAATTCATCGGCAAGACGGTCGGGATCGCGGGCGAGCATCCGACGGGAGCGGAGATGGCGGCGTCCTTCACGCGCGCCCTCGGACAGGAGGTCCGCTACAACGCGATTTCGGCGGACGCCTATCGCGCGCTCGGGTTTCCCGGCGCCGAGGACCTCGGCAACATGTTCCAGTTCAAATGCATTTTCCAGAAGGAGTACCTGGCTGCTCGCGACCTCGCGTTCTCACGCTCGCTCTACCCGAAGCTCCAGACCTTCGATCAGTGGCTTGCCGCGAACAAGAGCCGGATCGCGATTGACTAGAGCCGCCGGGGCGGCGCTCGCGGCGATCGCCCTTCTCGCCGCCGCGCGCGCTTCGGCGCAGGAGTCGCCGCCGCCTTCATCCGTCGCGCTTCCTGCCGAGCTTGCGCGCGTCCTGACGGACTACGAGGCCGCCTGGGAGAAGAAGGACGCGTCGGCGCTCGCCGCGCTCTTCACCGAGGACGGGTTCGTGCTCTCGAGCGGCGCGACGCCGGTTCGGGGCCGCGCGGCGATCGAGAAACACTACGCGGGAGCCGGCGGGCCCCTTGCGCTGCGCGCCTTCGCCTTCGAGACGCGCGAGGACGTCGGCTACATCCTGGGCGGCTTCGCGCGGAAGGCGGGGGAGCCGGACGCCGGCAAGTTCACGCTGACGGTCAAGCGCGGCGCCGGCGGGCGGTGGCTCATCGCCTCCGACATGGACAACGGGAACCGGCGAGCCCCGGGGCCCTGACGTCGTGCGTCTTTCGCGCGTCGTCCAGGCGGTCGATCTCCACGCCTGCGGAGAGCCCGGCCGCGTCATCGTGGGCGGCGTGCTCGATGTTCCGGGCGCGACGATGTTCGAAAAGATGCGCCACCTCGAGACGCACGGTGACGACCTGCGCAAGCGGATGCTCCGCGAGCCACGCGGCTACCCGGCGGCCAACTGCAACCTGATCCTGCCGGCGACGCGGCCGGACGCCGACGCCGGCTTCGTCATCATGGAGCAGACCGAATATCCCGGTATGTCAGGCACGAATACCATCTGCGTGACGACGGCGCTCCTCGAGACCGGGATGCTCGAGATGAAGGAGCCCGTCACGGAGATCTCCCTCGAAGCGCCCGCCGGGCTGATCCGCGTGCGCGCGGAATGCGGCGGCGGCAAGGTGCGGCGCGTCACGTTCGAGAACGTGCCGGCCTTCGCCGTCCATCTCGACCGAGCGATCGAGGTGCCGCAGCTCGGGACCGTCACGGTGGACGTGGCGTGGGGCGGGATGTTCTACGTCATCGCGGATGCCGCGCCCTTCGGGTTGAAGCTGACGCCCGACGAGGGCCGCGACATCACGCGGATCGGCGAGATGATCAAGGCGGCCGCGCAGGAGCAGCTCCCGGTCGCGCACCCCGAGCAGCCGGGCTTTCGCGAGATCACGGTCGCGCAGCTCTCGGGCGAGCCGTCGGCCCCGCACGCCGACCGGCGCAACTGCGTGATCGTCTCGACGGGCAAGCTCGACTGGAACCGGCCCGCGACGTGGACGGGCGCGATCGACCGCTCGCCCTGCGGCACCGGCACGTGCGCGAAGATGGCCGCGCTCCACGCGAAGGGGAGACTCGCGCTCGGACGGGACTTCCGGCACGAGGGCGTGCTCGGCACGGTGTTCACGGGGCGGCTGCTCCGCGAGACGCGGGTGGGGGACCGGCCGGCTGTCGTGCCGACGCTCACGGGTCAGGCCTGGATCACGGGGTTTGCGAGCTACGTGCTCGATCCCGAAGATCCGTTCCCGGAGGGATTCACCGTCGGGGATATCTGGTGAGAAGGGCGGCCGCAAGGGCCGCCCCTACGACGAGGCGAATTGAAGCGTAGGGGCGGGGCTCGTCCCCGCCCGAAAACGAAGGGCGGCCGCAAGGGCCGCCCCTACGACGAGGCGAATTGAAGCGTAGGGGCGGGACTCGTCCCGCCCGAACGAGGGCGGCCGCAAGGGCCGCCCCTACGACGAGGCGAATTGAAACGTAGGGGCGGGGCTCGTCCCGCCCGAAAACGAAGGGCGGCCGCAAGGGCCGCCCCTACGACGAGGCGAATTGAAGCGTAGGGGCGGGACTCGTCCCCGCCCGAAAACGAAGGGCGGCCGCAAGGGCCGCCCCTACGACGAGGCGAATTGAAGCGTAGGGGCGGGGCTCGTCCCCGCCCGAAAACGAAGGGCGGCCGCAAGGGCCGCCCTTCCGAATGAGCCGCTTCGCCGCTTCGTCATTTGACCCCGAGCAGCTCCACCTCGAAAAGCAGCGTCGCGTTGGCCGGGATCACCGATCCGGCGCCGCGCGCGCCGTAGCCGAGCTGCGGCGGGACGAGCAGGAGGCGCTTGCCGCCGACCTTCATCGTCGACGACGCCCTGGTCCCAGCCCTTGATGACGCGGCCCATCCCGAGCGAGAACTCGAACGGCTGCCCGCGGTCGACCGAGCTGTCGAACTTCTTGCCTTTGGCGCCGTCCTCCCACAGCCATCCGGTGTAGTGCACGACGCACGTCTGTCCGTTCTTGGGCGACGGGCCGTCGCCTTCCTTGATGTCTTGGTACTTGAGGCCCGTCGGCGTCATCGTCCACTTGGGTTCCATCTTCTGCTCCTTCTGCTCGTCGGCCGACGCCAGGGTCGCAGCCAGCATCAGGACCGCCGCCGCAGCGGCGAGGAGGGCGGTCGTCTTCCTCATGGGGTGTCAAGCTCCTTTCGCGCGGATCTTCGATCCGGCGCCGAAGTTTAACCCGACTCCGCGCACGGGGAGCGTCACGTCAGCCGCGAACCTCGCTCATTAGCGCGAGGACGTTGCCTTCGGAGTCCCGGAACTCGGCGAGCCAGAGTTCATGGTCCGGCATTCGCGCGATGAGGTGGGGCTCGTCTTCAAAGGCGACGCCCCGCCTGCGGAGCTCCTCGAAGGCCGCGCGGATGTCCGGGACGAAGTAGTAGAGGATCGAAGCGGCGTGATCGAGGTCGGGCCGCGGAGCCTGGGAGAGCATGAGCCGCACGCCGCCGCAATCGAAGAACGCGAGGCCGGGCGCCTCGAACAGGAAAGGGAGACCGAGAGTGTTGCGGTAGAAGGCGACGGCGCGCGGGACGTCCTGGACGACGACCGCGATCTGACCGATGCGCGCAGCGGAAAGATCCGGAGGGCTCGCCATGCCCGCGAGTCTAAACTGGCCGGTTCGCCGAATACCGCGAGGCGAGAGACGAGCTCCGATCCGGCGACGGGCCCCGCGCGGAGTCGCGCGGCGCCCGCTTCTCGGAGCGGACGCGGTGTTTGCGCGCCGAAGTGCCGGACCGCGGCGTCGGCTTCTTCTCGGGGGCCGAGGCGGGAACCGAGCCGTCCGCTCCGGCCATCTCGGCGTCCGGCAGCGCCGCCGCGAGCGGCCCGGCGAGGAGCAAGGCCGCGAGAGTCAGTGGAAGAAAGCGGCGGACGGTCTTCATGGAGCCTCCTCGGGTTGGCCTCAGGTTGCGCGCAGAGCGAGCATCGGATCGACCGCCGTGATGCGCCGCGCCGGCAGGAAGCTCGCTCCGGCCGCCACCGCGGCGAGCACGACGGACATCGCGAGAAACGTCGGGGGATCGGTGGCGTTCACTTCGAAGAGCAGGCGCGACATGGCGCCGGCGAGCAGTTGCGCCCCGGCGAAGCCGATGGCGAGACCGATCGCGACGAGCGTCATCGCCTGCCGCAGCACCATTCCGATGACCGATCGCGGGTCGGCGCCGAGCGCGAGCCGGATTCCGAACTCCTGCGTCCGCTCGCCGACCGAGAACGCCACGACCCCGGCGATCCCGGCCGACGTGATGGCCAGCGCGAGCGCGGCGAAGAGGCCGAGAAGAAGCGACGTCAGCCGCGGCGAGGCGAGCGCGTTCGAGCGCACCTGCTCGAGCGTGCGGAAGCGGTCGACCGCCTGGTCCGCGTCGATCCCGTGGACGGCGTCGCGCACGAGCCGGGAGAGCTGCATGGGATTCGACGTCGACCGCACGAGGAGCGTCGAGGAGAGCGGGGGATACTGCTCCTGCGCGAGATACACCTGGTCCGTGGGACGCCGGTCGAGGCCGTACTGGCGCACGTCGCCGACGATGCCGACGATCTCGATCCAGGTCTTGCCGTCGTCGATGGAAAGGCGCTTGCCGATCGGGCTCTCGGTCTTCCAGAGGTGCCGCGCCATCGTCTGGTTGACGAGCGCGACCGGCGTCGCGTCCGCGCGGTCCGCCGGCGCGAGGCCGCGCCCCTGCTGGATCGGAATGCGCACGGTCTCGAAGTAGGCCGGGCTGACCTGCTGGAAGTCGGCCTGCGGCTGGTTCTCCGGCCGCGCCGGGGGCCATCCCTCGATCAGGAAGTTGCCGCTCTGCGGGCCGCCGTCGTTGAGCGGGAACGTGCCCGAGATGGCCGCCGACACGACGCCCGGCTGTCCCTTGAGCCGCTCGAGCAGGCGCAGCTGGAAGTTGCGCCGCTTGTCGCGGTCCATGTACTTGGAGAAATTCAAGTCGAGCCGCGTCGTCAGGACGCGCTCGGTGCGGAACCCCAGCTCGACGCTCGCGAGCTTCCAGAGGCTCCGCAGCATGAGGCCCGCGCCGATGAGGAGCATGAACGAGACCGCCACCTGGACCACGATCAGCGCGTCGCGCAGACGATGTCGCCCGGCGCCGCCGGAAGTGCGCTCGCCGCCCTCGTGGAGCGCCGCGAAGAGATTCTCGCGGCGCGACATCGAGGGGAGGAGACCGAACGCGAGCCCGGTCGCGATCGAGACGCCGAGCGCGAAGAGGAGCACCGGCCCGTCGATGTGGATCTCGGAGGCGCGCGGGGTGAAGCGCGCGGCGAAGGACTTGAGCAGATCGAGGCCGCCGGCGGCGATCCCGATGCCGAGCAGTCCTCCAGCGAGCGACAGGACGAGGCTCTCGGTCAGCATCTGCCGCGCGAGGCGGGACCGTCCGGCCCCGAGCGCCGTGCGCAGCGCGAGCTCCCGCTGGCGGCGGAGCTGCCGCGCGAGCGTCAGATTCGCCACGTTGGCGCAGGCGAGCAGGAGGACGAGCGCCACCGTCGCGAGGAGGACGAGGAACGTCGGCCGCGCGCGCGCGGTCAGCTCCTGCCGCAGCGGGACGCCGGTCACGGCGGGGCGCGCCTCGGGGCCCGGATACGCGTCGCGAAACTGTCCTGAAAGGCGCCCGAGGATCGTCGCGAGATCCGCGTCGAGGGCCGGCATCGTGACGCCCGGCTTCAGGCGCCCGAAGAGCGTGAGCATGCGCGCGCCGCGGTTGTGCGACGCCGCCGCGTTGCCGCGGAACGGACACGCGGAGGCGGGCATCCAGACGTCGTTGTCGTCGGGATAAGCCGGCATCGGAGGCAGCACGCCGATGACCGTGTGAATCTTGTCGTTCATCTTGAACGTGCGCCCGACGACCTTCGGGTCGCCGCCGTGGCTGCGCTGCCAGTAGTCGTAGGAGAGCACGAGGACCGGCGCGGCGCCCGGCGCGTCCTCGCCCGGACGGAACGTTCTGCCGTAAAGCGGCCGCACGCGAACGAGGTCGAAGAAGCTCGCCGACACGACGCCGGTCTGGACCCGCTCGGGCTCCGGCTCGCGCAGGAGGATGAACCACATGGAGTGGTACTCGGCGACGCCGGAGAGCGCGCGCGACTGGGAGGCGAAATCGGAGACTTCCGGCGGCGAGAACCCCATGTCGCTCAGGTTCGCGCCGGGCGCGTCGAGTCGCAGGCGCACGAGCCGCTCGCCGCCTCCGTAGGGGAGCGACTGCAGGAAGACGCCGTGCACGACGGAGAACACGGCGACGTTCGCGCCGATGCCGAGCGCGAGCGTCGCGAGCGCGGCGACGGTGTACGCGGGGTTGCGGCGCAGGCCGCGCAGCGCGAACCGCGCGTCCTGGCGAACGCTCTCGAGCGCCGACAGACCCCGCGCATCGCGGCACTCGTCCTTGTATTTGTCCACGCCGCCGAAGGCGCGCAGCGTCTCGCGCCGCGCGGTCTCCGGATCGAGCCCGGTCTTCTGGAGTTTCTCCGCCTCCATCTGGAGGTGGAACCGCATCTCGTCGTCCATCTCGCGCTCGGCGCGCCGCGGGTGGAAGAGCGCGCGCATCGACGCCCGGAGCCCGCCCATGGCTAGCTCGCCTCCAGGACGCGGGCCACGGCTGCGGCGAATCGTTCCCAGCTGTCGGTCTCGTCGGTGAGCTGGCGCCGTCCGGTTTTCGTCAGCTCGTAGAACTTCGCGCGCCGGTTGTTGTCGGAGTTCCCCCACTCGGACCGGATCCATCCCTTCGACTCGAGCCGGTAGAGCGCCGGGTAGAGGGAGCCCTGGTTGACCTGGAGCACGTCGCGCGAGAGCTGATGAATGCGCTGGGCGATGCCCCAGCCGTGCATCGGGGCGAGCGCCAGCGGTCTTCAGGATCAGGACGTCGAGGGTCCCCTGCAGGAGCTCGCTTCGGAGGGATTCGGAGGTCATGGTCGTCTCTCCTAGTTGTTCGACAGGAGTATTCCGGCGCTCCTGTCGAATGTCAAGGGGAGAGGCCGCAACTGCAGAGCGCTTCCGATCACTCTGTAGACGAGTACGAAGGGGTCGGGCGAAGGTTCGGCGCGAGGGACGAACGGGGACCGGCGAATGGCAGCCGAGGCCGTAGAATCCCCGCGTGGAAGCCTCGGACTTCCTCCTCGACGGGCCGTCCTCGGCGCCCGTCCGCCTCATCCTCGCGCATGGCGCCGGCGCTCCCATGGACTCGCCGTTCATGAGCCGTGTGGCGCGGGGCGCGGCCGCGGAGGGATTCCGCGTGGCCCGTTTCGAGTTCCCGTACATGGCCGCGCGGCGGACCGGCGGCCGAGGCGGCGCCCCCGACCGGCCACCCGTCCTGCGGCAGACGTGGCTCGACGCGATCGCGGCGATGCGGGCGCTCGGCGGCGGCGGCGACTCTCCCCTCGTCATCGGCGGCAAGTCGCTGGGAGGCCGGATCGCGAGCATGGTCGCGGACGAGTCGGGCGTGGCCGGCCTCGTCTGCCTCGGCTACCCGTTCCATCCTCCGGGCCGGCCCGAGAAGCTCCGGACGGAACATCTGGCGAACCTGCGGACCCGCGCGCTCTTCGTCCAGGGAACGCGGGACACGTTCGGCACCGAGAAGGACGTTGCGGGTTACACACTCTCGCCGCGGATCGTCTTCCACTGGCTCCCCGACGGGGACCATTCCTGGAAACCGCGGGCGAGCTCGGGCCGCACCGAGGCGCAGAACCTCGAGGAGGGCATCGCGGCGGTCGGCGATTTTCTCAAGGCTTCCTGAAGTTCCGCGGAATTTGGAACCTCGAGAGTCTCCGCGGCTCGATATCTCGCCGGAGGGTTCGACATCTTGAACGTGAAGAAAACCGATGCCGAGTGGAAGGAGACCCTGACGCCCGAGCAGTTCCGCGTTCTGCGGCAGAAGGGGACGGAGCGTCCCTTCACGGGCGAGTACAACGGCTCGAAGGAAAAAGGCACTTACGTCTGCGCCGGCTGCGGCAACCCGCTCTTTTCCTCCGACACGAAATTCGATTCCGGAACCGGCTGGCCGAGCTTCTGGCAGCCGGTGGGGGAGGACAGCGTCCACACCGAGGAGGACCGGAGCATCTGGATGACGCGGACCGAGGTTCAGTGCGCGACTTGCGGCGGACATCTTGGCCACGTATTCGACGACGGCCCGAAGCCGACCGGCCAGCGCTACTGCATGAACTCGGCGGCGTTGAAGCTGCAGCCGAAGTGATCCGCCGGACCGGCGGTCCCTGTAAACTTCCCGCATGGCGCGCGGTTGGGGCCGCAGCGAGGAGGACCTGGGAGCCGAAAAGGAGCAGGCGCGCGACGACCGCCGGTCGGAGGGAGGGCGCCGCACCGATGCGCAGCGTGAGGCGCTCGCGCGCGGCCTCAGGCTCTCGCTCGCCCGCATCGAGGATCAGCTCGGCAAGGCCCCGGGCGATGCCCGCCGTGTGGCGCTCGAGACCGCGAGGACGGAGCTCCTCGAGCGCCTCGCGCGGATCGAGAACGAGAGCCCGGGCTGATGTCAGTGGCCCGGCGGCGGCAGCGAGTGCAAGGTGCCGTCGGGATTGAGCGGCCCGGGCCCGCAGATGTAGGCCTCGCCGATCCGGCCGTTCAGGAGGACCGTATCGGCGCCCGAAAGCACGGCCTCTTCCCGGAGGAAGTCCGGCAGCTCGGCGTCGGTCGGCGCGAACGCCGGCTGGAAATCCGGCTCGATGTTGCGGACGAACGTGCAGGTGCCCAGGACCTTTTCGCGATCCGTCGTCAGGGTCACCTTGTACTTCCCCGTCGTGTGCGCCTGCTGGCGGGCCGTGTCGGTCGCCGCGACGTGCGTGCACGCGAGGGTCGCCGCGAGCGCGACAGATGCGGCGAGGAGAGAAACGCGGCGGCGGCGAATCGAAGCGTTCCTGATGACGTCAGTATGACGCATTCGACGCGGTGGCGCGGCGCCGGCCTGTAAAATCCCGGCGTGACCGAGCCGGACGACGATCGCGGAGTGACCGAGCCGGTCAACGTCGAAGAGCTCGAGGCGATCGCGCGCGCCCGACTCGACAAGGGCGTCTATGACTATTACGCCGGCGGCGCGGAAGACGAGCTGGCTGTCCGCGGCAACCGGGAGGCCTTTCAGCGCCTTCGCCTGAAGTACCGCGTGCTCGTGGACGTCTCGACGGTGGACGTCGCGACCCGCCTCCTCGAAACACCGCTCTCCCTGCCGGTCCTCCTCGCGCCGACGGCGCTTCACCGGCTCGCCGACCCGGAAGGCGAGAAAGCGACGGCGCGGGCGGCGGCCGCGGCCGGGACGCTCATGACGCTTTCGACCGTCTCCTCCGTGCCCCTCGAGGAAGTGGCCGCAGCGGCGCCCTCGGGCGCGCGCTGGTTCCAGCTCTATTGTTTCGAGGACCGCGGCGAAACCGAACGGCTCGTCACGCGGGCACACCAGGCGGGTTACCGCGCGCTCGTCCTGACCGTGGACGCGCCGATTCTCGGGCGGCGGGAGCGCGACCTGCGCAACGCCTTCGAGGTGCCGGCCGGCCTGCCGGCGCACTCGACGGGCCGGCCTCGTGCGTCGGGAGGCCAGTGGCCGCTCAACTCCCTCATCGGCCAGCCGGCGCTCACCTGGAAGGACCTCGCGTGGCTCCGCGCGATTTCGCCGCTGCCGCTCGTGCTCAAGGGCATCGTCCGCGGCGACGACGCGGCACGCGCGCTCGACGAGGGCGCGGCGGCCGTCTGGGTCTCCAACCACGGCGGGCGGCAGCTCGACGGCTCGATCCCGACCGCCGAGGCGCTACCCGAGGTCGTGCGCGCGGTCGCGGGACGGGCGCCGGTCATCGTGGACGGCGGAATCCGGCGCGGGACGGACGTCCTGAAGGCCCTCGCGCTCGGTGCGACGGCGGCGGCGATCGGCCGGCCGCAGCTCTGGGGCCTCGCCGCGCGGGGCGAGGCGGGCGTCGGGCGCGTGCTCGCCATGCTTCGCGACGAGCTCGCGCTCGCGATGGCGCTCGCCGGCTGCCGGAGCGTCTCGGAGATCGATCGGAGCCTCGTCGCGTGAGGTTCACGCTCGGGACCTGGAACGTCAACGGCATCCGCGCGCGCGAGGCGCAGGTCCGCGCGTGGATCGAGCGCGACCGGCCCGACGTCGTCTGTCTCCAGGAGATCAAGGCCGCGCCGGCGCAGGTGCCCGCGGCGCTCTTCGAGATGCTCGGCTACTGGAACTACTGGCATGGCGAGCGCGCCTACTCCGGCGTCTCGTTGCACGTCCGCCAGGAGACGTTCCCCGACCGCCCGGTCTTCGCGCATCCCGACTTCGACTACGAGAATCGCGTCGTGACCGCGGAGCTTCCGGGCGTCACGGTCGCGTCGATCTACGTCCCGAACGGCGGCAAGGACTATCCGGCGAAGCTGCGATTCCTCGAGGCCGTCGAGCGCTGGGCGGCCGGGCGCGACGCCCGCCGCGCGGCCGTCGTGGCGGGAGACGTGAACATCGCGCGCACGGACCTGGACGTGCACCCCAAGGAGCGCAAGGCGAACGTCATCGGCCAGCTGCCGGAAGAGCGGGCGCTCCTCGAGCGAATCCTGGCGTCGGGATTCGTCGACGTCGGACGCACGCTCGATCCGTCGAACGACGGGCTCTTCACCTGGTGGGCGCCGTGGCGGAACCTGCGCCAGCGCAACATCGGCTGGCGCATCGACTACATCCTCGCGAGCGGGGTTCTCGCGGCCAGCGCGTCCGACTGCCGGGTGCTCGCCGACTACGGAACGAGCGACCATGCGCCGGTCGTGGCGACTTTCGAGCTTTCCGTCCCGCCGGGCGAGAACCCGGGTTCCTTCGCATCGTAGAGTCCGACACGTGCCGCCCGACTCCATTCGCGCGCTGCGGCAGGAATGACGCCGGTGGCGATTCTGCCGATCCTCCTCGCGGCGCTCCTCGGCGCGCCCGAAACGCCCGCCGGCGCCATGCCGCGTGGAGAAGTCGTGCCGAAGGTCGTCTGCGCTTCCGATGCCGAGGAGAGCTACGCGCTCTATCTTCCGAAGAGCTTCTCGATGGATCGGACCTGGCCGATCCTCTATCTCCACGATCCGCGGCGCCACGGCGCGCAGGCGGTCGAGCTCTTCCGCGAGGCGGCCGAGAAATACGGCTGGATCCTCGCGGGCTCCAACAACACGGAGAGCGACGGCCCGATGGCGCCGAACATCAAGGCGATGGTCGCGATGTGGGACGACACGCACCGCACGCTGCCGATCGATCCTCGCCGCGTTTACGCGACGGGATTCTCCGGCGGCGCGCGCGCCTCGTGCCTGCTCGCGCAGAAAACAGGCAAGGTCGCCGGCGTCATCGGGTGCGGCGCCGGATTCGCCGAGGGCAATCCGCCGGAAAAGAATCTGCCGTTCGTCTTCTTCGGCGCCGTCGGCGACAAGGACTTCAACTACCTCGAGATGCGCGAGCTCGATGCGACGCTCGCGAAGCTCAAGGCCACGCACCGGCTGGCGGTCTTCGACGGGCCGCACCGCTGGCCTCCGGCGGAAGTCTGCCGGCGCGCGGTCGAATGGATGGAGCGCGAGGCGATGCGCGCGGGCCTGCGTCCCCGCGACGAGGCGCTCCTCGGAGGCTGGCTCGACGGGGAGGCGAAGGCGGCCGCCGCGCTCGAGGCCGCCGGAAAGAAAGGGGAGGCGCTCGAGCGCTATCGCGGCATCGCGGCGGACTACGACGGGTTGACCGACCTGTCCGCGGTCAAGCCGGCCCTCGACCGTCTGGAGAAGGACGCGGACGCGCGGCGGGCAATCGAAAAGCAGGCGAGGCTGGAGGCGGACGAGCGACGGACCGCCGAGGAGGCCGGCGGCAAGCTCCTCGCGGCGCTCCAGTCGGATGATCCGGTGCCGCCGAAGCGCCTCGCGCAGGACATGCGGATTCCCCAGCTGCGGCACGCCGCCGAGTCGGCCGGGACCGAAGCCGAGCGGCTGTCGGCGCGGCGGATTCTCGTGGGACTCGCCGTGCAGACGTCCTTCTATCTGCCCCGCGACTACGTCGCGAAGCACGACGCACGGCGCGCGCGCCTCTGCATCGATCTCGCGGAGGAGGCGGAGCCGGATCGCGCGGGCCTCGTCTGGTACAACTTCGCTTGCATTCAGGCGACCTCGGGCGACAAGAAATCGGCGCTCGCGTCGCTGAAGACGGCGGTCGACAAAGGCTTTCACGACGCGGACATGATGGACAAGGATCCCGACCTCGACGGGCTTCGCGGAGACGAGGCATTCCGCAGGCTCGTCGATGGAATCCGAAAGCCCGCCTGACGTCCGTTCGGGTCGCGCTCCGGGTTACACTTTCGACATGACACGTTCGGCACTGACTCGGCGTGGATTCCTCGCCTCGGCCGGGAGCGCTTTGCTCCTCCCGTCCGCGGTCCTCGCGGCCGTGGCCGAGTCCGTCCCGAAGGACAAGCGGCGCATGCTCCAGGTCAACGGCTACGCGATCGACGCGGAGACGCCGCTCGACGCGCTGACGACCTACATCACGCCGAACGACCTCTTCTTCGTGCGGCATCACTGGAATCCCATGTATCCGGACCTGCGGCGCTGGACGCTCACGGTCGGCGGCGAGGTGTCGTCGCCTCAGGAATTGACGCTCGCGGACCTGAAGAGGCTGCCGCGCGCGGAGGCCACCAGCGTGCTCCAGTGTGCCGGTAACGGACGCGGGCTCTACCGGCCGCCGGTCCCCGGGGTCCAGTGGAAGGCCGGCGCCGTCGGCAACGCTCGCTGGACCGGCGTGCGGGTGCGGGACGTCCTCGAGCGCGCCGGCGTGAAGTCGACCGCGAAGCATCTGCACACCTTCGGGAGCGACAAGCCGCCCGAGAAGGTGCCGCCGTTCCACCGCAGCCTCGAGATCGAGAAGGCGCTCGCCGACGGAATCCTCGCGTGGGAGATGAACGGGCAGCCGCTGCCGGCGCTGCACGGAGCCCCGGTGCGCCTCGTCGTGCCGGGCTGGGCCGGCGACCACTGGATGAAGTGGCTCGTGCGGCTCTCCCCGCAGCCGGAGGCGCAGACCGGTTTCTACATGGACACGGCGTACCGCTATCCGAAGACGCCGGGGGAGCCGGGCGCGCCGGTGGCGCCGGAGAACACGCAGCCGGTGACGGAGCTCTTCGTCAAGTCGAGCATCACGGACGCGCCGCCGGCCGCGAAGGTCGGAGCGCCCGTCACGATCCGCGGTTTCGCGTTCTCGGGCGCGCCGGACATCGCGAAAGTCGAGGTCTCCGACGACGGGGGCATCTCCTGGCGCGACGCGGCCCTCGATCCGCGCCACGATCCGTACGCGTGGCGGCTCTGGTCGTTTCGGTGGGAGCCGCGCGCCGCGGGGCGCGCGACGCTCCTCGTGCGGGCGACCGACAGCCGCGGGTCGGTTCAGCCGAAGGACGCGGTCTGGAATCCGAGCGGGTACCTCCACAACGCGTGGCCCGCGGCGGAGATCGAGGTGGCGGCGTGAGCCGGTGGCGCCGGTTCGCCGCGGCGGTGCTCGTCGCCGCGCTCGGAGTCGCGGCGGCCGGGCCGATGCTCGCGAAGGCGCCGCGCAAGAAGGCCAAGACCAAGACGCCCGCGGCGGCCGACTTCGACGTGAAGCTGCCCGTGCTCGGCACGAGCCTGCAGGAGTACCCGGCCGGATCGGGAAAGGCGGTCGCCGACGCGGCCTGCCTGCAGTGTCACTCGGCGAGCATGGGACTTCAGCAGCGTCTCACCGAGAAGCAGTGGACGGCATCCGTCGAGAAGATGATGCGCTGGGGCGCCGCCGTCCCGGCGGACAAGAAGGCCGAGCTGATCGTCTACCTGGTGGCGAACTTCGGGCCCGACAACGACAAGTTCGAGCCGCCGGTCACGCGGCCGGTGGGAAAGTAGCCGTCGCTCGCACTTCGCTCGCTCCCGCGGCGCGAGGCTCCTCCCTCGATTACCTCGGGAGACTCCTCGCGCCGCGAGCGACTGGACAAGCTCGGCTGGAGAAGTTGCTCGCAGGCAGATCTCCGGGCAAGCTCCGGCGACGTGTCACCTTGAAGGAGTCCCTCACCCCGGCCCTCTCCCGTCACCGGGAGAGGGGGTCACCTCATGCGCGGCCGTACACCGGCACGTGCGCGCCGCTGACGAGGCGCGCCTGCGGCCCGACGAGGAAGAGGATCACCCGCGCGATCTCCTCGGGCTTGGGCCACTTCGAGTAGTCCGCGTTCGGGTTGCTCTTCCGGTTGGCCGGGGTGTCGATGACCGACGGCAGCACGGCGTTGACGGTCACGCCGGCGTCCTCGAGCTCCGCCGCCATCGCGTCGGTCAGCGCGAGCACGGCGCGCTTGGACGCCGCATAGGCGGCGAGATTCTTCCCGTCCTGCGTCGCCGGCCGGCTCGAGACGTTGACGATCGCGCCGGCGCCGCGCTTGAGCATCTGCCGCGCCGCTCCGCGCGATGCGATGACCGCCGTCTTCAGGTTGAGGTCGAGCTGCTCCTGCCAGACGGCCCACGGCGTCTCGTGCGCCGGTGAGCCGCCTGCGAAACCGCCGGCCGTGTTGACGAGGATGTCGAGGCCGCCGCGGTCCTCCGCGACGCTCTCGAAGTAGTCGAGCACCGAGGTCTCGTCGGTCAGGTCGAGGCGCGCCCCGGACAGGGGCGCATCGGCCGGGAGCCGCGCCGCCGCCCGCAGCCGCTCGAGCTCGCCCTCCTTGCGGAACGGGACGGACACGCGCGCGCCGGACTCGAGGAGCGCCAGCACGACGGCGGTCCCGAGCGCTCCCGTTCCGCCGGTCACGACGGCGGATCTTCCGTCGAGAGTCATGATGCGCGAATTCTATTGCGGTGGGACGTATCATCGCGCGGATGGCGGCGCCTCCCGTCGGCAACATCAGCGACACGGCGCGCTGGGTGGCGATGTATCGGGCGCTCGAGAGCGAGCGCCCCGACGCGCATTTCCGCGATCCTTACGCCCGCGAGCTCGCCGGCGAGCAGGGGCTGAAGATCCTCGACGCCATGCCGGGCGGGCGCTCGTCCTCCTGGGCCTTCGTCGTGCGGACGTGCGTGATGGACGAGCTGATCCTGCGGTGCGTGGCACAGGGCGCCGACACCGTCGTCAACCTGGCGGCCGGCCTCGACGCGCGGCCGTACCGCATGGCGCTGCCCGCGAACCTCCGATGGATCGAGGTGGATCTGCCGGGGATCCTGGACCACAAGGAGCCGATTCTCTCGGGGGCAAAGCCCGTCTGCCGCCTCGAGCGCGTGCGCCTCGATCTCTCCGACTTCGCCGCGCGGCGCGAGCTCTTCGCGAGCATCGGCGCGTCTTCGAAGCGCGTCGTGACGGTGACGGAGGGGCTGCTCGTCTATCTGACGCGGGAGGAGGCGGGCGCGCTCGCGTCGGATCTCCACGCGAACGCGACCTTCCGCTGGTGGATCATCGACATTGCCTCTCCCGACCTCATGCGCTGGATGCAGAAGCGCTACCAGCGGTCGCTCTCGGACGCCGGCGCGCCGCTCAAGTTCGCGCCGGAGGAAGGAACCGACTTCTACCGTCCTCTCGGCTGGAAGACCGCGGAATTCCGCTCGAGCTTCGGCGAGGCGCGGAAGCTGAAGCGCGCGCCCGGATGGGCGTGGATCTTCGATCTGATCGGGCTCTTCTCCCGCAAGCGGCGCGAGAAGATCCATCGGATGGGAGGTGTGGTGCTTCTCGAGCGCGCGTGACGGCCGCTCGCGAAGCGCCTTCCTCCGCCGCCGAGGCGCCGGGCCGCGGCCGCGCGTTAGCGCTCCTCGCCGGCGCCGAACTGCTCAGCATGTCGCCGTGGTTCTCCGCGGCGGCGGTCGTTCCGGCGATTTCGGCCGAGTGGCATCTGTCTTCGGGCGGCGCGGCGTGGCTGACGCTCGCGGTCCAGCTCGGTTTCGTCGCCGGGACGCTCGTCTCGGCGATCGGCAATCTGCCGGACGTCTTTCGCACCCGGCGCTTCATCGGCGCCTGCGCGTTCCTCGCGGCGGCGTCGAACGCCCTCTTCGCGGTCGCGACGCGCGGACTTCCGCTCGCGCTCGTGCTCCGTTTCGCGACGGGGTTCTTCCTCGCCGGCGTCTATCCGCCGGCCATGAAGGTGCTCGCGACGTGGTTCCGGCGGGGGCGCGGGCTCGCGCTCGGGGTCCTGATCGCGTCGCTCACTCTGGGGAAGGCCGTGCCCTATCTCGTCAACGCGGTCGGGACGGGGCGGTGGCGCACCGACGTCCTCTGGATCTCGATTCTCGCGGCGGCCGGAGGCCTCGTTGTGCTTCTCTTCGTCGCCGACGGCCCGTATGCGACGCCCGTGGCGCCCTTCGATCCGCGCCAGATGGGCCGCGTTTTCGCCAATCGCGGCGTCCGCCTGGCGGCCTTCGGGTACTTCGGCCACATGTGGGAGCTCTACGCGATGTGGACGTGGGCCCCGATCATGATCCGCGAGAGCTTCGAGAAGACGGGCGCGCCCGCGGCGCTCGCCAACTTCGCCGGGTTCCTCGTGATCGGCGCCGGCGCGATCGGGTGCATCGGCGCGGGTCTCGTGGCGGATCGCGTGGGGCGCACGCTCGTGACGTCCTGGGCGATGGGAGTCTCGGGCGCCTGCTGCCTCGTGGCGGGATTCCTCTTCGGCGCGAGCCCGGTGCTCCTCCTCGCGGTTGCGATCGTGTGGGGCGCTTCGGTCGTCGCCGATTCGGCGCAGTTCTCCGCCGCGGTCACGGAGCTGTCCGACCCGCTCTACATCGGCACCGCGCTCACCGTGCAGACGTGTGTGGGCTTCCTCCTGACCAACGTCTCGATCGCTCTCGTGTCGTACCTCTCGGGCGCCGTCGGCTGGGGCCTCGCCTTCGCCGCCCTCGCTCCGGGGCCCGTGTTCGGCGTGATTTCCATGCTGCGGCTGCGCGCGCTGCCGGAGGCGGTGAAGATCGCGCAGGGCCGGCGCTAGAACTGCTAGGATCGCGCGCGATTTTTCGAGGAGGACTGGGATGAAACGGAGTTTCCTTGCTCTGACGGCCGCGCTCGCCGCGGTTTCGAATCTGCCGGCCGCGGAGGCGCCGCCGCCGGCGCGCGTCGCGCTCAAGGCCGCGCGCATGATCGACGGAAAGGGCGACCGGGCGATCGCGCCGGCCGTCGTGCTGATCGAAAACGACCGCATCGTCGCGGCGGGATCGTCCGTCACGATTCCGGCGGGTACGCGCGTCGTCGATCTCGGAGGCGCGACGCTCCTTCCGGGGCTGATCGACATGCACGACCACCTGACCATGGTGCCGCAGATGTCGGGCTACCAGGGCCTCGGCGTTTCGATCCCGCGCGAGGCGCTCTACGGCGCGGCCAACGCGCGCCGGACGCTCGAGGCCGGCTTCACGATGGTCCGCAACGTCGGCGCCTCCGGTTTTTCCGACGTGGCGCTGCGCGACGCGGTCGCCGCCGGCGACGATCCCCGGACCCCGCATGATCGTCTCCGGTCCCGCGCTCGGAATCACGGGCGGCCACTGCGACAACAACCTGCTCCCCTCGGAGTTCCATTACCGCGAGACCGGCGTGGCCGACGGGCCGTGGGAGGCGCGCGCGAAGGTTCGCGAGGTCATCAAGTACGGCGCGGACCTGATCAAGATCTGCGCGTCCGGCGGCGTGCTCTCGAAGGGCGACCAGCCCGGCACGGCGCAGTACTCGCCCGAGGAAATGAAGGCTCTCATCGAGGAGGCGCACCGGCTGGGCCGGAAGGTCGCGGCGCACGCGCACGGCACGCAGTCGATCAAGGAGGCGATTCTGGCGGGTATCGACTCGATCGAGCACGCGAGCCTCATCGACGACGAGGGCATCCGCCTCGCGAAGGAGCACGGCACCTTCCTCGTCATGGACATCTACAACGACGACTACATCCTCCAGCAGGGGGAGAAGGTCGGGATGCTGCCCGAGTCGATCGAGAAGGAGAAGAAGCTCGGCAAGCTCCAGCGCGAGAACTTCCAGAAGGCCGTCAAGGCCGGCGCGAAGATGGCGTTCGGAACCGATGGCGGCGTCTATCCTCACGGCGACAACGCGAAGCAGTTCGCCTACATGGTCCAGTACGGCATGACGCCGATGCAGGCGATCCAGGCCGCGACGGTCAATGCGGCGGAGCTCGCAGGCTGGTCGGACCGGGTCGGCTCGATCGAGGCTGGCAAGTTCGCAGACGTGATCGCGGTCGCGGGCGATCCCCTCGCGGACGTGCGGGCGCTCGAGAAGGTCGGCTTCGTGATGAAGGGCGGCGAGGTCGTGAAGAACGAGCTGAGCGCGAGCCCGTAGGGGCGGCGCTCGTCCCCGCCCGGCCGATGCCGTTCGGGCGGCCGCGAGGGCCGCCCCTACGACAGGCCGAATGAAGCGTAGGGGCGGGGCTTGTCCCCGCCCTCTTCAGGGTGGCCGCGAGGGCCGCCCCTACGTTCCGTCGGGAATTTGCTCCACGTGATGCTGCAGGTGCGCGACGTAGTCGCGCCGCAGATGCTCCAGCGTCGCGGGCTCGCCGGCGGGCACCGGCGTCATGAGGATCTCCTCGAAGGTGTGCTTGCGCGTTTCGCGCCGCCAGAGCTCTTCGGGAATCTCGTCCATGACCCGCGCGAGATGCAGGTTGTACAGCCGCCACAGCTCGACGAGATCCGCCCATGGCTCCTCGCGGTAGTTCTGGTGGCGCACCCACTCGTCCTGAACGTATCCCGGAAAGACGAGGTCCTCCTGGAACCGGGCGCGAACGAAGCGCTGGTGGTTGTTGGAGGCCGAGTCGATCAGGTGGCCCAGCACCTCGCGCGGCGACCACTTGCCCGGCGCGCGCGGCGCGGCGCTCTGCGGCTCGGACACGGCGCGCAGCTTCGGCAGCGCGGCGGCGACCGCGCGACGCAGCGCGTTGCCGCGCATCGGCAGCGCTTCGACCGATTCGCGCGTCAGGAGGCCGCTCCCACGAGATCCGACGTCGCGAGGAAGCGCGGCGGCTGCCGGTGCTTCGTCGCCTGTTCGAAGGCATAGGCGATCTTGAAGAGCGTCGGCTCGCTCCACGCGCGACCGAAGAAGGAAATCCCGACCGGAAGGCCGCGGAAGTAACCGGCGGGCAGCGTGACGTGCGGATATCCCGCCACGGCGGGGAGCGTCGAGGAGCCGCCGACGCCATAGTCGCCGTTGATGAGGTCGATGAGCGTCGCGGGGCCGCTCGTCGGCGCCACGAGCGCGTCGAGCTTGTTCTCGTCCATCGTCTTGTCGATGCCCTCCTTGCGGGAGAGACGCAGGTTCTTTTCGAGCGCGTCGCGATAGGCCTTGTCCGTGAGCGGGCCCTTCGCCTCGGCCTTCTCGAAGATCTCCTGGCCGAAGTACGGCATCTCGCGGTCGCGATTCTGCTCGTTGAACGCGATGAGGTCCTTGAGGCTCCGGTTCCTCGCGGCCGGAGGCAGGGCGGCGAGATATGCGTTCAGGTCCGCCTTGAACTCGTAGAGGAGCACTTCGAACTCTCCTTCGTCCGATCTCGGAGGCGCCACCGAGCTCCACGGGATCCACGATCACGGCTCCCTGGCGCTTCATTTCGGCGATCGCGGCCTCGACGAGGCGATCGGCCGCGGGGCTCTGGCCGAAGAGCCCCTTGCGCGGGATGCCGAGGCGCGCGCCCTGGAGGCCCTTGGGATCGAGGAACGTCGCGTAGTCGCGCGCGATCTTGCTCGACGCGTCCTTCGTCGCCGGATCGGCCGGATCGACGCCCGCCATCGCGGTCATGAGCGCCGCGGCGTCGGCGACGGTGCGGCACATCGGTCCGGCCGTGTCCTGGCTGTGCGAGATCGGGATGACGCCGGCGCGCGAGACGAGTCCCACCGTCGGCTTGAATCCGACGAGGCCGCAGTTGTTCGACGGCGAGACGATCGAGCCGTCCGTCTCGGATCCAACGGCCGCCGCGCAGAGGTTTGCCGCGGCGGCGGCACCGGACCCGGAGCTCGAGCCCGACGGGTTCCGGTCGAGCGCGTAGGGATTGCGGCACTGGCCGCCGCGCCCGCTCCAGCCGCAGGAGGAGTGCGTCGAGCGGAAGTTGGCCCACTCCGAGAGGTTCGTCTTGCCGAGGAGGATCGCGCCGGCGTCGCGCAGGCGCTTCGCGACGTGCGCGTCCGCGGCGGGGATGCTTCCCTCGAGCGCGAGCGAGCCCGCCGTCGTCGTCATCCTGTCGGCCGTTCCGATGTTGTCCTTGAGAAGGATCGGGATGCCGTGGAGCGGCCCGCGCATCTTGCCGGCCTTGCGCTCGGCGTCGAGGCCGTCGGCGATGGCGAGGGCGTCCGGATTCGTTTCCAGCACCGCGTGCAGCGCCGGCCCCTGCCGGTCGAGCGCGTCGATGCGCGCGAGGTACCTCTCCGTCAGCGAACGCGCCGTGTCCTGTCCCGACGCCATGCGCTTCTGGAGGTCGGCGATCGAGAGCTCCGCGAGCTCGAAGTCCGCCGCCGCGGTGGTGTCGGGCGACGGAGGCGGCGGCGAGGCGGCCCGGGCCGCGCCCCGCGGCAGTGTGAGAGTGGCGGCGCCCGCCGCGCCGTACCGGAAGAGCGCCCGGCGATTCACGCCCGCGCCCGAGCTCCTGCGACCCGTCATGCGATCCTCCCCTTCGTTGCGCCGACTGTATCGCTCCGCCGTTCGAGGAGCACCACGTCGCGCCAGACGCCCGCCGTGCACCCGAGGCGCCGTCGCACGCCGACGACGTCGAACCCGTTCGCGCGATGGAGCGCGATCGATGCCTCGTTCTCCGGAAAGATTCCGGCCTGGAGCGTCCAGATCCCTTCCGCCTCGGAGCGGGCGACGAGCTCGGCGAGCAGCGCCTTTCCGACGCCGCGTCCTCGAGACTCCGCGCCGACGTAGACGCTGACCTCGGCGACGCCCGCGTACACGGCGCGCGACGAGAAGGCGGAGAGCACCGCCCAGCCGAGAAGACCCCTTTCCGCGCCTTCGCGCGCGGCGAGGCGCGGCGCCGGGAGATGGTCGGCGTCCCAGCTCTCCCACGACGGAGCGCGCGTTTCGAAGGTTGCGTTTCCGGTCGCGATCCCATCGAGGAGGATGCGGCGCACGTCTTCCCAGTCGCTCGGGCGCAGCGCGTCGAGCGTCACGGCGTGCCCGCCCGTCGCGCGTCCGCTCACCATCCGAAGGCGTAGCGCTCGCGCCGCACGTCCGCGCCGCCGCGCAGCGTCCCGAACCGCGGATCCACTCCGGCCGCCACGACTCCGGTCGCCATGCCGTACGGTTCGAGGACGCGCAGGATGTGCCCGCGGCGCTTCAGCTCGTCGAGCGTCGCGGGCGGGAAGCGGCTTTCGATCTGGAGCACGCCCGGCTCGCTGTGGTGGTCCTCGAACGACGAGAACGGGTGGAGCGAGTTGAACCGCGGCGCCTCGATCGCCTCCTGGAGTCCCATCCGGAAGACGAGCAGGTTCAAGAGCACGTTCAGGATCTGCTGGTCCTGGCTGTCGCCGCCGGGCGTCGAGATCGCGAGGAACGGCTTGCCGTCCTTCAGGACGATCGTCGGCGTGAGCGTCGTCCGCGGCCGCTTGCCGCCGACGAGCGTGTTTGGGCTCGCCGGATCGAGGTCGAAGACCTGCATGCGGTTCGAGAGCGGGACGCCGGTGTCGCCCGCGATGAACGCGCCGCCGAGGATCCAGCCGGAGCTGGGCGTCGAAGAGAAGAGGTTGCCTTCGGCGTCCGCGACCTCGACCGCCGTCGTGTCGCCGATCTTTTTCTTCGCGTCCGCCGCGGGCTGTGCGTGTGGGACGTAGGCGACTGAGGGCCTCGGCACGCCGGGGTCGAAGGCGAAGGGATCGCCCGGCCGGTGCGCGAGCGATGCCGTCGGCCCGATGAGCGCGCGCCGCGACGCCGCGTACTCCTTCGACAGGAGGCCGCGGATCGGGACCTTCGCGAAATCCGGATCTCCGTAGTACGCGTTGCGGTCCGCGTAGGCGAGCTTGATCGCCTCGTGCACCGTATGGACGTAGTCGGGCGACGACGGGCCCATCGCTTCGAGATCCACGCCGTCGAGGAGATTCAGCGTCTGGAGAAGGACCGGACCCTGGTCCCACGGGCCCGCCTTGAAGATGTCGAATCCGCGGAACGACGTCGTGACCGGTTCCTCGATGCGGCCGTGGTAGCCGGCGAGGTCCTCGTACGCGAAGACGCCTCCGGCTTCCCGGTCCGCCGCGGCGATCCGGCGCGCGATGTCGCCGGTGTAGAAAGCGTCGCGGCCGGCGCGGATGGCGCGCTTTCGATCATGCGTCTTCTCGAACTCGGCCCGCTCCGCCGCGACGATCGCCCGCAGCGTGCGCGCGAGATTCGGCTGCCGGAAGATCTCGCCGACTTCCGCCACGCGGCCGCCGGGATAGTAGGTCCTCTTCGACCACTCCCATTTCTCGGTCGCCGCCCGCTCGCGGACCATCAAGTCGTGCAGGAACGCGTACATCGGGAAGCCGTCGGCGAGCTCGATCGCCGGCGCCATGATGTCCTCGAGCCGCATCGTGCCGAACTCCGAGAGCGCGATTGCAAGCGTGTCCATGACCGCCGGGACCGTCGCGCCGAGCGGGCCGTTGCCGTCCACCAGGCCCTTCGCCTCGAAGAGCGCGCGCGTGGCGGCCTTCGGCGCCGGGCCCTGGCCGTTGATGACGACGACCTTCTTCGTCTTTGCGTCGAAGATCATCGTCGGGCACTCGCCGCCGAACCCGAAGTGGGAGATCTCGACGACCGACGCGGCGAAGACGGACGCGACGCCCGCGTCCACGGCGTTTCCACCGGCATGGAGGACGCGGATTCCGGCCTCGACGGTGTAGTGCCGTCCCGCCGCGACGATCGCCGTGCTGGCCGACGATCTCGGGGCGCAGCGTCTCGACGCGCGGTTTCGCCTGCGTGGGCTCCTGCTGGCCGGCGGCCGCGAGCGGCAGAAGCGCGAGGGCGGCGGCGAACGAGGACTTCATCGGGTCGGCGAGATTCTATGCGCGCCGATATACTGCGGAAACGTTCATGCGGCCGTGGATGGCTCTCGCGGTGTCCCTCGCGCTCGGCTGCGCGGCGTCGACGCCTGCGCCGGCGCCGTCCTCCACGCCGGCGCCGCCCGTCGAGGCCGACGAGTACACGCGGTACGAGCTCCTCGCGCCGGAGACGGCGCAGTTTCACATCCTGTATGAGGTCACGGCGATCGCGCCCGGCGCGACGCTGTACTTCAACCCGATCCGGAAGGGCAGCGTCGCGAGCGGGGAACGCGTCACCGATCGGATGACCGGAGAGTTGCTGCATTTCGAGGTCGTGTCGACCGACGAGGCGCGGCGCTCGGGCCTCGCCGACGCGGAGGCCGGTACCGACTACATCCGCATCCACCTGCCGCGGCCCGTGCCGGCCGGCGGCGGGCAGGTTCGGCTGCTGATCGAGAAGACGTACAAGGACCCGAAGAGCTACTTCCGGGACGGCGACGCGATCGTCTTCACCCGGTCGCTCAGCATCCGGCGAAACAGCGTCGTGCTTCCGGCCGGCTACGAGCTGCTGTCGTGCGACGTGCCGTCGCAGGTTCTGACGGACGCGGCCGGCCGGATCTTCATCAGCTTCCTGAACGCCGGGCCCGCCGACGCCCCGCTCGACGATCCGGGCGCGAAGACTGCCGTCGTGAAGCGATCGCTTCTCGCCGCCGCCGGATGCCTGGCCTTCGCGGCGCTCGCCGCCGGACAGACGAAGGCGCGCGACGAGCGGCTCGACGAGCGCGCGCACCAGGACCGCGACATCGTCTATTTCCTCCAGCAGCCCGAGACGCACTCCTTCGACCTGTACCACGACTACTCAGAGTCGAAGCCCGGCACCGACAAGTACCTGAACGTCGTGCGCAAGGGGAGCCGCGCCTCGAAGCCGGCGGCGATGATCCTGGACACGGGCGAAAAGCTCGCGGCGCAGACGCTGCGCGGCGAGGAGATCACGCAAGCGGGCCTCGACATCGGCGAGCCGGTGACGCCGGAGTCGGAGGTCGTCGTCATCCGGTATCCGCCGGTCGCGCCGGGGCGCTCGGTCCGCCTGCGGATCTCCGAGACCTACACGGACGAGAAGAGCTATCGGCTCGAGGGCGACGAGCTCGTCTTCGACCGCAGCTTCGGGCGGCCGCGCAACGCCGTCGTCCTGCCGGCGGGGTGGTACCTGACGGCGAGCGCCGTGCCGGCCCGCGTCTCGACGACCGACGACGGGCGGATCCGCCTCGATTTCGTCAATCCGCGAAACGACGAGATCGGCGTGCTGATCCGGGCGAAGCGGCGGACGCCGGCGCCGCGCTGACGCCGCGACCACCCTTCGCGGCCCCGTAGGGGCGGGGGCTTGTCCCCGCCCGTCGGTTCCGGGCGGCCACGAGGGCCGCCCCTACCTTGCCCTCTCCTCCTTCTCCACCGTGTAGTGCCGCACCGTCGGCTCGACCTCGACCAGGTACTCCCGATCGCGATCGAGGATGACGGCCTTCTCGTAGTCGGCGCCGGCGAATCGCTTCACGGCGTCGAGCGACTCCCAGATCGAGATGACGAGGAACTCCGTCTGGTCGCCGTCGGCGCGCCGCAGCACGGTCACGCCGAGGTTGCCCGGCGTCGCGCGCACGCGCGTGATGCCTGAGGCGAAGAGATAGGCCTCGTACTCGTCGGCCTTCGCGGCGAGCGTTCGTCCCCGCCAGATGCGGGCAACGGTCTTGCCGGAGCCGGCAGACGGCGGCGGAACCGGCGCGGCGCTGGAGAGCGCGAGAACCGACACGGCGAGGGCGGCGACACAGAGAGCGCGGCGGCGATTGCGGGACATCTTTCTTCCTCCTCCTTATGGCTGGCGGCCGTTCGAACCGGCGTTCAGCGGCGAGCCGCGGCGAGCGAACGCGAGCCACGCGAGTCCGCTGCAACGTCCAATGTATTTCGCCCGAGCGCATTATCCCGCCGGCATCGGCGATAAGCTCGCGCCCCCCGATGATCCCGATCGACGACATCCGCGCCGCGGCATCCCGCATCGGCGGCTCGGTTCACCGGACGCCGATCTTCTCGTCCCGGACGCTCGGCGCGATGGCCGGCGGCGCGCGGCTCTTTCTCAAGTGCGAGAGCTTCCAGAAGACCGGCTCCTTCAAGCCTCGCGGTGCGCTGAACAAGATCCTGTCGCTGTCGCGCGAGGATCGCGCGCGAGGTCTCGTGACGGTCTCCGCCGGCAATCACGCACAGGCCGTGGCCTGGGCGGCGCGGACGGCGGGCGCGTCGGCGACCGTCGTCATGCCGAACGACGCGCCGCGCTCGAAGATCGAAGCCGTTCGGGGCTACGGCGCCGAGATCGTCTTCCATGCCGACCGTCCCACGCTCTTCGACAAGCTCAACGAGGTGCGGCAGGCCCGCGGGCTGACCTTCGTGCACCCCTTCGACGACCCCGCCGTTCTGGCCGGCGCGGGGACGGCGGGTCTCGAGATCGTGGAGGACCTTCCGGAGGTCGCTGCCGTCGTGATTCCGGTGGGAGGCGGCGGGCTCCTCGGCGGCGTGACGTCGGCGGTCCGGCAGCTGCGGCCTTCCGCGCGAATCGTCGCGGTCGAGCTCGCGGCGGGCCCGGGCCTCGCCCCGGCGCTCGCGGCGGGGAAGCCGGTGCCCGCGCCGCGACCGGCGACGATCGCCGACGGCCTCACGCCTCCCTTCGTCGGCGCGCTTCCGCTCGAGATCGCGAAGGAGGCGGTGGACGAAGTCGTGGGCGTGTCCGAGGAGGAAATCCTCGGCTCGATGGAACTCCTCGCGACGCGCGCGAAGCTCTACGCCGAGGGCGGAGGAGCCGCGGCGACGGCGGCGCTCCTTTTCGGGAAGTGGCGCGCGCCGGCCGGCATGACGGTCGTCGCGCTCGTCTCCGGCGGTAACGTGGATCTCGAGCGCTTCCCGCGCGGAACCGGCAGCCTGTCGACCGCCGGATAGAATCCGCCGCAAGCATGCCGTCGCCCGAGGAAGCGGCCGTCGCCGCGGTGAACCTCGCGTTCTACTCCGCGCTCCAGGCGCGCAATCTGCCGCGCATGGAGGCGATCTGGTCGCATGAGGATCCGGTGACCTGCGTCCATCCCGGCTGGCACCGTCTCGACGGGTGGCCGGAGGTGCGGCGGTCCTGGGAAAACATCTTCGCGAACTCGCGCGCCTGGACGGTCGGGTGCGAGGATGTCCGCGTCGCGATCCTCGGCGATCTCGCGTGGCTCGTCTGCGTCGAGGTCCTGCGGCCGTTCGGACTGGGAGAGGACGAGGCGGCGGCCCGCATGCAGGCGACCAACGTCTTCCTGCGGCGCGGCGGCGCGTGGCGGATGGTGCACCACCACGCTTCGGCGTCGCCGACGGGTGCCGACGAAGACGAGGACGAGACCGTTAACTAGCAGGGGCGACCATGCCGCAGACGCCGCACGTCGAGAAACATTTCACGGCTTCCGAGCGCATCCGGGACATCGTGATCGGCATGTCCGACGGCCTGACCGTCCCGTTCGCGCTCGCGGCCGGGCTCTCGGGCGCCGTCGATTCGACGCGCGTCGTCATCACGGCGGGCTTCGCCGAGATCGCGGCGGGCTCCATCGCGATGGGCCTCGGCGGATATCTCGCGGCGCGGACCGACGCCGAGCACTATGCCTCGGAGCTCGCGCGCGAGGACCGGGAGACCGTCGAGATGCCGGCCGAGGAGACGCGCGAGGTCGTGGAGGTCTTCGAAGAGTACGGCCTGCCTCACAAGAGCGCGGTCGAGGCGGCGCACGCCCTGCGGCAGGACCGCAAGCGATGGGTGGATTTCATGATGCGCTTCGAGCTGGGGCTGGAGAAGCCGGACCCGCGCCGCGCCCGATCGAGCGCGCTGACGATCGCGCTCTCCTACGTTGCGGGCGGATTGATCCCGCTGTCGCCGTACTTCTTCCTGCATCCGATGCAGACGGCGCTCATCGGCTCGGTCGTGCTGACGCTGCTCGCGCTCCTCGTCTTCGGCTACGTGAAGGGCCGTTTCACGGTGAAGAGGCCGTGGCGGAGCGCCTGGCAGACCGCGCTCGTCGGCGGCATCGCCGCCGCCGCGGCGTTCACGATCGCCAAGCTCATAGGATCGTAGGGGCGGGGCTCGTCCCCGCCCGGCCATGCGGGCGGCCGCGAGGGCCGTCCCTACGGGCCTCCCATCGCTCCCGCGTAGAACGCCGCGACGTCCTTCGTGAGCTTCTCGAGCGACGGCTTGTGGATGTACATCATGTGGCCGGCCGCGAAGTGCTCGACGTGGATGTTCTTCTGGAGGGAGGGATCGAGCCCCATGTGGTCGAAGGTGTACTGCGCGGCGAAGTAGGGCGTCGCGAAGTCATAGTAACCGGCGGCGACGAAGACCTTTAACGCGGGATTCTGGGTCATGGCGCCGCGCAGCCGCTCGGCGACGTTGACGTACCGGTTCTCGTAGGTCGCGTAGCTCCACGGGCGCACGCGATCGGTCAGGATCTCGTACGGCAGGTCGTTCTCGTATTTCAGCTCGTTTTTGACGTAGTCGTTCAGCATCGCCGCGAAGGGACCGTAGATCGCCGCATAGCTCGGGTCGGATGAGATGCCGTCGCCGCCGCGCTCCGGCGCGGCGAAGCGTCCGTCCAGCCGACCGACGACGCGCCGCTCCTTCCGCAGCAGCTCGCGGTTGAAGTCCTGGAGCGCCAGCCGCATGTCGTGCTCGTCCACGAACTCTGCGGAGAGCCCGGTCAGCCGCGCCAGCTCCTGCACCGTCTGCTGCCGCTCCGCCGCGGACAGGTTCGCGCCCTTCCCGAGCGCGAGCGTGTACGCCCCCGAGGCGAACTTCTCCGATTCCTCGAGCGCCTTCGGCAGGCTCGCCGCGAGATCGGCCGCCAGCTTCTTGTGATACCAGGCGGCCGCGGTGTAGCTCGGCAGGAAGAGGACGTACGGCAGATCGTTGCCGACGTCGAATCGCGCCGTCTGGAAGTTCAGGATCGTCGACATCAGGACGATGCCGTTCAGGTACATCCCATGCCGGTTCTGCAGATACCCGGAAAGGCCGGCGGCCCGCGTCGTGCCGTAGCTCTCGCCGGCCAGGAATTTCGGCGAAGCCCACCGGCCGTATCGGGTCGTCCAGAGGCGAATGAAGTCGCCGACGGACTGGAGGTCCTCTTCGAGGCCGTGGAATTGCTCCGCCTTCTCGCCTTCGGCCGGCCGCGAGAACCCCGTCGTCACCGGATCGATGAACACGACGTCGGTGAAGGCAAGCCACGTCTGCTCGTTGTCCACGAGACGATACGGCGGGGGCGGCGCCCAGCCTTCGTCGGTCAGGAGGACGCGCTTCGGCCCGATCGCCCCGAGATGCAGCCACACGGAGGAAGACCCCGGCCCGCCGTTGAAGGCGTAGGTCATGGGGCGCTGATTCGACGCCCCGTCCTTCGTGTAGGCGACATAGAAGATGTTCGCCTTGAGCTTGCCGTTCTCGTCCTTCATCGGCATGTATCCGGCCGTCGCTGTGTAGGCGAAGGGCTTGCCGCCGAGCGTCATCGTGTGGTGCGTGATGGAAGGCGGCTTCTCCTCTTCCTTCTTCTCCTTGTCCTTGTCCTTGTCTTTGTCCTTGCCCTTTTCCGGCGCCGCGGCTTCGGACGGCATCGGCGTGGGCGAGCGGCGGTTTTGCGCGGTCGCCGCCGCGGGAAGGCCGGCGAACGCGAGCAGGGCGAGGACGGCGAAGAGGCGTTTGGTCATGACTTCTCCTCGTGAACGAATCGAATCCGAAGCGCGCGGATTATACGGTCGGAGCGGACGGCGGGATCCCGAGCGAGCGCCGCGCGCGCCGCGAGACGGAGCGGCGGAACCAGTCGAAGCGGCCGAAGAGCCGTCCGGCCGGGCCGAGCGCCTGCGCCGCCCAGCGCGCGAAATCGAAGCGGTCCACCTGGCGCGCGATCCGGTCGCCGTCGAAGACGATTTCCGAGACGATCGCGTTGACGACCGGGCGCCGTCCTCCGAAGAGATAGCGCGCCGTCAACTCGACGACGCCCGAGCCCGGCCCGACGTCGAGGATAGTGTAGGAGACGCCGAACTCGCGCGCGCGGCCCAGGAGGCCGGTCCACATGCGGCCGATCTCGTCGCCGTGAAGACGAAAGACCGGGTCCTCGAAGGTCGCTTCGGGGGCGTATCGTGCCGCCATCGCGGCGCCGTCGCGCCGGGCGAGCGCGTCGTAGAAGTGCGTGAGGGCCGCCCGCGTCTCGAGCTCGTTCATTCGCGCCGCCGCCGGCAGGGATAATACGCCGCGTGCCCCGGAGGGAAGAGCGCCCGCCGCCGGATCCGAAGCTGCGCGAACGCCTGTTCCCGGACAGCCTCTGCCATGACTGCGCCGCCCCCGTCCGCTACGTGACGAACGATCGGGGCTCCACGTTTCTCTACTGTCCGATCTTCAAGCGCTACCCGCCGCAGCCGGTGCGGTCGTGCGAGAAATTCGCGCCGCTCTGGCCGGCGGGCACGGCTTAGCGAGTTACTGGAAAAGGATGTGGGATGGCGCTACGAGCGCCGGGGGGGCAGGCGTCCGAGGAAGCGCAACAGAATCAATGCGGCGATGCCATCCCATCGGATGGATGCCGGCGTCTTGTCCGGCTGTCGGCCGCGGGCGTTCGCTTCGTGAACGGCGGCCGAGAGGTGTTAGCCCGGATCACGGTTGAGCCCTCCGGGCCGAAACTCTCGGCTGCCGGTCGTCTTCGACCGCCGCAGCCGAAAGCGGCCGCTCGGCTCCCCCGAGGCGCCGGATCAGCCGCCGGATCCAGGAGAAGACGAGAACGGCGAGGAGCACGACGGCCGCAGCGAGCCCCAGCGCCGCGAGGGGATGCGCCACGGCGAGCCAGAGCAGCACGGCGACCGTCCCGTCCTCGGCGAAGGAAGCGGCCCAGTTGCTTGCGGGCTCCGGGCTCGTGTTGATCGCCACGCGCGCGCTCGATTTCAGTCCGTGCGCCGAGAGCGTGACGCCCCCGCAGAGAAGCGCCGCGACGAGGCGCAGGAAATCCGGGGCGTGCGCGGTGGCGGCCCAGGCGAGAAGCGCCGACGCCGGCACGCGGACGAACGTGTGCACCGCGTCCCAGATCGAGTCGACGTAGGGGACCTTGTCGGCGAAGAACTCGACGAGGTAGAGCAGGCCCGCGGTCGCGATGACCCACGTATTCGCGAGCACCGAGAGCTCGCCGGGCAGTGTCAGCGTGCCCGTGCGGCCCAGGAATCCCAGCACGGCGATCGTCGCGTAGAGGCGCAGGCCCGACGCGAGCGAGGAGCCCGCGAGGAGGCCGAGGAGCGCGATCGTCGAGAGCGAAGAGTCCTCCGGCACGCCGCCTCAGTTGCGCGGCGCCGCCGGCGGCGCGAGCTCCGAGGGCAACCGCGGCGTCGAGAGGAGGCGCTCGAAGGCCTCCCAGCGCTTCTCGGGCTTGTCGGCCGTGCCGCCCTGCGCCTCGATCCAGCGGCCCACGAGATCCTTTCCGAGGTTGTAGTTGATGACGTAGCTGCGGTACTGGTCGATGAAGCGCACGCGCTGCTCGGCGCGCGGCGGCGACATCAGCGCGTACTCGGTCAGCCATTCCGCCGCGGCCTTCGCGTCGATCTCGCCGTTCAGGTAACGGCGCGCGGCCTCGTTTCCCGCGTACGCGAGCGCCTCGGCGAGCGTCCGCACGCGGCCGTACGCTTCGGCGCGCGACGCGTCGAGGCCGGCCAGGGGATAGAGCGCCGTCTTCTCGAAGGCGAGCCGCTCCGATCCGGGGAACGCGACGTCGATGCCGTAGTTCGCGCTGCCCTCCGCGATCAGGGACTCGGGAGAGAAGAGCGGGTAGATCTCGAACTCGATCCAGCCGCGGTCGCGGACGAGGTTCTTCTCGAGGAGCACGTTGTAGACGTGGTGCCCGGGGTAGCCCTCGTGGCAGGCGAGATCCACCGCGCGATCGATGTAGACCGGGAGATCCGTGTTGACCTGGATGAGGCTCTTGAAGTTTCCCTGGTACCAGTTGTAGCCGCTCCACGTCTTGTCGTGCACGTACTCGACGACGAACGCCTCGCCGTCGGGAAGAGCCATGTGCTTCCGGGTGCGGGCGCGCGCCTCGGCGATCGCTGCCTGGAAGACCGCGTCGAGCTTGTCGCGGGGGATGACGAAATCCTTGCGGAACGCGTCGTAGCGGTCGATGAGAGAGCCCTTGCCCGGGAGCTCCGCCTCGAGACGCGACCGGAGCTTCCGGAAGTGGTCCTCCGAGTTGACGGGAGCCGCCGCGTCGTAGAGCGCTCGCGATTCCTCGTCGAACGACATCTTGCGGCCGGAGACGATGTCGGCCCGCGCGGTCAGCGCCTCGAGCTGCCGGCGGAGGAAGCGCCGGCGCAGGTGGTTCATCTCGTCGCCGCCGTCGGGCAGGCGGCCGACGCGGACGGCGAGCGCCGCCGACTCGGCGCGGATCTGCGGCAGCGGCCGCTTCTGCGCCTCGGCGTCTTTCTTCCACTCGTCCGGGCCGTAGAAGGCGTCCACGTAGTCCTTGTCGTGCTGGCCGAGGGCGAGCACGAGACGGACGTAGCGCTCGGCGGACTCGTTCATGACGCGGACAGTATCGGAAACGGGCGGCGTGCCGGCGGCGGGCGTCTGTCCCGAGCTTGCCGCCACCGCGGCCGCAATCGCGACCGCAACGAGCCCCGGACTTCGCTTCATGCGGCGGAGCTTATCTCCGGGCGGCGGCGGTCAGAGCCGGGCCAGCCGGTCCACGAGATCGACGACGCGATTGGAGTAGCCCCACTCGTTGTCGTACCAGGCGACGACCCGGACGTAGCCGTCTCCCTCCGCGACGGTCGAGAGCGCGTCGAAGACGGCGGAGCGCGAGTTGCCGATGATGTCGGTCGAGACGAGCGGCACCTCGCTGTACTCGACGATGCCGCGCATCGCGCCGGCAGCGGCCTCGCGGACCGCGCCATTCACCTCGGCGGTTCTGGCCGGGCGCGCGACGCGGCAAGCGAGGTCCACGACCGATCCGTCCGGCACGGGCACGCGCATCGCGATGCCGTCGAGCTTCCCGTCGAGGCGCGGGAGCACCTTGCCGACCGCGCGCGCCGCGCCGGTCGTCGTCGGGATGATGTTGGCGGCCGCGGCGCGGCTGCGCCGCAGGTCCTTGTGTGGAACGTCGGCCAGGCGCTGATCGTTGGTATAGGCGTGGACGGTCGTCATGTAGCCTTCTTCGATGCCGAATCGCTCGTCGAGGATCTTCGCGATGGGGGCCAGGCAATTCGTGGTGCAGGACGCGTTCGACACGAGGCGGTGCTCGGCACGGAGCGTTTCCTCGTTGACGCCGATGACGATCATGGCGTCGATCTCGTCCTTCGGCGGCACGGTCAGGATGACGCGCTTCGCTCCGGACGCGAGATGGCCCTCGAGGCGAGCGCGGGTTCGCAAGGCGCCCGTCGCCTCGATGACGATGTCCGCGCCGAGCGCGCCCCAGCCGATCTTCGACGGGTCGCTTTCTTCCGTCATCCGCACACGCCGCCCGTTCACCGTCATCGAATCCGAATCCGTCGAGACCTTCTTGTCGAACGGCCCCATGACGCGTGTCGTACTTGAGCAGGTAGGCGAGCTGATCGTTCTCGTAGAGGTCGTTGATCGCGACGACGTCGACGTCGGGACGGTCGGAAAGGATCCGAAAGACCGAGCGGCCGATCCGGCCGAAGCCGTTGATGCCGACGCGGATCATGCGGCCCCTTCCCGCGCCGCGTAGAGGTCGAGCAGGTCGATGGCGCGGTGCGCGTAGCCGTATCCCGAGTCGAACCAGGAGAGCGTCTTCGAGACGCGTCCGGCGAGCGTCATGGGTGGCGAGCGAGTCGAAGACACTCGAATAGGTCGAGTGCGCCACGTCGGAGGAGACGATCGGCTCTCGTTCGTACTGAAGGATCCGCCGCCAGCGCTCGGACGCGGCGGCGCTCCCGAGAGCTTCGTTGACGGCCTCCGGAGTCACGGGCTTCTCGTGCCAGCACACCAGATCCACCACCGACCCGTTCGCGACGGGCACGTTCATGGCGCTCCCGGTGATCCTTCCGGCGAGCTCCGGCAGAACCGCCGCGAGCATTCCCGGAGACCCGGATTCCTGCGGAATTATGTTCTCGGCGGCCGCGCGGCCGCGGCGCTTGTCCTCGGCAGGCACGTCGGCCAGCCGACTCTGGCTGGTGTACGAATGCACGGTCGTGAACATCGCGCGCCGGATGCCGAAAGCGTCCTGGAGGGTCCGCAGGACCGGTGCGGCGGCGTGAACCGTGGAAGAGGCGTTGGAGACGATGCGTTGTTCCGGGTGGATGCGATCTTCGGTGAGCCCCGGCACGGCGAGCAGGTCCGGCGCGTCGCCCGGCGGGGCGAGCGAGATGACGCGGCGGGCGCCGGCGTCGAGATGCCGGGCGAGTTCGGCGCGCGGCCGACTCTTCGACGTCGCCTCCAGGATCGTGTGCACGCCCAGCTCCCGCCACGGAAGACGGTTCGCTCCATCTCCGGTCATCAGCGCGATGTTGCGGCCGCCGACCTGGAGCGCGCCGTCGCGCTGCGTGACCTCGTCCGGAAAACGGCCGAGGAGCGTGTCGAACCGCAACAGGTACGCGAGCGCCGCCGGCTCGGCCGGATCCGCGATGGCCGCGATCCGGATGTCGGGACGCGCGTGAAGGATTCGAAGGAGGTTCCGGCCGATGCGGCCGAATCCGAAGAGGGCGACGGTTCTCAAGAGTGCAGGGCCTTTCCGATCCGACGGGAAGCTACCATGGTGGCGCGAAGACGGCCGGTGGGTGCGGGGAAACGGAGGATGACCGCATGAGATTCGTTCCGGTGCTGGTTCTCGGGATTTCGGTCGCGGCAGCCGCGGCGGTGCGCGCGGCGGATCCGGAGGACGAGAGGGCGGCGCTGCTCCGCACCGACAAGGAGTTCTCCGACGCCGCGCAGAAAGACGGAGTCGGCGAGGCGTTCCTGCGATACGCGGACGAGAACGCGACGATGCTCCCGGCCGGCGAGGACGCCGCGACGGGGCGCGACGCCATCAAGCAACAGTTCGCCGACTATCCCAAGGGAGCGACGCTCGTGTGGAAACCGGTCAAGGCGGAGGTCGCGCAGTCGGGCGATCTCGGGTACACGATCGGGACGTACGAGACGCGCGGCCCGGGCCAGGACGGCCGGTTCGTGACGCGCTACGGGAAGTACTGCTCCGTTTGGAAGAAGCAGAAGGACGGCGGCTGGAAGTGGGTCGTGGACGTCGGAACGCCGAGCCCGGCGCCCAGAGACTAGCAGGTTGCTGAAAAAGGGTGTGGGATGGCGTTACGAGTGCCGCGGGGTCAGATCCAAGTTTCGGCCCGGAGGGCTCAACCGCGATCCGAGCTAGAAACTCTCGGCCGCCGTTCGCGCAGCGAACGCCCGCGGCCGAAAGCTCCGGACACGACGCCCGCATCCATTTTTCAGCAGCCTGCTAGGCGCCTCCGGCCTTCTTCCCCGCCTTCGCCGCGCGAACCGCCTTGCGCGTCGCCGACGCGATCTCTTCGCCGGACCGCGGCGACCAGCCGCGCGCGCTGTAGACGACCGCGCCTTCGGGATCGAGCAGGTAATAGCTCGGGTAAGAGGGGATCGAGAACGCGTGCGCGAGCTCGCCGCGGGAGTCCCACGTCTGCGGCCACGTCATCTCGTTCTTCGCGACGTAATCCTGAAGCGCCGAGAGCTCGCGGTCCGCGCTGATCGAGAGGATCTCGAACGGCTGCCCCTCCATCTCCTTGCGGAGCGTCTTGAGCTCGGGCAGCGCGAGGCGGCAAGGCCCGCACCACGTGGCCCAGAAGTCGATGAGGACGACCTTGCCGGCCAGGTCCTTGAGCGAGAGCTTCCCTCCCGCGAGCGTCGCGACGGTGAAGTCCGGAGCGAGCAGCTCGCCCGCCCGATGGGGCAATCGGCGGAGCGTGCGCGCCTGCGCCGCGAACGGCCCCTCCGGCTCTTTCGCGAGGAAGTCGTCGAGGGCTTGAAGACCCTCCGCCGTCTTTCCCTCGCGGAGCAGGACGACCGCGAGGTTGTATCGTGCGGCGTTGAGCGAGCCGCCGGAGAGCTGCACGGCCTTCTTGTAGGCGGTCTCCGAGTCCGCGAGGCGCGCCTTGTTCTTGCCGGCCTTCGCGGCCAGAGCGAGCCCGAGCTGGTTCTGTGCGCGCGCGGCTTCGTCGGACGAGTGCGCGATCTTCGCCGCGGCGTTGGCGGCCGCGGCGGCCTTGTCGGCATTGCCCAGGCGCAGCTCCGCGGCGGCGAGGCCTTCGAGACAGCGGAAGCACTTCCCGCCGGCGTCCTTGTCGGCGGCGCGGAACGCGTCCCGCGCTTCCTCGATGCGCTGCGCCGCGAGCAGGCGCAGGGCATCCTGGATCTGTCCGGTCGTCCGCGGGTCCTCGGAGGGCGCTGGCGGCGTCTGGGGACGAACGGAACCGGCAGCCGCGAGGAGGAGAAGGAAGAGGATGGCGAGACGCGAGCGCGTCGTCACGCCTCAGTATAGCGGGCGGGGGCATGCTAGTCTGCGCATCCAGCCGATGCGTCGAGCTGTCCGATTCGTCCTCCCGGTTCTCACCGCAGCCGCGATCGCCTGCGCCTCGAGCGCGCCGCCGGCCGCGCCGGCTCCCGAGGGCGCGGCGCTCGAAGCGGTCGTGGGCGCGATCCAGGAAGCGCTCGCCGAGGCCGAGACGCAGGACGTCCCTGGATTCCCGCCGCTCAAGAGCGTGACGGTCAAGCTCCAGACGGAGGCGAGCCGGTCGGTCGGAGGCGAGATCGCGATCTACGTCTTTTCTCTCGGCTCGCACTACACGGCCGAGACGGCCTCGACGCTCGAGCTCAAGATGCGCCCGCCGGAGCGGCCTCCGAAGGGAGTTCTGCCGGGGCCCGAGCTGAAGGAGGCCCTCGCCCGCGCCATCCACGCGGCAAAGGCCGGCGCCGCGAAAGCGTCTTCGGGCAGCCCGGCGTTCGTGATGAGCGAGGTTTCGATCGATCTGAAATTCGCCGTCGAGGTCGACGGTTCCGCCGGAGCGAAAGTGAATCTCGTTCCGCTCGGCGCGGAGGCCGGCGGGAAGCTGAATCGAAATCAGGTACAAACGATCGCGCTGGTCTTCGCGCCGTAGGCGGCGAGGGCCCGCTCTCGGAAACAAGGAGAGATCACGTGAAATCCCTGAGGATTCTTCTCGGTGTCGCGGCATTCCTCGGCACCTCCCTCGCGCCCGCGGCAGCCGCCACGAGCGCCACCCCTGCCGCGGACTCGAAGAAGCCGCCTTCGCTCTCGGATCGTTTCGAGGGCATGCAATTCCGCGTCATCGGCCCCTTCCGGGGCGGCCGCTCGGCGGCGGTGACCGGCGTGCGGCGGCAGCCGAACGTCTTCTACTTCGGCGGTGCCGGCGGCGGCGTCTGGAAGACGACGGACGGCGGCTCGAACTGGGAGCCGCTCTCGGACAAGGATTTCAAGACGGGATCGGTCGGTGCGATCGCCGTTTCCGAATCCGATCCAAACGTGATCTACGTCGGCATGGGCGAGTCGCCGATCCGCGGCAACCTCTCGCACGGCGACGGTGTGTACAAGTCGACCGACGGCGGCCGAAGCTGGAAGAACGTCGGCCTCGAGGACTCGCGGCATATCGCGCGGATCCGCATCGATCCCAAGAATCCGGATCTGGTGTACGTCGCGGCGCAGGGGCACGCGTGGGGCCCGAACGCCGAGCGCGGCGTCTATCGCTCGGAGGACGGCGGCAAGACCTGGAAGAAGGTCCTCGGCGTGGACGAAAAGACCGGCGCCTGCGACCTCTCGATGGACCCGAACAACCCGCGGATCCTGTACGCGGCGTTCTGGCAGGTCATCCGGAAACCCTGGGATCTCGTCAGCGGCGGCCCCGGAAGCGCGCTCTACAAGTCGACCGACGGCGGCGAGGCCTGGAAGAAGCTGACCGCGGGACTGCCCGAGGAGACGTGGGGGCGTGTCGGCGTCGCCGCGTCGCCCGTCAAGCCCGGCCGCGTCTGGGCAATCGTCGAAGCGAAAAAGAAGGGCGGCCTCTATCTTTCCGACGACTGGGGCGAGAAGTGGACGTACGTCAACGATGAGCACAAGATCCGCGAGCGCGCCTGGTACTACACCTGGGTCGTTCCAGATACGAAGAACGCCGACGGCGTCTACCTGCCGAACGTCGAGCTCCACCATTCGGCCGACGGCGGGAAGACGTTCGAAGGGGTCTCGGTTCTGCACGGAGACTGCCACGACCTCTGGATCGATCCGGACGATCCGAAGCGCATGATCCTCGGCGACGACGGCGGCGCGACGGTCACGTTCAACGGAGGCCGCACCTGGTCGACGCAGCACAACCAGCCGACGGCGCAGTTCTACCGCGTGGCGACGGACGATCGCTTCCCGTACTGGGTCTACGGCTCGCAGCAGGACAACTCGAACGTCTGCATCCCGTCGAGCGTGCCGGGCTCGGCCATCGACAACGGCGAGTGGCACGAAGCCGGCGGCGGCGAGAGCGGCTGGATGGCGCCCAACTGGAAGGATCCGGACGTCGTCTATGCGGGCGAATACGGCGGGCAAATCACGCGCTACGACCACCGCACGCGCCAGGCCCGCGACATCATGGCGTGGCCGCAGCTCGCGGACGGGCATGCGACGAGCGACCTCAAGTACCGCTTCCAGTGGAACGCGCCGATCCTGCTCTCGCGGCACGATCCGAAGGTGCTGTACCACGCGTCGCAGATTCTGCTGCGGACGACCGACGAAGGAGAGACCTGGCAGGAAGTCTCGCCGGACCTGACGCGAAACGACAAGGCGAAACAGGGCAGGTCCGGAGGGCCGATCACGATCGACGTCACGGGCGTCGAGGTGTACGACACGATCTTCGCGCTCGCGGAGTCGCCCCTCGAGAAGGGAATTCTCTGGGCGGGCTCGGACGACGGCCTCGTGCACGTCACGCGCGACGACACGAAGACGTGGCAGAACGTCACGCCGAAGGGCATCCCGGAATGGATCCAGATCAACGCAATCGACGCGTCGCCCTACGAGGTGGGCGGCGCCTACGTCGCGGCGACGATGTACAAGTTCGACGACTTCCGGCCGTATCTCTACAAGACGTCCGACTTCGGGAAGACGTGGACCAAGATCGTCAGCGGCATTCCGGACAATGCCTTCACGCGCGTCGTTCGCGCCGACCCGGTCCGGAAAGGCCTGCTTTATGCCGGCACGGAGACCGGTCTCTACATCTCCTTCGATGATGGCGCGAGCTGGCAGCCGTTTCAGCGGAACCTGCCGGTCACCCCGGTCACGGATCTGACGGTCAAGGACGGCGACCTCGTCGTCGCGACGCAGGGCCGCTCATTCTGGATCCTGGACGACCTGACGCCCCTGCGGCAGTGGAAGGACGACGTCGCGCAGGCGAGCGTCTACCTCTTTCCGCCGCGGCCGACCGTGCGCACGCAGATCGAGAAACGTGGCGAGGATTCGACGCCGGTGCCTGCGGGCGAGAACATGCCGGCGGGAGCTCTCCTCTACTACTGGTTGAAGGACAAGCCGAAGGACGGCGAGATCGTGAAGCTCGAGATCTTCGACGGCGACAAGATGCTGCGCTCGGTCTCGAGCGAGAAGAAGGAGCCGGAAGGGTCGCTTCGCGAGCAGGCCGTGCGCCGCGAGGAGGAGTCGAAGGACAAGGACAAGCCGCTCGCACCGAGCGCGGGTCTCAACCGCTACGTCTGGGACCTGCGGATCCTGCGTCCGACGCTCGCACCGCGCGCCGTCTTCAACGAGGGGACGAAGGCGCCGCCGAAGGTCGGCCCCGGGATCTACACGGCGAAGCTGACCGCGGGGGGACAGACTGTCACGCAGAAGTTCGAAGTGAAGCCGCACCCGGCCGGCTACGCATCCGCCGAAGATCTGAAGGCGCAGTACGAGCTCTTGTCCTCGATCCGGGATCGCCTGTCCGAGACGCACACGACGGTCTTGAAGATCCGGGACGTCCGGGCCCAGGTCCGCGACATCGGCGAGCGGGCGCAGCGCCTCGGGAAGGGGAGCGATCTCTCGGCGAAGGCGAAAGCGCTCGCGGACAAGTTGACCGCGGTCGAGGAGAAGCTCACGAACCCGCAGATCCAGGCCGACGAGGACGACCTGAACTACGAGCCGCGGCTCGACCACGACTTCACGAATCTCGCCGGCATCGTCTCGACGGCCGACGCGAAGCCGACGGCGGGCGCCGTGAAGTATTACGACGTGTTGAAGGGCCAGCTCGACGCGGTCCTCGCGGAATACCGCGCGATCGAGACGAAGGATCTGCCGGAGTTCAATCGGACCGCGGAGGCGGCGGGTCTCGGTCCCGCCATCCCGTCGCCGAAGCTGCCGGAGTAGGTCTCGGTCCAACCGATTGATTCCAGGGGGAATAGACTTCTTGACAGAATAGCAATTCGCTATATAGTCATAGCAATTAGCTATGACGCTTGGCGAGAAGCTCCGTTACCTCCGGCTGGTCGAGGGCACGCTCCGCGGACACGACCGCGCGCTGACGCAGGCCGAAGTCTCCCGCGCGATGCAGCGGGAGCTCGGAAAGTCGGTCAGCCAGGCCTACCTCTCGCAGATCGAGAAGGGCGTCCGGCCGCATCTGACGAACACGACGCGGGTGCTGCTCGCGCATTTCTTCCGCGTGCATCCCGGGTATCTGGTCAGCGATCCCGAGGGCTATCACGAGGAGCTGACCTCCGAGATCCGGACGCTCGAAGACAAGCTCGACCTCTGGCTCATCCAGGGCGCCGAGCGTTTTCGCCGCGACCCGGAAGTCCACGGGGCGCTGCTCGCGATCGCGAAGCAAACCGACTCGCGCCGCTGCCTGGTGCTCCTGCGCCAGATCCTCGAGACGCCCGACCTCGCGGAGCGTCTCTTCGAGGTGCTCGGCGCGCCCGGCACGGAGGCGGCGCCGGGCAAGCGGACGAAGAGGGCCGGAAGGAGGAAGTCGTGAGCTGGCAGGACTTCTATCTCGTCTGTTTCGTCGTCGGGTTCGCGCTCGCGCTGGTCGCGTTCTTGTCGGGCGCGTTTCATTGGCCGCTCGGGCACGGCGGAGGTCTCGGGCATCTCCTCGGCCATCCCGGGACCGGCGCGCACGGCCCGTCGGGCGCCTCGCCGCTCAACGCGGGCAGCCTGATGGCGTTTCTCGCATGGTTCGGAGGCGTCGGGTATCTGCTCTCGCGCGGCGGGACCTGGCCACATCTCGTGGTCCTGTTCGTCGCGGCGGCCGCCGGCGTCGCGGGCGCGCTGCTCGTATTCTTCTTTCTGGCGAGGGTCCTGATCGCGCGGGAGCGCCCGCTCGACGCCGCCGACTTCCAAATGGAAGGCGTGCTCGGGCGCGTCACGGCGGGCATTCGCGCCGGCGGCACCGGCGAGGTCCTCTACTCGCAGGGCGGCACGCGGCGCTCGGCCGCGGCACGGAGCGAGTCGGGGGAGGCGGTCCCGCGAGGAGCGGAGGTCGTCGTCACGCGCTACGAGAAGGGCATCGCCTACGTGCGCCTCTGGGAAGAGCTTTCCGGAGAAATCTCGGAAGTTCCCGCCGGATCGAAAACGGAGGAAGGACGGTCATGAGGGAGGACGCGATCATGAAGAGGATCCTTTGGTTCCTGGCGGCCGTGGGTTTGACGCTCCTCGCCGTCTCGGCGCTGCGCGCGGACGAGGCCTCCGAAAGCGCCGCCAATGCCGCGGCGCAGAAGTGGCTCGCCCTCGTGGACACGGGCAGCTACGCGGACAGCTGGAAACAGGCGGCCTCGGCGTTTCGCAAGGCGGTCACGGCGGAGCAGTGGAGCGCGGCTTTGAACGCCTCGCGCGGGTCGTACGGAGCGCTCGTCTCACGAAAGCTCAAGAAGGCCGAGTACCGGACGAGCCTGCCGGGCGCGCCCGATGGACAGTACGTCGTGCTGCAGTACGACAGCTCTTTCGAGCACAAGAAGGCCGCCGTGGAGACGGTCACCCCCATGAAGGACGCGGACGGCGTCTGGAGGGTCTCGGGCTACTTCATCAACTGATGCGCCGGGAAGCCGAAGCCCCCGTCGCGCAAGGAGGTCGTCATGTTCGGAATCGCGTGGAGCACCTGGGTCGTCGTCGGGTCGCTCGTCGTCCTGACCCTGCTGATCTTCGCCGCGATCGCGCGAATGATCCGCAAGGCGGGGCCCAACGAGGCGCTGATCGTCTACGGCTTCCGCGGCACGCGCGTCGTCAAGGGCCACGGCACGGTCATCTTCCCGATGGTCGAGACCTGCCGCCAGCTGTCGCTCGAGCTGATGTCCTTCGACGTCGCGCCGCAGCAGGACCTCTACACGAAGCAGGGCGTCGCCGTGCACGGTCGAGGCGGTCGCGCAGATCAAGGTCAAGTCGGACCGCGAGTCCGATCGAGACGGCGGCCGAGCAGTTCCTCACCAAGGCGCCCGACCAGCGCGAAGGCCTCATCCGGCTCGTGATGGAGGGCCACCTGCGCGGCATCATCGGCCAGCTCACGGTCGAGCAGATCGTCAAGGAGCCGGAGATGGTCGCCGACCGGATGCGCTCCACCTGCGCGGACGACATGAACAAGATGGGCCTCGAAGTCGTCTCGTTCACGATCAAGGAAGTCCGCGACAAGAACGAGTACATCGTCAACATGGGCCGGCCCGACGTCGCCCGCATCAAGCGCGACGCCGACGTCGCGGCGGCCGAGGCCGAGCGCGACACCGCGATCAAGCGGGCGGAGGCGACGCGCGAGGCGGCCGTCGCGCGGGCGCAGGCCGACCAGGAGCGCGTGCTCGCCGAGACGCTGTCGCAGGCGAAGCAGGCCGAGGCGCAGCGCGACCTCGAGGTCAAGAAGGCGCAGTACCAGGAGACGGTCAAGAGGCAGCAGGCGCAGGCCGACAAGGCCTACGAGATCCAGACCAACATCATGCAGCAGCAGGTCGTCGCCGAGTCGGTCAAGGTCCAGCAGATCGAGAAGCGAGCAGCAGATCAAGGTGCAGGAGGCCGAGATCCCGCGGCGCGAGAAGGAGCTCGATCGCGACGGTCCTGAAGCAGGCCGAGATCGAGCGGCAGCGGATCGAGACGCTCGCCGACGCCGAACGGCAGCGGCTGACGCTCGAGGCGGAGGGCCACGCCGCCGCGACGCGCACGCAGGGCGAGGCCGAGGCCGAGATCATCTTCAAGAAGGGCGAGGCCGAGGCGAGGGCGATGAACGTCAAGGCCGAGGCCTACCAGGAATAGAACCAGGCGGCGGTCGTCGACAAGCTGTTCATCGAGCATGCCGGAAGTCGTCCGCGCGCTGGCGGAGCCGCTCTCGAAGGTCGACAAGATCACGATCGTCTCGACCGGCAACGGCGACGTCGGCGGGCGTGCACAAGATCACGGGCGACATGACGAAGATGGCGGCGCAGGTGCCGGCGCTCTTCGAGGCGCTCTCGGGCATGCAGATGTCGGAGCTGCTGTCGAAGCGCGTGAAAGGCATCGGCGACGAAGGACGCGGCCTGACGGCGCGGCGAGAAGTCTTGTTCGGGAAAGGAGTCGGCCATGGCACTACTGGAACGGGTGGCGGCGCTGGTTCGGGCGAACCTGAACGATCTCGATCGACCGCGCGGAGGATCCCGAGAAGATGATCAAGCAGGTCATCCTCGACATGCAGAACCAGCTGCTGCAGGTCAAGACGCAGGTCGCGATCTCGATCGCCGACCAGCACCTGCTCGCCAAGAAGGCGGGGGAGAGCGACGAGAACCGTGCGCGAGTGGATGCGCAAGGCGGAGCTCGCCGTGGAGAAGAAGGACGACGAGCTGGCGCGCGCCGCGCTCGAGCGCGCGATGGGAGCGAAGGACCTGGCGGACAACTTTCAGCAGCAGGTCGCCGACCAGAAGACCGAGGTCGAGTCGCTCAAGGCGGCCCTCCAGAAGCTCGACGGCAAGCTCGCCGAGGCGAAGGCGAAGAGCGACGTCCTGATCGCGCGGCACCGGCGGGCGCGCGTCTCGAAGAAGGCGAGCGACGCGAAGCTGGGCATGCGCGACGGTGCCGGCGGCCGCACCTTCGACCGCATGAAGGAGAAGGTGATTCGCGCCGAGGCGGTTGGTCAGGCCTGGGCCGAAATCTCCGGCGACGACATCGAGGACCGATTCGCCGCGATCGAGAAGGAGAAGGAGATCGACCGACTTCTCGCGGAGATCAAGTCCCGGAAGATGCTGAACGCCTGAAGCGGGCCTGCGCCCGGAGGAGAACATGATCGCGCACCAATTCATCACGACGACCAACGAGTTGACCGGCTATCGCATCACGCGCACGCTCGGCCTCGTGCGCGGCGTGACCGTGCGGTCCCGCAGCATCGTCGGCACGTTCGGCGCCTCCATCCAGAGCCTGTTCGGCGGCAACATCACGCTCTGGAGCGAGCTCTGCGAGCACGCGCGGCAGGAGGCTTACGACCTGATGTCGCGGCACGCGGCGGAGCTCGGGGCCAATGCGGTTGTGGCGGTCCGCTACGACGCGACGGAGATCGCGCAGGGAGTCACCGAGGTGCTGGCCTATGGGACGGCAGTCGTCGTGGACCGGGCCGCGTAGCCCCGCGCCGCGGTTCCCCGCCCCTCGCGCCCGATCTCGCCGCGCCGCCGCTCGAACCACTGGCGCGTCGGGATCGGGCGCCACCGCGCCCGTCCGGCCTCCACCGACAGGCCCACGTTGATCTTGCCGGCGTCGATCCAGAAGACGCCGTCGGCGCCCGCGCGATTCTTCCGGTACGCGCCCTCGACCTGGAGCGCCTCGCCCTTCGCCTCCAGGTTCCGGACCGCGAGGCCGTTCGGGCCGGCCGCCAGGTCCACGGTGAGCGACAAGTCTTCGAGCGAGAAAGCGCGGCGCACGAGTTTCGGCGGCGCGACGCCCGCGACGGCGAGGAGCGGCCGCGCGTCCCGGCACTTTGCCTGAATGCGCGCCTCGAACGCGCGTCCCCACGCGGCGCGCGGAAAGGTGAAGCGTCCCCACCAGGCCGGCTCGGTCTCCCCGCCGCCGGAAACCTCCGCCAGATCCACTTCCGATCCGGACAGATCGGCCGCGCCGCCCTCGAGCGGCCAGCGCGCGAAGTGGATTCCGGCGCGGACGTCGCCGGCGAGCCGGAAGGCGGCGCCCGCCGCACGCACGTTCGCTGCGGACGCTCGCGCTCCGCCTCGCGCGACGCCCTCCACGATCTCGGCGTCGAGGCGCGCACGTCCCTTTCCTCCGGCAAAGCGGACGGAGGGGGGCTTGCCGAGGTAGTGGTCGAGAAAGTCCAGCCCTTCGACGGACCCCGCGAGGCGCACCTCTCCGGAGACGCGTCGCCAGACCGCCGAGCCCGGCAGCTCCCGCGGGTCCCATGCCGCGATCCGAGCGGCGATCCGGCCGCCGGGCTCGAGCTTGAGCATGGGCTCCGACCCGAGCCGCAGCATGCCGCCGGCGATCGCGATCTCGGCCGGGCCGACCTCCGCCGCAAGGTGCGGCGTGAGACGGAAGCGCCCCGTGAGATGCGCCGACCCGGCGAACCGATAGGGCTCGATCAGGATCTCCGAGACGCTTCCGACCGAGATCGCGTCCACGCGCACGGTCCAGGGCGACCCGGAGTCCCCGCGTTCCCGCGAGCTCGGGACGAAGGTCGCCGGCTCCGCGCGGAACGACAGGCCGCTTCCGGAGAGCGCCGTGACGTGAAAGCGCCGGGCGGCGAGCTCGAGGACCGAATAGGTGAGCCGCGCGTCTTCGAGGCGGAGGGTCCACGCGGTGCTGCCGTCGTTCCCGGAGATGCGGAACCCGCGGACGCGGACCCGGCCGGGAAATACGGACGTCGCCTCGTCCCAATCCATCGCGCTCGAGTCCGGCGTCGTGTTCAAGAGGCCTTTCAGCGTTCCGGTGGCGAGCATCCGCCGCGCCAAGGCCGCGTGCAGCAGAAACGCGGCCGGCAGAAGGAGAAGCGCCGCGAAAAGGGCGCGTCTCCCTCGGCGTCGGCGCCGGGTCGTCTGCGACGGCGTTCGGATCTTCGAGGCCATCGGAAGGCACTCCGCAAGAGGCGCGCCAACTCGGACCCGGGCTCACGATATTCTTCGCCCTTCGAGGAGGAGAAGATCAATGAAGAAGCGTGCTCTGGCGGTCGGGTTGCTTTCCGCGGCCGTCGCGGTCGCCGCGGTCCGGGCGAGAGCGGACCAGCCCGCCGCGCCCACGGGATTCCGGGCCGACGTCATCGGCAACATGGACTATGCCGCCAACGAGCTGACGAAGCTCGCCGAGGCCGTGCCGGCGGAGAAGTACTCCTGGCGTCCCGCTCCCGGCGTGCGTTCCATCTCCGAGGTCTACATGCACGTGGCCCTCGCTGACTACTACCTCTGCTCCTTCCTCGGAGCAAAGGCGCCCGAGGGCATCTCGCGGGAAATGGAGACGAAGGTCACCGACAAGGCGCAGGTCATCGCCGAGCTCAAGAAGGGAATCGCGTACGCGCGGTCGGTCATCGAGAAAACGCCGGACTCCGACCTCGACGCGACGGTCAAGTTCTTCGGCCGTGATCTCTCGAAGCGCGCGATGATCCTCGTTCTCATGGGGCACCTGCACGAGCACCTCGGACAGTCGATCGCCTACGCGCGCACCAACGGCGTGGTGCCGCCCTGGTCCGAGGAGGCGCAGCCGGCCAAGAAGACCGGCGGCAAGTAGCGTTGGCGCCGTCCGATTCCGGATGTCCACGGCGGCCTCGGGGCGCTGTACGATAGCGCCCCGATGATGCCCGGACCGGGAGAGCTGCCGCCCGAGATCGCGAAGCTCGTCGAGCAGCGCAAGCTCGACGAGCTCGAAACGCTCTTCACGAGCCGCGCCGACGACATGCCGGGCGACCTGCCCTTCTTCTTCGCCCTCGCCGCGGCGGTCAAGAAGAAGGGCTCCGGAGGCAAGGCCGTCTCCTGGCTCAAGCTCCTGGCGGATGCCGAGGCGTCGGCGGGCGACCTGCCGGGCCGCACGCGCGTTCTTCTCGAGATCGCGCGCATGTCACCGACCGACGCCGCCGTCCGGGCGGATCTCGCGGCGACGCTGAAGCAGCGCTTCGGCGCGCACCCCTCCTTCGCCGCGGTGGCGGCGCAGTTTCCGCTGGACAAGGCGCGCGACCCGGCCGACGTGGCCGGGAAGATCGAGCGGTGGCTCCGGTTTCGCGTGGGCGACATCTACGCGATGGCCGGCCGCGGCGCGGGCCGCATCGCGGAGCTGAACCCGGCGCTCGACGTGATCCGCCTGGAGGTGGCGGGCTCGAAGGTCCCGCTCTCTCTCGTGACGGCGGAACGGAACCTGACGCCGCTGCCCGAGGGGCACTTCCTGCGGCGCAAGGTCGAGGACCCGCAGGCGCTGCGCGCCCTGTCCGAGTCCGATCCGGCCGAGACCGTCCGGCAGCTTCTCGAGAGCTTCGGAAAGAAACTCAAGGTCGTCGACGTCCGCGAGCACCTCTCCGGGCTCGTCGACGACTCGCGCTGGTCGGCTTTCTGGGCCGCCGCGCGCAAGCACCCGCAGCTCGTGGTCTCGGGCGCCGGCAAGGCCGCGGCGGTCTCCTGGAGCGAGAGTGCGGGCGCTGCAGAGGGCGCCGTGCGCGTGGAATTCGAGAAGGCCGGCCCCCTCCAGAAGATCGAGATCGCGAGGAAGAACGCCCGGCGCGCCCGCGAGCTCGGGGGTTTCTTCGCGGAGGGACTCGCGGCCGAGTCTCGCAAGGCAAAGAGCGTGCGGCCCGGGCTCGCCTGGGAGCTGTCGCAGGCTGCGGCGAAGCTCTTGCCGGGCGAGCCCGAAGCGTTCCCGGCCGGGGAGCTCGTCTCCTCCAAGGATCCCGCGGCCATCCTCGACGACATTCGCGACCAGACCGCGCGGCAGTCCGCTCTCGCCGCGATCCGGGGCGGGCGGGCCGACTGGGCCGACATCTTCGCGGCGCGGATCCCCGCGGAGGACGACGGCCGCGTCCTCGCGATGCTCTTCGAGGCACTCGGGGACCGGTCGGCGGATCTTTCGCGGCGGATTCTCCGCTCGCCGAAGACGGCGCCCCGCGCCTTCATTTTCCTCGCCGAGCGGCTCTACTCCGAGGGCCGCGCCGAACAGCCCGCCCTGTTCTTCGCGCTCCTCGACGCCCTCCGGCAGAACGAGTTTTCCGCTCTGCGCGCGCGCGTCAAGGAGTTCTTCGATCCGGGGAATTTCGCGGTGGCGCTCGTGCAAGCGGCGCCGTCGGAGGCGGAGGCGCGGGACATGCTCCATGCGCTCGAGCGCGCCGGCGGCCTCGAGGATCATCGCCGCGCCGTCGTCAAGGAAGCCCTCCTGATGAAGTTCCCCGAGCTCCGGGCGCCGGCGCGCGAGTACCTCTACGCGACCTCCGAATCGGTGGCGGCGAGGCGCGAGGAGCTCGTCCACCTGAGACAGGTCGAGCTGCCGGCGAACGCCGACGCAGATGAAGGCTGCCAAGGAGCACGGCGACCTGTCGGAGAATTTCGAGTACCACGCCGCGCGACAGCGGCACGAGTACCTCTCCGCGCGCATCGCCACCATCGCCGACGAGCTCTCGCGCACGCGCATTCTGGATCCCGCGCAGGTGGATGCCTCGGAGGTGCGCGTCGGGACGCGCGTCGTCCTGCGAGCGCCGGGCGACGGGAAAGAGCGCGAGGTCACGATCCTCGGGCCGTGGGATTCGAAGCCCGAGGACGCGATCTACTCGTATCAGAGCGAGTTTGCGCAGAGCCTCCTCGGCGCGAAGGCCGGCGACCGCGTCGGCTGCCGGAGGGCGAAGCCGAGATCGTGCGCATCGCACCCTGGAAATAGCCCGGGGCTAGCCTCCGCCCGCGCCGGTCGCCGCCTCGATCCGCGCGCGAACGCGGGAGCCGAGAGCTCGGGCATCCTCCGCCGTGAGCCCGGCGGTCGTCAGGGGCGGCAGAACGCGCAGCGTCGCCGTGGCGGGATGGAAGACGAGCGACCGCTTCGGCAGCGACGCCGCGGCGCCGGAGATGGCGAGCGGCACGACGTCCACGCCGGACTCGATGGCCAGCCGGAAGGCGCCGTCGCGGAACTCGCCGACTCTCCCGTCCGGGCTGCGGGTTCCCTCGGGAAAGAGGACGACAGAGACGCCGCTCTCGAGGATCCGACGCATCTTTGCCATCGCCTCGCGCGCGCTCTCCTTGTCGCCGCGCACGACCGGCACGTCGCCCCCTACGCGGAGCTGCCAGCCGAGGAGCGGGATCGAGAAGATCGACTTCTTCGAGAGCCACTTCATCTCCCACGGCAGGCGGACGACGAGGAAGATGTCCGTGTAGGAGCTGTGGTTGGCGACGAAGACGTGCGCGCGGCTGCGATCGACGGTCTCCGCCCCTTCGATGCGGAACCTCCAGAAGGGCGTGATGGTTCCGGCGAGCACGGCCGACAGGTGAAAGAAGCGGCCGACGATCCGCCGGTCGCGGTCGAAGGGAAAAGTCAGGAGCCGAAGCAGGAGAACGAGGGGCGTCCAGAGGATCACGATCAGGACGTAGCTCGACCACACGAGGGCCGAAACGGGAACGGCGAGCCAGCGGGAGCGGAGCACGAAGATAAATTCTAGATGTATGCGGCGCCGCGCCGCCTCCCCGGCCGTTTAACGGCCAACGTAAGATGCCGTCCGTGCTTCGCATCGCGCTCCGGCGCTCGGTCGGTCTTTATCTCGCCGCGTTCTTCCTCGCGGTCGCGGCGGCGCCGCACCATCACCTCAACGGCGTCGAAGATCTCCTGCTCGACCAGTGCAGCGACTCGGGCATCCTCGTTCTGGCCGACGGGACGCCGGGCGGTCGCGCGCCCGTGTTCGATCCCGCGCGGTTCCATCGGGACGTGCCGTGCCTCGCGTGCTTCTTGGGCGATTTCGTCGCCGCTCCCGCTCCCACGGTCGCCTTCGTCGCGGTGCTGTCGCCCCTTCCGAACCGCGGGACCCTGCTCGCGGCGGCCGGCTCCCGAGCCCCACTTCACCGAGACTTCCTCGCGCGCCCCTCCCCGCGTCTCCTGACGACACGGCGCTCGCTCCCCGGAAGGCGTCGAGGAGATGCTTCTTGGATCTACAGACGATCGGTCGCGAAACTCATGCGGGTGCGGAGGCGCCAGCTGGCGAGCGGGGGACGAGCCTGAGGCAATCCGTCCGATTCGCGCGAAGGCTGTTGGCGGGCATCGCGCTGCTCTTTACGGCCGGCCTGGCGGCGGCGCAGACGCCCGAGCCGCCGCTGCCCTGGCGCCTCACGATCTCCGGGGTCTGGTACTCCGGCACGACGCCTTATCGCCTCGAGGGGGCCGTGTCGGGGGACGTGCACTTCGATTCCGCGGCGGGGTTCGGCCTCCGACTGACTCACGAAGTGCTTTCATGGTTCGACGTCGGCGTCGGATGGTCGCACGTCGTCACGGACCTGAAGCTCTCGGGATCGGAGCCCGACGTTTTCGGGAGCCGGCAGCTCAACACGATCGAGGCCGGGGGCGATTTCCATTGGACTCGAGGCCCGATACGCCTCTCGTTCCTGACCGGGATCGGGGGCGCCGGCACCGGACACAGGGGAGGGACGAATCTGACGGCGAGCGTTGGCGGCGGTCTGAGCTTCGCGATCGACCGGCGCTTCGCGCTGCGTCTCGAGGAGCGGTGGCGGGCGACGTACGGCAACCTGGGCCCGGGCGACCGGTACGCCTTCTGCGACGAATCCGGGTGCTACGCGTACCGCAGCAGGCTCTACGAGAACAGCGAGAGCCTCGGCGGGTTGACGCTCTCCTTCTAGGCGCGGCCCGCGAGGATCTATTCCTCGAGCCGTGACGCCATCTGCGCGACGGCTCGCCAACGCCCATCGCGGCGCGCGAAGACGCGGATGTAGCGGACGCGATTGGGCACGTCCCGGTCGCCTTCCTTGCGCAGGCCCTTCGTCTTGGCCGTCACGACAGCGGTATCACCGAAGACGCGGCCCTCGACGTCGAAGATCTCGAGGTTGGTGTAGTGCCGCGCGCCGGATCGGTAGGACTCCATGATGTCCTTCTTCGGCGTCGTCTTCCCCGAGGCCTCGAACGCGACATAGTCGTCGGCCACGATGCGGTCGTAGGCCGCGAGGTCCCCCGGATCCGATCGCGGCCACGAGCTCGCGCTCGAGCGCCTCGACCTCGCGGGCGCCGTCCGCCGGAGCGGCGATCGCGGCGGCCCCCAGAGCGAGAAACACGCCGAGCCCGAAGGCGCTGCGAAGCGTCTTCATGCGCTGTCCTCCGAATCTAGTGGCAGCGCCCGCTGCCGGAGTCGTGGAACGATCCGCCCGCGACGGGGAGGAATTCCCAGTCGTAGGAATCGGGGTGAAGAGTCAGCTTCAGTACGCCGAAGGTGTCGGCGTTGTGCGCTTCGCTGGCCGGGTGCAGGGCCTTGTCGAACTTGTAGTGCGACTTGCCTCCGGTGCCGACGATGAACGAGCGGATCCCGTGGTCGGCGTCCGGGCGGCCCGCGGCATCGAGCGGCGCGAAGCGCTCGTAGACGTGATCGTGCCCGGCGAGCACGACGTCCACGCCGCCCGCGGCGAGGATCTTCCAGAGATCGTCCATCCAAGTGATGTCGCCGTGCGACGCGGAAGAAAAACGAGGGTGGTGATACATCGCGACGGTGCAGAGCGAGGGATGCGACGCGAGGTCCTGCTTCAGCCAGGCCGCTTCGGCCGACGCCGCGCCGCAGCCGCCGATCTCCTTGCAATTGCTGTTGAGCACGATGACGTGCCACGCGCCGAGGTCGTATCCGTAGTACCCGCGGGACGGATCTCCGGCCGCCGGTCCGAAATACTGGAAGTATCCGCGCGCGCCCCTCATGCGGTAGTCGTGGTTGCCGGGCGCCGGGCGCGTGCGATTCCGAAAGCGTCCCCAGGTCGGCTCGTAGCACTGAGCGAAGTCCTCGATCGAGCCCGACTCGTAGACGTTGTCGCCGAGGGTGAAGACCGTTCCCGGGGATCTTGTCGATCAGCGCGGCCGTCTTGATCGAGCCGACCCGGTCGATGCAATCGACGATGTCTCCGGCGCCGACGAGCACCGGGTCGGAGGGAGCCGCGGCCGGCGTCGGCTCGGGCGACGCCGCGAGGAGAGAGATCACCGCCGCGAGAGCGAGCATCGCGCGGGATTATCTCGCCGCACGCGGCGGCGTCAGACGAAAATCTCGTCCACGTAGCACCAGCGCCAGTCCTCGCCGGGCTCGAAGGACCGGACGATCGGGTGCTTGGCCGCGTGGAAGTGCGCCGTCGCGTGGCGGTTCGGCGACGCGTCGCAGCAGCCGACGTGGCCGCACGAAAGGCACTCGCGCAGGTGCACCCAGCGTCCGCCGATCTTCAGGCAGTCCTCGCAGCCCTTCGTCGTCGACGGCTTCACGTCATGGATCGCGCTCAAGTGCTTGCAGGGTTTCTCCATCGGTTGGCCTCCTCAATTCCAGACGGCGGCGTTCTCGCGGACGAAATCGTCGAAATTGCCGGGCTCACGGCCGAGGACTCTCTCCACGTCGGGCGTCACGGGAGCGCCGGCGCCGCTGCGGTAGTAGACGTTCAGATCCACGAGCGCGTCGGCATACGCCGCCGGGGTGCCGTGGTCGATCTGGATCTTCCGATACTCCGCGTCGGGCAAGTCGACGTAGCGGACGGTCTTCCCGACGGCCCTCGAGATGCGCGCGGCCATCTCGGGCTGCGAAAGCCCTTCCGGGCCGGACAGGCTGTACGCGCGTCCCTCGTGGCCGTTCTGCGTCAGCGCGCGGGCGGCGACGGCGCCGACGTCGCGCGCGTCCACGATGCTCCAGCGCGAGTCGCCGGTCGAATCGGCGATGACGCCGCGGTCGCGGATCGCGGCGGCCTTGTAGGTCGTGAAGTTCTGCATGAAGCCGTTCGGGCGGAGAAACGTCCACGCGAGGCCGGAGCGCTCGATCTCCCGCTCGGCGGCGCGATGGGCCCGGCCGATCGTGAATGCGTCTTCGTCCGCGCCCCAGACGGAGAGCTTCACGATCCGGCGCACGCCGGCTTTCTTCGCGGCCTCGACCGCCGCGATCTCGCGGTCCGTTCCGCCCGATGTGAGAAGAAAGAGCTTCTCGACGCCCGCGAGCGCGGCCCCGAAGGTCTCGGGCCGGTCGAAGTCGAGGAGGACGCCGCATCCCTCGCCGGGCTTCCGCGAGCCCGCACGAAACGGCGCGCCGAGCCGGACGAGCTCGGCGACGAGCTCCCGGCCGATCTTTCCGGTCGATCCGGTCACGAGGATCATCGGCGCCTGATGGTATATGCACGGCATCCGGAGGAGATTCGGATGGTTTCATGCTGACGCGGGAGCGGATGGAAGCGGCGGCGCGGCTCCTCGAGGGCCGGATCCGCCGGACGCCGGTCGAGCCCTCGCCGGGGCTCTCGGAGCGCCTCGGGGTTCCGGTCTGGCTCAAGCTCGAATGTCTCCAGGTCACGGGCTCCTTCAAGGTGCGCGGCGCCTTCGTCCGCATGACGGAGCTCTCCGAATCGGAGCGGCGGCGGGGGATCGTCACGTGCTCGGCGGGCAATCACGGCAAGGGCGTCGCCTACGTGGGCCGCGATCTCGGAATCGCGACGACGATCTACGTGCCGGCAACGGTCGACGAGGCCAAGTACCGCGGCATGCTCGCGCTCGGGGCGCAGGTCGTGCGCGCGGACTTCCCGGGCTACGACGACACCGAGCAGCTCGCGCGGCGCGAGGCGGCGGCGTCCGGCCGCGTCTTCATCTCCGCCTTCGACGACTGGGCGATCATGGCGGGCAACGGGGGGACGCTCGCGCTCGAGACGCTCGCGCAGGCGCCGGACGGTCGCACGTTCGTTCTGCCGGTCGGGGGAGGCGGCCTCGCCGGAGGATTCGCGTGGGTGGTGAAAGAGAGGCGTCCCGACGCGCGCATCGTGGGCTGCCAGCACGCGCTCTCGCCGGCACTGAAGCTCTCGCTCGAGCGGGGCGAGGCGGTGACCGCACTGCCGCCGATCGAGACGCTCGCCGCAGGCGTCGAGGGCGGCATCGGCGTCTCGAACTTCGAGGTCCTCCGGACGCGTGTGGACGAGGTGGCACTGCTTTCCGAGGAGGAGATCCTCGAGGGCGTGCGCTGGATGCTGGCGGAGCATCAGTATCTCGTCGAGCCGTCCGCGGCGGTGACCGTGGCGGCGGCGCTCGCCGGCAAGGTCGGCCGCGCTTCCGGGCCGGCGGTGTTCGTGATCTCGGGCCGTAACGTCTCCCGCGATTCGGTGCGGCGGATTCTCTGCGCATGAGAGTCGTCGAGCTCGGCGAGATCCGCGGCGCGGTCTCTTACGGCGCGCTCCTCGACGCGATGCGCGAGGCCGTCATCGCGCAGTCGCGCGGCGAGTGCGATACGCCCATGCCGATGCACCTGTCGGTCGGCGGCCGCGACGCCGAGGTGCACATCAAATCCTCCTGGCAGCGCGGCGGGCCGTTCTGGGCGGTCAAGGCCGCGGGCTCCTACCCGGGCCGTCTCGCGCGCGGTTTGCCGGCGGGGAACGGCTGGGTTCTGCTCACGGCGGTCGAGACGGGCGATCCCGTCGCGCTCTTCCTGGACGAAGGTTGGATGACGGACGTCCGGACGGCGGCCGTCGCCGCGATGGCGACGCGCGCGCTCTCGCGTCGCGACACGGTCCTCGGAATTCTCGGCACCGGAGCGCAGGCGCGTCTCGAGGCGGCGCTTCATGCCGAGGTCCTCCCGCTCGAACGCGTGGTGCTTTGGGGGAGATCGGGCGAGCGGGCCGAGGCCTGCCGGTCCGAGATCGCCGCCATTCTGCCGTCGGTGGCGGTGCACGTCGCCGATTCGCCGGCCGCCGTGGCGCGCGAGGCGCGGGTCGTCGTAACGGCCACCGCGTCGCGGGCGCCGCTTCTCGACGAGGCGGACATCCGGCCGGGCACGCTCGTCCTCGCCGTCGGCTCCGACTCGCCCGGCAAGCAGGAGCTCGAGCCGGCGATCCTGCGCCGCGCCGGGCTCCTGCTCGTCGACTCGATTGCCCAGTGCGAACGGCTGGGCGAGCTCCAGCACGCGCCGGATCAGAAGGGCCGGGCGGTCGAGCTCGGCGCGTTCTGCGCGGCGCCCTCGCGAACCGAGGCCGATGCCGTCGTCGTGTGCGACTTCACCGGTCTCGGCGTCGAGGACCTCGCGATCGCCGAGCTCGTGTACCGCCGCCTGCCGTCGCCGGCTACGGGTTGACGACGACCATCCCCGTCATCGCCGAGCCGTGGATGGTGCAGAAGTAGGGGAACGAGCCCGCCGACGTGAACGTGTGGCTGAAGCTCCCTCCCGACATCGCTCCGGAATTCCAGATCCCGTCGCCGCTGCAGCAGTTGCCCGACGTCGTCGAGTGGAAACCGCTGGCCCAGGTCCAGGTCACGGTCGCTCCCACCGGAATCGTCGTCGTGGACGTGCCGCTGTGCGAATCGCGGAAGACCATGCCGCCGCCGGCTCCGACGCTCACACCGTACGGCCCGGATGCGGGCGTGGGCGTCGGGGCGGGCATCGGCGTCGAGGTCGGCGCGGGTGGCGCCGTCGTCCCGGGCCTTGGCGTCGCGGTCGGAACGACCGCCGGCTCGGTTGGCGCTGAGCTCTTGCCGCACGAAATGACGGCCGAGAAGATGGCAGCGAAGAGAGCTGCCGCGAGAAGAGGGAAACGGGGAGACCTCATGGGGCACCTCCGGGACAGTTGGTGAACGGCGCGCGGGAGAGTGCGCGCGCCGGGCCGCCGGTTTCGACGGCCGCATACAAGCTAAGCAATCGTCGCGCCGCGGCGGCGCGAATTTAGAACGCGCTTAGACGCGGAGAAACTTAGTTCTTCTTGAGATTCGCGGTGCGCGCGATCGCACGCAACTTCAGCGCGTCTCGATTCCCGGCGCGACCTCGACCTTGAGCGGCTGCTTCGACTTCGTCTTGCCGTGCTTCAACGTCACCGTATAGTCGCCGGGCCGCACGAAGAGCGCGCCTTCACCGCCGTACTCGGTGAGCAGCTCTTTCGAGGGCTTGAGATCCCAGACGGCGCGCTGGAATCCGGGCGTGCCCGCCACCTTCCACTTTGCGACGGGCTGCTCGAGCGCGTTCTGGATCTCGATCTCGACTTCGTCACCGGTGTACTCCGGAACCCAGTAGGTCAGGAGCGCGCCGTCCTTGGGATTGTCGCCGCGATACACGGCCGCGCCGCTCCAGTCCGCGAAGCCCTCGATCGTCACGACGGCGCGCGCCGGCCGCGGCGGAAAGAGATGCGCCTCGCCGCCGCGAATGATCTCGGGCGTCGCCTCCTCGAGAGCGGCGATGTCGTCCACGACGTAGAGGCTGCGGCCGTGCGTCGCGACCACGAGGTCACGCGCGTCCGGGTGGATCGCGATGTCGTCGACGGCGACCGTCGGCAGCTCGCCGAACTTCGACCAGTGCGTGCCGCGGTCGAGGCTGGCGAAGAGTCCGAGCTCCGTGCCGGCGAAGAGGAGGTCGGCGTTCTTCGGGTCCTCGCGCACGACCTTGACCGGGCCGTCCGCCGGCAGGTCGCCCGAGATCTTCTGCCACGTGTGGCCGAGATCCGCCGTGCGATACGCGAGCGGCGCGATCTTGCCGGAGCGGTGTGTCTCGACGGCGAGGTAGGCGACGTTGGCGTCGTGCGGGGAGGCCTCGATCCGACCCATCCAGAGACCGCGTGCCTCGGCGGGAAGATTCCCGGTCAGGTCCGTCCAGTGCGCGCCCTCGTCCGAAGTGACCCAGACCTTGCCGTCGTCCGTACCGGCCCAGATCTGTCCCTTGGCGAGCGGCGACTCGGCGAGCGTGTACACGACGCCATAGACCTCGGCGCCGCTGCCCGTCGCGTTCGTGCGGGCCGGGTCCTGCGTCGAGAGATCGCCGCTGATGGGAGTCCAGGTCTCGCCGCGCTCGGAGAGCCGGAAAACGCGATTGCCGCCGAGATAGAGGACGCCCTTCTCGTGCCGGCTGCCGATGAGTGGCGCGTTCCAATGGAAGCGAAAAGAAGGCTGGCCCTCGGCCGGCGCCGGTCGCAGGCGCTTCACGAAACCACTCGTGAGGTCGATGCGGAACACCGCGCCGGTCTGGGACTCGGAATAGATGACGTTCGAGTCGTTCGGATCGAAGACGCAGGAGAAGCCGTCGCCGCCGCCGAGCGCCGTCCAGTCACTGTTGCGAATGCCTTCCTTGGTGAACGTGCGCGACGGGCCGACCCAGTTCATGTTGTCCTGGAGGCCACCGCAGATCCGGTAGGGCGAGCTCGAGTCGAGGCTGATCCGGTAGAACTCGCCCGCGGCGAAGCGGCTCTGATGGTCCCAGCTCTTGCCGCCGTCGAAGCTCTGGTACGCGCCGCCGTCGGTGCCGAGCAGAAGGCGCTTGGGGCGCCGCGGATCGATCGCGAGCGCGTGGAGATCGGGATGGACCTTCTCGCCGCGATCCTCGCGGAAGGACTTGCCGCCGTCCTCGGAGACGTGCAGCGCGAAGCCGAGGACGTAGACGCGGTCGGCGTTCTCGGGATCCACGCGGATCTGCGAGAAATAGAACGGGCGCGGGTCGAGCCGGCTCGTCCGCGTCCAGGACTGTCCTCCGTCGTCGGATCGAAAGACGCCGCCGGCCTTGCTGCGGACGTCGTTGATGTCGCTCGTGCCTCCGGCGTCCGACTGGACGACTGCGTACACGATCTTCGGGTTCTTCGCCGAGATCGCGAGGCCGATCCGCCCGGTCTGCGGTGGCAGTCCCCCGGCGAGCTTCGTCCAGGTCGCGCCGCCGTCGCCGGAGCGGAAGATGCCGCCGAGGTCCTTGCCGTCGGTGGCGGCCGGTCCGGCGGTGAAGGACCAGGGCTTGCGTTGGCGCGCGTAGAGCACCGCGTAGATCGTGTTGGGATCGGACGGATCGAGGACCACGTCGCCGCAGCCCACGCGGTCGCCGTAGGGCGCCGGCGCCGTGAGGGCCGCCTTCCAGGACTTGCCGCCGTCGCGCGTGACGTAGAGGCCGCGGTCGCCGCCCGGCCCCCAGAGATTCCCGAGCGCGGCGACCCATGCGGTCTTCGCATCCTTCGGATCGACGACGATGCGTGCGATCGCCTTCGAGTCCTTGAGCCCGACGTTCGACCAGGTGTCGCCGCCGTCCGTCGAGAGATAGACGCCGTCTCCCCAGCCGGAGCTGTTGCGGTCGTTGCCTTCGCCGGTGCCGACCCAGATCGTCTTCGCGTCCGACGGCGCGACGGCGACGGCGCCGATCGAGGCGACGGCCTGCTTGTCGAAGATCGCCCGGTACGTCCCGCCGTTGTTCGAGGTCTTGGCGACGCCGCCGGTCGCGTAGCCGATGTAGAAGACGAACGGGTTCTCCGGATCGAGGGCGATGTCCGAGACGCGCCCGCCCATGACGGCCGGGCCGATCGCGCGGGCCTTGAACGCCTTCAGGCGCGACGGCTCGAGGCGCGGCGCCGCCTGCGCGGCGGGAGCGGGCGTCGGTTTGGGCTTCTCGGCGGCCGCAAGCGCGACCGCGGCCGAAGCACAGAGCAGCGCCGCGAGTGTTCCGGAGAGTCTCTTCACGCGTTCCTCCGTCGTGCGATCGCGCGGGAGGATATCAGCGGGGGCGGAGGCCGTTCGATCGACGCTACGGCCCGTACAGCTTCAGGTCGAACGTGTTCACCAGGAATTTGGCCATGGCGTCGCGCGCAACGAGTCCCGTCGGGCAATACGCCGTCGCGGAACAGCCGCCGACGAATCCCCGCGCCCAGAGGTAGTGCACGAACTTGCAGAAGGGGTCGGCTACCGGCACGTCGGAGAAGTGCGTATTGGGTGCGTGCACGTCGCACGAGTACGACAGGCCGGTCACGGGATCGGGTCCGTAGATCGCTGGAATGGACGAGCCTCCGTTGGGTGCGACGTAGGACTTGGCGATGAACGCGGCCATCCCGTCGCGGCTCACGAGGTCGTTCGGGCAGAACTGTGTCGCCGAGCATCCGAGCGTGACGTTCTGAGCGGCGATGTAGTGGATGTGCTTGCAGGCGGGGTCGGACGGCGAGACGTCGGTGAACACGGACTCGCCCGACAGGCCTCCGTTGCACCGGTAGTCGCGGCCGTTGACCTGACCGGTCACGGGAACGTTGACCCCGCCGCCGGCGATCACTTTCGCGAGGAAGATCGCCATCTGATCGCGCGGCACGGCCTGAGCGGGGCAATAGAGCGTCGGCGTGCACCCGGACGTGACGCCGGCGTGAAGGATCGCCTCGATCTTCTTGTAGAACGCCTGGGAGCGCGGCACGTCCGCGAAGCTGTCTCCGATGTGCAGCGCCCACGTCTTCACGTCGCCGCCCGACAGGGTCTCGACGAAGCTCGCGTCCCAGTGCGTCGCGGGACGCGGCGCGGACCCGACTCCGAACCGGTAGCAATTGGCCGTGGAGGCGCAGTTGACCGTCGCGCCGCCCCCCGTCGAGGCGTATCCAGCCGAGGCGTCTCCCGCGGAGTAGGTCGGGCCGGACGGGCCCGTGAAGGAAGTCGCGGCGCCGGTCTGCGAGAACGTGAATGCCGTCGCATTCTTCCAGAAGGGGGCGAGGTCCACGGTCTCGCCCGGCTCGAAGACCTGGTTGCCGTCAGAGGTCGCGCTCGCGTCCGGATCGGCGACGAACGAAGCGGGAGTCCAGCTGCCGGCGGAGGCGGGCGTGAGGCCGGGGCTCAGCCGCATGACGAACGCGTCGCCGACAGCCGGCGCGGAAACCCCCTCCTGGCCGCCCGGCGTCGGCTGCGCCGATCCGAGCGTGGCCGGGAGGCTCGCGGACGAGGTCGTTCCGGCCACGAGGACTTCTCCGCTGCTCGGGTCGAAGAGGACGTCCGCCGCGAAGTCCGCGGAACGGCCGCCGAGATAGGTCGACATCACGAGGATCGAGAGGTCGTGCGAGAGGTGTGAGAGGAACAGGTCGCTGGCGTGCGCGGCGCTCTGGATCGATCCGGAGACGCCCGGGAAGTCGTAGGACGTCGTATTCCCCACGACGTAAATGTCGCTCGTAGCGGAGCCCGGGAACGGGATCGCGATCGCCTGCGCGCTCTCATCGAAGCCGCCGCCAAGGTAGGTCGCCGAGAGAATGGACTGGAGGTTCGGATTGAGATCCGCCACGAAGGCGTCCGATCCGCCGCGCCGCGACGTCTGGGCTCCCCCCGTCGTGTGCGGAAAGTCGGGCGACGTCGTCCCGCCGGCGACGAGGAGACTTCCCGACGCGCGCAGGACGAGGCTCGTCGCCGTATCCGTTCCCGTTCCGCCGAGGTAGCTCGCCTGGACGATCGTCGCGAGGTTCTTGTCGAAGCGCGCCACGAAGGCGTCCTGGCCGCCGGCCGAGGACGCGAGGGCGCCGCTCGTCGTGCCGGGTAGGTTGGAAGATTGCGTGTAGCCGGCCACCAGGACGTCGTGGCTCGCGGGCTCGACGACCAGCCCGAAGGCGGCCTCCCGGCCGGAGCCGCCGAAATACGTCGCCGCCTGGAGGGTCTTGAGATCGCTGGAGAAGCGCGCGACGAAGGCGTCGAAGTCGCCGCCGGACGACTTCTGGGCGGCCGAAGCCGTGCCGGGAAGATTCGTCGCCGAGCTGTCGCCCGCGATCAGGATGTCGTTCGTCGCGGCGTCCACGGCGAGAGCGCCGGAGACGAGTCCGCCGGAATCTCCGTTTCCTCCGAAATAAGTCGACTGTTTGAGGGTCGTCAGGTCGGCGCTCAGGCGGGCGACCCAGTAGGCGCTGCCGGCGTTCGACGTCTGCGCTCCTCCCGAGGTCCCCGGGAAGTCGCCGGATCCCGTCGGACCCATCACGATCACCTCGCCGGTGCCGGAGTGGAAGACGACGCGGCGGGCATACTCATTGAGCGTGCCGCCGAGATACGTGACCTGGTGAAGCGTCTTCAGGTCGCCGGACAGGCGCGCCACGAAAGCGTCGGTAAAGCCGGCGTTGGACGCCTGCGCCCCGCCCAGCGTGCCGGGAAAGTCCGTGGACACGGTGCGGCCCGCGAGATAGAGGTCGCCCGTCGAAGGGTTGACCGTCAGAGAGTTGGCGCCGTCGTCTCCGCTTCCGCCGACGAAGGTCGTGCGCACCACCGGATCGATGACGACCTCGCGTGCGGGGTCGTGAGGGCCGAGGCGAAAACCATACTGGCGGCCGCGAACCCGGTACTTCGCCTCCACCGGCGTCCGATGACCGAGTCCGTCTTCCTGGTACGCGATCGGCGCGGAGAAGACGATCGCGCCCATTCCCGTGTCAGCGACGAGCGAGCCGTCCGTCGCGACGTGGAGGGCGGAAGCTCCGTGGAGACGGACCGCGACCGCATCGGCCGTTGCGCCGGCGGCGACGCGGAAGATCTTCTCGAAGTCGCGCGGTCCGGCCTTCACCGAAACGCGCACGCCGGGCCAGACGGCTCCCAAGGAGACGGATTCGTACGTCGCCTCCGCGCGGGCCGAGCCCGCGGGATCGCCGCCCGCGAAACGGCTGATGCGGGTCGGCGCGAACGGGCCCGGCTGAACGTTCGGCCGGCCGCCCGAGAACGACTCGACGACCGTCCAGCCCGAGAGCGAGTGCACGATCCGGCCGTCACGCGTCACGAACACGGTCTCGCCGGGCGTCGCCGCCGAGAACGCAACCCGCCGATCGAACTGGCTATGGTTCGCCGCGAAAGGGATGGCGAGAGCTTGGGAGGCCGCCGCCGCTCGCGCGTCGGAAACCGAGGCGGCCGCGGTGGAAAAGGGAACGGCGGCCAGCAGGGTGGCGAGCAGGATTCGACCGCGGCGCCGGGGCAGGCTCCAGGCGTGCATGGCGACCTCCGTTTGAAGGCTATAGGTTAGCCGAAGGCGCCGCGCACGTTCGTGCCGCCGGGATGCTGCCCCGGCCGAGGCCCGCTTGCGGCAAGCCTACGGGCCGTAGAGCTTCAGGCCAAACGCGTTGTCGAGGAACTTGGCCATCGCGTCCCGGGTGACATCGCCGCCCGGACAGTAGCTGGTGCCGCCGCAGCCCCCGATGATCCCTTTGGCCCAGAGGAAATGGACGTGCTTGCAGAAGCCGTCGGTCGTCGGCACGTCGGTGAAATGGGTGTTCGGCGACGCCGCATCGCAGCTGTAGGAAAGGCCGGTCCCGGCGTCGCTGTAAGAGAGAGGCACCGCCGGTCCTCCGCCGGGCGCGACGATCGCTTTCGCCAGGAAGCCGGCCATGGCGTCGCGGTTGACGCCGCCGGCCGGGCAGAACTGTGTCGCCGAGCAGCCGAGCGTCACGTTCCGGACGACGAGGTAGTGCGCGTGCTTGCAGAACTGATCTGTCGGCGTGACGTCGGTGAAGATCGAGACGCCGCCCGCTGCGCAGTTGTAGGGCTTTCCGCTCGCCGTTCCGGAAATCGGCACGTTGGCGCCGCCTCCGGCCATGACCTTGGCGATGAAGATGGCCATCTGCCCCCGGGACACGACCTGCGTCGGGCAGTAGGTCGTCGGTGTGCAGCCCGTCGTGACGCCGTTGTGGAAGAGCGCCTCGATCTTCGCGTAGAAGGGATTGATGGCCGCCGGGGATCGACCCGGAGCGTTCCCCGTCACCGGCGGTACATCGGTGAAGCTCTGGCCGACGTGCACCGTCCAGACTTTCGCGTCACCCGATGACGCGGTCTCTTTGAAAGTCGCGTCCCAGTGCGTCGCCGGGCGCGACGCCGGGGCCGGGATCGAGAGCGCGTAGCAATTGGACGAGGTACCGCAGTTGGCGACTGCGCCGGCGCCGATGGTTCCGTAATCCGCCGCGGCGTCGGTCAGCGTGTAGGTGGCGCCCGCCGGTCCGGTGAAGGACGATGCGGTTCCCGTGAGCGGCGCGCTCGCTCCGGTGATGTTTTTCCAGGCCGGCCGCGCCTCCACGGTCTCTCCGGGCTCGAAGACTCCGTTCCCGTTCGAGCTCGCGCCGGCGGAGGGATCGATCACGAGGCTCTGCGGCGATGCTCCGATCGGCGCCGGAGTCTTCGTCGGAGTCGCCGTCGCGGTGGCCGTCTTCGTCCGCGTCGGCGTCGGAGTCGGCGTCGGCGATGGTCCGACCGGAGTCAGGGTGCGCGTGGGAGTCGGAGTGATCGTCGGCGTCCGCGTGGGCGTCGGGGTGATCGTCGGCGTGAGCGTCTTCGTCGGCGTGGGCGTCGGGCCGCCGGGGGTGTCGGACAGGGTGATCGTGTAGGCGCCTGTGAGCCCGACGCCACTGACCATCATGGCGAGCCACAGCTCGCCGGGCGCGCCCGCGGGCGCCGTCCAGCCGACCGTGCTGGAGTCGAGAGGCGTCGGCCCGGTGAAGAGGAAGGGCACATGCGTCGCGCCGTCGAAGAAAGGGTGGTTGTTGACGTGGAGGTAGCTGAAGAGGCCTCCCGTGATGTTGATCTTGTAGGTGTGCCCGGCGACGACGGTGAAGCGGAACCAGTCGACGTCTTCCGCGTCGTGGAAGGCCCGGTTCATCGGGACACCGGGCGTCAGGAGCGGCGGCGTGCCGGTGTCGTCGGGCTCTTTCGGGTCGGCCGCGACGTCCGCGAGATGGAAGTCGATTCCCGGAGTCGTCAGGCCGTTCGTGACCGCGACGTTGTCGGCTGCTCCGACCGTGGCCTTGTCTGCATAGAAGAGTCCCTGCAGTCCGTCCGTCGTCGTGCAGAAGAGCTGGTAGCTGCCCGTATCGAGGCTCGAGATCCGATAGTTCCCCTCCTGGTCCGTCGTCACGCAGCCGCCGTTCAAGAGGCAGACCGACGCGCCCTGCACGCCCGCGGCGCCGGTCAGAATTTTCCCCGTGATGGCGCCGTTGGTCGCGGTCATGGCGTAGTCTTTGGTTTTGTCCGCCCCGGAGACGGAGAAACCGGCCGCGAGAGTCCGATCGCCGAAGTGGACCACCGTCGCGGTGTAGGTTCCGTCGGTCATTGCGGTGCTCGTGTAGTAGCCGCACCCATCGGTGGACGCGAAATAGTCGGTCGAGTCGGTCGCGTTGTGCATCACGACCTGCCCGAGGTAGAGCGGGTTGCCCGTCGCCATGTCGGTCAGCCGGCCCGAGACCGTGTGCGCGGTGGGAGGCGCGGCCTTGCCGGGGACCTGCAGGTCGCGCGCGCTGGTCGACGAAACGGCAACCGCGACGTCGGCGGCGGTCACGCAGCTCGAGGCGCCGCCGGACCATCCCGTCCCGAGCCCGAGCGCCGCGTTGAACGATGTCGCGGACAGGCGGTAGGAGCCCGCGGAAAGGGAGCTCGAGAGGTACGTCCCGTCCGGTTTCCCGGCGACGGACGAAACGACCGTGCACCCCGGCGAGCTCCAGATCGTGACGAAGGGATTCGGCACAACGGTGCCGTCCGAGACCTTCGTCACCGTGCCGCCGATTCGCCCGCCGAGGTCGAGCGCCACGTTGACGGCCGGGGAGTTCCCGTTGACGTCGACGAAAGCGGGGACCGATTTCGGGAGGTAGTAGCTCGGCGTCGGCTGCGGCGTCGGCGCCGGAGGGGCCGGTGGGTTGGGCGGCGCGACGTTCACGAATTGCCGGCTGGGACGGACTTCGGGAATCTCGTAAATGCCAATCGAGTCCGTCGTCGTCGAATAGAAGGGCTTGGCGACACGGCCGTTGTTGAAGATCGCCTCCTGGAGCTGGGCTGTCGCTCCCGGGATCGCCGCATGAGTGACCGCGTCGGTGACCGTTCCGTGGACACCTCCGCGGGCGGGCGAGTCGACGTCGTGTCCCGTGTTGTCTCCCGGAACGAGCTTGATGACCGGGCTCGTATAGCTGTTGGAGCTCCCGTCCTCGAATCCTGTGGCCGGATCGGCGGGGCTTCCGACCAGAACGACGCGCACCTCGTCGCCGGGAAGAGCGCCCGTCGCGTCGTAGTTGCCGTTCACGTCCGTGATGCCGCCGCCGCCGCCGAACGTCGCGCCGCGTTGGATGAGCTGGACGGAGGAGCCTGCGGGGGGTAGACCGACACCTCCGTCGAGCGTTGCCTTGCCCTTCACGTGGGGGGGCTGCACGAGATCGATGTTCGCCACCGCGTCCGCGCCGGAGACGGTCACCTTCTGCGCCGCGCTCGCCGTATGCGCCCCTCCGAAGTAGGTCACGGCGTACCCCGCCGCCTGGGCGGAGACGATGTAGTCGCCGTCCGGAATGTTCTTGAAGGAGTAGCCCGCGCCGACGACCGTCGCCTTGGCGAGGCTCTGCTCGCCGACCAGACTCATCAGGGTGACCGTGACGAAGCCCGGCAGGGGACCCGGCGTCGCCGAGAGCGTCCCGCTGATGAGATGGCCTCCGGAATAGGTGAGGTCGACGTGCGTCAGCGCGTCCCCTCCTTTGACCGTGAGGATGGTCGCCTGTGAGGGGAAGGTCGTGCCCGGATAGGCGATTGTGCCGAGGGTCGTGTCGGACGCCTCGACGAGGTAACAGCCTTCGGGAACGGTCAGCATGTAGTTGCCGGATGAGTCGGCGAGTGCGTTGATCGCCGCGCCGAACGGCTGGGGGAGCGCGAACACCACCCGGCCTCCCGGATTCGCCCCTCCGGCGTTGCCGGAAATGGTGCCCGTGGGCTTGGGAGTCGGAGTGATCGTCGGAGTCCGCGTGATGCTCGGAGTTGGTGTGATGGTCGGCGTCGGCGTCTGTGCGGACGACACCGTCGCGGCCAGAGCGAAAAGGGCGGCCGCGGCGACACTGCGCGCGAGTCCCTCCCGTGACGTCACGACCGATCTCTGGGATGAAGCGCCCATTGCCGGGGATTGCCCGCGTACGGATCCGCCCAACTTCCTGCGCTCCATACTCCACCCCTCCTGAGCGAACGGTCCTTGCAATAGGCAGAGGGGTCGGAGCCCGAATTTTTCCCGCCGAACGAGCGCCCTTCACACTCCGGGACTAGACTTGAGGCAGCCGAGTCCGAAACGGTGTTCGCGCTCCTTCCGGCCGCCGCGCTGCTCGTGGGAGCTTCCACGGCGACGGGTGTGGGCGTTCTGCCTCTGTCGAAGGGCGCGCCGGTCGAACAGCGGATCTCCGCCGGCGACCTGCAGACCTGGGAAATCGCCGTTCGCAAGGGTGAGTACGTCCGCATCGAAGCCGTCCAGCGCGGCGTTCGAACGCTATTGACTCTGGAAGGACCGGGTCTCGATTCGCCGATCGTGCGGTATGCCCCGATGGGCCCCTATGGCGTCAATCGCGTCTCCGCAATCGCTCCGGAGGCTGCGCGCTGGCGGCTCGTCGTTTGTCTGGATCGGGACAGCCGCTCCGGGACCTATCGGATTCGAATCGAAGATCAGCGACCAGCCGCGGGGGGCGACCGTTCGCGCGTCGCCGCCGAGCGATCGACTCAGTTCGCCGGCTGGAGTGTCGGCGGCACCGAGGCCGAGCGGCAGACCACCGTGCGGAAATCGCGAGAGGCACTCGAGATCTGGCGCCGTGACCACGACCGCCGGGGGCAGGCGGAGGAGCTGGCGCACATCGGTTTCGCGGAGTTTCGCTCGGGCCACGCCGACGAGGCTCTGGCGAGCCACCGAGGGTCGCTCGCTCTCTGGGAGCGGCTGGGCGATCGCGACGGCCAAGCCATCACGCTCAACGCCATCGGCATGGCGCGCTCTTACAAGACGGAGTATGCCGAGGCGATCGCGTGCTATCGCCGGGCGGCGGCGATGGAGAAGGATCTCGGGGACGGCGCCGGGGAGGCCCGGACTCTCTCGAACATGGGGATCGCGTACGCTGCTCTCGGCGAGACCGAGGAAGCTCGGGCCGTGCTACGAGCGCGCGCTCCCTCTGCGACGCGCGGCGGCAGACCGGCGCGGGGAGGCGTACACGCTCGGAAATATCGCCGATCTGGATCGCGACTACGGAGATGGCCGCGAAGCTCTCGCCCTGGAGAAACAGGTCGCCGAGCTCGCCGCGGAGGTGGGAGATCTCTTCCTTCAGGGGATGGCGCTCGCGGAGGTCGGTTCCCTTTACGGCCGTTTCGATGAGCCCGCGAAATCCGCCGAGGTCCTGCAGCAGGCGCGGCGGCTCCTCCAGCAGAGCGGGAATCGCCGTGTCGAAGGGAGAACGGTCGCGGCCCTGGGACACCTGCGCGCCGAGCAGGGAGACCACGCGGGAGCGGTGGTCCTGTATCGGGAGGCGCAGGCGCTGCAACATGAGGCGGGCGACCGGCACGGCGAGGCGCAGACGCTGACGCGGATCGGCGTTTCCCAGTCAGCGCTCGGCGAGGACTCGGCCGCCCTGGAGAGCCAGCAGCGGGCCCTGGAGATGTATCGCGCGATCGGAGCTCCCGCCGGGAGCGCGTCGACGCTCGCGGAGCTGGCCCGCCTCGAGCGGCATATCGGTCGCCGCGAAGACGCACGCGCCCACGTCGACGAGTCGCTGCGCCTGATCGAGGGCGGCCGGGAGAAGATGGCGCGTCCGGAAATGCGGGCGGAGGCCCTCGCGCGCTGGCAGGAGGCGTATCGGCTGTCGGCCGAGCTCTGCCTCGAGGAGGGCGCGGGGAATCCCGAGGGGGGCTTCGCGGCGCTGGCCTTTCGGGAAATCGAGCGGTCCCGGGCGCGGACGCTTCTTGAGTCGCTCGCCGAGGCGCGCGTCGATCTCGCGCGCGATCTGCCGGCGGATCTGCGCAAGCGCGAAGAAGATCTCGAGTCCGCTCTCTCCGAGCTCCAGAAGAAGCCGGCCGGGGCCGATGCGGCATCTGTCGCCGACGCTCGGCGCACGTACGAGCAGGACTGGGAAGGCCTGCTCGCCGACATGCGTCGCCGCACGCCGGAGTACGCCTCGCTGCGATATCCGCAGCCGCTCACGCCCGAGGAGGTCCGGTCCGGGCTCGACGCACGCACGGCCCTGGTTTCGTTCGTGATTGGCCGGAGCCGGTCCTACGTCTTCGTCGTGAGCACCGCGGGTCTGCGCATCGTCGACCTGCCTGAGGCGAAGCCGGCAATCTCCGACGACGTCGAGAACTACGCCGGCCTGCTCTCCTCCGGTGGCGCCGATCTGGGCCCGATGGCGCGGCGGCTGAGCGACCGCCTCGTCGCTCCCTGGGAAGCGGTGCTGGCGCCGGGGGTGGATCACCTGGTGATCGTGCCGGACGGGCCACTCGGCTACCTGCCTTTCGAGACGCTCCCGGATCTGTCCACGGGACGCCTGCTTCTGGACCGCTTCGCCGTTTCGTATGCCGATTCGGCGACGGTCTTCGCCGAGCTATCCCGCGCTCGGCCGGCGCCGGTCTCCGCCTTGCCGCGGCCCGCCCTCGCGATCTTCGCGGCGCCGCGCGCCCCGGAGGCCTTCGCCTCGGCGCCGCTGACGATCGACGGGGAGCGCGTGAATCTGAAGCCGCTCGACTCCGCGCTCGAGGAGGGTCGGGCGGTCTCGCGGCTGGGCGGAGCCGGCACGCGCCTCTGGACGGGCGTCGAAGCGAGCGAGCGCCGCGTCAAGACCGAGCGGCTCGATCGATACCGTGTTCTCCATTTCGCCACGCACGCGGTGCTGTCCCGCGAGGCGCCGTCGCGGTCGGCTCTGGTGCTCTTCGCGGCGAAGGATGAAAGAGACGACGGTCTGCTCGAGGCGCGCGAGATCTCGCGGATGCGCCTGAACGGGGATCTCGTCGTCTTGTCGGGATGCAAGACCGCGGGCGGCCGGGTCCTTCCCGGCGAAGGCATTCAGAGCCTGGCGCAGGCGTTCATTCACGCCGGCGCCCGAAGCGTCGTGGCGAGCCTCTGGAACGTCGACGATGTTCGGGGGACCCGGCTCATGCAGGCGTTCTACGGCAGCCTCGCTCGGGGTGTCCCGAAGGCGCAGGCGCTGCGCGCGGCAAAGCTCGAAATGCTGCGGCGCGAGCCGGGGCTCGCCCCGAAGTATTGGGCTTCCTTCGTTCTGCTCGGGGAGAGCCGCGAGCGCGTGCCTCTCGGCGCGGCGACGGTCGTCGCTCAGCGAATCGAAAACCGGAATGGGCCGAGACGCCGGTGGTCCAGGGAGGGCAGGACCTCGACCACCCAGAAGTAGGATTCGCCGCTGCGCAGGTGTGCGGCGGGTTCCGACGGCAGCGTCACGCGCGCTTCCGCGCCGGTCGGAGATTCCCACAAGAGGCTTCCGGACATCGTGAAGATTCTGACGCGATACGCGTCGGCGCCGTCCTGCGCGGGCCAGGCGAGCTCCTCGGGCGGGCGGTCGAGGCGAGCCCCCGCGATCGGCGTGACGCGGTCGCCTGACTCCGCGGCGCCCCGCTCGACGCTGGCCGGCGCGGAGGGTCCGGGCCCGCGCCGGATGAGGAAAAGGCTGGCGGCGACGAGCGCGAGCGCCGCCGCCGCGGCGAGGAGCCACGGCCGTGCGCGCGACGAACCGAGGGAAGCGGTGGACATCTCGGCGCGCGTTCGGAGGAGCACCTGCATGTCGTCGGCGCATCGCCGGCAGGAGACGACGTGATCGGCGACGTTCTCGCTCTCGGGTTTCCGTTCACCGACCGCGAGGGCCGCGAGCGCCTCCGTCGGCGGACACGCGTCTGACCCGGGTCCTTGCAACTCCCGGTACGTCGCCGCGAGCAACGGCATTTCAGGATCGGGCCGCCGATCGGACATCGCCGAGACCTCCTTTCAGTTTCTCCCGCAAAGTCTCGATGCTCCGGTAGATGCGATGCCGGGCGACCGACGGCGTCCATCCGTAGAGCGCGGCGACCTCCTCATGACTGAATCCGGCGAGGTGTGCGCGCAGGGCCCGCGCGTTCTCCAGGGGCAGGAGCGCGAGCACTTCGGACAGCAGGCGCGAGCGCTCCGCCGGAAGCAGGGTCCCGAAGGCGTTGGGCGAGGGGGCGGCGGATTCTGGAATCGTCTCGATGGGGGTCGTCTCCGGGGTGTGCTTGCGGACGATCGCCAGCGCCGTCGTGAGCGCCACCTTGTAAAGATATGAGGAGGGATGCTCGATTTCTTTCCCGCTCCCGAGCCGTTTCCACAGCGCCTCGTACACCTCCTGCTCGATATCGGGGATGAGCGTCCGGTAACGGCGGCTGCAGACCCGGCGGATCGCGCTCGAGACGAGGCGCGAGTGGGCGCGCAGAAGCGCCTCGAACGTCTCGAGCCGGGAGGCCATGGCAGGATAGTAGTCCCGCCGCCGGAAGGCCCGATCCCGCATAATGCGCACCTCATGAACGGAGTTTCGTCCCCCGGCGGAGCGTCCCAGCGCGAGCGGGCCGAGGCCCTCCAGGAGGCCCTCGCCGAGCGGGTCCTCGTGCTCGACGGGGCGACCGGGACCTGGATCCAGGGACAGAACCTGACCGCCGACGGACTTCGGCGGCGCGATCTCGAGGGCTGCAACGAGAACCTGGTCTTCACGCGGCCCGACGTCGTGCGGCGGATGCACGAGGAGTACCTCGCCGCCGGGCGCCGACCTGATCGAGACGGACACGTTCGGGTCACGCCGCTCGTGCTCGCGGAGTACGGCCTGGCCGACAAGGCGATCGAGCAGAACGCCGCGGCGGCCCGGCATCGCGCGCGAGGCGGCGGCGAAGTTCTCGACGGCCGTCGCGGCCGCGCTTCGTCGTCGGCTCGATGGGCCCGACGACGAAGGCGATCACGGTCACCGGCGGCGCGACCTTCGAGGAGATGATCGCGCCACTACCGCGCGCAGGCGATCGGCCTCGTCTCGGGAGGCGCGGACCTCCTGATCCTCGAGACCGTTCAGGACACGCGCAACCTGAAGGCCGGCCTCATCGGCGTCGAGCAGGCCTTCGCCGAGGTGGGCTGGCGGGTGCCGGTCTCCGTCTCCGTCACGATCGAGCCGATGGGCACCATGCTCGCCGGCCAGGCGGTTGACGCCGTCTGGGCGGCGGTCGCCCACGCGCCGCTGCTCTCGATCGGACTGAACTGCGCCACCGGACCGGAATTCATGACGGACCACCTCCGCACGCTCTCGGGGCTCGCGAAGACGCCGGTCTCCTGCTACCCGAACGCCGGACTGCCGGACGTGGACGGCAAGTACCCCGAGACGCCGGACAAGCTCGTCCGCGCAGCTCGCGCGCTTCCTGGATGAGGGCTGGCTCAACATCGTCGGCGGCTGCTGCGGAACGACGCCGGCCCACATCGCGAAGGTCGCCGCGGCGGCCGAGGGAAAGAAGCCACGGCGCCCCGCGATCCACGACCGGGTTTTCCTCTCGGGGATCGAGGCGCTCGAGATCACCGAAGACGAACCGTCCCGTGCTCGTCGGCGAGCGCACCAACGTGCTCGGCAGCCGGAAGTTCAAGCGGCTCGTCGCCGACGGGCAGTTCGACGCCGCGGCCGAGATCGCGCGCGCGCAGGTCAAGGGCGGCGCCCAGGTCATCGACGTCTGCCTCCAGGATCCCGACCGGGACGAGACGGCCGACGCCAACGCGTTTCTCGAGCGCGTCGACGCGCATGGTCAAGGTGCCGCTGATGCTCGACTCGACCGACGCGAAGGTCCTCGAGCTCGGTCTCAAGTGGAGCCAGGGCAAGTCGATCCTCAATTCGATCAACCTCGAGGACGGCGAAGAGCGCTTCGCCTCGGTCGTGCCGCTCGCGCAGAGAGTACGGCGCCGCGCTCGTCGTCGGCACGATCGACGAGGACCCCGAGCACGGCATGGGCGTGACGCGGCAGCGAAAGCTCGAGATCGCGCGCCGCAGCTACACGCTCCTGACCGAGAAGTACGGCGTCGCGCCGGAAGACATCTTCTTCGACCCGCTCGTCTTCCCGTGCGGCACGGGCGACGAGAAGTACGTCGGCAGCGCCGTCGAGACGATCGAGGGGATTCGGGCCGATCAAGGCCGAGTTCCCGCGAGACGCGCACGATCCTGGGCATCTCCAACGTGTCGTTCGGTCTGCCCGAGGCCGGCCGCGAGGTGCTGAACTCCGTGTTCCTGTACCACGCGACGAAGGCGGGCCTCGACCTCGCGATCGTGAACACCGAGAAGATCGTGCGCTATCCGTCGATCCCGGAGGAGGAGCGGCGCCTGTCCGAGGATCTGATCTGGAATCGGGGCGCAGGATCCGGTCGCCGCCTTCGCGGCGTACTTCAAGGCGAAGGGCGCCGCGCCGAAGGCAGAAGCCCGAGCGCGCGGGCACGCCGCTCGAACGGCTGCCGCGCTACATCCTCGAGGGCTCCAAGGAAGGCCTCGTCGACGATCTCGAGGCCGTGCGGCAGTCGGGAAAGGCGCCGCTCGACATCATCAACGGTCCGCTGATGGACGGAATGCAGGAGGTCGGGCGCCTCTTCAACGCCAACGAGCTCATCGTCGCCGAGGTCCTGCAGTCGGCGGAGGCGATGAAGGCGGCCGTGTCGCATCTCGAGCAATTCATGGAGAAGGCGACCGACTCGCGCAAGGGCAAGGTGATCCTCGCGACCGTCAAGGGCGACGTGCACGACATCGGGAAGAATCTGGTCGAGATCATCCTCTCCAACAACGGCTACGAGGTCGTCAACCTCGGCATCAAGGTGCCGCCCGAGCGGCTGGTCGAGGCGTACGAGGAGCACCGTCCCGACCTGATCGGCCTCTCGGGCCTGCTCGTCAAGAGCGCGCAGCAGATGGTGACGACGGCCCAGGATCTGACGGCGCGCGGCGTCACGGCGCCGATGCTCGTGGGCGGCGCGGCGCTCTCGCAGAAGTTCACCGACCACCGCATCGCGCCGGCCTATGGCGGCCTCGTCGTCTATGCGGTGGACGCGATGCGCGGCCTCGCGCTGGCGGACCGGATCCTCTCGGGCGAGTCGGAACGCGAGCGCGCTCGGCGGCGGAGTCGCGGGCGCGGCGGGACCGCGACGGCGCTGCGAAGGCGGCGGGCGCGGAGGCCGAGAGCCCGCTCGCCGCGCCGGCCGTGCGGAGCGAAGAGATCGCGGCGGGCGCAGCCGCTCGCGGCGCCGGACGCGGCCGAGCACGTGCTGCCGCGCGCTCGACCTCGCAGGAGGTCTGGAATTACCTCAACCCGCACATGCTCTACGCGAAGCATCTGGGCCTGCGCGGGCAGCTACTGGAAGCTGAAGGAGGCCGGTGACCCGCGGCTCGCCGAGCTCGAGGCCGTTGTCGAGAGGGTCAAGGCCTCGGGCGGGATCCGCGCGCGCGCGATGTACCGCTACTTCGAGGCGTACTCGGAAGGCAATTCCATTCACGTGCTCGACGGCGGGCGCGAGGCCGCGGTCTTCCACTTCCCGCGCCAGGCGGCGGGGGAGCGGCTGTGCCTCGCCGACTTCGTCGCGCCGCGCGAGGTCCGCGCCCGACACGATCGCGCTCCTCATCACGACGGCGGGCGAGGGCGTGCGCGCCCGCGCCGAGGACCTGAAGACAGAAGGGCGAGTACCTGCTCTGCCACTCCCTCCAGGCGCTCGCCGTCGAGACGGCGGAAGCCGCCGCGGAGTGGCTGCATCGGAAGCTGCGCGCCTGCTGGGGCTTCCCCGATCCGCCGTGCGCTGACGCTGACGGACCTCTTCCAGTCGCGCTACCAGGGCAAGCGCTACAGCTTCGGCTATCCGGCCTGCCCGGAGCTCTCGGACCAGGAGACGCTTTTCCGCCTCCTCGACGGCCGCAAGATCGGCGTCGAGCTGACCGAAGGCTTCATGATGGATCCCGAGGCCTCCGTCTCGGCCGTCGTCGTCCACCACCCGCAGGCCCGCTACTTCGCGGTCTGAGCCGGGACGGCGCCCTTCGGCTCTACAATCTTCAGGTCCTCCCAAACATCATGGCTCGGCGCTGGCTGGCCCTGGGGCTCCTCGCGATCTTCGCATCGCTCTCGGCCGCTCAGGACGAGGAGCGCCTGTGGATGCCCGAAGGCTACCGGCTCCTGACCACGGAAGAATTGGCGAGCCTTCCCGCCGATCAGGTCAAGACGATCTTGTCGCGCGACGACGTCCTTCTGCGAGAAGCGATCGCCGGGATGGCTGCGGAGGAGCGTCAGAATCTCAACGATCGGCTCGAGACGTTCCGGCGTTCGCACGAGCTTTCGCAGCGAGAGGCCCAGTACGTCACGATGGTCGAAATGCTCGTCCTCTCGACCGCGATCGAGGACAAGGTGAAGGGCGACCGGGCGGCGGAAGGCGAGCGATTCCGGCAACTGCTTCGGGATCAGGAGGAGACGACCAAAGGCTTTCCGTCGGACCGCGAGGCGGTCGAGAGGGAGGCGGCCGACATCGAGCAGGCGCTCGGCCGCCGCGGGAATGACCCCCGCGCCCTTTATCTGCGGGCTCTCCGGCCCCTGCGCGCGCGGCCCTGGAACGACGCGATCCGCGTCCCGTTCCGGAAGATCGTCCGCGGCGATTCGTTCCCGCGGCAGCAGGCCACGTCTCTGTACGACGCCGCGGTCGAATTCCTGCACGCGCGGGAGAAGGAAACGCCCGCCGAAGGGGCCTGGTTCTCGCTCGAGGCTTTCCTGCGCCTCTCGATGCGAAGCGAAACAGCCGAGGCCAAGAAACTCTTCGATGTCGCCGTCTCCAAGAACGCGAACGACGTCGAGAGCCGGATTTTTCCGCTCCTCATCGCGGAAATCGAGGGCGACCGCGCCGCCGCGGACCGGCTGGCGGTCCGCGCCCGGGAAGCCTGGCCCAATCCGCAGGACCTGGACCGGGTTCTGTTCGACAGCGTCGACGTGCTGCCCGAAGACCTGAGGGCGAAAGCGCGCGACTCGTATCTTCTGCGCTACAAGAAAGCACATCCCGCCGACTGGGCGGAACGGACGCGCGTCCTCGCGCTGCGCCTCGGGGATGGCCATTTCGCGGAGGTGGAACGCGAGACCGGGGACCTCGTCGGCTTGCCCGTGTCCGTGGTGCCGGAGCCTCATCGGTCCGACCTGCTTGCCTCTGAACCTCGCCGCGAAGGCGGGGCTCGGTCGATGCGACGAGGCGCGGTACCGACTGGCGGCGCTCGAGACCGAGGCGAGCCTTGCCTATCCGCCCGAGCTCGATCCGGACGTTCCGCCGAGGCCCCACCGCAACGAAGAAGTTCGCGCGTTGCGCGAGAACGTCGCCGCGATTCGCCGGGCCGCCGAGCGATGGAAGGTGGTGCTCGCGGACGGGTCCTTCGACCGCGCCCCAGAGCTCGAGGACCTGGCGCCGGCGGACCGCCGAAACATGGTCGAAAAAACCATCGAGACGCTTCGAGCGGAGATCGCGGCGGCCGACGAGATCCTCATCGATCCGGACGACGCGCGGGTCGCGCAGGCGTGGAGCCGCCGGGACGAGGTTCGCTGGCAAGAGTCGGTCGGGATCGTGCCCGGAGCGTCGGTCTACGATCTGGCCGGGAAGGCCGAGAGGCTCTCGATTCAAGTGCGGTCGGCGATCGGGCGCTGTCTGCTCGCGGCCGGCCGAGCGACAGAAGCGGCCGAGATCCTGTCGCCCTGTGCCGGGAACGGACCCAAGTACCATTCGCAGTGCGACGAGCCTCTGGTGAAGGCGGGGCTCACACTCGTCGCTCAGAACCGCGTGAAAGAGGCGGCCGCCGTGTACCGGCGCGTGGTCGGCATCCAGAACCTCGGAATGCAGCTGGACGAACTCTTCGCGGCGATCGACAGGTCGGCGCCGGGTTCCGTTCCTCGCCGTCCGACGCCGGCCCCCGTGCCCCCGGTCCGCATTCCCGAGCCCTGACGCCGTTTTTCGGCGCGCAACCATTTGTCGCCTGCGGGGTTATCGCCATCGCGGATGGCTCTGAAACCAGTGTGACGATTCGACGTAGTATCATTGTGAAATGCGAATGATTGACGGCCAAGACGCTGTAATCGTGATGATTCTTCAGAAAAACGCGAGAACATCCAACGCCGAGATCGCGAGACAGGTGGGGATGGCACCGTCGGCCGTCTTCGAACGCATTCGCAAGCTCGAGGAGCGGGGGGTCTTGAAAGGCTTCCACGCGGAGGTCGATCCGCACGCGGTCGGCCTGCCGCTTCTCGCGTTCGTCTTCGTCCGCTCCAACGAGCGGGCCGGCGGCGTGTCGGTGGCCGAGCAAATCGCCAAGATCCGGGAGGTGCTCGAAGTGCACCACGTCGCCGGAGAGGACTGCTTCCTCGTCAAGCTGCGCGCCGCCGACACGGAGGACCTCGGAAGGATCCTTCGCGAAAAGGTGGGCGCGATTCCGGCCGTGACCTCGACGCGCACGACGATCGTGCTCGAGACGGTCAAGGAAGAGAGCGCGTTGCCGCTCGAGCCCGCGGAGGAAAGCGTCCCGGAGATCCGCCGTGCCTGAGGATCGCGCATTGCGCGGGCGGATCGTCCTGGCCTTCGCGGCGATCTACGTCCTCTGGGGCTCGACGTATCTCGGCATCCGATACGCCGTCGAGACGATCCCCCCGTTCCTGATGGCCGGAACGCGGCATCTCGTCGCCGGCCTGATTCTCTACGCCTGGACCCGGTCCCGGTCGAAGACCCGGCCGAAGCCCCGCGAGTGGGCGCTCGCGGCCGCGATCGGCGCGATGATGCTGCTCGGCGGGAACGGTCTCGTGTCCTGGGCCGAACAGCGCGTGCCGTCGGGGCTGGCGGCGTTGATCGTGGCGTCGGTGCCGACTCTGGATGGCCCTTCTCGAGTCCCTGCAGCGCCGCACGGCGCCCCGCGCGCCAGTCGTCGCCGGCCTCGTCCTGGGGCTCGCCTCGCTCGGGTGGCTCGTCGCGCCGGGCCGGTCGGCGGCCCGCGTCGACATGCTCGGCGCCGGGGCGCTCCTGCTCGCCGCGCTCTCGTGGGCGATCGGCTCGCTCTTCTCGCGCGGCGTGAAATTCTCGGTGCCGACCTTCCAGGCGGTCGCGATGGAGATGATCGCGGGAGGAATGTCGCTCTGGGCGGTCGGGCTCGCGTCCGGGGAGGGCGCGGATCTGCATCCTGCCGCCGTCTCCGACGCGCTCCCTTCTGGCGCTGGCATACCTGATCGTCATGGGGTCGCTCGCCGGGTTCTCCGCCTACATGTGGCTCCTCGGCATGACGACGCCGGCGCGCGTGTCGACCTACGCGTACGTCAACCCCATCGTGGCTGTGCTGATCGGGTGGGCCGTTGCCGGCGAGGCGCTGACGCTGCGCATCGGTCTCTCGGCGCTCGGCATCGTGGGCGCGGTTGCGGTGATCATCGGTTTCGGGGGGCGAAGAGAGAAAGTCGAAGTGGCGCGGGAGCTCGCTCCCGAAGTCGAGCCGGCCCGCATCTCGGCAGGGAGGTCGTCATGATTGCGAGGATCTGGCGCGGGAACACGCGCGCGGACAAGGCGGACGAATACCTGGCCTACGTCGAGCAGACAGGGCTCGAGGAATACCGGAGCACGCCGGGGAATCTCGGCGCGCTGGTCCTGCGCCGCGGCGAAGGCGACACGGCGGAGTTCCTCGTCGTGTCGTTCTGGGAGAGCTTCGAGGCGATCCGGCGCTTCGCCGGACCAGATCCGGAAAACGCGGTCTACTATTCCGAGGACGATCGGTACCTTCTCGGGAAGGAGCCGCACGTGACGCATCACGAGGTGGGAGCCGGATATCTGCCGGCCTTCGAGCGGCGGGCTCCGGAGATCTCGCGGACCGTATGAAGGAGTCGCGGAGTCCTCGCGATCCGCGCATTCGCCTGCTCCTCGCGCTGCTCGACGAGTCTTTCGAGCGCAAGGCATGGCAGGGACCGAACCTCCGCAGCGCGCTGCGCGGCGTCCGCCCCGCCGAGGCCGCGTGGCGTCCGGCGCCGGGGAGCCACAACATCTGGGAGCTCGTGCTCCACGTCGCCTACTGGGAGTACGCCGCCGCGCGGCAGCTGACGGGGCAGAAGCGCGGATCCTTTCCGATGGCCGGCAGCAACTTCTTTCGCCGGCCCATCTCGCCGACGGAGAAGGCGTGGCGCGCGGATCTCGCCGTCCTCGCCGACGCGCACCGGGGTCTCCGGGAGGCGATTGCGGCGTTCCCGCCTCGCGCTCTCGACCGGCGCCCTCGGGGGAGCAAGTACACGGCCGCGGCCATTCTGTACGGGGTCGCCTCGCACAACGTCTACCACACCGGTCAGATCCAGCTGCTGAAGAGCATGCGGAGCAAACGAAAGCGTGGACGCTGAGACTCCTTTTCCTTTCGTGTGCCGGCTCGACGCGCTCAGTCCGGCCGAGCGCGCGCGTCACGCGGAGCTCACCGCGCGGCTCGTGAATTCCGCGCGCCGCGTGGAGGAGCTTCCGAACGGATGGGAGCTCTCCTTCGACGACGCTCCCGACGTGGGACGCCGGATCGTCGAATGGATGGCGCGCGAGCGGCGCTGCTGCCCGTTCCTCGATTTCGACATCCGCCTCGGCGAGCGCGCCGAGCCGGCGGTCCTGCGCCTGACGGGCGCCCCCGGGGCCCGCGACTTCATCGCCGCGGAGCTCGGTCTGGAACCGATCGCGCGATGACGGCGCGGCGCCGGCTGATCGAGATCTCCCACGAGATCGCGCCGGGCATGGCGACCTACCCGGGTCTTCCGGGCCCCGTCGTGACTGAGTTCCTGTCGCGCGAGGCCTCGCGCACCCACTACGCGCCGGGCACGACGTTCCTCATCGCGCGCGTCGACCTGGTCGTCAACACCGGCACGTACGTCGACGCGCCGTTCCATCGCTTCTCGGACGGCGCCGACATCGGTTCGCTGCCTCTCGAGAGGCTCGCGGACGTCGAAGGCGTCGTCGTGGACGCCTCGAATCGGAGCGGGCGCGCGATCGGCGCGTGCGCCTTTTCGGGGGCCGCGCTCGAGAACCGGGCCGTCCTCGTGCGCACGGACTGGAGCCGCCACTGGCGAACGCCCGCGTACTTCGACGGCCACCCGTTCCTGACGGACGAGGCGGCGCGCTTTCTCGCCGCCGCGAAGCCCGCGCTCGTCGGCATCGACTCGTTGAACATCGACGACACGTCCGGCGGCGAGCGGCCCGCGCACACCGCGCTCCTCGCCGCGGGAATCCCGATCCTCGAGCACCTCTGCCGGCTCGACGCCCTGCCGGCGTCGGGCTTCCGCCTCCACGCCTGCCCGGCGCCGTTCCGGAACGTGGGAAGCTTCCCCGTGCGCGCCTATGCCGTCGTGGCGGACGGCGCCCGCTGAAAGGGGGAGCCCGATGGGTCTGCTCGTCTTCGCGGTCGTACTGACCGTCGGCTCGAACGTCCTCTATCACGTCTCGCAGAAGTCGATCCCGGGCGGCGCGCACCCTCTGATGTCCCTGACCGTGACGTACGTCGTGGCGCTCGTCCTGACGCTCGTTCTCTTCCCCTTCTACCCGGGCGGCGCGCCGACGTGGAAGTCGCTCCGCGGGCTCAACTGGGCGAGCGTGGCCGTCGGCATCGCGATCGTGGGCGTCGAGATGGGCGTGCTGCTGGCGTACCGGGCCGGCTGGCGGGTCAGCGTGGGCTCGACCATGGTGAATGCGGCGCTCGCGGTCCTGCTGATCCCGATCGGGATCCTCTCATTTCGGCGAGCGGCTCACGGCGGGCAACATGCTGGGCATCCTGCTCTGCGTCGGCGGGCTCCTGCTCCTTCTGTGAGATTCTCCGCGCGATGACGCGGGTCTGCCTGGCCGGCGCGACGGGATGGGTGGGCCGCGGGCTCGTCCCCGCGATCGTGGCGGCGCCGGACCTCGAGCTCGCCGCCGCCGTCGCGCGGCGCGGCGCGGGGAAGCCGCTTCCCGAGGTCCTCGGCACGGACGCTCCTTCGCTTCGCGTCTTCGGCGCCGTCGCCGACGCGCTCGACGCCGCCTCGTGCGACGTGCTCGTCGACTACACGAGCCCCGAGGCCGTGCGCGGACACGTGCTCGAGGCCGTGCGGCGCGGCGTGCACGCCGTGATCGGAACCTCGGGGCTGACCGAGGAGGATTTCGCCGCGATCGACTCCGCGGCGCGGGAAAAGAGCGTCGGCGTGCTCGCCGCAGGCAACTTCGCCCTGACGGCCGTGCTGCTCGCGAATTCGCGGAGATCGCCGCGAAGCACGTGCCGTCGTGGGAGATCGTCGAGTACGCGCGCGCCGGCAAGCCCGACGCGCCGAGCGGGACGGCGCGCGAGCTCGCGGCGCGCCTCTCGCGCGTAGGCGCGCCGCGGCTCGAAGTTCCGATCGAGCGCACCCATGGGATGCGCGAAGCGCGCGGGGCGCAGCTTCTCGATACGCCGATCCACTCGGTGCGCCTGCCCGGCTTCGTGTCGTCGATCGAGGTCATCTTCGGACGGCCCGACGAGACGCTCACGATCCGGCACGACTCCGGCTCCGGATCCGCGCCCTACGTCGACGGGACGCTGCTCGCGGTGCGAAAGGTCGGGGGCTTCAAAGGCTTGCGGCGCGGGCTCGACAGCGTCCTCGATCTTTAAGAACTCGGTTTTAGGAATCGCGAACGACTGCGGGCGTGTTAGACAGAGGACGTGACCCGTCTCTTTCTGCGCCGCACGATCATCTCGGTTCTCTCCGCCGTCGCTCTGATCGTGGCCACGGTCGAAGCCGGCCGACGGGCCCGCGAGGCCGATCGGGAGTCGGCGCAGCGCGCCGCGGCGGCGCCGGTCGTGACGCTCCAGGAGATCACGTCGGGCGTCGGCCAGATCACCTCGATCATCGACGCCGGAGACGCGGCCGTCTTCGTCACGTCCTGCAGACCGGCCGCGTGGTCTTCTCTTGCTGCACGGCCCGCGACACGTTTCCTCGACGTGACATCGCTACGGTCCTGCTGCGGCGAGCAGGGTCTGCTCTCCATCGCGTTTCATCCCGCATTACGCCGCAGAATCGGCTTCTTCTTCGTCGACTACACCAACACGGCCGGCAACACCGTGATCGCCCGCTACCAGGCGTCTCGACCGACCCGAACGCCGGCCGATCCGTCGACCGCGCGTCATCCTGCTCACCATCCCGCAGCCCTTCGCCGAATCACAACGGCGGCCAGCTCCAGTTCGGCCCCGACGGCTATCTCTACATCGGCATGGGAGACGGCGGCTCGGCCAACGATCCGATGTGCAACGCGCAGCGCGACCAGTCCCTGCTCGGGAAGCTCCTGCGCATCGACGTCGACCAGAACGTGAACACGCCGCCCTTCTACGGGATCCCGCCGACGAATCCCTTCGCGGCGCCCGGCGGGCCGCTCCCGACGAGATCTGGGCCAAGGGTCTTCGCAATCCCGTGGCGCTTCTCCTTCGACCGGCTGACGGGAGATCTCTGGATCGGCGACGTCGGCCAGGACGCAGCGCGAGGAGGTCGATTTCCAGCCGCGCGCGAGCCACGGCGGCGAGAACTACGGCTGGAAGATCATGGAGGGCACGCGCTGCGCCGACGGCGGCAACGCGGGCTGCTCCGCCCGGCGTGCCGCCGTGCAACTCCCCGACTTTCCTGGCGCCGCGTCTACGAGTACACGCATGCCGAGGGGTGCACCGGTCATCGGCGGCTACGTCTATCGCGGCGCGCGGCGTGCCGGCGCTCGCCGGCAAGTACGTCTACGGCGACTACTGCTCGGGCCGGCTCTGGGCGAACGGCGAGCGCTCGCGCCCGACGGCGCCACAGCTCACGACGTTCGGCGAGGACTCTTCGGGCGAGCTCTACCTCGGGACGCACGGACGGCCACGTCTGCCGATTCGTCGATCCCAACGCCCCGACCGCGACGGCGACTCCGACACCGACTCCCACCGCGACGCCGGCAGCTTCCGTCGCGGGAGGTGAACCCCGTCCCGCGCCGGATCGTCACGCCGCGGACCGTCGAGCGGCCGGTGTCGTCCTCTTCCTAGCCGCCCCGCGACGGCTCGCTGCCGCGGCCCCAGAGGAAGAACGCCGCGGCCGACAGGGCCGCAAGCAGGATCCCGTAGGCGGCGGCGGCGCCCATTTCCTGCATCCGAAGCGAGGAGAGGATCTCGATCGAGATCGGCCGCGTCTCGAAGGTGTAGAGCACGATCGAGACGACGAAATCGCCGAGCGCCGTGAGGAACGCGAGCGAGGCGCCGGCGGCGAGCGCGGGACCGCAGGAGCGGCAGCGTGATCCGCCAGAAGCCGCCGGCCGAGCGCCGGCGCCGAGCGAGGCGCCCGCCTCGTCGAGGGCCGGGATCGAGCTGCCGCAGGCCGGCGAACGCGGCGCGGCCGGTCAGCGGCAGGCTTCGGAGGAAGTAGGCGAGCGGCAGGATCGCCGCCGTACCGACGAGCACGAAGCGCCCCGCCCAGGGCGCATGGACGGAGAAGGTCGCCGCGAGCGCGACCGCGAAGACCGTTCCCGGGCAGCGCCCACGGCATTCCGATGAGCGTCTCGATCGCGCCGCGCCAGCGCGAGCGCCGGGTCACCGCGAGCCACGCCGCCGCCGACGCCCGACGGCGAGCGCCGCCGCGGTCGAGACCGCCGCCATCCAGAGCGAGTTGACGATCGGCCGCAGGCGCTCGGGCTCGGCGAAGAGCGCGCGGTAGTTCGAGAGCGAGAGGACCGGCGGCAACGTCTCGCTCGTCCACGTGCCGGAAGGCACGAGGGAGACGAGGAGCGAGGGTCGCGTGGGGCAGCAGCAGCAACGACGCGCGAGCACCCACGAGAGCCCGGCGACCAGAACGCGCGAGCCGCCGAGCCGCCGCCGCGGCGGCGCGAGGCCGCGGACGCCGCCCGCGCCGCCCGCGACGCCCGCCGCTCCGCGGCGCGCCTCCGTCGCGTTGCAAGAAGAAGAGGCCGGCGAGCGCCGACCGCCGCGAGCACCGTCGTCTCGACCATCGCCATCGCGACGTCGCCGTTCAATCGCGAGAACAGGATCTGCGTCGTCAGGACGCGGAAGGTCCCGCCGAAGATGTAGGGGGCGGAGAAGGAGGCGAGCGAGGTCATGAACGTCAGGAGCGCCGCGCCCGCGAGCGCCGGGCGCAGCAGCGGCAGCGTCACGCGGCGGAACGTGCGCGCCGGTCCGGCGCCGAGCGCCGCGGCCGCCTCGAGATACGCGGCGTCGAGGCTCGCGAGCCCGGCGCGCGTGAAGAGATAGAAGTAGACGTACATCGAGTAGGCGTGGACGAGGAGGATCGCGCCCGGGCCCGGAGAGCCGCCAGGGCGGCTCCTGCGAGCCGGAGGGCCGCACTGAACCGCGCGCGAGACGAAGCCGCTCTCGCCGTAGAGGAAGAGAAACGCGACGACGCCGACGAGCGGCGGCAGCACGACCGGCAGCGCCACCAGCGCGCCGAGCACGCGCCGGCCCGGGAACTCGGCGCGCTCGAAGAGGAACGCGAGCGGAACGCCGATCGCCGCGGCCGAGAGCCGACGGTCGCGAGCGAGATCCAGAGACTCGCCCAGAGCGCGCGCCACTCGTCGGGGCGGTGGGCGAACTCCGGCGAAGTGGCCGAGCGTCCAGGCCGGCGCGCCGAGGGCCTCGCCGAACGTGATCGCGAGCGGATAACAGACGAGCCAGACGAGGAGCAGGACGAGGGCCGCCGCGGCGAGCGTCCCTCGCGCGCGGAGTCTCACGTCGGTCTCCGGTAGGCGCGCGGCGCCGGGCCGTCGGGCGCGGGCCGGACGAATACGCGGGTCTCCCGGCGATCGCGTCGCGCTCGGAGCGCGCCAGAACCTCGACGGTCGTCCGGACGCGAGCGCGACGTCGAAGTAGGCGAAGCGGCCCGCGAACCGCCGGCCGACGACCTCGCCGGCGAGCGCGTCCGGCCCGGGTCCGTCGACGAAAACGAGCCCCTCGGGGCGCACGACGAGATCCACCGGCTCCCGTCCGCGAGCGGCTCGCTCTCCCGCGGCGCGCCAGGAAGCGCCGCCGGCGAGCACCGCCTCGCTCCGCTCGGCCGACCAGGTCGCGGGCAAAACGCTCGCGCGCCCGATGAACGTCGCGACGAAACGCGTGGCCGGGCTCATCGTAGAGCGTCCTCCGGCGAGCCCGACCTGCTCGAGCCGTCCGCGTTCAGGACCGCGACGCGGTCGCCCAGATCGAAGGCCTCCTCCTGCTCGTGCGTGACGAAGAGCGTCGTGATCCCGGTGCGCGCGGATCAGGCGCTTGAGCTCGCGCCGCGTCTTCTCGCGCAGCGTCGGGTCGAGATTGGAGAGCGGCTCGTCGAGGAGCAGAACGCGCGGCTGCGGCGCGAGGGCGCGGGCCAGCGCGACGCGCTGCTGCTGGCCGCCGGAGAGCTGCGTGACGACCGGCCGGTCTTCGAAGCCCGCGAGCTCCACGGCCGTCGAGCGTCTCTGCGACGCGGCGCCGCCGGTCGGCGGCCGCGGCATGCCGCGGCGCCTCGAGCCCGAACGCGACGTTCTGCTCCGACGTCATGTGCGGGAAGAGCGCGTAGTGCTGGAAGACCATGCCGAAGTTCCGTCGCTGCGGCGGAACGCGCGTCAGATCCTCGCCGTCCAGCCGGATCGCGCCCGCGTCGGGCGTCTCGAAGCCCGCGACGAGCCGCAGGATGGTCGTCTTGCCGCTGCCGGACGGACCGAGCAGCGCCACGATCTCGCTCCGCGCCACGGAGAGAGAGACGCCGCGTGTCACGAGGTTGCCGCCGAGCCGCTTCTCGAGCGCGTCGAGGACGAGGTGTTCGGCCATGGCGCGGCGCGATTATCCGATCGGAAGCCGGAGAATCGCCAGACTCCAGAGGAGAAGCGCTCCGAGCAGCGCGAACGACACGGGGAGGAAGAGCCTCCAGAATCGCCCGGCGGACCCGTTCTCGCGGCGATAGAGCTGCCAGCCGATCAGATTGGCGATCGAGGCGATCGGCGTGCCGCAGCCCCCCGCGTTGACGCCGTAGAGAAGCGCGCGGAAGCCCGTCGCGGTCTGAACCGCCGGCGCGAGCAGGAGCGCGGCCGGCACGTTCGAGACGAGCTGTGACAGCACGGCGCCGGAGACGGCGATCCCGGTGGGCGCGTGGCCGAAGAGCCGGCCGGGGTCGAGCGCGCGATAGACGCGGCCGCGCTCGAGCCCGGCGACGCCGACGAAGAGGAGCGCGAAGACGAGGACGAGCGAGAAGTCGGCGTCGAAGATGCGGCGCCCGAGGAGCGCCGCGCCGCCCAGCGAGAGAACGAGGGGGACCGGCCAGGGAATCGCGCCGGCGAGCGCCGCGATCTCCGCGGCCAGGAGGACGGCAAAGGCCGCCGCGAGCCGCGCATCCATTCCGGGATGCCGCGACCCCGGCCGCGGGAAGGCGTGCCTCGGAACGATCGCCGGGACCGCCGCCGCGATCAGCACCGCCGCTCCCGCGACGAAGGGGAGCTGCGCGGCGAAGAAGCCGCCGGGCGTGAAGCCGCCGCGCGTGAAGAGGAAGAGGTTCTGCGGATTGCCGACGGGCGTCAGCGCGCCGAGCACGTTGGCCGACGCGATCTCGAGCACGACGATCGGCGCGGGGTCCAGGCCGGCGGCGCGCCCGAGGAGCATCGTGAAAGGGACGACGAGCATCAGGGCGACGTCGTTGGTCAGAAGCGCGGCGAGCACCGCCGTGACCGCGACGAGCGCGAGCGCCAGCATGCGAACGTTTTTCGCGCGGCGGACCGCGGCCTCGACGAGGCGGTCGAAGAGGCCGGAGTCCTTGCCGAGCGCGACGGCGACGGTCAGGACGAAGAAGAGGCCGAGGAGGCGCCAGTCGAGCAGCCCGGGAATCTCCGGCGGGCGCACACGGCCCGTCGCCAGGGCAACGAGGGCGAGTGCCGCGGAAGCCGTGAGGAGGAGCCGCTCGAAGAGGACGGCGCGGACGACGGGGTGATCGACGAGCGCGGCGCTCCGACGCGTCATCGGGCCGCGCGGCCTCGGACCGTCCGATCCCAGCGCGCCATCCACTCCGGGCCTTCGCGCTCGAGAAAGTCCCAGTCCATTTTCGCGGCGACGAGGCGGCTCTCGACGTCGCGGGCCCAGGCCGGCAGCTCCGCGGCGGGGATATCGAGCCGTGCCGGCAGGCGGAAGGCGCTCTCGGCCGCAAGGCGCTGCGCTTCGATCGAGCCCAGCCAGTCGATGAGGGCCCGCGCCTCCTTCGGATGCCTGCCTCCCGCGACGAGCCCGACGGCGTCGTCGATGACGGGCGTGCCGGAGGGAGGAAAGACGCTGGTGAGCGGAAGGCCGCGCTTCTGCTCGAGCAGGACGTCGGGCAGGTCCCAGAGCGTCACGAGACCCTCGCGGCGGCCGAGCTTCTCGAGGAGGAGCGTCGCGTTCACGACGTACTCCTTCGTCTGCCCGTCCAGACGGGAGAGCCACGCGAAGCCGCGATCCGCGTTGCCGGTCTCCGCGATCGACCGCATGATCACCATGCCGAAGATCGCGCGCATCGTGCCCGAGGCGAGGGGATCGCGGATCAGGACCTTGCCGGCGAAGCGCGGAGCCAGGATGTCGTCCCAGTCCCGCGGCGCGTCGGCGGCGGCGACGACGGCGCTGTTGTAGACGATGACGGCGGGCGTCCGGTAGAGGCCGAAGTAGAGATCGCGAGGACCGCGGCTCTCCTCGGGGATCGCGCCCGCCCATGACGGGCGGTACGCCGCCAGAAGGCCGTCCCGCACGCCGCGCGCGAAGATCGTGTTCGGGCCGCCGAACCAGACGTCGGCCTGGGGATTGGCCTTCTCCGAACGGATGCGGTCGTAGACCTCCTGCGAGCCCATGTCGAGCCAGCGCACGTCGATTTCGGGGTGCGCCGCCTCGTAGGTCTTCTCGACGAGTGTGAGCAGGTCGCGCCCGTGGGGAGAGTAGAGGGTCAGAGGAATCCGCGAGTCCCGCCGGCAGCCTGCAACGGCGATTACGGTCCCGGCGAGGAGAACGGCCGCGCGTCTCACAGGCGCGCGCAGTCTAGCAGCGGAGGCGACGGCTCAGAAGCCGCGGTTCAGAAACAGATAGATAGCGGTGTTCTTGTTGCCGGAGTTACCGTACGCGAGATACATCGGCCCGAGCAGCGTGTCGGTCGTCAGATAGACGCTCCAGGCGCCGTGCATGTTGTCGATCGACGCGTCCTTGCGTGTCGCCCAGACGTTGCCGAGCTCGGCGGTCGCGCCGACGTAGAGTCCCTTGACGATGGTGCCGGGAAGAGGCGTCAGCCGGTATCGAAGCGCCAGCACGCCGATGGCCTGGGTGTTTCCAATCAATTGGCCCTTCGGCCGGCCGGAGAGGTTCCGGAATCCTCCGAGGCTGAAGAGCGAGCCGAGCGGGAGTGGAGAGCCGAAGCTGTCGCCATAGGCGATCCGTCCCGTCACGACCCAGCGGCCGATGGAATGTGCGCCCGCTGCCTGGAGCTGCACCCGATTGAAGTCCGTGTCGGCCCCGAAGCTCGTGCGATTGCCCTGGTAGGCAAGATCCACGAACCAGCCCTCACGCGGAAACCAGAAGTTGTCGAGCTGATCGAGGATGAGCTCGGAATGGAACCCTCCGGTGTCGGCGTTCACGTCGGGGAACTCTTCGAGCCCGACGATTCGGTGGGCATCCTGAATGCCCCGATCGATCCCGACCGAGAATTGGCCGAGAGAGAGCAGGTGGCCGAGCTGCAGCCCCAGGTCGAGACCGGCGTACCCCTGTTGGACCCGATAGCTCGCGACGTCCACCTCGTTGGCGAAGACCTCGACCTTCTGCTGGTCGAAGAAGAGAGTCGGCGCCACGAAGAAACGGCCGGCGTAGTCGAGCGGATGATAGAACTTCGACGCGACCCCGATTTCCGTGCCGAGGCGGAGTCCCGTTTTCCAGTCGGCCCCAATCCGGTTCAGCTCGGTTGCGTCCACCAGCATCGAAAGATTCCAGTCTGCGTCGGCCTTGCTCGCGTTGATCTCGAAGTCGATGCCGGCCGACACGTACGTCGGCCCCCACGACTTGGGCGTCGCGATGATGTGGAGGATGTTCTTCCCGTCCTCCGCCGTTTCCAGGCGGAACTCGACGTTCTGCCAGAGGTCCATTCCCGAGATCCGGCGCATGTCGTCCTGGAGCATGCTCTCGTTGAACGGGAGACCCGCCTTCGTCGTGATGACGCGGGTGATCCGTCTGGTGTCGAAGTCCGGGATCGGATCCACGACCACCTCGTCGAGGATCGGCCGTTCCATCGGGAGGGGCTTCCGGTGACTCGCCTGCCAGGCAGCGTACACCTCGGGCGAAGCCGACCACTGCGAAAGCTTGTCTGACGCGGCCTTCGCGGCGACGTCGCCCTTCGGAATGATCTCCAGTGTCTTCGCGAAGTCGCCCGAGGAGAGTCCCTTGAGGTCGGGCGTGATCACGAGGTCGGCGAGCGGCCGCGACTCCGTCGTGTTGCGCAGGAGAGGCAGATCGATGAGACGGCCCAGCATGTCCGCCACCGACCGTGGCGCCTCCGCGGGCACTTCGCTCGAGGACGCCACGTCCACGGCGATGACGATGTCGGCGCCCATCGCCCGGCAGGTCTGGACCGGGAGGTTCTGCGACGTGCCGCCGTCGATGAGCGACCGTCCTTCGAAGGTGACCGGTGTGAAGACGACCGGGATCGCCATGCTCGATCGGATCGCGGACGCGAGACTTCCGTGCGAGAGCACGACGACCTCACCGGTGCGCGCGTCGGTCGCGACGGCCCGGAAGGGGATCGACAGCCGATCGAAATTACTGATGTTCGCCGCCGGGAGGGTCAGCGTGTTCAGGAGGAACCCGAGCTTCCGTCCGGCGATGAGGCCCGCGGGAAGGGTGACGCCGTGCGCGATGCCGACGGTGGCACCCGGCGGCACGAGGTACTCGTTCTCCTTGAAACGGAAGACCGTGTCGCGGCGCGGGGCCGTGTCGACGAAGAGATTGTCCCAGTCGACCTTGCCGATGATCTTCTCGAGCTCGTCGGGGGAGTAGCCGACCGCGTAGAGGCCCCCGACGACCGAGCCCATGCTCGTCCCGGCGATGTAGTCGATCGGGATGTGGAGCTGCTCGAGGACCCGCAGCACGCCGACGTGCGCCGCGCCGCGCGCGCCGCCGCCGCCAAGGGCGAGACCGATCTTCGGGCGGTGCGTCGCCTGCGGGGGCGCCGCCGTGGCCTGGTCCTGCGCCGGCGTCACGGCGGCACCGGCGGCGAACAGCAGGGCCGAGGCGAAGGACAGGGCTCGCGCGCGCTTCATCAACGCGGCGATTCTATGGCAGGCCGATCGGGCCGCGTCTCAGTTATGAGGCGTCGGCGCGTACCTCTTCATCATTTCCTCGTACTGCTTGCGCTGCTCGGGAGTCATGTTCTCCATCGCCTTCTGGCGCGCGTCGCGAATCGCCTTTTCCTGCTCGGGAGTCATCGACGTCTCGAACATCGAGTCCACCTTCCGGTACCCCGGAGGGATCTCGAAGACCGAGCCGGGGACGGACTGCTTCGTGAAGCGCACGAGCTCCATCGACGACCAGGAGTCCTTCTCGCCCTTGTGGCGGAAGATCCATCGCACCGGAAATCCCGTCAGGCCGGCCTCCCGCAGCGTCTGGAGAGGGCCGGCCTGCTCTTCGCGCCGGTTCCACGCGCGCAGCCACGACGACGAGATCTTCCAATCCGTCGCGACGCAGACCTCCGTTTGATCTCCGTCCTCGGCCGTGAGCGTCGCCTTCTCGCAGGAGATGCCGCCGACCTTGTCGTGACCCTGGCGCTCGACCTTCCATTTCCGGTCGCGCGCATTCGTGTTCGCGCGCTCTGTGTCGAGCTTCTCGACGGCGTACGTCTTGTTCTTGTCGCTGACCGAGTACATCACGCCCGGCTCCGACATCTTCTGAATGGTCGTCATCTGAAAGGTCTCGGGCATGGCCGACTTGCCGGACGCGCTGTGCTCCTTCGTCATCTCGCGAAGGTCCGTTTCCCACTCGACGCGCACGGCCGCCGAGGACATGTAGACCTTTCCGTGCGACAGGATCGTCTTGTCTTTTTCCGTGTGCACCGTTCCCTGAAATTCGGCGATGCCCTCGGTCTGAGCGAAAGCGGCGGCGGCGGACAGGAACAGCAGAATCGCCAGTCGAGCGGATCTCACGTGGTCGTTCCTCCTCGAGTTGTGTCGGGTCCGGCGACGATTGTCGCACGGCGGCCGTCGGCTAGCGGCTGGCCGCGGAGGCGGTCTAGCGCCAGGCCAGGAGGTTCGCGAAGAGGCGGTAGGCGCCCGGGACGCCGGCCGGCAGCTGCCGGAAGAAGGCGAGCCCCGTGTAGACGTAGCGGCCCTTTCCGACGCGCGCCGCGAGAAGGCCGCCACGCTGCGGCGAATCGCCGGGGTCCGCCATTTCGAGGAGCGGCGTATAGGCCGCGTCCCAGGTGTGCGCGTAGTAGAGGCCCCGCTCCTGGACCCAGCCGTCCCAGTCGGCGGCGCCGATCGTGTTGGGAGCCGTGAAGATCGGATGCTTCGGATCGAGCAGCGTGACCTTCGCCGTTTCGTCCGTCACGCGGTCATGCGGCCGCGCGATCTCGAGCTTCGCGGGCGCAAAGCCGCCGTCGATGAACGGGTACTGCTGGTACTGCACGATGACGAGCCCGCCGCCGCGCACGTACTCGAGCATCCGCGCGTTGGCCTGGATGAGCGCCGGCTCGGTCTCGTACGCGCGGCTGCCGATGACGATCGCGTCGAAACGCGACAGGTCGCCCTGTTCGAGCTCGCCCGGCGTCAGCACATGGATCGGCAGACCGACGGCCGCGAGGGCCTCGGGCACGCGGTCGGAGGCGCCGCGAACGTAACCCACGGAGCGCAGCGGCGGCAGCTTCAGGTCGAGCGCCGTGAGAGCGGCGGCGCTCGATCGAGGGAAGGGCGTCGGCTGGATGTGCTCGTAGTCAATGAGGCGAATGCCCTCTTCGAGCCGCGCGCCGTCCACGACCGCGGCGACGGGCAGCTCGAATCGTCCGGCGGCGGCGCCGGCGCCCCGCGTGATCGGGATCTCGACGAGCGCACGGTCCCCCTTCTTCGCGAGAGCGAAGGACGGCCGGGTCACGGACCAGCCCGCCGGCGTCGCGACCTCGACCGCGCCCGAGACGGGCGTCGCGCTGTTGGAGGTGAGCGTGACCCGAAGAGCGCGGGGAGCGGGACGGTCCATCGGCCAGACGAGGAGCGCGGGATCCACCGAAATCTCGACGCGCGGTACGGCGCGAAGCGGATGCCGGATCTCGCCGAACGCCTCGTCGCGGATGCGCCGCGTGACCTCGCGCGAGAGGCGGACGTGCGTCTCGCCGATGCGCGCGTCCACGAAGGCCGACAGAGGCGGCTTCTGGAACGGCTCGCCGCGCGCCTCCGGGGACGCGAGCGACCAGTCGTAGATCGCCCCCTTCAGCGGCCTCTCGAGGAAGTACGGGACGGTCGGCCGGGCTCCGGCCGGCACCGTCGCCGAGAGCTTCCACTCCTCGAGCTTGCCCGCCGCGACGCCGCGGCCGGCCGACGGCGCCGGAACCTGCCAGCCGTCCGGGCTCGCGAGCGCGACGGACTCCACCACGACGGGCCGCGTTCCCGCATTCCAGACGGAGACTGTCGCGGCGAAGGATTCCGTGGGACACGCCGTCTCGGTCTCGGTGATCGCGTCGATCGTGACGTCGGCCGCCGCGGCGAGGGCCGCCTCCGCCGCGGACGTCTTCTCGTCGATCCGCATCGCCGCGCCGCCGTCGCCGGGCCCGGCCTCGCTCCGCGCCGCGCGCAGATCCGCGAGCATCGCGGCGATGGGCTCGACGGCGTCGGACAACCGCGCCGGCGAAAGGTTGCGGCGCGTCTCGACGGCCCGGGCTTCGACGCGATCGAGCGCCGCCTCGGCGCGCGCCCGGCGGGCCGGATCGGCAATCTCCGCGGCAATCGAGCGCAGGCGCGTGTCGACTCCCGCGAAGAGCTCCGTTCCGTCCTTCCCCGCGCCGTCCACCCAGATCGCGCCGGTCTCGCCGGGGCCGGGTCGTTGGATCGCGCCCGTGCCCTGAGAACGGTGGAGGCTGCGGGAGGCGACGGCGATCTGAAGGTAGGACTTGCCGAGCAGCGGATCGAGGTCCCCGGTCGGGATCGGAAAGCCCGCGCTGTCCGGATCGAACCAGTTGGAGCGAAGCAGCGTCTTCGGCGTCCAGGGAGGCAGCGGGTCGTCGGCGCCGGCGGGAAGCGCGGCCGCGTCGCCGGCGGCGCGGTACGCCTCGCGCGCGATGACGGCGGACGCCGAGTGCTGGCCGTGCCCGTCCCTCGGAGTCCCCGTGAAGGTGCTGAACACGACCTGGGGGCGGAAGCGGCGGATCACGCGCACCGCGTCCTCGAGGAGCGCCGCTTTCGGCCAGAAGCGGAGAGCTTCGTCGAGCGATTTCGAGTAACCGAAGTCGTAGGCTCGAGTGAAGAACTGCCGCGCCCCGTCGAGGCGCCGCGCCGCGAGGAGCTCCTGCGAACGGATCAGGCCGAGACCGACGCCGAGCTCGTCCCCGATCAGATTCTGGCCGCCCTCGCCGCGGGTGAGAGACAGGTACGCCGCCTCGCCGCCGAGCTTGCGTGAGACGACCGCGAGCAGCTGCGAGTTCTCGTCGTCGGGGTGCGCGCCGATGATCAGCAGCCGGCGGTTGTTCGTCAGTTTGTGGAGCAGCGGATCGAGCGCCACGATGCCCCCCGTCGAGGGCGGCGCGAGCTCGGTGCCCGGGGAGGCCGCGCGCACGGCGAGCGCGGCCGCGAGACAAACCGCCGCCGCGAGGACCGCGAGGAGTCTCTTCAAGCGTGCCGGACCGGGAGTGCTAGCGCTTCTTCAGCCCGCGCCGCACGAGCGGCGCCGACGCCGCCGCGAGCGCGGTCAGCAGCGCGGCCACGACCTGCGCCTTGCGCGCCGGGTCCAGGCCCTTCCAATCGGCGGCGAGCTTGTCGATCGTCCGGCGCGAGGCCCCGGAAACCTTCTTCCAGGCGCGCCGCGTGGCTTCCGAGCCCTCCGTGGACGCGGCCGTAATCTGGCCCCGGGCTTTCGCGGCTTTCTGCCCGAGCGCGCGAATCATCGCGGCGAGCTCGACGCGCCTTCCGGAGCCACGGGCGGCAGACGCGGACTTCTTGCGGACCGGCTTCGCGGCGGACCGGGGCCGTGCCGTCCGCGGGCGGGCGGAAGACGCTTTGGCCCGGGGCGCCCTCCGGCGCCGCGGGGAGGCGGACGGGGGGTCGCCCGCCGGCGCGGCCAGAATGGGGATTTCAGATTCGCTCATCGGGGACCTCCGGATTGCAGTTGGGCGTCGCGGCGCTCGCGCGCGCGGCGGGCAGGGCCGAGGCCGCGCCCGCGTTCCGGAATCTAACACCGATAGGAAGGCATAGGTTTAGCATGCCGACCCGAGAGATGGGCATCGATCGCACGGCCAGCCTCGAATGGTTCCGGCGCAACCGGCGCCGGTCGGAGGAGATTTTCGCGTCCGTTGCCCCCGACGCCTACTACGACCGGCCCATCGCGCTCCGGAACCCCATCTGTTTCTACGAGGGGCACCTGCCGGCCTTCGGCGTCAACACGCTTCTGCGGCGCGGGCTCGGCGAGCCGGGCGTCGATCCGAGGCTCGAGAGGCTCTTCGAGCGCGGCATCGATCCGGAGGACGAGTCCCACGTCCCCGGAGCCGCGGGAAACGGCTGGCCCGCGCGGGAGGAAATCCGGCGCTACGCGGACGAGGCCGACCGGCGCGTCGCGCAGGCCATCGCGCAGGGCGACATCGCGCGCGAGGTGAATCCGGTCCTCGCCGGCGGGCTCGCCCTCTTCACGATCCTCGAGCACGAGCCGATGCACCAGGAGACACTCGCGTACATGTGGCATCGCCTTCCCTACGACCGGAAGGTCCGGCCCGCCGGGACGCCGGCCATCGAAATCGGCGGAGCGCCGCCCGCGCGGACGGGCGTCCGGGTGCCGGCCGGCCGCGCGACCCTCGGCGCGGCGCCGGGCGCCATCCCCTTCGGCTGGGACAACGAGTTTCCGGCGCGTGTCGAGGATGTGCCGGCCTTCGAGATCGACGTCCACGACGTCACCAACCGCGACTACCTCGAGTTCGTCGAGGCCGGAGGCTACGACCGCGGGGATCTGTGGACGCCGGAGGACTGGGCGTGGCGCGTCGAGCAGGACGTGTCGTGGCCGGCGTTCTGGGAGAAGGAGGATGCCCGCTGGTTCTGGCGCGGCATGTGGGAGCGCGTGCCGCTGCCGGAGGCGTGGCCGGTCTACGTCTCGCACGCCGAAGCCTCCGCCTTCGCGCGCTGGCGGGGGCAGCGTCTTCCCACGGAGGCCGAGTTCCAGCGCGCGGCCTACGGCACGCCGGAGGGGCACGAGCGCCGCCATCCCTGGGGAGACGAGCCGCCCGACGGCTCGCGCGGCAACTTCGACTTCCGCCGCGCCGATCCGGTTCCGGTCGGATCGTTCCCGGGCGGCGCCAGCGCCTGGGGCGTGCACGACCTCGTCGGCAACGGATGGGAGTGGACGTCCAGCGTCTTCGCCGGCTTCCCGGGATTCGAGCCGATGGCGTCTTATCCCGGTCTATTCCTCGGACTTCTTCGACGGGAAGCACTTCGTGATGAAGGGCGCCTCGCCCGTCACGGCGCGCGAGCTCCTGCGGCCGACCTTCCGCAACTGGTTTCGCGGCAACTATCCCTACGTCTACGCGACGTTCCGCTGCGTGAAGGGATCCGCATGACGCTTCCCTCGCGCATCGCGGCGCCGCCCGAGGAGGCCGTCCGCGCGTTCGCCGAGGACGTGCGGCGCGACCTGCAGCTCTCGCCGCGCCAGCTCCAGTCGAAGTACCTCTACGACGCGCTCGGCTCGGCCCTCTTCGAGGCGATCTGCCTGCTGCCGTGGTACCGGATCACGCGGGCCGAGGGGAGACTTCTGTCGCGATGGGGAGCCGAGATGGTCACGGGCGTGCAGGGCCCGGTGACGCTCGTCGAGCTCGGCTGCGGCAGCGGCGAGAAGGTCTCCCTCATCGCCCGGCAGCTGCGCCACCGGCAGCAGCCGATCCCGATCCACCTGATCGACATCTCGCCGGCCGCCCTGGAGCTTTCGGAGAAGACCCTCGGCAAGATCGAGCACGTCTCGGTCGTCGGCCACCGTGCGACCTACGAAGAGGGCCTCCGGCGCGCGGCGCGCGAACGGCCGGAGGGCTCGGCTCTGCTCGTGCTCTTCCTCGGCTCGAACGTCGGCAACTTCGATCCGCCGAACTCGCAGCTCTTCCTCGAGGAGATCCGCGCGGCGCTGCGCCCGGGAGACGCGCTGCTCCTCGGCGCCGATCTCGTGAAGCCCGAGGCCGAGCTGCTCCTGGCCTACGACGATCCGCTCGGGGTCACTGCGGCCTTCAACAAGAACCTGCTGCGTCGAATCAACACGGAGCTCTTCGCCGACTTCGACCTCGCCGCCTTCGATCATCGGGCGCACTGGAACGCGCGCGAACGGCGTGTCGAGATGCACCTCGTGTCCCGCCGGAGCCAGGAAGTCACGATCCCGCGCGCGGATTTCGGGCTCTCGCTCGAGGCCGGCGAGACGATCTGGACCGAGAGCTCCTACAAGTACGAGCCGGCCGAGGTCCTGCGCCTGGGTTCGACCGCAGGGTTCCGCCCGGCAGGGCAGTGGATCGAGCCGGACGCCCGGTTCGCCCTCTCGCTCTTCGTCGCGCCGTAGCAGGCTGCCGAAAAATGGATCGGGCGCGTCCGGCTTCGGCCGCAGGCGTTCGCTTCGCGAACGGCGGCCGAGAGTTTTTAGCTCGGATCGCGGTTGAGCCCTCCGGGCCGCTCTCGGCTGCCGTTCTTCACCCCGCAGCCGAAAGCCATCGCTCCTCGACGATGCAAAGGCATCGCCGCCTGACTTCCGTTGCGCTTCCTCGACGCCTGACCCCGCGGCGCTCGTAACGCCGCTCCACACCCTTTTTCGGCAGCCTGCTCGACCGCGTCCGGTTTGTTCGTCTTCCCCTCCGTGGTAGCTTCCGCGGGTTTGCGCCACAGGAGGTCGCACTTGAAGAAACCGCGTCTGGCCGCCTTCGCCGTCCTCGGCCTCGCCATGGCCGCTCCGCCCGCGGGCGCGCAGGAACGGGTCGATCTCGACGTCCTCACGCGGATCCGCGACGAGGGGTTCCGCCACTCGGAAGTCATGGCGCTCGCGAGCGAGCTCATGGACGGCGTCGGGCCGAGGCTGACGGGCTCGCCCAACATGAAGAAGGCCGATGACTGGGCCGAGAAGAAGTTCACGTCCTGGGGACTCGCCAACGCGCACCAGGAGGCCTGGGGCCCGTTCGGACGCGGCTGGGACTACGAGGCGTGCACGGTGCGCCTCGTTTCGCCGGACCGGGCGGAGCTGCTGGCCCTGCCCGAGGCCTGGACGCCCGGGACCAACGGCGCCGTGCGCGCGAACGCGATGCGCGTGAAGGCCGACGCGAAGGAAGACCTCGAGAAGTACAAGGGCAAGCTCGCCGGGAAGATCGTCTTCTTCGGCGACCTGCCGGAGATCAAGACGCACGACAAGGGCGAGTCCGCACGGTACGACGACAAGGAGCTCGCCGAGCTCTTCGAGTACGAGATCCCGGGCCGGCCCGGCCGTTACGACCGCGAGGCGTACCGGAAGCGGCGCGAGCTGTATCGCGCCGCGGGAAAGTTCTTCGCGCAGGAGAAGGCCCTGGCGATCGTCACGCCGAGCCGGCGCGAGAATTCGCTCGCCGTGCAGGGGGCGGGGGAGGGATGGAAGGCGAGCAACGTCGATACGCTGCCCGAGCTCGTCATGTCGGCGGAGCACTTCGGGCGCATTTCCCGCCTGCTCGACCGCGACGTCCCCGTGGAGCTCGAGCTCGACGTCCGCGCGAACTTCCTGGACGGCGGCACGACGCAGTGGAACGCGATCGGCGAGATTCCGGGCGGCGACAAGAAGGGCGAGGTCGTGATGCTCGGGGCGCACCTCGATTCCTGGCACGCCGGCACGGGCGCGACGGACAACGGCGCCGGCTCCGTCGTCATGATGGAGGCGATGCGCATCCTCAAGTCGCTGAACGTCGCGCCGCGCCGCACGATCCGCATCGCGCTCTGGAGCGGCGAAGAGGAGGGGCTCTTCGGCTCGGAGGCCTACGTGGCCGACCACTTCGCGACGCGCCCGCCGGTCACCGATCCCGAGCAGCTGAAGCTGCCCGACTTCCTTCGGAAGAAGACGTGGCCCATCACCACGAAGCCCGAGCACGCGAAGCTCGCCGCCTACTTCAACGTGGACAACGGCACGGGCAAGATCCGCGGCATCTACACCGAGGAAAACGCGGCGGTCGTGCCGATCTTCGAGAGCTGGATCGCGCCGCTCAAGGACCTCGGCGTCACGACGGTCACGATGCGCGACACGGGCGGCACCGACCACGAGTCGTTCGACGCCGTCGGCCTGCCGGGGTTCCAGTTCATCCAGGACGAGATCGAGTACGACACGCGCACGCACCACACGAACCTCGATACGTACGAGCGCCTGCAACGCGAGGACCTGATGCAGGCGGCCGTCGTCGTGGCGAGCTTCGCCTGGAACGCGGCGACGCGCCCCGATCTCCTTCCGCGGAAGCCGATGCCCCACGAGCGTCCTGCCGCAGCGAAGTGACGCCTCGTTCGCGTCCGTTGACCATCCGGAACACGCGGTGGTAGCGTCCCGCCGCCTTCGGAGGAGGACACTGTGACCCTTCTCGCCGCCACACTCGCCGCCTCGAGTCTTCTCGCCGCGCCTCCGGCGTCGGCCCCGCCCAGCCTCGTGAGCGCCGACGAGCGAAGGGCCGCCGCCGTCATCACGCCCGAGCTGCTGCGCGCCCACGTGAAGTTCCTCGCGTCGGATCTGCTCGAGGGCCGTGGTCCCTCGACGCGCGGCGATGCGCTCGCGCGCGAGTACGTGGCGACCGAGCTCGAGGCGATGGGGCTCAAGCCCGGCGCGCCCGACGGCGGCTGGGTCCAGAAAGTGCCACTCGTGTCCATGACGCCGAAGGTTCCCGACACGTTGACGGTTGCGGGCGGCGGAAAGTCCGTCGAGCTCCAGTACCGAGCCGACTTCATGGCGTTCCCGGGAATGCAGAATCCCGAGGTCCGGATCGACGATGCCGAGATCGTCTTCGTCGGGTACGGGATCGTGGCGCCCGAGTACCACTGGGACGACTACAAGGGGACGGACCTGAAGGGCAAGGTCCTCCTGATGATGAACAACGATCCGGAGGACAACCCGCGGCTCTTCGCCGGAAAGACGCGCCTCTGGTACGGACGCTGGGATTACAAGTACTACCAGGCCGGCAAGACGGGCGCCGTCGGCGCGATCATCATCCACACGACCCATTCGGCCGGATATCCGTGGCAGGTCGTGCAGACGTCCTGGGCGGGCTCCAAGTACGAGCTGCCGTACGAGGGCGATCCGCGCGTCCAGATCAAAGCGTGGGCGACCGAAGACGCGTGCAGGAAGATCGCGGCGCTCGGGGGCAAGGACCTCGACCAGCTCCGGGCCGCGGCCGAGAAGCGGGACTTCAAGCCCGTGCCGCTCGGAGTCAAGGTGTCGCTCGCGATGACGAGTGAGATCCGGCAGGTCGAGAGCGGCAACGTCATCGGCAAGCTCGAGGGCTCCGACCCCAAGCTCAAGGAGCAGGCCGTCCTCTACACGGCCCATCACGACCACCTCGGCATCAAGGAAGGCGCGAAGCCAGGCGACGATGCCATCTACAACGGCGCGCTCGACAACGCGTCGGGCGTCTCGGCGCTCCTCGCGATCGCGAAGGCGTACACGGCGCTTCCGGCGGGGCCGAAGCGCACGATCTATTTCGCGTCCGTGACGGCGGAGGAGCAGGGCCTGCTCGGGTCCGAGTACCTCGCGAAGCACCCGCCCGTCCCGGCCGGGCGCATCTCCGCGAACATCAACATCGACGGCCTGAACATCTTCGGAAAGACCCACGACGTGACGATGATCGGCTTCGGCAAGTCGAGTCTCGACGGTCTCATCGTCGCGCTCGCCCGCACGCAGGGCCGGATCGTCAAGCCGGACCAGTTCCCCGACCGCGGGTCCTTCTACCGATCCGACCAGTTCAACCTCGCCAAGGCCGGCGTGCCGGCGGCGTTCTTCGCCGAAGGCACGGACTTCATCGGCCGTCCGCCGGGCTGGGGGCGCGAGCAGATCGAGAAATTCGAGGCGACCGACTATCACCAGCCGTCCGACGAGTACCGAGACACCTGGGATCTGTCGGGAGCGATCGAGGACGTGCAGCTCGACTTCTTCCTCGGCGCGAAGATCGCCAACGCCCAGGGAATGCCGTTCTGGAGGAGAGGCGACGAGTTCGAGGCCGCCCGGAGAAAGTCCCTGATGGAGCTGGCGCCGAAATGAGAAGCCCTCGTTTCGAAACTCTGCCGGCCGGTCGCGAAGCGACCGTCTGCCGGCCAGCCTTCGAAGCGGCCCGGAGAAAGTCACTGATGGAGCTGGCGCCGAAGTGAGAGGCTCGCGCCGCGCGTTCCTCTCCGCGGCGCGCCTGGCGGCCGGTGGCGCGCTTCTCGCCGCGGCGGAAAAGAAGACAGCGGCTCCGGACGCGGCAGTTCCGCGTCTCAAGCCCCGGGCGCTGAAGGCCGGCGACACCGTCGGCCTCATCACTCCGTCTTCCTACATCTTCGATCTGTGGGAGCTCGACGCCGTCGCGCCGCGGCTCGCGTCGCTCGGCCTCAAGTGCAAGTTCGGCCGCAACGTCCGGGCGCGGCGCGGTTATCTCGCCGGCTCGGAGGCGGAGCGCCTGGCGGATCTCCACGCGATGTTCGAGGATCCCGAGATCGCGGCGGTCTTCTGCCTGGGCGGCGGCTACGGCACCGAGCGGCTCCTCGACCGGATCGACTACGGCCTCGTCCGCCGGAATCCGAAGATCCTCCTCGGTTACTCCGACATCACGGGCCTGCATCTCGCGCTCGGGAAGCTCGCCGGCCTCGTGACGTTCCACGGGCCGGTCGCGATCTCGGCGCTCCCGGAGTGGACGCTCGGCTATCTGCGCAAGGCGCTCTTCTCGGCCGAGCCCATCGGGGCCGTCGAGAACCCGCCGGAGACCGACCCGCTCGCGCCCGCGTTCCCGCGCCACACCGTGTCGCCGGGCGTCGCGCGCGGGCGCACGGTCGGGGGGAATCTCACCCTCGTCTCGACGACGATGGGCACGCCCTACGAGATCGACACGAAGGGAAAGATCCTCCTCCTCGAGGACACGGGTGAAGCGCCCTACCGCATCGACCGGATGCTCGTGCAGCTGGCGCTCTCCGGGAAACTCGCCGACGCGGCCGGAATCGTCTGGGGCACCTGCACGGACTGCGAGCCGTCGCGCTCGGGCTTCGAGATCAGTCTGTCGATGTCGGAGCTGCTCGACGATCTGCTCGGCAACCTCGGGAAGCCCGTTCTCGCCGGTCTCGTGTTCGGGCACACGAAGGAAAAGGCGACGATCCCGCTCGGCGTCGAAGCCGCACTCGACGCGACGAACAAGACCTTCGCGCTCGTCGAGTCCGCGACGACTCCCGCCGGATAAAAAGATAGGCGCCGAGCTTCCCCGGCGCCTGCACGCGATACCTCCCCTGAAAGGCTAGTCTACAGCCCGAAGGCCCGGGCGAGGAAGACCGCCATCTCGCCGCGGGACACCGGTTGAACGGGAAGCTGCGGACCGCCTCGTCCGGATGTACGAAGCGCAGGGCCGGGCGGAAGAGGCTGCGCGGTATCGCGGCGAACAAAAAAGGGCGGGGTGACCCCGCCCTCCGTCCGATCGCTCTCCGCGGATTTCGCTAGAAGTCCACTCGTCCCGCGAACTGAAGAGTCCGGGGGAGCGTCGACACTCCATTGACGAGGCCGAAGGTGGACGACGGGCTCTGGCCGTCTCCCCAGACCGTGTTCGTCACGAATCGGTTCCCCGTGTTGGTGCAGTTGAAGCACTCGACCATGGCCGTCAGGCCGACCGGCCCGATCGGGAAGGTCTTCGCAAGACGCAAGTCGAGCTCGTAGAAGTTCGGCTGGCGGAACTGGTTGCGGGTGAAGTGGAGGCCGCCGATCGTCGGGCGGTCGTTGAAGAAGCCGTCTCCATTGGCGTCGGAACCCGTCGTGGCCGTGAAGGGGGAGCCGGTCGAATAGCGATACGTGCCCGCCAGCAGGAGGCCCCACCACGGCGTGTTCCAGCTGGCGTTGGCCGCGATTTTCCAGCGCTGGTCGCGGTTGGACCAGCTGAAGCTGTTCTGGAGATTGTGGAGATCCTCGGCCTGCGCGCCCGCAAAGTTGCGCTCGTTGGAGTCGTTGTCCTTGTCCTCGGACCAGGTGGCGGCGAGCAGGAACTGGAGATCCGACGTGAAGCGCTGTGAGAAGTAGCCGGTGATGCCCCAGTAGCGCGACTTGGCGTCGGTCGTGTAGGTCGAAATGCGGCCGTAGAAAGGATCCGGCCGCGTGCGCGCGTAGTGCGGCTGTCCGTTGATCGGCGACAACGTCCCGTCGTAGACCAGGTTCGGGTCGTTCAGGCGCTCCAGGTGCTGGGCGAGGGCGTACGTCGCTTCGATTCCCGCCGTCGAGTTGCTCAGGACCTGCCGGTCGACGCCAAATGTGAAGCGATTGGTGACGGGGTCCTTGTAGTCGGGGCTCGCGGTGAAGACGCCGAGGCCCGTCGGGTTGGGGACCTGCGAGAAGTCGATCTTGGCGAGCCCCGTGGGATCGAAGTCGGGGCCCCAGCCCGGCGACAGAGGATCGGTCGGGCCGTCGGCACCCGCGTTGATCGTGTATTGCGTGCCGCGCAGGCCGTTGGAGGTGAAGAGCTGCGCGAAGAGGATCGCCGGGGTGCGCGCCCAGAACCTTCCGAGCGAAAAGCGGACGGCGGTCTTCTCGTCGGGCGAGTAGGTGATTCCGGCGCGCGGAGACCACTTGTCGCTCTGGTCCGGAATCTGGCCGTCGAGCGCGTACTGGCCGTTGTCGAGAACGTGGTTCGGGTTGAGGATCGGCTGGTCCGGGTTGTCCAGACGCTCGTAGCGGACGCCCGCGGTCACGGTGAGCTTCGGGCTCACGAACCACTGGTCCTGCGCGAAGAACGCCAGCTCCTTCTGCGCGAACGCCGCCGTTCCGGCCTCGTCGGCCGTCAGGCCGTTCAACCCGCCGAACTGGAAGTACTGCGTCCATTTTCCGGCGAGCAGGTTGGGCTCGTTGTTCCCGGCGAAGACGTAGACCCCGCGCCAGTTTCCCTTGAAGATCTGGTTGATGGAGGTCTTGTTGTACTCGGCGCCCGCCTTCAGGACGTGGTTGCCGACGAGATAGGTCGCGGAATCGCCGAACGAGATGCGATCGGCGGCCGAGGTGATCGGCAGGAAGCTCGTGCTGCCGAAGCTGAAGCTCCCGTAGCGGATCTCGGGCAGGTCGGGCGGAATCGCCGCGCGCGGGGTCTGCTCGATGACGTACTGCGCGTTCAGGTCGTTCAAGAAGCTCGCTCCCCACACGCCGCTCCAGGATCCGACGTACGCGTGCGACTGCATGCCCTCGATCCCGTTGTGGCCGCTCGACTGGTTCTGCGAGGAGGACGTGCCGTGGTCTCCATCGTATTGCGCGTAGTTCATCCGGGCCATGATCCGCTGCGAGGAAGAGGCCTGAAAGTCCATCCGCCCGAACAGGACGCGGCCGTCCTGCGTCTGGACGTAAGTCGGGTCCGACTCCCAGGCGGGGTAGGTCGCCGCGATGTCCGGATCGAGCACGACCGAGTTGACCGGAATCCCGACGTTCTGCTTTTGCTGGTCGTAAGACGCGAAGAAGAAGAGGTGGTCGTGCAGGATGGGGCCGCCGATGGACCCGCCGTACTGTTCCTTTTTCTGATCCGGCGCCTCGATCCCATTGGCGAGGTGCGCGGTCGTCGAGTGCGGCTCGTTGTAATAGAAACCCGATCCGTGGAAGTCGTTGGTCCCGCTCTTGGTGATCAGGTTGATCGCGCCGCCACCCGACGGGCCGAACTCGGCCGACGCCCCGTTGCGGATGACGCTGAACTCCTTGATCGACTCCTGCGAGACCGAGAGGGGCGCGCGGCCCTCCGCGGAGCCGAACGTGCCTCCGAAAAACCCGTTGTCGAAATCCATGCCGTCGAGCGTCGTGTTCGTGTTGATGCCGCGCTGCCCCGAAACGAGCACGGTCCCCCGGCTCTCGGGATCCTTTCGCGTCTCCGGAGTCAGGAGCACCAGGTCCTGGTAGTTTCGCCCGTTCAAGGGCAGCGCCTTGATCGACTGGGTCTGCATCGTCGTCGAGGCGGAAGTGTTCGTCACCTCCACGAGAGGCACCGCGGAGGTCACGGTGACCGATTCCTGCACGGTCTCGAGGGACAGACGAAAATCGATCGTGCGCGCGCTTCCGATGTCGAGCCGCACGTCTTCCGTCGACGAGTGGAAGCCGGTGAGGGCGGCGGCCACGGTGTAGTGCCCGGTCGGCAGATTGAGGATCTGAAAGAACCCGTCGCGATTCGTGAACGTGCTGCGGACCAGTCCGGTCTCCTGACTCTTCGCGGTGACCGTCGCGGCGGGGAGCGCGCTCCCGTCCGTTCCTCGGACGGTCCCGGACACGCGGCTCGTGGTGACGTCCGTCTGGGCGAGCAACGTGGCGCTCGCGAGAAGCGCGGCTGCGGTGAAAAGACGGCCGGGATGAAGTGGACGCAAGCGGATACTCATGAGCGATCCTCCTCAAATGAAACTCCGGCGCAGACTGTCAAAGGTCCCGGGCGATTTACGCTAAATTTATTTGAAGTCCGTCCGAAGAACTAGACTTCACTTTGGTGCGAAAACAGTGGGGCGGTCTGGTCCTCGCGCTGGCCGCCGCGGCCGGCTGCGCGACCGTCGCCACCGATCCCTCGAGCCTGTCCCTCGACGAAAAGGTCGGCCAGCTCTTCGTTTACGCGGCGCGAGGCGTCTTCATGAACGAACAATCCGCGGACTACCGGGAGCTCCTCCGACAGGTGCGCGAGAACCGGGTCGGGGGAATTCTCTGGTACCAGACGGAGAACGTCTACGAGACGGCCTGGCTGAACGCTCGCCTCCAGTCGGCGGCACGCGTGCCGCTTCTCGTCGCGGCGGACCTCGAGACCGGACTCGGCATGCGATTTCCCGACACGACGGACTGGCCGTGGCCGATGGCCGTCGCGGCGACCGGCGACCCGTCGCTCGCCGAGCGCGAGGGCCGGATCGTCGCGGAGGAGGCGAGGGCCGTCGGCGTCAACCAGGTCTACGCGCCGGTCGCCGACGTCAACAGCGATCCCGAGAACCCCAGCATCAACGTGCGCAGCTACGGCGAGGATCCGGAGGAGGTCGCCCGGTTCGTCGCGGCCTTCGTCCGAGGAGTCCAGGCGGCGGGCGTCGTCGCGACGGCCAAGCATTTTCCGGGTCACGGGAACACGCACACCGATTCGCATCGCTCGCTCCCGGTCCTTTCCGCGACGTCCGACGGCATCGAGCGCCAGGACCTCCCGCCTTTCCGGGCGGCGATCGCCGCGGGCGTGCGCGCGATCATGACGGCGCATCTCGCGGCGCCCGCCCTCGATCCGTCGCCCGCGCCCGCGCGGCCGGAAGGCGCTCGCGAGAACCCCTACACGCAGGACGCCGGCGACGTGGCCCGCGACGCCACGGTTCCGGCCTCGCTCTCGCCGGCGATCACGACCGGCCTCCTGCGCGACCGCCTCGGCTTCTCCGGGCTCGTCGTCACCGACGCGATGGACATGGGAGCGCTCGTCGATCACTACGATCCGGGGGAAGCCGCCGTTCGTGCGATCCTGGCCGGCGCCGATCAGGTCCCCAAGTCGCCCGACGTCGACCGCGCGATCGCCGCGGTGCGCCAGGCGGTCGCCTCGGGACGCATCTCCCGGGAGCGGCTCGATGCCTCGGTCCGACGGATCCTCGAGGCCAAGCGCTTCGCAGGCGTCCCGCGGACGAGCCCGGCGGAGATCTTCCGCGTCGTGGACCGGCCGGAGCACCGGGTGCTCGCCGAGGAGATCGCGCGGCGCTCCCTGACGCTCGTGCGAGAAGAGCCGGGCGTTCTGCCGCTCCGAACCGGCGCACGGTTCGTCCAGGTCAACGTGACGGTCGGCCCGGAGCGGATCGGCGGCGACTTCGCGCGCGAGCTCCGATCCCGTTCCGGCGAGCCGACGCGGGCGTTCGCGCTCGACAGCCGCTCCGTCACGGCGGACGTCGCGCCGATCATCGAGGCGACCCGCGGCGCCGACGCCGTCCTCGTGTGTCTCTTTGTGCGCGTCCAGAGCGGGCGCGGTTCGATCGCGACGCCCGCGATCGCTCGCGACGCCGTCGAAAAGCTCGCCGAGTCGGGCACGCGCGTCGTGGCCGTGTCCTTCGGCTCGCCGTACGCGTTCGCCGAGCTGCCGGGCGTCCGCACGATGCTCGCGGCATACGGGAGCCAGGCCGACGGCCAGGTCGCCGCCGCGCGCGCGCTTTTCGGCGAGGCGGCGATCGGCGGACGGCTCCCGGTCTCGATCCCCGGCATCGCGGCGCGCGGATCGGGGATCTCGAAGACGGCGGGGAAGGCGAGTTGACCGGAGCGCTGCTCCTCGCGGCGGCGCTCGCGCGCCCGGCGGATTCCGGCTTCTCGGCCGCTCGCCTCGCGCGCATCGACGCCGCGGTCCAGGAGGCGATCGCGCAGGGAAATTTGCCGGGGGCCGTCGTGCTCGTCGGCCGCGACGACCGGGTCGTTCTGCGCCGGGCCTGGGGCGCGCGTGCCGTCGCGCCGGAGCGCGAGCCGATGACGGCCGACACGATCTTCGACGTCGCCTCGCTGACGAAGGTCGTCGCGACGGCGCCCGCCGTGCTGATCCTCGTCGAGGAGGGGCGGCTGCGCCTCGCCGACCCGATCGTCCGGTACCTGCCGGACTTCGCGCCCGACGGCGGCGATCGCGCGAAGGTGACGGTCGAGGAGCTGCTCCTGCACCGCGCGGGCTTCCCGCCGGACGATCCGATCGAGCTCTACACCGGAAGCCCCGAGGAGATCTTCGCGCGCAAGTTCCGCCAGCCGCTCGCGCGGCCGCCGGGGACCGCCTTCGTGTATTCCGACGTCGGCTACGAAGTGCTGGGCGAGCTCGTGCGCCGCGTCTCGGGGCAGACGCTCGACGCGTTCGCCCGCGATCGAATCTTCCAGCCGCTCCGCATGCGCGAGACGGCGTTCCTGCCGCTCGCGAACGGCCTTCCCGCCGCGCGCATCGCGCCGACCGAGCGGCGCGACGACCGCTGGATGCGTGGGGAGGTCCACGATCCGCGCGCCTTCGCATTGGGTGGCGTCGCGGGGCACGCCGGGGTCTTCTCGACCGCCGACGATCTCGCGCGGTTCTGCCGGATGATCCTCGCCGGCGGGAAGCTCGGGAAAGTCCGCGTCCTCTCGCCGCTCGGCGTCGATGCCCTGACGCGCCCGCGATATTTCGGTGACGGCGACGTCCGAGCGCTCGGGTTCGACATCGATACGGCATACTCGAAGAACCGCGGCGACCTCTTCCCCCCGGGATCGTTCGGGCACACCGGCTTCACCGGCACGTCGCTCTGGATCGATCCGTCCTCGAACACGTTCGTGGTTTTCCTCTCGAATCGCGTTCACCCGGACGGCAAGGGCGATGTCGGCAGGCTCCGCGGCGTCGTCGCCTCCGTGACGGCGGCGGCGCTCGAGACCGACACGCGCGGGGCGGCGCGGCGGCTCGAAGAACGGGTGCCGCGGCCGCGCGAGGTCCTGGCAGGGATCGACGTGCTCGCGGCCGAGGGCTTCGCGCCGCTTTCCGGAAAGCGCGTCGGCCTCGTCACGAACGCCAGCGGTCGCGCGCGAGACGGCCGCTCGACGGCCGAGGTCCTGGTGTCGCCGGAGGCGAAGAAGGCCGGTGTGACGCTGGTGCGTCTCTTCTCGCCCGAGCACGGGCTCGCGGCGGCGGCGGACGCCGAGGTCGGCGACACGACCGATCCCGAGACGGGCCTGCCCGTGGTTTCCCTCTACGGCGAACGGCGCCGGCCGCGTCCCGAGGACTTCGACGGCCTCGACGTGGTCGTCTTCGACGTGCAGGACGCGGGTGCCCGCTTCTACACGTACCTCACGACGCTCGGCTACCTCCTCGAGGAAGCGGCGCGCGCCGGCCGCCCGGTCGTCGTGCTGGACCGGCCGAACCCCATCGGCGGCGTGGAGTCGGAGGGACCTCTCGCGGACGCCGACCGGCTCTCGTTTACCGCCTACCATGCGATCCCGGTCCGAACGGGAATGACCGTCGGCGAGCTCGCCCGGCTCTTCGACGCCGAGCGCGGGCTCCACGCGGATCTGACGATCGTCCCGATGCGCGGCTGGGACCGCAGCCTCTGGTACGACGAGACGGGGCTCGAGTGGATCGCGCCATCGCCGAACCTCCGCTCGCTCGCGTCGGCGACGCTGTATCCCGGGATCGCGCTTCTCGAGACGACGAACCTCTCCGTCGGGCGCGGCACCGAGACGCCGTTCGAGATCGTCGGCGCGCCTTGGCTCGACGGCGCGCGCCTCGCGCGCGTGCTCGCATCACGGAATCTGCCGGGCGTCCGATTCACGCCGGTCCACTTCGTCCCGGCATCCGCGGCGTTCGCCGGCGAGCGCTGCGGCGGCGTCCGGTTCACGGTGACCGATCGCGAGCGACTGCGCCCCGTCCGGCTCGGCCTCGAGATCGCCGTGGCCCTGCGCGACCTGTACGCCGGCACGTGGGACCGTTCGAAGCTCGACGTCCTTCTCGCCAACCGGAAGGCATTCGCGCTCTTCGAGGCCGGAGAGCCCGCAGAGCGCATCGTGGCCTCCTGGAAGAACGATCTCGAGGCGTTCCGCCGGCGCGCGGCCGCGTATCGGCTCTACGGAGGAGTCACGCCTCGATGATGGCCTCGGCCTCGATCTCGACGAGCATCTCGGGCGAGATCAGCCGCGACACTTCGACCATCGACGTCGCGGGCCGGATCGCGCCGAAGAACTCGCCGTGCGCCTTGCCGATCTTCTCCCAGTCGGCGATGTCGACGACGTAGATTCGCGTGCGCACGACGTCGGAGAGCTTCGCTCCGGCCTTCTCGAGCGCGGTCTCGATGTTCTTGAGCGTCTGCACGGCCTGCGCGTACGGGTCGCCGAGCCCGAGGACATTGCCCTTCGGCCCGGTGGCCGTCGTGCCCGAGACGTGCACGTGGTTCCCGACGCGCACCGCCCGCGAATAACCGACGATCGGCTCCCAGGGAGCGCCGCTCGAGACGAGTTGCCGCACCGGCCGCCTACCTTTCGAGGTAGGTGTACTTCGGGAAGACGTCCTCGAAGTCTCGGGCAATCGCCTCGCTCTCGTCCTTCTTGACGGGACGGCGGGAGACGCGCCGCAACTGGCGGCGGATCGAATCGAGGAGCTCCTCCTCGCTGTAGTTCATGTACGAGAGCACGCGCTCGCACGACTCGCCGGGCAGAACGTCTTCGATCTTCGCCTTCCCCTGCTCGTCCACAGTGACGATCGCCTCGTGCGCCTCGCCGAAGAGGTTGTGCAGGTCACCGAGGACGTCCTGGTAGGCGCCCATGAGGCACACGCCGATGTAGTACGGCGAACCGGGGCGCACCGTGTGGAGGGGGAGCGTCTCCTTGATGTCCCTCAGATCGATGAACTTCTCGATCTTGCCGTCGGAATCGCACGTGATGTCGGCGATCGTGCCGAACTCCGCCGGCCGCTCGTTCAGGCGGTGAATGGGCAGGATCGGGAAGAGCTGGTCGATCGCCCAGATGTCGGGCAGCGACTGGAAGACGGAGAAGTTCAGGACGTACTTGTCCGCGAGCATCGTCTCCATGTCCTCGAACTCTTCCGGGATCTCCTTGAGCGTCTTGAGGTCGCGATGGATCTTTTCGCAGATCTGCCAGAAGAGCATCTCGCCCTTCGACCGGTCCTCGAGAGACAGGTGGCCCAGGTTGAAGAGGGTGAAGAGCTCCTCCTTGTACTGGAGCGCGTCGTGATAGCTCTCGCGCAGCGTTTTCGCGTTGACCGTGTCGAGGACCGAGGCGAGCTCCTGAATGACGTTCGCGTCGGCCGGCGAGACGCGCACCTTCACTCCCTTTTCGATGCGATCGGCGACGTCGAGCACGTTCGTGATGAAGACGGAGTGATACGCCGTGACGGCGCGGCCCGACTCGGTCACGAGGATCGGCGGCGGCACCTTCTCTTCCTCGCAGATCTGGAGGATCGTATAGACGACGTCGTTGGCGTACTCCTGGACCGAGTAGTTCATCGAGGAATCGAAGGCGGTCTTCGAGCCGTCGTAGTCCACGCCGAGGCCGCCGCCGAGGTTCAGGTATTGGATGGGAACGCCCAGCGCGCGCAGCTTCGCGTAGACGCGACCGGCCTCGCGGATCGCCTCCTTGATCTTGCGGATGTCGGTGATCTGCGAGCCGATGTGGAAGTGCAGCATGGCCATGCAGTCGAGCATCCGGCGCGATTTCAGGATCTTCACCGCCTCGAGCATCTCGGGCGTCGTGAGTCCGAACTTCGCGGCTTCGCCGCCCGACTTGGCCCACTTGCCCGACCCGCGCGCGTAGAGCTTCGCCCGCATACCGAGCATCGGACGGACGCCCCGCGCGCGCGCCACGTCGAGGATGTGCTCGAGCTCGGAGACCTTCTCCAGGATCAGGACGACTTTCTTCTGCATCCGCAGGGCATTCAGGGCCATGCGGATGAACGTTTCGTCCTTGTATCCGTTGCAGGTGATGAGACTGTCGGGAGAGAGGTCGGCGGCGATCGCGGCGAGAAGCTCCGGTTTCGACCCGGCCTCGAGGCCGTAGCCGTAAGGCCGGCCCGCCTCGATGACGTGCTCCACGACCACGCGCTTCTGATTGACCTTGATCGGGAAGACGCCGCGGAAGACGGAGGGATATCCGTATTCCGCGATGGCTCGTCGGAAGGCCTCGTTCAGGTTGGCGACCGCCGCCGAGAGAATCTGCGGGAACCGAATGACGAGCGGCGTCGTGAAGCCGCGCCGCCGCATCTCCTCGACGATCTCCCGAAGGACCACGCCGCGCGACGCCTCGCGCGTCGGGCGCACGAGCAGATCGCCGTCGTCGGATACGGCGAAGAAACCCTTTCCCCAGTTCGGGATTCCGTAGAGCGCGGCGGCGTCCGTGAACCGCTGCCCATCGGGTCGCGCGCGCGTGCGTGTCGCGCCGTTTTCCGGCCGGCGCGGCCTGGGACTCGCCATCAGCCGGGAATGCTACTCCGGAATCGCCGCGTCGCGTTTCTCGACTTCAAGAGTTCCCGTCGGCGAAGGCGGCGGCGCCTTCCGTGCCGGCGCCCTTCAGATGAACCACGCGCTGCGGGAACGGGATCTCGATGTTTCGCGCCTCCAGTTCTTCGTAGATCCGGTGGTGCAGGCGGCTGCGGATGGCCCCCGGCCGGTGAAGGACGTGATCCATCCAGCAGAGCAGCTCGAACTCGAGGGTGGAGTCGCCGAAGGCCCGAAACCGGACGGCCGGAGGCGGATCCTCCAGGATGCCCTCGACCCCGACGGCGGCGGCGAGCAGGGCCTTCTCGACCCGGCGCGGCTCGGAGCCGTAGGCCACGCCGACCGCGATCCGGCAGCGTTCGCGTTCCCGCCGGAAGCTGTGGTTCACCACGGTTTCCGCGATCAGGCGCGAGTTCGGCACGATGAGATAGACGTCGTCGTTCGTTCGGACGACCGTCGCCCGTCCCCGGATCTCCGCGACGTCGCCGGCCTTGCCGTCCACCTCGATCCGGTCGCCGACCTGCACGGTGCGCTCGAGGAGCAGGATCAGGCCGGAGACGAAGTTCTTGACGATGTCCTGCAGACCGAAGCCGATCCCGACCCCGATGGCGGCTCCGAAGGCGGCCAGCGTGCCGGCGTTGATGCCGATCGTCTGAAGCCCGACGACCGCTCCGAGGAAGAAGACGACGTAGGCGGCGACGCGGCCGATCGCGTGCCGGAGCCCGAGCGACAGGCGCGAGCGGGCCAGGAGTCGGTGGACCACGAGGCGATGCGTCAGGCGCGAAAGGATCCACGAGGCCACGAGGAGGATGAGCGCAGCCCCCAGGCTCGCCACGGTGACGGAGGTCTGGCCGATGCGAAAAAGCTGGTGGTCGAGCAGGTTCCCCACGCGAGGAAGTCGTGCAGGATCGGTGCCGGCGGCGGCGCGCGCCGCCCCTACTTCGGGCTCCCCAGAAGATCGAGCGTCGCGACCGTGAGCGCCGCCGCTCCCGTTTTCAGGGTCGGCTCCTTGTCGGGCGCCCAGAGCGACGAGTGGAGCGACGGCAGCTTCGTCACGTCCCCCTGCGCGGCGTCCCACTTCGCCTGCTCGACGGCGCCCAGCCAGAAGATGACGGAAGGGACGCCGGCGGCCTTGCCGATGTCGCCGAAGTCCTCGGCGCCCATGATGGGTCGCGGCTCGACGACGCGGTCCTTGCCGAAGGCGGCGGTGAACGTCGCGATCAGCCGGCGCGCCAGTGCCGGGTCGTTGTAGGTCGCGTTGTAGCCGTCCTCGATCTTGACGAGCGGCTCCTTCGGGGCGCCGGCCGCCGCGGCCTCGGCCTTCGCGATGCGCGCGATCGCCTCGTGGAGATGGCGCCGGGTCTTGTCGCTGTAGGACCGGATCGTGAGCTGGAGCTTCACCTCGTCCGGGATGATGTTGTGCTTCGTGCCGCCGTGGATCGAGCCGACGGTGACGACGGCCGGATCCTGCGGATCGTTCTCGCGCGACGACGATCGTCTGCAGCGCGAGGACGGTGCGCGCGGCGATGACGATCGGATCGACGGTCGATCTGCGGCGCCGCGCCGTGGCCGCCCGCGGCCGTAGATCGTGATGTCGACGGAGTCGGAGTTGGCGAGCGCGAAGCCCGAGAGCGACGCCGATCTGTCCCGCGGGGAGCGACGCGCTGTCGTGGAGAGCGATCGCGACGTCGGGCTTCGGAAACCGCGTGAAGCAGACCGTCCTTGATCATCGCCTGGGCGCCGGCGCCGCCTTCCTCGGCCGGCTGGCCGATCAGCACGAGCGTGCCGCGCCAGCGCGGCTTCGCCTTGGCGAGCAGCGTCGCCGCGCCGACGCAGTGAGGTCATGTGGACGTCGTGCCCGCAGGCGTGCATCACGTGGACCGTCTCGCCGGCGTCGTTCTTCGTCGTGACCTGGCTCGCGTACGGCGAGGCCGGTCTTCTCCTCGACCGGCAGCGCGTCCATGTCCGCGCGCACGAGGACGGTCGGGCCGGCGCCGTTCTTCATCACAGCCGACGACGCCGGTCCTCCCGACGCCCGTCGTGACCTCGTAGCCGAGCGCGCGCAGGCGTTCGGCGAGCTTCGCCGCGGTCTTCTCCTCGTGGTACGAGAGCTCCGGGTTCTGGTGGAGATCGACGTAGAACTTCTCGAGGTCGGGATAGAGCGCGTCGAGAGGCGCAAGGGCCGGATTCGAGGCGGCGGTCTGCGCCGCGAGAAGCGACGCGAAGGACATCATCAGGCTCGCGAAGACGGTGCGTTTCATTCGGCCTCCGGGCGCGGATTCTAGATGACAACCCGTCCCTCGTCGGCGAAACTACGAGCGCTTGGCCGAGGAGTCCGCCCCGCCGATCGCCGCGCCGGTCCGATCTCCGGGATTCCACCGGCGGATGTGGTGGGTCGCCATTCTGTACTTCGCCGAAGGCTTCCCGTACGGCGTCTTCCTCGAGGTCTGGAGCGTCTACTTCCGCTCGCACGGCGTCTCCCTGAAGGAGATCGGCCTCATGGCGCTCCTCGGGATGCCCTGGACGCTCAAGCCGCTGTGGGCGCCGCTCGTGGACCGGTACGGAGACCGGCGGACCTGGATCGCCGTGTGCCTCCTGGTGATGGCGGCGCTCCTCGCCCTCCATCCGCTCTTCGACGCGTCGCATCCCTCGACGGTCTTCTGGGGCGTGCTCCTCCTCTTCACGGTGGCGTCGGCCACTCAGGACATCGCGATCGACGCGCATACGATCGCGATCCTGCCGAAGGAGGAGGTCGGCGCGGCCAACGGCATCCGCGTCGCGGCCTATCGCGTCGCGATGATCGCGAGCGGGGGAGGGATCGTGATCGGCGCCGGGATTCTCGGCTGGCCGAGGATGTGGTTCGCCTCGGGAGCGCTGCTGGCGCTGCTCGCGCCCGTCATCCTCCGCGCTCCCGAAGCGGAGCTTCGGAGCGAGGAGCGCCGGCGCTTCTTCAAGCCGCTCGCCGACTGGCTCGCGAAGCCCGGCGCCGCGGCGGCAGTGGCGTTCCTCCTCCTCTACAAGCTCGGCGATCAGGCCATCACGCCCATGATCAAGCCGTTCTGGGTGGACCGCGGCCTGACGCTCAAGGAGATCGGTCTCGTTTCGACCACGCTCGGCATCCTCTTCACGATCCTCGGCGCGCTCCTCGGGGGATTCCTGACGACCCGCTGGGGACTGTTGCGGGCGCTCTTCGTCCTCGGCATCGCGCAGGTCCTGCCGAACCTCGGATATGCGGTCTGCGCGGCGCTCTCCGCGGGCCGGACGGCGATCTACGCGGCGTCGGTCCTCGAATCGTTCGGTCAGGGCCTCGGGACGGCCTGCTTCCTGACATTCATGATGCGGCTCTGCGACAAGGAGCACGCGGCGACGCAATACGCGCTCATCTCGGCCCTGTTCTCCCTTTCACGCCACGTCGCCGGCGCCGCGAGCGGCTTCGCGGCAAGCCGCTTCGGCTATGCGCCGTTCTTCGCCTACACGTTCCTGCTCGCGATTCCCGGTCTCGTCCTCGTTCCGTTCCTTCGCCGCCGGCTCGGGGAGACCTGAAGCGCGCGATGCGGCACGTCCTCGGCATCGACGCAGGCGGCACGAAGACGCGGGCGCTCCTCGCGGCGGAGGACGGCCGGATCGTCGCGGAGGCTTCGGGCGGCGGCGCGAACCTCCGCACGCACGGCGAGCTCGCGGTCGAGAAGGTCCTGCACGCCGTGGCCGACGAGACGTCCGCCGCCGCCGGCGTACTGCCGGACGCCGTCGCGGTCGGCATCGCCGGCGCGGGCCGCCCGGGCGACGCGGCGGTGCTAAGGGAGATCCTCCGGCGCATCGGGTTCCGGGACCGCGTCGTCGTGACGAACGACGCGCACATCGCGTTCGTCGCGGGATCGGCCCGGCGCATCGGGCTCGCGCTCGTGTGCGGCACGGGATCGATCGCGTGGGGACAGAACGCCGGCGGCGAGATCGCGCGCGCCGGCGGCTTCGGGTGGCACGTGGGTGACGAGGGTTCCGGCTTTTGGATCGGCGAACGCGCGATCCGGCAGGTTCTGCGCGGGCGCGACGGCCGCGGGCCGGCGACGGCGCTCGAGGCGGCGCTCCTCGCGCATTTTGCGATCGCGGATCCCGAGGACATCGTGCACGAGATCTACGGCGGTGACTTTCCGAGGCATCGCATCGCGTTCTTCGCCGTGCCCGTCGCGGAGGCGGCGCGCTCGGGCGACGCCGTCGCGGCGAGGATTCTCGCCGACGCCGCATCCGAGCTCGTGCTCGCGGCGGAGACGGTGATCCGGCGCCTCGGCCTCGCAGGGGCGCCGTACGACGTCGTTCTGTCCGGCGGCACCTTCCGAGCGCTGCCGGCGCTCGAGGCCGACGTCGCCCGCCGCCTCGCGGCTCCGGATGCCACGGTGCGGCCGCTCGAAAAGGAGCCCGCGGCCGGCGCCGTCGAGCTCGCGCGCGAGGCGCTTCGGGCGGCCGCGCCGTGAAGCGACTCGTCGTCAACGCCGACGACTATGGACGGACCGCCGGCATCTGCGACGGAACGCTCGCCGCGCATCGTGAGGGGATCGTGACGTCGGCCACCGCGATGGTCCTCGAGCCGGCCGCGGCGGATGGAATCCGGAGGGCGCGCGCCGAGTCGCCGGCGCTCGACCTCGGGCTCCACGTCGTCCTGACCGGCGGCGGGCGGCCGGCCTCGCCGCCCGAGACCGTCGCCACGCTCGCGCCCGGCGGCCGCTTCGCGCGAAACGCGGAGGCTCTCCCGCCGCGAATCGGGAGCGAAGAGATTCTCCGCGAGATCGAGGCGCAGATCGTGCTCTTCGAGCGGATGGCGGGGGCGCCGCCGTCGCATCTCGATTCGCATCATCACGCCGCGCTCCACCCGGACGTCGAGCCCGCGTTCGCCGAGGCGGCGCGTCGGCGCGGCCTCCCCGTGCGCGCGTCGAGCCCCGAGGCGCACGAGCGCCTGCGGCGCGCGGGCCTGCGGACGCCCGATGCGTTCCTGGACGGCTTCTTCGGCGCCGGCGCGACGATCGAGAACCTCCGCGCGATCCTCGAGGCCCTGCCGGAGGGAACCTCCGAGCTCATGTGCCATCCGGGCTTCCCCGATGAAGCGCTCCTCCGCGACAGCACCTACGCCGCCGACCGCGGGCGGGAGGTCGAGATCCTGCGCGCGCCGGAGCTACCCGGGCTCCTCGCGCGGCTGGGCGTCCAGCTCGTGCCGTTCTCGGCGGTCTGACGTTCAGCGCGGTCGCCGCGGCGCGGCGAGCGCCCGCCGCAGATCCCCGGCCGCCGCCCTCAGCCGGCGGCCGGCGGCGAGCGGACTCTCGCCGGTCCGTCCGGCGACGATCGCGGCCTTGACGTCGCCGCCGGCACGCGCGAGGAGCGCCCGCGCCGCCTTCGGAGAAACTCCGGCGGCCGCCGCGACGATGCGACGCGCGCGGTCGCGCAGCTTCGCCGATCCCGCGCGCAGGTCCACCATCCAGGGGCCGAACACCTTTCCCGCCGAGGCGAGCGCCGACGTCGTGATCTGGTTCAGAGCGAGCTTCGTCGCGGTGCCGGCCTTCAGCCGCGTCGAGCCCGCGACGACCTCGGGTCCGACGTCGAGCACGATCGTGAGGTCCGCCAGGCGCGAGAGTCCGGGCCGGCGGCTCGCCGTGAGCAGGACCGTCCGCGCGCCCCGCCGCCGCGCCCGAACGAGCGCACCCTCGACGAAGGGTGTGACGGAGCTCGCGGAGATCCCGAGCACCAGGTCGCCCGGCCCGACGGCCGATGCGCCGCGCGCTCCCTCGCCGCGCCGGTCTTCCGCGCCCTCGCGCGCCCGGAACACGGCCGTTCGTCCTCCCGCGACGACGGCGCGCACGCGCCGGGGGCTCGTGCCGAACGTGGGCGGCAGCTCGGCCGCTTCGAGAACGGCGAGGCGGCCCGACGTGCCGGCGCCGAAGAGCAGGCAGACGCCGCCCGAGACGTACGTGTCGCGAAACCAGCGAGCCCCCGTCGCGATCGCGGGTCGCGCGCTGCGGAGAGCCGCGAGGACGCGCCGATCCTCCGATTGCATGAGCGCGACGATGCCGTCCGGTCCGAGGCGATCGAGCGCGCGTGAGCGCGGGTTCGCGCCTTCCGTCGCCAGCCGGCGCCACTGGCCGCGATGCTCTTTCTTCACTCCTTCGGTAGGTCCGCCGCTCCGGTGGCGCGCGTGCCGGTCTTGAGCTCCTCGACGGTCACCGCGACCTTCCGCCCCTTGGCCGGCCAGGTGATCGGGATGTCGGCGCCCCAGCCGGACTGGTGCGGCGCGACGTCGAACTCCTGCGTCGTCGTGAACGGCTCCCGCGCGCCGACGACGTCCACGGCCATCGTGACCCGCATGCGCCCGCCGTTCAGGAGATCGAGCGTGGAGGCGAGCGCGGCGAGATCCGCGTCCACGTGCAGCACGCCGGTGAGCTGCTTGCCGTTCTTCGCGACGCCGTCGATCGCCAGCTTGATCGGAAATCCGCCCTGCGACGGCGGCTCGTTCAGGGCGCGGACGGTCATGCCCGCGGCGACCGAGTCCGGAGTTCCCTCGGTCATGTAGCCCGGACTGCGGATCGTTAGGCCCTCTCGGAGGCTCGTGACCTTCAGGCTGTGGATCTTTCCGTCGGAGGGATGCTCGGAGCGGAAGGACACGACGTAAGCGCTGTCATAGGCGTTGAGGGCCGACGGCAGCTGACCCGCCGAGGTGACGACTTCACCTCCTGTCGTCTGGGCGATCACGCGCAGCGGCGAGACCGGGTTCGCAAACATGGGGATCGTTCCGAGGCTCGCCTGGAAGCCGTCGTGGGAGGACGCTGACGCATCGTTGGAGACATCCATCAGGTTTCCGCCCAGCGAGATCGGGACGGCCTGAACGCCGAGAGAAGAGAGCGACTTCGCGGCGAGCTCCGTCAGCTCGCCCCCTTTCGGGCCGAACTCCACCGGCAACTCCTGCTGCAGCTGGGTCGCGCTCTTGGGCTCGATGCAGAGCACCGGCTTGGGACGCGTGTCCGTTTCTCGGATGATCTGAATGTACGTCTGCGTGACGTCGATGTCATACCCGTCCGAGGCGAAGTACACGACGTCCGGATGCTGGCCGCCGAGCGAGACGGCCCAGCGCACGAGCCGCTCGAGGGAGTCCTGAATGATCCGGAGCTCCTGCTCCGCCGCGCTCCGGACCGTCATCTCGAAGTTCGGGCAGGGGTCGTTGCGCATGTGGTCCACCGCCTGCCGGCGCACGATCCGGAGGTCGCTCTTGCCCGCCACGGCGCGGCGCAGATCCTGAAGGCCGCGGCGGACTACCTGGGGATCGCGGCTCGCCTCGAGGAACTGGTGTGGAACGGGATCGGCGACGACGATCTCGAGCGGCCCGTTCGCCAGCACGGCGTCGAGGCTCTTCTCGAAGGTCCCGGCGGCGCGGCCGACCGAGCCGGGATCGAGCATCGTCGCGTCGATGTAGAGGTGCTGCGGGATGCCGTTCGAGCGCGGCGCGCCGAGCGCGGGCGAAGGCAGCGGGGTCTTCGGCAGGGGCTCCGGCGCGGCGGGGACGGCGGGCGCCGCCGCGGGCCTCGCCGGATCGACGCCGAGGACGCGCATCGGTTTGCCGTCCTCGAGAATCTGGAGGTCTTCGGCGCCCGGCGCGGGCGAAGGCGGCTTGCCGTCGCGGTCCGTGATCCGGACGAGGATCGTCCGGACGTTGACCTCGACGCGCTCGACGAATGGCTTCTCCTGGGCGGTCTGGGCGGGAGCCCCTTCCACGAGGAGAGCGAGGATCGCGGCCGCCGCCGCGGAATGAGACGGACGTTTCCGCATTCCGGGAAGCCTAGCAGAGGCCGCCGAGATCTACGTCGTTTCCGCCCGGCTCCAGAAGCTGCGGAGCACCGAGTCGACCTCGGAGTCGTGATCGACGACCGTCGCCGGCGCCATCGCGCGGGGCCGCGTCGGCGTCGTCCGCCGGCGTTCTCTCTCGGCGAGCGCGGCGGCCTCGGCGTGCTGGATGCTCTGCGGTCCGAGACGCTCGGCCAAAAGCTGCGACAGCGCGAAGCTCGAGGGAGAGTACCGGCCCGCGACGATGACGCGCCCGAGCTCGCGCCGGAAGGCGCCCATCGACGAGAAACGGAGCGACGGCTTGGAAAGTGCGCCCCGCAGGAGCTGCACGACATCCTCGGGGAGGCCGTCTCCCTTCCGGACGGCGACGGCTTCGGGCTCGAGCGTCGGAAGCCGGCCGGTCAGGAGCTCGAGCAGGATGGCGCCGACCGAATAGATGTCCGAGAGCGGGGCGACTCGGGGGCGAAGACGTTCCTCCGGAGCGACGTAGGGCGCGATCCCCGCGGTGAGCGCCGGCTCCTCGAGCGTCGGGAAAATGCCGGCCGCGAGGCCGAATCCCGCGATGAAGATGTCCGCGTCGGCGCCGATCGACACGAATCCCGGCCAGACGAGCCCGTGGGCGACGGGGCGGCCCTCGAAGGTCTTGCGGTGCGCGGCGTCGAGCGCGGCGGCGATGCGGTCCGCGATGAGGAGGGCGTGCTCGACCGCCAGGCGCGAGCCGAACGAGCGGAAACCGCTCGAGAGCACGTCGAGGGTCCAGCCGTGCGTCTCCTTCCACGCCAGGTACGGCAGACGGTCCACCGCGCCGGCCCGCTCGCCGCGCGCCGTGAACGGGGCCGAGAGGAGCGGGCGCATCTGCTCGGCGACGCCGATCGCGTCGATGAGCATGGGCGCGTCCACGTGGCGCGTGTCGAAGATGCGGAGGCGGACGAATTCGCCCGAGCCCGATACGTCGATCGCGCGAAAGACGCGGCCGAGAGCGTCGCGGGAGAGCTCCGAGGTGACGAGATAGTCGCCGAAACGGCGCGGCAGGTCCTTGGTCAGCGGCGGGGGGATCGGGAGACGTCCGTCCGACGGGAGCGGCGGCCGCGACTTGCGGCGTTCCGGCCGTCCCGACAGGATGGTCGTGTCGCCCACTCTCGTTCGCCCCCCTCCGACGAGAAGCGTAGCAGCTCGTCACGAGGAAGCAAGACGAGAGTCGTCCCTCTTCTCGTCTAGGGAGAAGAGCGCAGAGGGCGGCCGCTGGAGATCTCGTCGATGATCGCCAGGGCCCGCGCGACCTCCGAGACGTCGTTGCCCGCGTGCGGCGAGAAGCGCACGGCCCCCTCGCGCGGCGAGACGATGATTCCGCGTTCCTCGAGCGCCTTTGCCATCGCGCGGGCGTCGCCGGAGGGCGGCGCGGCGGCGTAGATTCCGGAGGCGAGCGGGTCCGGCGTCGCGCTCGTCCATCCGCGCGACACGAGTCCGTCGCGCAGCGCGGCCGCCGACGCGAGATTTCTCTCGCGCACCGTCTCGATCCCCATCTCCTGCAGCAGGTCGAGCGCCGCCGACAAGCCCGCGAGGTTGCCCGTCGGCAGCGTCCCCGGCTCATAGCGCCGCGCGCCGGACCAGCGCTCGAGCCGGTAGTCGAGGTAGCGCGCGCCGGTCCGAACGTTCCACCAGCCGGCGGCGGCGGCCGGCACCTTCTCGCGCGCGCTCTCGGCCACGTAGAAAATCGCGCCGCCTTCGAGGCCGTAGAGCCACTTGTGGGCGTCGGCCGCGAGGACGTCCACGCCCGCGCGGCGCACGTCGATCGGCAGCTGTCCCAGGCCCTGAATCCCGTCGACGACGAAAAGGATGCCGCGCGCGCGGCAGAAAGCGCCGATCTCTGCGAGCGGATAGACGTAACCGTTGTGGAAGGCGACCCAGGAGACGGCGAGGACGCGCGTCCGCGCGTCGACTTGCTCCTCGAGATCGGACAGGGTGACGCGGCCCTCTCGGTTCTTCGCGAGTCGGCACTCGATGCCGCGCGCTTCGAGCGCCAGCCAGGGGTACGCGTTGGACGGGAACTCCATGTCGTCGGTGACGACGTTGTCGCCGGGCTTCCAGGGGAAATTCTGCGCGGCGAGATTCAGTCCCCAGCTCGTGTTCGGAAGGAACGCGATCTCGTCGCCCGACGCTCCGAGAAGGCGCGCCGCCTTCTCGCGGGCGTCGTCGATCAGCCGGTACCAGTCGCGCCAGCCGGCGGCGCCGTGGTCGCGCACGTCCGCGAGGTGCGCCGCGGCGGCGTCCGCGACGCGCTTTGGCAGCGGCGCCACCGCCGCATGGTTGAAATAGAGCAGGTTTCGGCGGACCGGGAATTCGCGGTCGAGGCTCGCCGGGGAGAAGTCGAAGCCGCTCACTTCCAGGAGATCGCGCGGGCGCGCGCGAGCAGATCGAAGTACTCGGCGACCTCCTCGACGGGCACGGGCTCGTAACGTCCCGCGAGGACGTCGCGGATTTGCGCGACCGTGCGCACGCCGTCCGCGAGGTTGAACGCTTCGTACGAGAGGACGCCGCCCTCCGGGCGGTGCGTCAGGCGGGTGTCGAGGCTCGCAGCGGAGGCGGCGGTCGGCCCGCTGGCGGCCCGCCCGAGCGCGTCGGCGACGTAGTCGAAGTAGTAGACGCCGAGCGGACCGCGGATCTCGGGATTGCGGACGGGCACGCGGGCGTCCGCGCCCGCGGCCGCCGGCGGCCGAACGAGGGACGCCATCTGCTCGAGACGCTCGTCCTCGCGCGCGACCGCGGAGGACGTCGCCGGCCACATCGTCGCGACCGACCGGAGGGTCTCGCGCTCCGTCTCGATCGCCTCGTGCGCCGCGAGCATCCCGTCGCGCGAGTCGTCGGCCTGCGCCGCCGCGACGCGCGCCTCGCACCGGGCGCGCGCGATCCGGAGGAGGCGCGGCGCCTCGGCGTCGGGCAGCGCCGCGAGCGTCCAGGCGATCCCGGCGCCGAGATAGGCCACGCGGCCGAGCTTCGTCGCGTCGAGGTTTTCGGGCTGGTCCTTGTTCGTGTGGATCGTGACGTCCGGCCAGTCGTGGAAGTAGACCATCGGTACGCCGAAGCTCGCCTCCTCGAAGACCTCGTGATCGCTGCCCATCTCGAGCGCGCGCATGTCCGCGAGGAGGGGTTCGCGCGAGCCGGGCAGCCAGACGAGTCCGGCGTAGGGGTCGCCGCCCCGCTCGGCGTACTGTCGCGAGGCCTCGACGACGTGCTCGAGCCAGACGGCGGCGATCTCGCTCGCGGCGTGCGGCCGCGAGCCGGCCGTGCGCGAGACGTGGAACGTCCCCTTCGTCGTCGCGAGGAGCCCGCCGACCATGTCCATGTGAATGCCGGCGGCGAGGCGCTTCACGACGTCGGGATGCTGCACGAGGTACGCCTGCGAGCCGGCGATCTCCGGCAGCCACAGGAACCGGATCGTTCGGCGCGGCGCCGGCAGGGTCTTCCGGGCGATCGCCGCGCGGAGCGCGCGGGCCACTTCGAAGATCGCCGCGCTGCCGGACGCGTTGTCGTTGGCGCCGGCCGACTCGTGGCAGAGGTGCGCCGTCAGGACGATCTCCCCGGCCGCCGCATCCGAACCCGGGATCGTCGCGACCACGACGTCGTAAGTCGCCGGAACCATCTTCGCGGCGACGCGCGCGCGGAGGACGATTTTCCCGCCCGCTGCCAGGCGTTCGCGGTAGCGCGCGGCCTGGCGCTTGGACAGCATGAACGCGAACTTGTTGTCGAGCGTGTACGGCGAGAGATGTCCCCAGCGCACGAGGTCGCGGTCGTCGCCCGACCACGCCGTCGTCTGGTTCGGGAAATCCGACAGGAAGCCCGCGGCGCCGCGCTCCTTGCACGCCAGGCGCATCACCGAGGGCAGATCGCCGTCGGCGAGGACGATCTTTCCGGCGACGTTCTTGCCCTCGTAGCTCTTCGGAGCCGTGCCCGCTCCGACGTCCACGAGCTCGGCGGTCACATCCGCGTCCTGACTGTAGTCGGCGAGCGCCACCGGCAGCTCCGGGAACGATTCGACGAGGCCGGGCGACGGCGAGATCTCTTCGAGCGATGCCGACACGGGATTCCAGCCGTAGTAGCTGACGAAGTGCGCGTAGCTGCGTCTTGCCGTCGGCCGGGAAATGCTCGACGGCCGCGTCGGCGAGCCCGGCCGCGAGCAGCTTCTTCTTCATGTGCTCCGCCGCGGCGGCGAATCCGGGAGAGCCGTGGACGCGGTGGAAGCGCGAGAGCTCGCGGACCGTCTCGAGCGTCGCGTTGCCGTCGATCTCGGCATGGATCGCGGCCGGGACCTCGTTGGGCCAGAACGCGATCGCGCGAGACGGCTCCTGGGCGAGGGCGACGGGCGCGCCGAGAATGGCGAGGACGATCGCTTGGACTCTCACGCTCCCTCCGGGCTCCTTTTTAGCATGGGCAGGCGACGGCGGGCGGACGCGGGCCGTATCATTTCGCAGGCCGCAACGAGCGATTGGTGAAGACGGTCGGGCGAGAGATCCTGCTGGCGATTCGGAGCCTTCGAAGGGCTCGCGGGTTCGCGTTCGCCGTGATCGGAGCCCTCGCGCTCGGCATCGGCGCCAATACGGCGATCTTCAGCATCGCCAACGCCATGCTGCTGCGGCCTCTCCCGTTGCGGAAGGCGGGGGAGCTCGTTCACGTTTCGGAGTGGCTGTCGCGGAGCGAGCCCTGGGGCTCTCTGTCGCCTGCGGAATACGCCGCCCTGCGCGAACGGAAGGACGTCTTCACCGACATGGCCGTTTCGGTCGGCGCCAAACGGACGATCCTGGTCGGCGGTCATCCCGAAGAGCTTCAAGGAACCCGAGTCTCGCCCGAGTTCCTTTCGGTCGTTGGAGTCGAGCCCATCGTGGGTCGGAGGCTACTGCCCGAAGACTGGGCCGCGGGCGCTCCGGCGACAATTCTCGTGAGTTCCCGGCTGTGGCATCGGCGGCTCGGGGGTCGTCCGAAGGCGATCGGCCAGACGCTCAGACTCAACGAGGAGCTCTGTGAAGTGGTCGGGGTCATGCCTCCGGACTGGGAGCGGGTCGACGACAGCGACTTCTGGAGGGTCTACCGCCTGGAAGATGATCTCGCGAACCCGAACCATTTCCTTGGCGACGTCGTGGCGCGCGTCCGGCCCGGGCTCTCGCTCCGGGAGGCGGAGGCCGCGCTGAGCGGCGGGGCGGGGAGGCTTCGGGGCGAAGGCAAGGGCCTCGCGATCCATCTCGTTCCGATGAGACGCTATCTGGTCGGAGACTTCTGGAGTCCTCTCATCGGGCTGATCGGCGCGGCGGGTTTCGTCCTGCTGATCGCCTGCGCGAACGTCGCGAATCTGCTGCTGGCGCGCGCGAACGGCCGACAGCGTGAGATCGGGATTCGCAAAGCCCTGGGCGCCGGCTCGACGGATCTGGCAGTGCACTCGCTGGCCGAGGCGGGCCTGCTGGCTGTTGCGGGCACGGCCGCTGCTCTGCCGCTGTCCGTCGGGGCCATGAGCCTGATTCGCGCCGCGGCGCCGGCCGACATCTGGCAGCTCCGCACGGTCGCGCTCGACGGACGCGTTCTCGCCTTCTGCGCCCTTCTTGCCCTCGCGACGTCTCTCGTCTTCGGCCTCGTTCCGGTGCTGTGGAGTGCCCGGGTCTCGCCGGGAGAGGCGCTCCGCGCGAACCGAAGTTCCGCCGGCTCGTTGCGTCGCCGCCGAAGCGTGGCCGGCCTGCTTGTCGTCTCCGAGGTCGCGCTGGCGCTGCCGTTGCTCATGGCTGCCGGTCTGATGATCCGATCGCTGTGGCACATTCAGCACGCCGATCTCGGACTCGCCCGGGAGAATCTCGTGGTCGGCGAGATCTGGCTTCCGCGATACAGGTATCCGGACGAGCCGCCGCGCAGAGCCTTCTTCCGGCAACTGCTCGAGCGGATGCGCGGGCAGCCGGGCTTGGAATCCGCCGGAATCACGTCGTTTCGTCCGCTCGCTCCGTTTGGCTACGAGCATCGGCCCGTTCGCCTTCCCGGACGCGCCGACCCGGCGGGAGAAGAATTCGAGGCGATGGAGAAAATCGTGGACGGAGGGTATTTCCAGACCGTGGGAATCCCGCTGCTGCGCGGGCGCTCCTTCACGGAGCTCGACGACGCCCGGTCGCAGGCGGTGGCGCTGGTCACCGAGTCGTGCAGCCGACGCTTCTTTCCTTCGGGCGACGCCGTGGGGCAAAGCCTCGAGGTCTGGTTTCCCTTTCCGGCGCACCGGTGGGAGCCGGTGGCGGTCGTCGGCGTCGTGGGCGACGTCGCGAGCTGGCCCGAGACACGAGTCGATCCCGGGATCTACCTGCCCTATGGGCAGCAGGTCGTCGCGACGATGAGTCTGGTCGTTCGCAGCTCCTCGGGCCTTGCCTCGGCCGGACGGGCGATTCAGCGGGAAGTGTTGGCGATCGATCCCGACCAGCTCGTCGAAGTCCGGCCCTGGACGGAGGTGCTCTCCGGAGAAATCGCCTCCCCGCGATTTCTGGCTGTCCTGCTCGAGATGTTCGCGGCATTGGGCCTTGCCCTGGCCGGCACCGGGACCTACGCCGTCATGTCGGCGCTCGTCGCCCGGCGCCGCATTGAGATCGGCATCCGGACCGCGCTCGGCGCGAGACGGCGGGATGTGGTCGCGCTCTTCGTCGGCCAGAGTATTCGATGGGGTGCGGCCGGCGTGCTCCTCGGAGCCGCGGTCGCTCTCGGATCGACGAAACTTCTCGCGAGCCTCCTCTTCGGCGTGAGCCCCACGGACGCCGTCACGCTCGCTCTCGGTGCCGGCTTTCTGGTCCTCGCCGGCGCTCTCGGGGCCTATGTTCCGGCGCGTGCTGGCGCGAGAGTCGATCCGATGATCGCGCTGCGGGGCGAGTAGGCGTCGATCCTACGCCGGCGGCGCGCCGGCGCGTTCGAGCCAGGCCTTCATTTGCTGCCGTCCGACGGCGCCCGCGTGCTGGAACGCGAGGAGGCCGCCTTTCAGCACCACGAAATTCGGGATGCCCTGGACGCCGAACTGTTGCGCGAGCTCCGGGTGTGCGTCGGTGTCCACCTTGAGGACGAGCGCGCGGCCCGCCATCTCGGCGGCGGTCGCTTCGACCTCCGGCGCCGCGACCTTGCACGGCCCGCACCAGTCCGCCCAGAAGTCGACGAGGACGGGAACCTTCGCGCCGCTCGCGATCTCGCGGAAGAGCTCCGGGTCCGCGGCGATGGGCTTTCCGACCGGCGAGATCGGCGTCTTGCAGCTGCCGCAGCGGCCCTCGTCGGCCAGGCGCTCGGCCGGAGAGCGGTTCCTCTTGCCGCAGCTCGGGCAGGTCAGGATCACGACTAAGGACTAAGGACTACGGACGCGCGATCAAGGACTAGGGACTCGAACGGAGTCCCTCGTCCGTAGTCCCTCGTCGGACGAACTACTTCGCCACCGTAAACGGCACGACCCCGGCGGTCTTCTCCCAGACCATCGCGAGCTTCCCGCCGGAATTCGGTCATGTCGGCGAAGGCGATCGTGAACTGCTCCACCGAAACCTGCGGCGTGACCATCTTCATCGGCACACGGACGACGTCGAACTTCGAGTCGTACCCGTAAGAGCCCCAGATCTTCGTCTTGTCGTTCGCGTCGTACTTCTCCTGCGTGGGCTGCGTCGAGACGATGAGCGTCCAGGCGCCTTCCTTCAGGTCCACGAACAGGTCGTACTCGCCCGGCGGCCAGCTTCTTCCCGCCGATCTCGATCGGCACCTCGGTCTTCAGCTTCGTCGCGGCGTTCGCACCGGCGCGCCAGACGGGAGCGCCGGCGTTGACCGTCTTCCCGTAGTCGGCGCCCTTTCCGAAGATGTCCGTCCGGCCGCGCAGCATCGGCCGGCTGTAGATCACCTCGATCCACTTGCCGCCCGAGTAGTTTCGCTCGCCGTCCTTGTCCGGGGCGCTCCAGGTTCCGCCGACCATCGTCGAGGCCGTTCCCGGGGGAGACGGCGCCCGCTTCTGCTCCTGTGCGAGCGCGAGGCCCGCGCACGCAAGCATCGCCAGCGCCGCCGTTACGAACTTCCGACCAACCATGAGATTCCTCCTTCGCCTTTTTTGGAAGGCGAAGCATATCTCTTTCGATAAGATTCGCGCGGCCATGACGACTTCGTCGAGTCGCTTCCGGTTCACGTCAGCGGCTTACGGCGCGGCGATCGCGGCGCTCCTCGCCCTGCCCGCGCGGGGCGGTCCCGGCGAGATCCGCGGCGGCGACCGCCTCGCATACGCGCTGACGGGCGCGCGCGTGATCGCGGCACCCGGCAAGGTTTTCGATTCCGGGATCGTCGTCGTGCGCGGCGGGGTCATCGAGGCCGCCGGTCCTTCATCCTCGACCGCGATCCCGGCCGATGCGCGCGTGATCGATCTCAAGGGCCAGACGATCCACGCCGCGTTCCTCGACCCCTACGTCACGATCGACCGCCTCGCGGGCAAGAAGCCGCCGGCGCCGCGGGACGAAGAGGAGGATTCTTCGGGATCCGCGACGCGCGCGCGCGGAGGGCCGCCGGCGTCCAACCGCGCGAACGAGCGGGTGCTCGACGGGCTCTCGATCAAGGACCGCGTCGCCGATACCTACCGGCGGCTCGGGTTCGCCGTGGTGGCGGCGGTTCCCTCGGCGGGCATCCTGCGCGGCGCCGGCGTGGTCGTCGACCTCGGCGACGCGGACTCGCGCGTCCTCGCGGAGAGATTCGGGCAGTACGTCTCGCTCGAGCCGGCGCGCATCACGGACTTCAGCGCCGCGCTCCGGCGTTCGGTCTATCCGGGCGCGCGCATGGGGGCGGTGGCCCTCGTGCGGCAGAGCCTCCTCGATGCCCTCTGGCTGCGGGACGCCGAGGCGGCGTACGCGTCGCAGCCCGGCACAGCCGCGGCCGGCGTGGGACGCGGCGGCGGCGGCGCTCCTTCCGGCCGCGACGGGGAAGGAGCCGGTCGTCTTCGAAGCGACCGACGTGCTCTCGTTCCTGCGCGCCGGGCGAATCGCGCACGAGATGAAGCTCCAGGCGATGTACGTCGGCGCCGGGGACGAGTATCGCCTGAGCCCGCAGGTCGCGGCCCTCAAGCCGGACCTGATCCTGCGCGTCGATTTTCCGAAGCCGCGCCGGCTCGAGACAGAGGATGAGTGGCTCGACGTCACGCTGCCGGAGCTCCGCCGCATCGACCGCGCGCCCGTCGAACCCGAAGTGGATGCGCGACGCGGGACTCTCGTTCTCGCTGACGACCCACGGTCTCGAAGATCCCGACGACTTTCCGAAGCGCGTGCGCGAGGCGATGGCGCGCGGCCTCTCGGCGGACGACGCCCTCGCGGCGGTCACGACGATCCCGGCGCGCCAGCTCGGGCTCGCCGCGCGCCTCGGCACGATCGAGGCGGGCAAGATCGCCGACCTGGCGGTCGAAACCGGCGATCCCTTCGGCGAGGGAACGCGAGTCTCCGAGATCTGGATCGACGGCCGGCGCTTCGAGTTGCCGACGGCCTCGGGAAAGCCGGCGGCCGCAGCCGAGAAGTCCGCGCCTCTCCCCGCGGACGTCCGCCCGCTGCCCGCGCGGGACGACGGCCCGCTCGCGCAGCCGTCCGCGGTCGTCGTGCGGAACGCGACGATCTGGACGGAGGGCCCGCAGGGCACGCTCCGAGGACGCCGACCTCGTCGTGTCGGGCGGCAAGATCGCGGCCGTCGGCAAGAGCCTCGCGGCGCCCGCCGGCGCGCGTCGAGATCGACGCGCACGGCAAGCACGTCAGCCCGGGCATCATCGACGCCCACTCGCACACGGCGATCGACGGCAGCAGTCAACGAGTGCACCCACACCGTGACGGCCGAGGTGCGGATCCGCGACGTGCTCGACCCCTTCGACGTCGCGATCTATCGCGAGCTCGCCGGCGGCACGACCGTCGCGCAACGTGCTGCACGGCTCGGCCAACGCGATCGGCGGGCAGAGCCAGATCATGAAGTGGCGGCGCGGCGCCGGTCCGGACGACCTGCTCTTCGTCGGCGCTCCGGAGGCATCAAGTTCGCGCTCGGCGAGAACCCGAAGCAGTCGAACTTCCAGAACCCGCACCCGCGCTATCCCGCGACGCGCATGGGCGTCGCGAACCTGATCCGCGAGCGCTTCCTCGCGGCGCGCGACTACCGGCGAGCGGCAGGAGGAGTACGCGAAGGCCGCGTCGGTGAAGGGCGCGCACCCGTCCGCCGGCGCAGACCTGCAGCTCGAGGCGCTCGCCGAGGTCCTCGAGGGCAAGCGCCTGATCCACTGCCACTCCTACCGCAAGGACGAGATCCTCATGATGATCCGCGTCGCGGACGAGTTCGGCGTCAAGGTCGCGACGTTCCAGCACGTGCTCGAGGGCTACAAGGTCGCCGACGAGATCGCGAAGCACGGCGCCGGCGCCTCGACCTTCTCCGACTGGTGGGCCTACAAGTTCGAGGTGTACGACGCGATCCCGTACAACGGCGCGCTCATGCGGGAGCGCGGCGTGGTCGTGTCGTTCAACTCCGATTCGGACGAGCTCGCGCGCCGCCTGAACAGCGAGGCGGCGAAGGCCGTCAAGTACGGCGGCGTGCCGCCGGACGAGGCGCTCGAGTTCGTGACGATCAACCCGGCGAAGCAGCTCGGCGTCGACAAGCGCGTCGGCTCGCTCGAGCCCGGCAAGGACGCCGACTTCGTGATCTGGAGCGGCGACCCGCTCTCGGCCGAGAGCGGTCGCGCAGGAGACCTGGATCGAGGGCCGGAAGTACTTCGACCGCGCGGCGGACCTCGCGGCGCGCCCCGCGCTCGAGAAGGAGCGCGCAGATCTCGTGGCGAAGGCGAAGGCGCAGCTGCCCGCGGCCCCGGGAGACAAGGGCAAGATGCGCGTCGAGGTCGCGCCCACGCCGATCCCGCACCTGGCGCCGCCGGGCCCCACGCCGACGCCGGTGCCGCGCGCCCGGAGCCGCGCATGAAGATGCGCGCATTGCGCCTCGGCGTTGATGCTTCTCCGCGTCCTTCGCGGCCGGCGAGACCATCGTCGTCGTCCTCAAGGGCGCGACGGTCCATCCCGTCTCGGGCCCCGACATCGCGAACGGAACGATCGTTCTCCGCGACGGAAAGATCGCGGCTGTTGGTGCCTCGGTCGCCGTGCCGCCCGACGCGAAGGTCGTGGACGTCTCCGGCCGCCACGTCTATCCGTCCCTCTTCCCGCCGATGACGTCGCTCGGCCTGGTCGAGATCTCGGCGGTGCGTTCGACCGTGGACACGACGGAGCTCGGAGAGATCAACCCGGAGGCGCGCGCCGACGTCGCGATGAACTTCGATTCGGAGCTGCTGCCCGTCGCCCGGTCCGCCGGAATCCTGATTGCGGGCGTCGCGCCGCTCGGGGGCCTTGTTTCGGGCTCGGCCGCCGCGATGAAGCTCGACGGCTGGACGCGCGAGGACGCGACGTTGAAGGCGCCGGCGGCGATCGTCGTCCGCTGGCCCGACCTGACGATCGACCGTTCGCCGACGGCGCGCACGTCGGTGCGTCTCCAGGAGAAGAAGCGCGACGAGGCGGTGCGGCGGCTCGAAGAGGCTTTCGACGACGCGCGCGCGTATGCGAAGGCGAAGTCGGCGGAGGGCGGCGCCGGCGTGCCGCGGCACGACGCCGATCCGAAGCTCGAGGCGCTTGTTCCGGCGGTCGAGGGGCGGCTTCCGGTCATCGTCGGCGCGAACACGGTGGCGCAGATCCGCGCCGCGCTCGCGTGGAGCAAGCGCGAGAACCTCCGCGTCGCGATCTTCGGCGGCGCCGACGCCTGGCGCCTCGCGTCGGAGCTCGCCGCCGCGAAGGTCCCGGTGATCCTCGACACGGCGCTCGACCTGCCCGAGCGCGTGGACGACCCGTACGACGCGCGCTACGCGGCAGCCGGAATCCTCGCGAAGGCCGGCGTCGAGGTCGCGCTGAACGACGGCGCGGGCAACACGGCCGAGACGGCGCGCAACCTGCTCCAGGACGCGGCCGTGTCCGCGGCATTCGGCCTGCCGCGTGAGGCGGCGGTCGCCGCGATGACGCTCGTGCCCGCGCGGATCCTCGGCGTCGAAGCGCGAGTCGGATCGATCGAGCCCGGGAAAGACGCCACGCTCATCGTGACCGACGGCGACATCCTCGACCTGCGCTCCCACGTCGTCGCGGCCTACGTCGACGGGCGCGCGCTCGACCTGACCGACAAGCAGAAGCGGCTCTACGAGCGCTACAAGAATCGGCCGAAGAAGTAGGTCGGCCACGGGCGTTCCAGCGGACTCGCGCTGCTCGCTCCGCTCGCATCGGCTCGCAGCGGAACGCCCGTGGGGAACTGATACCCTCGTTCCATGAACTGGCTCTTCAAGGAAGAACCCACCCACTACTCCTTCGACGATCTCGTGCGCGACAAGAAGACGTCCTGGACGGGCGTGAAGAACCCGCTCGCGCAGAAGCACCTGCACGCGGTGAAGAAGGGCGACCGGATCTTCTACTACCACACGGGCGACGAGAAGGCCGTGGTGGCCGATCGCGAAGGCGGCGACCGACGCCTACGCCGATCCCGGGGACAAGTCCGGAAAGCTCGCCGCCGTGGACGTCGTCCCGGTCACGAAGCTGCCGCGTCCCGTGACGCTCGCCGAGATCAAGGCGAAGGCGTCGTTCAAGGATTTCCCGCTCGTCCGGATCTCGCGACTCTCCGTGATGCCGGTCTCCGACCGTGAGTGGAGCGAGATCGAGAAAATGGCCGCCCGCTAGGGGCGCGGCGGAACGATCCGCGGGCGCGCGGCGTCGGGGCCCGCGCGCCTCACCGAGCGGTCGCAGGCGTCGCCGACGCCGTCGTGATTCGAGTCCGCCTGATCCGGATTCGGCACGTTCACACAGTTGTCGAGCTCGTCCGGCATGCCGTCGCCGTCGGCGTCGTCGGCCCAGCCGATGTCGAGCAGCAGCGGCAGCGTCAGGTCGACGCCGTGGCGGAGGTCGCCCGAGATGTTCGGCTCCATGAGCAGGTCCGGCCGCGCGCTGGTGTCGAAATGTGAGATGGACGATCCGGGCTGGTCGGGATCGGTGGCGAAGAGGAGCACGCGCCCGCGCGGATCGGCGCCGCTCCGGATCGAAGGGTCGGTCGCCAGGGTGACCACGACGCCGGAGCCGAGCTGCGCGCGCAGCGCGTTGCCGTCGTCGCGCGTGATGAGGACGGCGGGGATGGTGATCGTGTCGTCCGTGCCGCCCATGCCCGCGGGCGGCGAGCCCGCCTGATTGTCCGCGACCACGACCGCGATGGCGCCGGCGTCCTGGGCGTTCCTCGACCTTGTCCGTGAAGAAGCAGGTTCCCCGGTCCACGAAGGCGACTCTTCCCGCGATCGACGCGCCGTTCGACAGCGGCGAGCACGCATCGGTCGTCGATGGTCCCGCGGTGTCGGCGGCGTCCTGCGCTTGAACGAGCGTTCCCGAAACGCCGGCCGCGCTCGGCGGCGGCCCGAATTCTGCGGTGCCGACCGGGAACGACCCCGCGACTGCCGCGGGGGATTCGACGCGCAGCAGCGGCGTTCCCGGATCGAGAATCCCCGGCACGGCGGCCTGCGTGTGCGTACCCGCCCAGGACACGTGCCGGGCATTGATGTAGGACGCCGCGCGCGCGGTCGGCGCCATGTCGTTCCAGAGCTGGCCCATCTCCGTGTCGAGGATCGAGCGCTCGTAGATGTCGGGGTCGTTCATGAATTCGGCGCCGGATGCGTCGACGAACGTCTCGAAGCCGAGGCCGTGCGCGAGCTCGTGGAGCACGACGGTGACCAGGTCCACGTCGTCGCCGTGGTTGTTGTCGAGCCCGTAGTACCAATGGGTGCCCGTCAGGCAGCCGGTCATTCCGAGCTGCGAGTTGAACTTCGACCGGATGTCGTCACTGTTCGTGTTGGGGCTTCCCGGGAAGAGGTCGCGCCCGGCGCGCCGGTTCGCGAGCGCCGTCGGATACCACGTCGAGGGGAACTGGGCGTTGGGGAAGTCTTCGACGAGCTGAATCGAAGACGTCGATCCGAGCGTGCCGGAGTCCGCGGTGCAGTCGAGTGCGACGAAGCTCGCCTGGACACGGATCTCGACGTCGCTCACGAGGAGGGCGCCCCAGAGGTCCGCGGCGTGCTGGAAGGCGATCAGGCGCTGCGCGCCGACGGTCGTGCCCGTGTTGCCGCCGACCGGCGCCGCCGGAGTCGGGTCGTTGAAGCCGGTGTTCGGCGCGTTGGCGTTGACGATCGTGAGCGTCGCCCCCGCGAGGACCGCCGGCAGGAGCAGCGCCGCGAGCGCGAGGGTCGGTGGACGCGTCTTCATTTGTCCGCCGTTCCGGGCGGGAGGCAGCGCGCGGAGAGCGAACCATCCGCGTTTCGCTTCGCGACGACCCGGAACTCGAAGGCTCCCTTGAGGTCGACGCTGCGCATCCCATCCGGGTAGACGACGACCTCCAGCGGCTCGAGATCGTCCGCGCCGGGCCTCCCCTCGGCGGCGAGCGCGCGGATCTCTTCGAGCGTCGGAGCCCGCACACGGCCCGTCCGGCGGTCGAGAAACATGCGGAGGCCCGGCCCTGCCCGGCGGACCGCGTCGATCGCCGGACATTCGAAGGCGGCCCGGGGCGGCGGATCGACGTTGGGACAGTCCTGCGCCGGGATCCGCGCGCCCCTGCAGATCGCGAGGAGGGCGGCAGCCGCCGCGAGCCTGGGGCGCATCACACCCAGTCTATGCGCCGCTGCGCGCGCCCGCGTGTCCCTGCGGGATTCCTTAGGAAGCCCCGCATGCGCGACGGTTCAGTTCGCCGCGGAGCGCGTCGCCGTCACCGAAATGTTCTTCGCCGCGTACCAGGGATGGAGCTCGAAGCTCAGATGGCCGGCCGTCACCGCGGGATCCGTCGCGATGAGGGCCTTCGCCTCGTCCATCGTGCCCACGGTGAAAATGTAGAGGCCGCGCAGGTCGCCGCCGTCGAGGAAAGGGCCGGCCACGAGGACCTTTCCTTCGTTCTTCATCCGCAGGATGTTCGCGAGATGCGCGTCCTGCAGCTTCCGGTTCTCGGCCGTGTCCGCGCCGGACCAGTTCGGCCCTTTGCGCAGGAAGCCGACGTAGTACGTCGTCATCTCGTAGCCGCCGGGCCCGGTCTCGGGGGGCTTGGGCGCGGCCGACGGGGGCGTGGCCTGGGGCGACTGCAGAGCGAGAAGCGACACGGCCAGGGCGAGGACCATCATGTCGTTTTCCTCCGTCTCCCTTGATTACACGGCGGCCCGGATTCGTTGAGACGCGGCGCCGCTACGCCTTTCGGGCGGCGAGGAGATCCCGAATCTCCTTCAGGTACGTCTCCGACTTGGAAGGGGCCGGGGGAGCTTCCTCTTTCTTGTGCGAGAGCTTGTTCACCGGCACGATGATGAACAAGTACAGCGCCCCGGCGATGAAGAGGAAGCTCACGACCGCGTTCAGGAAGTTGCCGATGAAGACGTGCCCGAGCTTGATCGCGCCGAAGTCGGGCTGTCCGCCGATGGCTCCGATCGCGGGCGTGATCACGTCCTTGACGAGCGAGTTGACGACGGCGGAGAAGGCGGCGCCGATGATGATGCCGACCGCGAGGTCGAGCACGTTGCCGCGCATGATGAAGTCCCGGAAGCCCTTGAGCATTCGGATTCCCTCCCTCGCGCGGAGCCTACCGCAAGGCCGCCGACGAGCCGGAGCGCCGAGGCCGCGCCCCGGCTCGCGACGAATCTTCCAGACTACTGCGTGTACTCGCCTTCGACGTCGAATAGAATATTGCCGTCGGCGTCGGGGGCGCCGCCCTTGTAGGTCCCCTTGCCCTTCAGGGTCTTGTGCTTCCCGGTGCCGCCGACGAAGGTCCAGGCGCCCGAGATGCTCTCAGGCTTTCCATCCTTCAGCTTCGCCGTCCCCTGGTAGTGGACGAAGAACTTGTCGCCGTCGGCGGTCGCCCCGGTGTGCGACCCCTTTTCCCAGGCCTTGTTGCCGCTGCGCTCGGAGGTCGCGACGCTCGCGCCCTCCTTGGTTGGCGAACCGCCGATGTCCATCGGCTTCGGCCACGTGCAGGAAACTTTCGAAACGGTCATCGCGTGATTGGCCTGGTCGCCGACGTCGATCGAGTGGACCTCGTCCGGTTTCCCACATTGGAGCTGGCCGGAGATCTTGGTCTGCGCCGCCGCGGCGGTGGCAAGAGATGCGCCCAAGAGAAACGCGAGAGAACCTCGGAACCTCATAGAAACTCCTCCTCTTTTCGAATGGACGGCCCAGAGTCTCTGCCTCGATGCCCGGCCGGTCAAGCCGGGAAGATGCCGACCGCCGGCGCGGTTAGGATTTGAGCTCATGAGCTCGCTTTCGTCGTTCCATCCTGCCGTCCGGAAGTGGTTCGAGGAGAGCCTCGGCGAGCCGACGCCGCCCCAGCGCGAGGGCTGGCCGCTGATCCGCGAGGGCCGTCACACGCTGATCGCGGCGCCGACCGGCTCGGGCAAGACGCTCGCCGCGTTCCTCTCGGCGATCGACGCGCTGCTCCGCCAGGGCGACGCGCTGACCGACGAGACGCAGGTCCTCTACGTCTCGCCGCTGCGCGCGCTGTCGAACGACGTCCAGAAGAACCTCCAGGGGCCGCTCGCCGAGATTCGCGCGCGCGATCCGGCGCTGCCCGAGGTGCGCGTGCTCGTGCGCACCGGCGACACGCCCGCCGGCCGAGCGCGCGGCGATGACGCAAGCGGCCGCCGCACATCCTGGTGACGACGCCGGAGTCGCTCTACCTCCTGCTCACGAGCGACGGCGGCCGCGCGATGCTCGCGACCGTCCGCACGGTCATCGTGGACGAGATCCACGCCCTCGCGCGCGACAAGCGCGGCAGCCACCTCGCGCTCTCGCTCGAGCGGCTCGAAGCCCTGACCGGGCGGCCCGTCCAGCGCATCGGCCTCTCGGCGACGCAGAAGCCGCTCGACGAGGTCGGCCGCTTCCTCGTCGGCGCCGGCCGCGACTGCGCGCTCGTCGACGCCGGCACGTTCCGCGCGCTCGACCTCGGCGATCGAGGTGCCGCCTTCGCCGCTCGCGACCGTCTGCTCGCACGAGCAGTGGGAGGAGATCTACGCGCGCATCGCCGAGCTCGTGCGCGAGCACCGCACGACGCTCGTCTTCGTCAACACGCGCAAGATGGCCGAGCGCATCGCCGGCGCAGCTCACGCGGCTCCTGGGCGAGGACGCCGTCACGAGCCACCACGGCAGCCTCTCGCGCGAGCGCCGCCTCGACGCCGAGCAGCGGCTCAAGGCGGGCAAGCTGCGCGCGCTCGTCGCGACGGCGTCGCTCGAGCTCGGCATCGACATCGGCGACGTCGACCTCGTCGATCCAGGTCGGCGCGACGCGCTCGATCGCGACGTTCCTGCAGCGCGTCGGCCGCGCGGGCCACGCGCTGCGGAAGATGCCGAAGGGCCGCCTCTTCCCGCTCACGCTCGACGAGCTCGTCGAGGCGCGCGGCGCTCCTGCGCTGCGATCCGCGAGCGGCGTGCTCGACCGCACGCCGCAGCCGCCGCGGCCGCTCGACATCCTCGCGCAGCAGATCGTGGCCGCCGTGCGTCGCCGAGCGCCTGGGACGAGGAGGCGCTCTTCGAGACGCTTCCGCCGCGCCTGGCCCTACCGCGACCTCTCGCGCGAGGAGTTCGACGCGGTCGTGGCGCTCCACACGCACGGCCGCCGCGCGCTCCTGCACCGCGACGGCGTGAACGGACGGCTGCATGGCGACGCAAGCGCGCGCGGCTCACGGCGCTGCTCTCCGGCGGCGCGATCCCCGACACCGCCGACTACCAGGTGCGTCTCGAGCCCGAGGGCGACGCTCGTCGGCACGGTCAACGAGGACTGGGCCATCGAGTCGAACGCGCGGCGACATCTTCCAGCTCGGCAACGCGTCCTGGCGCATCCTGCGCATCGAGCCGGGGATCGTGCGCGTGGCCGACGCGAAGGGGCAGCCGCCGTCGCTCCCGTTCTGGCTGGGCGAGGCGCCCGGGCCGCACGCGCGAGCTCGCGGCGCGAGATCGGCGACGCTGCGCGCGAGAGCGCCGGCGCCGGGTCCGAGGCCGCGAACGCCCTGCGCCTGGCGTGCGGCGACGCCATGCCCGAGGCCGGCGCGACGCAGATCGCCGAGTACGTCGCGGCGGGCGTGCAGGCGCTCGGCGCCGTGCCGACGCCGCGCGCGCGTCATCCTCGAGCGCTTCTTCGACGAGAGCGGCGGCATGCAGCTCGTCGTGCACGCGCCGTTCGGCGTCGCGGATCAACCGCGCGTGGGGCCTGGCGCTGCGCAAGCGCTTCTGCGTCGGCTTCGGCTTCGAGCTGCAGGCGGCGGCCAACGAGGAGGCGATCGTCCTCTCGCTCGGGCCGCAGCACAGCTTCCCGCTCGAGGAGGTCTTCGACTACCTGCACCCGGCGACCGCGCGCGACGTGCTCGTGCAGGCGCTGCTCGCGGCGCCGATGTTCGAGACGCGCTGGCGCTGGAACGCGCAGCGCGCGCTGCTCCTCGAGCGCTCGCGCAGCGGCAAGAAGGTGCCGGCGCCGCTCCTGCGCATGCGCGCCGAACGACCTGCTCGTCGACGGCGTTCCCCGCAGGTCATCGCCTGCCCCGAGACGCTCGCCCGGCGGCCCGATCGAGGTGCCGATGGATCACCCGATCGTGCGCCAGACGATCGAGGACTGCCTGACACGAGGCGATGGACGTCGACGGCTTCCTCGAGGTGCTGCGCGGCCTGCGCGACGGCTCGATCGAGAAGCGGCGCCGTCGACACCGTCGAGCCCTCGGCGTTCGCGCGCGGGATCCTCTCGTCGCAGCCCTACACGTTCCTCGACGACGCGCCGCTCGAGGAGCGCCGCACGCAGGCGGTGCATCTCGCGCGCGTCTCTGCGACCGCCGCACCGCCGACGAGCTCGGCGCGCTCGATCGCCGACGCGATCGCGCGCGTGCGCGAGGAGGCCTGGCCGCAGCCCGAGAGCGCCGAGGAGGTCCACGAGGCGCTCCTCTGGATGGGCTACGTCACGGCGGAGGAGGGCCGCGCCTGGCAGGCCGTGGCTCGACGAGCTCGCGGCGGCCGGCCGCGTCGTGCGTCGACGGCGACCGCTGGTTCGCGGCCGAGGCGCCGCGCGATCCGAAGGCGGTCCTGCGCGGCCGGCTCGAGGCGCTCGGGCCCGATCGTCGCGCGATCGATCCGAGCGCTTCCCGAGCTCGAGGCGGAGGGCGTCGTCCTGCGCACGCGGATCGACGGACAGCGCGGCCTGGTGCGACCGCCGTCTCCTCGCGCGCATCCACCGCTACACGCTCGACCGCCTGCGCAAGGAGATCGAGCCGGTCACGGCCGCCGCAGTTCCTGCGCTTCCTCGCCGCTGGCAGCACGCCGATCGCCGGAGCACCGCCTCGAGGGCCCGCGCGGCGTCGCCGAGGTCGTCGCGCAGCTCGCGGGCTTCGAGGTCCCGGCCGCGGCCTGGGAGGCGAGCGTCCTGCCCGCCCGCGTGCGCGGCTACCGGCGCGAGTGGCTCGACCAGCTGACGCTCTCGGGCGAGGTCGCCTGGGGTCGCCTGTGGGGTCGCGCCGCGAGTCCCGACCCGCCGCACGCCGGTCTGCCTCGTTCCGCGCGAGGATCTGGACGCCTGGATGGCGCTCGCGGCGGCGGCTCCGGCGAAGCGACGCCTCCGGGCACGGCGCTCGAGGTCTTCGAGGCGCTCTCGCGGTCGCGGCGCGATGTTCCTGCAGGAGCTCGCGCGCGTCGTGAGGCTGCCGCCGGCCTTCCTCGAGGCCGGGCTTGCCGAGCTCATCGCGCTCGGCCGCGTGACCTGCGACTCCTTCGCCGGGCTGCGCTGGCTCATCGTGCCGGCGTCGCAACGTCGCGCCGGCGGATTCCCGGGCGGCCGCTGGAGCCTGCTGCGGCGGGAATCGCCGGCCGCGCCGTCCGCCGAGTTCGTCGCGCGACGCCTGCTTCGGCGCACGGGCGTCGTCTTCCGGAAGACCCTGGCGCGCGAGAAGCAGCCGCTGCCGTGGCGCGACATCGCGCGCGTGCTGCGGACGCTCGAGGCGCGCGGCGAGGTCCGCGGCGGCCGCTTCGTGGCCGGCTTCGACGGCGAGCAGTACGCGCTGCCCGAGGCCGTGACGCTCCTGCGCGCGGTCCGGCGGGACACGGCGGAGGGCGCGCCGCCGCTCTCCGTGTCCGCGGCCGACCCGCTGAACTTCCGCGGCATCCTGACGCCCGACGAGCGCGTCGCTCCCACGAGGACACGGCGCCAGGTGCTCGTCGCGTAGGGCGAGGATGTCGGGCTCGTACCGGCGGATCTACGAGGTCGTCTCGAGGATTCCGCGCGGCCGGGTCGCCACATACGGCCAGGTCGCCCGCCTCGCGGGCCTGCCCGGCCGGGCGCGTCTGGTCGGCTACGCGCTTGCCGCGATCCCGGACGGAAGCCGCCTCCCGTGGCACCGCGTCGTGAACGCGCGCGGACGGATCAGCCCGCGGGCCGACGGCGGTCCGTGGGATCGGATCCAGCGCCTGCGGCTCGAGCGGGAGCGCGTGCGGTTCGACGGCCACGGAGCGATCGCGCTCGCGGCCTTCCGCTGGCGCCCGCGCCCGCGCTTATGACGAGAGCCCGTTGGAAAGGGCATTTTCCTTGCTACGGTGTCTGAGTCGAGAGGAGAGGAGGCTTTTATGAAAAGGCGTTTCGGGTTCTTGTTGCTGGCGGCCGCCGCGGCCGCGCTACTACTTCTATCGGTTCCCGCCCGGGCCGACACGGCATGGCGGGCGACTCTGGTGATCGGGGAGCCCACGGAGATTCCCGGGGCCGTGCTCCAGCCCGGCCGGTACCTCGTGAAGGTCCTCGACACGCAGGAGACCCGCAAGGTGGTCCAGTTCCTGAACGCGGACGAGTCTTCCGTCGTCGCGACCGCGATGGCGATCCCCACGTACCGCGTCGCCCCCGCGGAGCAAAACGAGTTCGTGTACTTCCAGCGCGCCGAGGGTCAGCCGCAGGCGCTGAAATCCTGGATCTACCCCGGAAACAACTACGGCGTCGAATTCGTGTATCCGAAGGCGGAGGCCGTTCAGCTCGCGCAGGCCCGGCACCAGGAGGTCTACTCCGCGCCGTCGGCCAAGCCCGAGGCCGCGGAGCCCGTCGTCGCGATCTCGCCGGAGCTGAAGGAGAAGCCCGTCGAGGTGAAGGCGCCGCCGCCGGCTCCAACCGCCGTCCCGGCTCCTCCGGCCGAAGAGAAGCCGGCCCCGGCGAAGGCCAAGCGCCTTCCAAAGACCGGGAGCCCGCTGCCGCTCCTGGCGCTCGCCGGCGTCGCCGCGCTCGTCGCCGGTTCGGCGCTTCGCATGTTCCGCAGGACGTAGACCATCCGTCGGGCATTCCGGCGCCCCGAGGGGGATCGGGGCGCCGGAACCGCTTGCGGCCGCGGTGTTCGGCGCTCGACCCTGATTCGTTCGCACCATTCGCGGGCGATTCGCCCGGTGCTATTCGTGTAGTGATCGCCGAGGGCGGTCGCCGATACCCGGCCCCCGAAGCTCCGGCGAGAGGAGGTGGCGCCATGAAAGCGCTGCAAAGGACGTGGTTTCTCGCGGGCCTCGCGTGTCTGCTGACGGGAGGCGTATTTCTCTACGCCGACGAGAGCTGGAGGAGTCCTCTGACGCTCGGCGAAAAGACGCAGATTCCGGGCGGCGAGCTCGCGCCGGGCAAGTACATGGTCCGTGTTCTCGACACGAAGACGACGCGGATGGTCGTTCAGTTTCTGAGCGAGGACGAGAGCGAGGTCTTCGCAACAGTCATGGCCGTCCCCGACTACCGCGTTACGGTCGTCCCCGAAGGCCAGTTCGTCTTCTTCCAGAGGGCCGAGGGCATGCCCCAGGCGTTGAAGGGCTGGTTCTATCCGGTCAACAACTACGGGATCGAGTTCGTCTATCCGAAGGTCGAAGCCATGCCGCTCGCTCAGACGCGTCACGAGGAGGTTCTGGCGGCGGAAACGGCGAAGCCCGAATCGAAGGAAACCGTGGTCGCAGTCACGCCGGAGATGAAGGAAGTTCCGTGGAAGGCGCCGGAAGTCACCGTCGCGCAGCTTCCGCCTCAGGACTTGCCGCGGACGGCGAGCGATCTGCCGCTCCTCGCCGTGACCGGTCTCGCGTTGATCGTCGCGGGCCTCGTGCTTCGCGTGCTGGTTCGCCGCTGAGGTTTCGATCGGCTTCGCGACGGCCGGGACAGGTCCGTCGGGGGCCGGACGCCGTGTCGCGTCCGGCCCGGCCCGCTCGAAATCGTTGAACGGACGAGAGTTTCGGGCTTACACTAAGGGCGACGATGCGGCTCGCGCGCCAGCGACGCTACGAAGAGCCCGCGGAAGACCCGGCCCAGTCGTCTCTCTTTCCCGAGCTCCCGGCGGCCGCGCGCATCCAGCCCGCGATTCGGCTGACCGAGTCGAACGTCGCACGCACGGTTCCACCCGGCATCGCCGGCGTGTACTTCCTGAAACGCGTCGCCAAGGGCGGCCGCGTGGCCGAGCGCGTCGGGCGCGACGACGTGGACCTGCGCCAGCGGCTCCTCGAGCATGCGCGCCAGGCGCCCGAGAACGTCCTGTTCGGCTGGATCTTCGCGTCCGATCCGAACGAGGCCTACCGCCTCGAGTGCTATCTCTGGCACGCCCAGGGGGGCGCGTGGGCGCGGATCGACGGCGACGCGCACCCGGCACCGGTCGTGCGGATTCCGTTCCTCGGCTGTCCCGACTGCGAGGAGTAGGCGGGCGACTACCGGAGTTTTTCGAAGGGGACGTTCGCGACGGGGTAGCTCTTCCAGTCCTTGTAGTCGAAGTGCCACCACTCCCACTCGTACACGGCAAAACCTTCGGCTTCCATCGCCCGGCGAAGGACGTCCCGCTGCCAGCGCTGGAGTGACGTCCCGCCGGGGTACGCCGCGAAGGAGCGGTCGGACATCTCGTCGTAGCCGCCGGTCATGACGAGCGGCGCGCCGGTCGCCCGCTCGTAGAGCGTCAGGTCCACGGCGCAGCCGCGGTTGTGCCGCGAGCCCGTCGCGGGATCGGCGACGAAGATGTGCTTGTCCTCCGGCGTCGCGTCCCAGAAGAGCTTCGTGACCGCCCAGGGCCGGTACGCGTCGTGGATCAGGAGACCGTAGCCCCGCGCGGCGAGATTGCGGTGCGCGCGCAGGAGCGCCTCGGCGGCGGGGCGCTGGAGGAAGGCGCGCGCCTGCGTGTAGAGCGGGACGCCGAGGAAGTTGTTCTCGGTCGCGTAGCGGACGTCGAGACGGATCGACGGATCGAGCGTCGCGAGCTCGACGAGGTCGGGCTTGCGGAGGCCGGGCGGCTGCGGCGGCGGCGTCGCGGCGAGCGCCTCGGGCCGAAGCTCCTCGACGGGCCGGACCGGACGGATCTGGAAGACCTTGCCCGCCTCCGGCCCGACGTTGCGCCGCGGGAAGAGCACGGGGCCGACCCGGACGCCGGACACGCGGCCCGCCGCGTCGCGGGTGAAGACGAGCGGCTCGTGGTCGTAGAGACCGCGGTCGGGAAAGCGGAAGACGTCACCCGAGATCTCGATCAACGGGTCGTACTCGAACCACTCGATGAGCGCCGTCAACCGGCCGTCGCGCTCGAGGATGTAGAGGATGTCGTGGTCCCAGCCATATTCGCCGAGGAACGGCTCGAAGCGGTCCGGCGGGCCGGCCGGCCTGACGTCCGGGACCCGCGCGAATGTCTTCTCGCCGGCCCGCACGCCGTCCGCGGCCGGCTCGAACCGCTGCCCGAACCCGAGCGGTCCGTCTGCGACGAGCGCGCCGCCCGAGGCGCGCAGGCGCAGGCGCTCGCCCCCGTCCCCGCCGAGCGCGTCGAGCTCTCCGAACTGTTCCGTGAGATCCAGACTTTCGTTTCCGGAGGCGTAGCGTCCCGCGAGCTCCCGCGCGCGCCCCGCCTCGAGCGGTTCCGTCGTCGCGATCTCGGGGAGCGGCGCTCCCGCGCGCGCGGCGAGGAGCAGCCGCATCGCCTCCTGGACGACGCGGTTCGTGACGGAGTTCGCCGAGTCGCGGGTCGCGACGGCGACGGCGCCGAGCTTGTCGTCCGGCAGCGCGGCGAGCGCCGTCGCGAAGCCGTAGATCGCGCCGTTGTGGCCGACCGCGCGATGGCCTGCGATCTCGCCGACTCGGAACCCGATGCCGTAGCCGGCCTTCTGTCCCGCCGGCAGGGCCCACATCCGATCGAGCGTCTCTTTGCGCAGGATGCGGCCGCCGCCGGCCGTCGCTCCGCCCGCGAAGAGAACGCGAAGGAAACGGGTCAGATCCGTCGTCGTCGTGTAGAGGCTGCCGGCCGGCGCGATGCCGAGCTCGAAGGTCGGGGCGGGGAAGTCGCGGGTGTCGTAGCCCCACATGCGCGCCTTCGCAAGATGCGGCTTCCACGCCGCCTCCGGCTCGAAGGCCGACGAGGACATTCCCATCGGCTCGAGAACGGCGCGCTTCAGATAGCGGGCGAAAGGTTCGCCGGCGCGCCGCTCCAGCACGTATCCGACGACGGCGATCCCGGCGTTCGAGTACTTCGTATGCGTGCCGGGCGGGTACACGAGCTCCGTGTCGTTGAGGCTCGCCACCGTCGCGGCGAGGGTCGGCTCCGTCGGGTCGAAGTAGTGCCCGACGGGCGGCTCGCGCACGAGGCCGGAGCGGTGCGACATGAGCTCACGCAGCGTCAGGAACGAGCCAAACGGGTTCTTCGGTCGGAAGTCCGGAAGGATCTTCTGGATCGGCACGTCGAGATCGAGGTCGCCGCGCTCGACGAGCTGCATCACGCCGATATCGGTGAAGAGCTTCGAGACCGACCCGACGCGGTAGACGGTATCGGCGGAGGCCGGGATCTTCGCCTCGGGATCCGCGTCCCCGAAGTCCTTGCGCCAGAGGACGCGGTCGCCTTCGACGATCGCGACGGCGAGCGCGGGCAGTTTCTTGTCGGCCGCCTCGGCCGCGGCGAAGGCGTCGAGCTTCGCGAGCGCCGCGGCGTACGGGTCCGCAGAGGGAGGCGCCGGAGCGGCATCCTGGCCGCGGAAGGCCGCGGCGGCGAGAGCGAGAACGGCGGCGGCGAGTGCGGCGCCGCGGGCCCGGGAGCGTCTCACGTCCGGCTGCGGCGGCGGCTGCGCGCCGCCGGCGTGAAGAAGTAGAGCGGGATCCCGAGCGCGATGAACCCGAGGCCGATCGAGGATTCGCGCGGGCTCGCGACGAGCGTGTTCAGCACGAGGGCGGCCGCGGCCGCGACGAAGAGAATCGGCACGACCGGGTAGCCCGGAACGCGGAAAGGCCTCTCGAGCCCCGGGTCCTTGCGGCGGAGGACGACGACGCTCCCGACCGCCAGCGCGTAGAAAATCCAGCCGCCGAAGATGACGTACGTGAAGAGCTGCGAGAAGCCGCCGATGAAGAGGACGAGGAAGCCCGACCAGATCGCCTGGACGACGAGCGCGGCGACCGGCGTGCGGAATCTCGCGTGGACGCGTCCGAGTCCCTCGAAGAAGAGGCGGTCCCTGGCCATCTGGTAGTAGGCGCGCGGCCCGGCGAGCACGAGCGCGTTCATCGCGCCGAGAATCGAACAGACGATCGCGGCCGTCAGGAATCGCGCCCCCCATTCCCCGGCGACCTTGCGAATCGCCGCGAGCGCGACGCGGTCGGTCGAGGCGATCTCCGAGGGCGAGAGAACGTGCAGATAGGCCAGGTTCGCCGCAAGGTACAGCGTCACGACCGCCAGCGTGCCCGCGACGAGACCGCGAGGGAAGTTGCGCTGCGGGTTGCGGATCTCTCCGGCCGCGAAAGACACGTCGTGCCATCCCTCGTACGCCCACAGCACCGCGACGAGCGCAATGCCGATCGCGGTGAACCCCACGGCCCCGCCTGGCACGGGCGCCGACGAGGGCGCCGTCGGGAGCGGCGCGAGAAAAATGACGAGGATCATGACGACGAGGCCGCCGACCTTGAGCGCCGTCAGGATGTTCTGCACGATCGCGCCGCTGCGGACGCCGACGATGTTGATCGCGGTGAAGACGACGATCGCGACGACGCCGGCGAGCTTGGATGTCGCGGGTGTGAGCGGGAGGAAGGCGCCGAGGTAGATCGGCAGCGCCGCCGCGAGCGTCGCGATCGAGCCCGAGGTGCCGACCGTGAAGAGCATCCACCCGCAGAGAAACCCGAGCAGCGGCCCGAACGCGCGCGCGATGTAGGTGTAGATGCCTCCCGCGTGCGGCATTGCCGCTCCGAGCTCCGCGAGCGACAGCGCTCCGAGAAGGGTGAGCCCGCCGCCGATCGCCCAGACGGCGAGCATCATCGGCGCCGAATGCACGGCGCGGGCGATCTCGGCCGGAACGAGGAAGATTCCCGATCCGATGACGGTCCCGATCACCAGCGCCGCCGCGTCGAAGAGTCCGAGCGCGCGGAGGAGATCCTCGCCCGGCGCCGGGTCGTGTGCGGGACTCTGCATGGTGGCGGCTCTTTCGGGACGCAAGGATAATGCACGCCGATGGACGGAACCGCGATCGTTCTCTGCGACGGTTATTTCGCGACGAACAACGCCAAGACCGCGCACGGGCTCGTGCGGGGCACGGAGCGCTACCGGATTGTCGGCGTCATCGACGCGCGGACGGCGGGACGCGACGCGGGGGAGGTGCTCGACGGCGTCCGGCGCGGCGTCCCGGTCTTCGCGTCGCTTCCCGATGCGCTTGCCGGCCTGCCGGAAAAGCCCGATTACGCGATCGTCGGCGTCGCGACCTCCGGAGGCGTCTTCACGCCCGGGCTCGAGCGCGCGCTCCTCGAAGCGGCGGAGAGCGGCCTTTCGATCGTGAACGGGCTCCACCATCTGGCCGCCGACCTGCCGGCGGTCGCCGAGGCCGCGCGGCGCAGCGGCGTCACGATCACCGATGTGCGCCGGCCGAAGAAGGCCGGGGAGCTGCACTTCTGGACCGGCGAGGTCCTGCGTCTGCCGACGCCTCGCATTGCGGTCCTCGGAACCGACTGCGCGCTCGGAAAGCGCACGACGACGAGGATGCTGGCGCAGGCGGCGTGCGCGGCCGGGATCCGAACGGAGTGGATCTACACTGGACAGACGGGCTGGCTCCAGGGCGCGCCGTTCGGGTTCGTGCTCGACGCGACACCCAACGACTTCGTCTCGGGAGAGCTCGAGCACGCGATCCTGTCCTGCGCGCGCGTTCTCTCGCCCGACCTGATTCTGATCGAAGGGCAGTCGGCGTTGCGCAACCCGTCCGGTCCGTGCGGCTCGGAGATGCTTCTCTCGGGCGGCGCGCGCGGCGTGATCCTGCAGCACGCGCCTCACCGGCGTTGCTTCGAGGGGCTCGAGGATCTGGGCTGCGAGCTGCCGCCGGTCGCGGAGGAGATCGAGCTCATCGGCTACTACGGAGCGCGCACGCTCGGCATGGCCTTGAACGGCGAAGGACTGACGCGGGAAGCGCTCGCCGCCGAACGCGACCGCCTGGAGCGCGAGCTCGGAATTCCGGTCGCGCTGCCGCTCGAGGAGGGCGTCGAGCGGCTCCTGCCGGCGATCCGGAGGTTCATCGCGGCCGAGGCCGCGGCGTGAAGATCACTTCGATCTCCGCGACCCGCGAGGACTTCGGCCTCACGCGGCCTTACACGATCGCCTTCGACACGACGGACTCCGTCGAGAACTTCATCGTGCGGATCGAGACGGACGGCGGCGCCGTCGGGTTCGGCGCCGCGTCTCCGGCGCCGCACGTTACGGGCGAGTCGCTCGACGACTGCGGGCGCGCGCTCGCCCCGGAGAGTCTTTCCTGGCTCGTCGGGTGCGACGTCCGGACGCTTCCGGCCCTCTGCCGCGAGCTCGCGCGCCGCGCGCCGCGAGCGCCCGCCGCCCGCGCGGCCGTGGACGGCGCGCTCCACGACCTACTCGCGAAACGCCTCGGCGTCCCGCTCGTGGAGATGCTCGGGCCGGCCCACGAGGCGCTGCCGACCTCCATCACGATCGGCATCAAGAACGTGGCCGAGACGCTCGCGGAGGCCGAGGAATACGTCGGGCCGCGGCTTCCGGATCCTGAAGGTCAAGACGGGAATTCCCTCGGGGAAGACCTCGAGCGCCTCCGGAAGCTGCGCGAGAAGTATCCGGAGAGCACGGTCGCGATCCGCGCGGACGCCAACCAGGGATACACGGTGGAGGAGACTCGGCGCTTCTTTCGCGAGACCGAGGCGCTCGGGATCGAATTTCTCGAGCAGCCGATTCCCGCGGGGGAGAGCCTGCGGGAGCTCCCGGAGAAGGACCGCGACCGGATCGCCGCCGACGAGGCGCTCCTCTCCGACCGCGATGCGATGGCGCTCGCGCAGCCGCCGCGCGCCGCCGGCATCTTCAACATCAAGCTGATGAAGTGCGGCGGAATCGCCGCCGCGCTCCGCATCGCGACGGTCGCCGAGCTGTCGGGCATCGCGCTCATGTGGGGCTGCATGGACGAGAGCGTGATCTCGATCGCGGCCGCGCTCCACGCGGCGCTCGCGTCTCCGGCGACCCGATATCTCGATCTCGACGGGAGCCTCGACCTCGCGCGCGACGTCGTGGACGGCGGCTTCGTGATCGAAGACGGCGTGATGCGCCCTTCCGGCGGCCCGGGTCTCGGCGTCCGAGCCCGGGAGTCCTGACACTTGCGCTTGCGGAGCTCGGGGCTCGCGGCCCTGTTCCTCGCGGTCTCCGTTCTGGCCGCGCCGGCGCCTTCGTCGGCCCAGGCGCCCTCCGCGCCGTGGCGCACGATCGAGACCGCGCACTTTCGCGTCCACTATCCGGAGCCGTTCGAGGCCTGGGCCCGGCGAACGGCGGGCGCGCTCGAGTCGATCCACGCGCAGGTGACCGCGTACGTCGGGTACACGCCGCCGCGGCCGATCGAGGTCGTCGTGGCCGACCCGGTCGCGGATCCGAACGGGATGGCGTTCCCGTTCCTCGACCGCCCGTACATGGTTCTCTGGGCGTATCCGCCGGACGTCGAGTCGTCGATCGGCGACTCCGCGGACTGGATGGATCTCCTCGCGGTGCACGAGCTTGCGCACATCGTGCATCTGACGCGACCGCGTAACCGCGCGGGCTTTCTCGAGAAGCTGACGCCGCTGCCGGTCGGACCGATCACGCTGCTCGCGCCGCGCTGGGTGATCGAGGGATATGCCACGGTGGTCGAAGGCGCGCTCACGGGATCGGGGCGGCCGAACTCGAGCTACCGCGCGACCGTGCTCCGGCGCTTCGCGATCGAGGGCAAGCTGCCTTCCTACGGCGCGCTCTCGTCCACGGGAGGCTTCCTCGGCGGCTCGATGGCGTATCTCGTGGGATCGACCTTCCTCGAGTGGCTCGAGCGCGCGCAGGGAGAGGGGAGCCTCGTCCGATTGTGGAAGCGTTTGACGTCGCGCCGCGGCGGCGACTTCGACGCGTGCTTCCGCGCGGTCTTCGGCCGCGCGCCGGCGGATCTCTACGACCGCTTCCGCGCGGAGCTGACGGCGCGGGCGATCGCCGAGGAGAAACGGCGGCAGAACGCCGGCATCGTCGAAGGTGAAGCGTGGCAGCGGCTGCGCGGCGCGACGTTCTCGCCGCAGATCTCGCCGGACGGATCGAAGCTCCTCGCGTGGCGCGCGCCGGCGCGCGGCGAGGGCGCGATCGCCGTCTGGACGCTCGCCGAGACCGCGGAGGAAGCGCGGACGCGCGAGCGCCGCGAAGAGGCCGAAGGAAAGCTCGCCGAGGATCCGAACGAGGTCGCCGACCGGCCCGAGCTTCCGCTTCCGCGCGCGCCACGCTGGAAGCTGCCCCGCTGGAACGGCCAGGTGCCGCAGGATCCGCGATGGATGCCGGACTCCCGCCGCGTCCTCCTCTCCCGCCGGGTTCCCGACGCCGAGGGCGTCCTGCGGCAGGACCTCTTCCTCTGGGACGTCGAAGGGGGAGGCGTGACGCGCGTCACGCGTCTGGCCGACGTCTCGGACGCCGACCCTTCCCCCGACGGCGCCTTCGCCGTCGGCGTGCGGAATCGCTTCGGGCAGTCGCGACTCGTGCGCGTCGCTCTCGCGACCGGGCAAGCGCGCGTCCTCGACGACGGCGCCGCCGGCATTTCGGACCCGTGGCGCACCTGGAGCCATCCGCGTCTCTCGCCCGACGGCCGCTCGATCGCGGCGCTCCTCCACGAGAAGGGCGGCTGGGACCTCGTCGTCCTCCCGGCGATGGGAGGACCGCCGCGGGTGCTCGCGCGGAGCGCGGTGGGACCGCCCGCCTGGAGCCCGGACGGCGCACGGATTTTTTTCGGCACCGACGCGTCCGGGGCGTGGGAGATCGCCTCGGTCGACGCCGCCGGGTCGGAGCCGCCGCGGGAGCTGACGCGCGTGACAGGAGGCGCGTTCTCTCCCGCGCCGTCACCGGACGGCTCGGCGACGTACTTTCTCGAGCTGACGGCGAAGGGGATCGACATCCGGCGGCTCGCGCTCCCGGCGGCGCCGGTGACCGCGCTCGCCCGTGACGCGTCGGATTTTCCGATCCTGCCGCCGCCGGCGCTCGAGTCGAAGACCTTCGCGCTCGGCGAGGTCTCCGCGCCTCGGCCCTATGACGCGCTCGCCGCGCCCGCGATTCGCCTCGCGTCGGGATTCACGGCGGGCCCGTCCGGCAACTCGTATCAGTCCGGCGTCGAGGGACGCGACGTCATCGGGCGACTCGGCTGGCAGGCGCTCGGCGCCTTCGGGAACGCCGCGGGCCCGCGCGGCGGCTCGCTGGCGGTCGCGTGGGACGGCCTGGCCGCGCGCCTGACGCTTCAGATGTTCTCCTCGCTCGAGAAGCCGGGATCGCAGCGCCTCGTGCCGAGGCCGGAGCTCGACGAGCAGCGCTGGGGATTCTTCGCGAATGCGTCCTGGTCGCGCTCCTTCGACGGCGCGCGCGTCGGCGCGGAGGCCGGCGGCGGGTGGACGCGCGTCGAGCCGGGTCCGGGGGGAGAGTTCTCGCGGACGCTCGCATCGGGACGGACCTGGGGACGGCTGGTGCGAACGCGCGGCCGCTCGGGATTCTCCCTGTCGGCGGATCTCGAGGGCGTGTTGGGCGACACGGATGGCGGTTTCTGGCGCCAGTTCTCGGCCGGCGGGCGGCTCGCGGGCATCACGTCCTTCGCGACGCTCGGAATCTCCGCCCGCTATGGCGACACGGGCGGCGCGCCGACGGTCTTCGACCTCTTCCGGATCGGCGGCGCCGATTCGTCGATCCTTCCGCCGGGGCTCGATCGGAATCGCGTCGTCTCGCCGGCGCTCCCCGCCGCGCTCCAGCTCGGGCCGCGGTTCGAGCGGTATCGCGCCGACCTCGCGTTCGCGGCCTTCCCCCTCGTCCTCTATGCCGAGCGCCTGCGCGCGTGGGATCCGGACGCCGCGCGGCCGGGCGCGGTCCGCGTCGCGGGAGCGGAGCTGCGGCTCGAGCGGCTCGTCCCCGAGGACCTGCGGCCCGATTCCCTCGCGCTCTACGTCGGCGTGGCCCGCGTGCGGAGCGACCAGCCGCATCTCGCGACGACGCAGGGCTACGGCGGGCTGATCTACCGGCCCTGACGCGCGGCGTCAGTCTTCGTAATAAGTCCGCGCCGTGATCTCGCCCTTGCGCGTCGTGAGCTCGACCTTCACCTCGTGGAAGCCCGACGGACCGTCGGGCCGCTTGAAGACGAGCTGGTAGCGGCCGGAGATCGCGCGCCGCACGCGGTCCATCGCGAGACGCGGGAAGATGTGCGTCTTCTCGTAGATGCCGCCGGTCGCGTCCGACACGAGACGCAGCGAGGTCTCGAGCGTGTGGTAATCGGCGTCCGAGACGTCGAGCGTGAAGATGCTGATGCGCGCCGCGGCGATCCGGCGGAGCGCCGCGTAGTAGTCGCGGACCTCCGTCGCGTTCGGGCCGCTCGCGCCGCCGATCGTGCCGAGGCCCCAGCCGAAGAAGAGCATCGATTTGGCTCCCGGAATCGGCTGCGCCGCGCGCGCGATGAGAAGGAGAGCGCGCTCCGGAGTCTCGGCTTTCATCGCGCCGTAGAAGTCGAAGTACCGGGCGAGAACCGGGGACGATTCGGGATCCGGCGGCGGCGGAGGTCCGGCCAGGATCGCTTCGTTGATCGCGCGGTCGAGCTTCGCGTGGTCGGAGGTGAAGTCCTGGCGGAGCTTGAGATGCGAATCGAACGAGACGACCGCGATCCGGTCCGTCGGGAGCATGGTGCGCACGAAGCGGTGCGCCTGGATGGCCATGCGCAGGAACCCGTCCAGTCGCGTGATCTCGAAGCTCGTCTGAAAGAAGAAGATGAGGAGTCGGCCCGGTGGAGGAGCATCCCGCGGCGCCGGTTCGATGGCGGCATCTCCAGGCTGAGGCTCCGTTCCCGCGGCCGCCGTCGCGCTCTCGGGCGTCCCGGCGGAGATCCATTCCGCGGATTCGAGGGGCACCCGCCGTCCGTCCACCAGGACACGAAAGTCCGAGACCGTCAGGTCGGGCATCGGCTCGCCGTCCGCTCCCCGGACGTACGCGTCCACGACGACCCGCTCGACACGGGCCTCCTCGCGATAGCCGCCCGGGCGCTCGGGGATCTGCTGAAGGAGTGCGAGACCGCCCGCAAGAACGGGGACCGCCGGGAACATGCCGACAGGCTAGCGACGTCCGGTCTCTCGCACAAGCGGAACGGGACGGGCGGCGGCCTCAGGGTCCGTACAGCGTTAGCCCGAACGCGTTCACGACGAACTTGGCCATCTGGCCGCGGGTCACGTCCCCGTCGCGGCAGAACGAGTCGGGTCCGCATCCGGCGATGATTCTTTTTGCCCACAGAAAGTGGACGTGCTTGCAGAAAGGGTCGCCGGCGGGGACGTCGTTGAAATGAATGATCGGAGCGGCGGGATCGCAGGAATAGATGGGGGTTGGGAAGGGCGCAAGCGTCAACGTTTCCGGAACATCGGCCACCATCGACTTCGCCACGAGGGCGGCGGTCTGGGAGCGCGAAACCAGCTCATCCGGACAAAACAGGGAGGGCGCGCAACCGCGGGTGATTCCTCTCTCGGCGATGAAGTGGACGTACTTGCAGAGCGCGTCGGCGGCCGCGACGTCGCTGAAAAGCGAAACGCCGCCGGCAGTGCAGGAAAAGGGCTTGCCAAACGAGATGCCGGACTCCGGCACGGCGTCGTCGCCGCCGGCGATCGCTCGAGCGAGGACGATCGCCAGCCTCGAGCGAGTCACGGTCTCGTCCGGACAGAACTGGGCCGCCGCGCAGCCGGCGGTCAGCTCGTGGTGCAGAAGGGTCTCGATCTTCGCGTAGAACGGGCTGGAGGTCGGCACGTCGTCGAAGCTGCGGCCGACGTGGAGCATCCAGTTCTTCGTCGCCGGCTTCGTGCCGGTCAGGCTTTCCGTGAAATGGGCGTCCCAGTGTGTGCCGGGACGGACCGTCGGGTCGCCGACGGACATCGCGTAACAGTTCGTTGAGGCGCCGCAGCTGCGAGTCCCAGCTGCGGTGGTGAAGGCGTAATGCGACGCCCCGTCTTCGATCGAGTACGCGGCCTCGGACGGACCGGCGAGCGAGGTGGCGCTCCCGTCCTCAGACGCCGCAGTGAAGCACGAGAATTCGTTGGGCTGGGCGGTGCCGGTGCACTCCTCGTGGCTGCCGACGAGCTTGCATCGGCCGTCGTTCTTCTTGTTCCACGTGGGCTGGACGGCGACCGACTCGCCGGGCTCGAGAATGCCGTTTCCGTTCGCGCTCTCGGTCAACGACGGATCGACCTGGAGCGCCCATGGCACGAGCTTGCAGCAGCCACCCGAGACGAGGATCGTGATCGAAGCGAGAAGTGAGAGTCCGATTCGGTCGAGTCGGAACATTGCATGCCTCCTCTTGGATTGAATCGCCGATGTGCGTTCGAGATCCTGACGACCTCCCGACGGGAGGTCACTAGGAGGAGTTCCGGATTCGTTCCGTTCCGGTTCCGGAACCCCGTCGTGCTAGCCTTCGCGGCCATGAAGACGACCGCTTTGTCCGCTCTCGGCCTCTTCTTCGCAGCCGCTCTAACGTTCGCGCAGGCGCCGCCGCTCCGGCCGGCGACCCGGCGTTCGCGAAGTTCGTGGACGACTACTTCGCCGCCCGCTACGAGGCGAGCCCGCTCGCAGGGAACCGCCGCGGGATTTCACCAGTACGACGGGAAGATGCCGGATCTCTCGCGCGCCGCGATCGAGAAGCGCATCGCCGACGCTGAATGCGCTGCTCGATCGTCTGAAGGCGCTCGACCGCTCGAAGTGGCCATTCGACGACGGCATCGACGCCGAAGCGCTCGAGGGCGAGATCCGGTCGGATCTTCTCGATCTCGAGACGCTGCGCAACTGGGAGCGCAACCCGATGGCGTACGCCGGCACGGCGGGCTTCGCCGTCAACGACCTGATGAAGCGCGACTTCGCGCCGAAGGCCGACCGCCTGCGCTCGATCACCTCGCGCCTGAAAGCCGTTCCCGCGATCTGCGCGGCCGGCAAGGCGAACGTGAAGAACCCTCCGAAGGAGTTCACGACGCTCGCGATGAGGATGTCGAAGGGCGCCGCGGGCTTTCTCCAGGGCACGGTGTCCGCCTGGGCCAAGGACGCCGCGGGCTCCGACGCCGCGCTCCTCGCCGACTTCAACGAAGCCAACGGAAAGGCCGTCGCCGCCGTGAACGACTACGCGGCGTGGCTCGAGAAGGACCTCGCGCCGCGCTCGAACGGCAAGTACGCCATCGGCGCCGAGAACTTCTCGGCGAAGCTCCGCTACGACGAGATGGTCGACTGGCCGCTCGCGCAGGTCCTCGCGACCGGCGAGGCCAACCTCGAGAAGGATTACGCGGCGTTCGTCGCGACGGCGAAGAAGATCGACCCGTCGAAGACGCCGGCCGAGGTCATGAAGTCGCTCTCGAACGAGCATCCGACGGCCGACGACCTGATCCCGTCCGCGCGCCGGGGCCTCGAGGCGGCGCGGCAGTTCCTCGTCGACAAGAAGATCGTGACGATTCCGTCGGAGGTCCGGCCGACGGTCGCCGAGACGCCGCCCTTCGCGCGGTTCGGGAGCTTCGCGTCGATGGACTCGCCCGGCGCGTACGAGACGAAGGCCACCGAAGCCTTCTACTACGTGACGCCGGTCGAGAAGGACTGGGACGCGAAGCACCAGGAAGAGCACCTGCGCCTCTACAACAAGTACGTCATGGACATGATCAACGTGCACGAGGTGTGGCCGGGTCACTACCTGCAGTTCCTCTACGCGAAGCAGTTCCCGACCAAGACGCGCAAGCTCGTCTTCTGCGGCACCAACGCCGAGGGCTGGGCGCACTACAGCGAGCAGATGATGGTGGACCAGGGCTTCGGCGACGGCGACCCGAAGGTGCGCCTCGCGCAGCTGCAGGAGGCGCTTCTGCGCGACTGCCGTTACGTCGTCGGGCATCAAGCTGCACACGCAGGGGCTGTCGGTCGAGGACGGCGCGAAGATCTTCGTCGAGAAGGGATTCCAGGAGCCGGCCAACGCCTACGAAGAGGCGCGGCGCGGCGCCTACAATCCGACGTACCTCTACTACACGCTCGGCAAGCTCGAGATTCAGAAGCTGCGCGACGAGTACATGCAGAAGAAGGGCGCGACGCCTGCAGCAGTTCCACGACGCGTTCGTCGCGCAGGGCGGCCTGCCGATCCCGCTCGTGCGCAAGCTCCTGTTCCGGTAGGAGGCATGTGGTCGCGGCGCCCCGTCGAGCCCTCGTCCGGCCGCCCGGCAAGACGTATCCGCGCGCGCTGACGCGGCAGGATCCCGCGCCCCGCGTGGATCTCGCGGCCGCGCGGTCGCAGCACGCGCGCTATGCCGAGGCGCTCGGGACGGTCGGTCTCGCGGTCGAGACGCTGGCCGCCGATGACGATCGGCCGGACGCCGTCTTCGTGCAGGACCGCGTCGCGATCATCGACGGCCGCGCAATCGTCGGGCCATCGGCGGTCGCGGAGCGGCGCGGCGAGACGGAGCCGATCGCCGCAATCCTCCGGAAGCTGTTCCCGATCGTCGAGCTGCGCGCGCCGGCGACGCTCGACTGGGGCGACGTGCTCGTGACCGAGGACGCTCTCTTTGTCGGCCTCTCGGAGCGCTCGAACGAGGCCGCGGTCCGCCAGCTGCGAGAGCTCCTCGCGCCGGGCCGGATGGTCGAGGGCGTGGCGGTGCCGGTCGAGCTCCTGCATCTCCTATCGGGATGCGCATACCTGGGCGGCGGCCATCTGCTGGCGGTCGAGGCCCTCGCGTCCTTCGCCGCGGCGCGCGGTTTTTCGGTTCTGCGCGTCCCCGAGGACGAGGGCCTCTGCGCCAACGTGCTCGCGGTCGGAGAGGACGTCATCGTCCCCGCGGGCTACCCGAAGACCGCCGCGGTCCTCGAGCGCTCGGGCCGCCGTGTCCACGCCGTCGCCGTCTCCGAGTTCGAAAAGCGCGACGGCGGGGTGACCTGCCTGTCGGTCCTATATTGAGCCGGCCGCCGCAATAGAATTTCCGGGAGTCCCATGACACTCGCCGCCGGAACCCGACTCGGCCCCTACGAGATCCTCTCGCCACTGGGTGCCGGAGGCATGGGGGAGGTGTACCGGGCGCGGGACACGCGTCTGGGTCGCGAGGTGGCGATCAAGGTGCTCCCGGAGTCCTTCTCGCGAGACGCCGATCGCCTGCGGCGGTTCGAGCAGGAGGCGCGCGCAGTCTCGGCGCTCAATCACCCGAACATCCTGACGCTGCACGACGTGGGCGAGTCCGGCGGCGCGCCTTACGTGGTGGCGGAGCTTCTCGAAGGGGAGACGCTACGCCAGCGCCTGCTTGCGGGCCCGCTCGGCGCCCGCAAGGCGATCGAGTACGGCGTCCAGGTCGCGCACGGCCTCGCGGCGGCGCACGAGAAAGGGATCGCGCACCGCGACCTGAAACCCGAGAACATCTTTGTCACGGCGGACGGTCGCGTGAAGATCCTCGACTTCGGACTTGCCAAGCTCACGCAGACCGAGGGAGCCGAAGCCCCGCTCACGAGCGCCCCGACGTCCGGCGGGGGTACGCAGCCGGGTGTCGTGATGGGGAGCGTCGGCTACATGGCGCCGGAGCAGGTCCGAGGACGCCCGGCGGATCACCGCTCGGATCTCTTCGCCTTCGGTGCCGTGCTGTACGAGATGTTGACAGGTGATCGGGCATTTCGGGGCGGCTCCGCGGTGGAGTCGATGAATGCGATTCTGACGAACGATCCGCCGGATCCGAGCCGCGCGCGTTCGGACGTGTCTCCCGCACTCGATCGCGTCGTGCGGCGTTGCCTCGAGAAGAATCCCGCGGAGCGATTCCAATCCGCGAGGGATCTCGGCTTCGCGCTGACGGAGACCTCGGGCGCCTTGTCGGGGCCCCGGCCGGTGGAGGTCCGGCAGCCGCGCGCCAGGACCGCCGCCATCGTCGCGGGTGTGGTGCTTCTGGTGCTGGCGGTGCTCTTCACGGCGAACGTGGGAGGTCTCCGCAACCGCCTATCGCGCGCGTCGTCTTCTGTCGGAATCAAGTCGCTCGCCGTGCTGCCGCTCCAGAATCTGTCGCGCGATCCGGAACAGGAGTATTTCGCCGACGGGATGACCGAGGAGCTCATCACCGATCTCGCGCAGATCCGCTCGCTTCGGGTCATCTCGCGCACGTCGATCATGGGGTACAAGGGGACGACGAAGCCTCTTCCCCAGATCGGCCGTGAGCTCGGCGTCGACGGCATTCTGGAGGGCTCGGTGCAACGCGCGGGCAATCGCGTGAAGATCACCGCCCAGCTCATCGAGGCGAAGAGCGACCGGCATCTCTGGGCGAAGAGCTACGAGCGCGACCTCGCCGAGGTTCTCTCGCTGCAGAGCGAGGTTGCCCGTTCCGTCGCGGGAGAGGTCCAGGCCGCGTTGACCCCGCAGGAGCAGGCGCGACTCGAAGGGAAGCGTCTCGTCGACCCGGAGGTCTACGAGCTCTACCTCAAAGGCCGCGAGCGTTTCAGCATGGGCGTCGAGAAGGACCTCCGGGAAGCCATCGCCTTGTTCGAGCAGGCCATCGCCCGGGATCCGCGCGACGCCCGATCCTGGGCCGGCGTGGCGGACTCGTGGGCTTCACTCTCCGATTTCTACGTCCCTCCCCGCGAAGCGATGCCCAAGGCGCGGGAGGCCGCCGAGACGGCGCTGCGGCTGGACGACTCCCTCGCCGATGCCCACGCATCCCTCGCGCTCGTCCTCACGATGTACGAATGGAAGTGGGCGGAGGCCGAGGAGGAGTATCGACTCGCACTGGAGCGGAATCCGGGCTACGCGGCGGCCCACGACGGCTACGCGATGCTCCTGATGTCTCTCGGGCGAAACGGCGAATGGCCCCCGAAGAGTCTCCACGCGCGATCCCTCGATCCGCTTTCGCCGATGTTCCAGGGAAACGCCGGCTGGGACTTCATCATGAGCCGGCAGCCGGGCGAAGCGGTGCCGGTCCTGCGCCGGGCAATCGAGCTCGAGCCGGCGTACGGAATCGCCCACGCGCTGCTCGGGCTTGCCTACGCGCAGCTCGGCCAGCGATCGGAAGCGCTCGCGGCGGCGCACAAGGCGTCCGAGGTGGACGACAGTCTGCTCACGGCGGCCACGGCGGGGGGAGCGATTGCCATCGCGGGCGACGGGGCGGGGGCCCGGGCCGTCCTGGCGAAACTCGAGAAACAGTCCCGGACACGCTATGTCTGTCCCTACGAGGTCGGCGTGATCCACCTGATGTTGGGGGAGAAGGACGAGGCGTTCCGGCTCCTCGAGAAAGGCTACGAAGTCCGCTCGTCCTGTATGCCCTTCCTGAAAGTGGACCCCCGGCTCGACTCGATCCGCTCCGATCCGCGATTTGCCGACTTGATGCGGCGCCTCGCCTTCCCGTGAGCCGTCGCTCGCATCTTGCTCGGAATCTGCGCCTGTTCAGGCGCACCGGCCGTCGGTTCGCGCAAAGGCGCTCGACCGCCGGCCTGATTCCGCGCTGCGAGCTCGCTCCCGCGGCGCGCGCCTCCTCCCTCGATTACCTCGGGAGACTTCGCGCGCCGCGAGCGGAGGGGAGCTCACGGTGACCCTCGCCTCAGGGTCGCGTCTCGGCCTCTACGAGATCCTCTCGCCCCTCGGCGCGGGAGGCATGGGGGAGGTCTACCGCGCCCGCGACCCGCGGCTCGAGCGCGAGGTGGCGCTGAAGATTCTCACCAGGGCGCTGGCGGAGGACTCGGAGTCGCTCGCGCGCTTCGAGAGGGAGGCGCGGCTGCTCGCCTCGGTCGAGCATCCGAACATCGCGGTGATCCACGGCCTCGAGGAGGCGGGCGGCGTTCGATTCCTCGTGCTCGAGCTCGTCGACGGCGAGACGCTCGCGGAGAAGCTCGCGGCCGGTCCGCTCCCGTTGGGAGACGCGCTGCGCCTCGGCGCGCAGATCGCCGGCGCGCTCGAGGCGGCGCACGAGAAGGGAGTCATTCATCGGGACCTCAAGCCCGCCAACGTCAAGATCACTCCGGCCGGACGGGCCAAGGTGCTCGACTTCGGCCTGGCGAAGAGCGTCGAGAACGCCGATTCCGGTCTCTCGGCCGCCGCGACGATCTCCGCGGCGGGAATGACGCGCGAGGGGACGGTCCTCGGGACGCCCGCCTACATGAGCCCGGAGCAGGCGCGCGGCCGTCCGGTCGACCGGAAGACGGACGTGTGGTCGTTCGGCTGCGTGCTCTACGAGATGCTCGCGGGCCGCCGCGCGTTCTCTGCCGACACCGCGTCGGACACGCTCGTCGCGGTGCTCTCGCGGGAGCCGGATCTGTCGTTCCTGCCGCACGCGGCGCCGGAATCCGTGAGGCAGCTTCTCCGCCGGTGCCTGGAGAAGGACAGCGCGCGCCGCCCCCGCGACGCTGGCGACATCCGTCTCCAGATCGAGGAGGCGCTGGCGAGCCTCGACGCGACGGCCGGGCGGCGGGAGGCGGGCGGAGCGCTTTCGGGGCTCGTCCGGCCGCTCGCGTCGCTCTTCTCGCGGCGCCGGAGCGAGGCTGCGGCGCCCACCCCGACACCGACGGCGCGCGCCGTTGCTTTTGCCCCGAAGCTCACGCAGGCGACCTTCTCCGAGCATGTCGAGGACTTCCCGGCGCTCTCGCCGGAAGGGCGGCGGCTCGCGTTCTCCCGCGTCGCGGGCTCGGTGCGGAAGATCTTCGTCAAGGATCTCGACTCCGGCGAGGAGACGGCGCTCACGCACGGCGAACGGGACGACATCCAACCCGACTGGTCTCCCGACGGGAAGCGGCTGCTCTTCGTGCGCGCGCAGGAGCCGGGGCGGCGCCTCCAGCCGTCGGACATCTTCGGGCAGTATCCGGGCGCGGACGTCTGGGCGCTCGAGATCGAGACGGGAAGAGAGTCGCTTCTCGTCGAGAACGCCGCGAACCCTTCCTTCTCCCCCGACGGAAGCCGCATCGCCTTCGACGCGGCCCGCGCCGGCCCCTGGCGCATCTGGGTCGCGGACGCGCGCGGCCGCAACGCCGAGCAAGCGAGCTCCGACACGTCGGAGGCGGTGAACCATCTGCGGCCGCGCTGGGCTCCGGACGGCGCGCATCTGGTCTTCCAGAACGTCGAGCGGACGAAGTTCGACGTGCGCGTCCTCGATCTCGCTTCGAAGAAGCTGACCTGGGTCACCAACGATCAGGTTCAGGACATCTGCCCGGTCTGGTCGCCGTCGGGCGGCCGCATCTACTTTTCTTCCTACCGAAGCGGCGGACTCAACATCTGGGCGGTGCCGGTGGACGCGCAGGGAAGTCCCTCCGGGCCGCTCCAGCAGCTCACGAGCGGAGGCGGGCACGACGTTTCCGCAGCCGTTTCGCGCGACGGAAAGCGTCTCGCCTTTTCGATCCTGCGGCAGAACGCGGACCTCTGGAAGCTGCCCGTGTCGCCGGAGACGGGCCAGCCGACCGGCGCGCCCGAGAAGGTCGTCGCGACGACCCGCGAGGACAGCCGCGGAGGGTGGTCCCCCGACGGGAAGGCCATCCTCTTCAACTCGGATCGCCTCGGGCACATGAACATCTGGTGGCAGGCGCTCGCCGGCGGGTCCGCTCGGCCGATCACGAAGGGCCCGGGCAGCGATTTTCAGGGCCGCTTCTCGCCGGACGAGCGCCACGCCGTCTTCTTCTCCTCGCGCTCGGGCGCCGTGGACGTGTGGCGAGTGGACGTCGAAACGGGCGCCCTGAAGCAGCTGACGTGTGGACATTCCGTGGACGTGAATCCGATCTATTCGCCGGACGGCCGTTCGATCGCCTGGATGTCGGACCGCACGGGGCGTTCCGAGGTCTGGCTCATGACCGACGACGACAAGGACGCGCGGCCGCTGACCGACGTCGGCGTCATGGGACACTTCCTCGCCTGGACGCCGGACGGCGGGCACGTCGTCTTTCGCTCCTCCACCGGGAAGTCGCCGGTGCTTCGGGTGCCGCGAGGCGGCGGCGAGGCCGAGCCCGTCGGCGAGGTGGCCGGCGGCGCGCACCTTTCGCTGTCGCCCGACGGCTCGCGGATCATGGACGTCGTCGCGCACAAGGTGCTCTGGGTCTCGACGGTCGGCGGCGGCCGTCCGGAGCAAGTCTTCGAGTTCCAGGACGCCGACGTCCGCATCGACTATCCCGTCTGGTCGCCGGACGGCCGCTTCATCCTGTTCGATCGGTTCCGCCCTCAGGGCGGCGACGTCTGGATTCTGGAAGGATTCGAGTAGGGATCGTCCGCCCGACCAGCGTAGAATCCACGCCGACCTAAGACATGGCCCTTTCAACGGGACAAAAACTCGGCCCGTACGAGATTCTTGCGCCGCTCGGCGCCGGCGGCATGGGCGAGGTCTACCGGGCGCGCGACTCGCGGTTGCGCCGCGAGGTGGCGATCAAGGTCCTGTCGGAAGATCTCGCCGGAGATTCGGATCGCCGCAGCCGCTTCGAGCAGGAGGCGCGCTCCGCGTCCGCCCTCAACCACCACAACATCGTCACCGTCCACGAGATTGGATCGGCAGACGCGACCATCTACATCGCCATGGAGCTCGTGGATGGCAAGACGCTCCGTGAGCTCGTGCAGAGCGGGGCGTTCCCGACGCGCAAGCTCCTCGACGTCGGCTACCAGATCGCGGACGGCCTCGCCAAGGCGCACGCGGCCGGCATCGTCCATCGGGACCTCAAGCCCGAGAACATCATGGTCACCAAGGACGGGGTCGTGAAGATCCTCGACTTCGGTCTCGCGAAGCTCGTCAAGCAGCAGCCCGAAGAGGTCTCGAACGTCCCCACGCAGACGCGCGCGGGCACGGTGCTCGGCACGGTCGGCTACATGTCGCCCGAGCAGGCGAGCGGCAAGCCGCTCGATTTCCGGTCGGACCAGTTCTCGCTCGGCTCGATCCTCTACGAGATGGCGACGGGCGGCCGTGCCTTCCAGCGCGGCACGAGCGCCGAGACGCTCACCGCGATCATTCGCGAGGACGCCGAACCGATCGAACGGCGAAACGCGTCGGTTCCGGCGCCGTTTCGCTGGATCGTGGACCGGTGTCTCCAGAAGGATCCCGACGAGCGCTACGCGTCGACCCGGGATCTCGCTCGCGACATCAAGAGCATCCGCGAGCATCTGTCCGAGGCCTCGGTGTCGGGCGAGATCGTCCGCCCCGAGATTGCGGAGATCGCGCGGGCGCCGCGGCGGAGTCCGATCCTGCGCGCGGCCCTGTCGGCGGCCGCCATTCTCGCGGCGCTCGCCGCGGGGATGCTCCTCCAGAAGCGTTTCGCCACCGCGCCGCCGCCCTCCTATCAGCAGATCACGTTCGGGAGCGGCACGATCCGCGCCGCGCGGTTCGCGCCCGACGGACAGACGCTCGTCTACAGCGCGTCCTGGGACGGGGCGCCGCTCAAGCTCTTCCTGAAGCATCCCTCGAGCCCGGACTCGCTGCCGCTCGAGCTGCCGAGCGCGAACCTCCTCGGCATCTCGCCTTCCGGAGAGCTCGCGATCGCTCTCGATTGCCGATCGAATCACCCCGGCGTCTGCGCCGGGAAGCTCGCGCGCGCCGCGCTCACCGGCGGTGCGCCGCGCGACGTGGCGGAGGGAATCCAGGAGGCGGACTGGTCCGCCGATGGCGCGAGCCAGCTGATCGTGCGCGACGTCGGCGGCAAGTCGCGAATCGAGTTCCCGCTCGGAAAAGTCCTCTACGAGACGTCGGGCCACGTCAGCTACGCGCGGCTCTCGCCGAAGGGCGATCGCATCGCCTTCCTCGACCATCCGTTCCCCCTCGACGACGCCGGCACGGTCGCCGTGATGGATCTCTCGGGCAAGAAGACGACGCTCACGGGCAAGTGGGCGAGTGAGGGCGGCCTCTCGTGGCCTCCGTCGGGCGACGAGATCTGGTTCACCGCGACGGAGGCGGGCGCCAACCGGTCTCTCTATGCCGTGTCGCCCTCGGGGAAACTGCGAGTCGTGACGCGCGTTCCCGGCGGATTGAAGCTGGACGACATCTCGAAGGCGGGCAAGGTGCTCCTCTCGCGCGAGAGCCCGCGCGTCGGGATCCTGTCCGTCCTCGCCGGGGACACGCGCGAGCGGGATCGCTCGTTTCTCGATTACTCCTTCGCGGCGGACATCCAGCCCGACGGCGGCATGCTGCTCTTCGACGAAGAGGGAGAGGCCGGCGGCGCGAACTACACCGTCTACGTCCGCCGGCCGGACGGTTCTCCGCCCGTGCGGCTGGGAGAGGGAAACGCCCTGGCGCTCTCGCCCGACGGCAAGTGGGCGCTCTCGATTCTCCCGGTCCCGAATTCGCCGTTCCGCCTGCTTCCCACGGGGACCGGCGAGCCGAGAGTGCTGCCGCTCTCGGGAGTGAACGCCGAGCAGGCAGCGACGTGGTTCCCGGACAGCAAGCGGATCCTGTTTTCCGGAAGCGAGCCGGGCCACGGACTTCGTCTCTACGTCCAGGCAATCGACGGGGGCAAGCCGCAGGCGATTTCGCCGGAAGGCATCACGGCGGCGCTCCCGGGATTCGCCGTTTCGCCGGATCAGAAGTTCGTCGCGGCGATCGGCAGCGACCACAAGGCGCTGCTCTTCCCCGTGGAGGGCGGCGGGTCGCCGCGGGCGATCCCCGGTGTCGGCGACAAGGAGTTTCCCCTGCGATTCTCGAACGACGGCCGCTCGCTGTACCTCTGGTCGCGCGGAGACGTCCCGGCGCACGTCACGAAGCTCGATCTCGAGACGGGGAAACGGGAGGCCTGGAAGGATTTGATGCCCGCCGACCCTTCGGGCGTCGAGCGAATCTCCAACGTCCTCGTCACGGGCGACGCAAAGTCCTACGCCTACTGCTACGCCCGGCTACTTTCGGACCTGTTCGTCGTCGAAGGGCTGAAGTAATCCGTCGCTCCGGCTTGCTCGGGACCTGAAGACATCGGCGAACGACTCGGCCAAAGGGCCTCGATCGTTCGCCTGGTTCCTCGCGGCGCCTTCGCTCCCGCGGCGCGAAGCTCCTTCGCTCGATGACTTCGCGGAGACTCCTCGCGCCGCGAACGGAACCGTACGATGAAATAATTCCCCCAGTCTTGAGTCTTTCTGCGGGCACCCGTCTCGGACCATGTGAGATCCTTTCGCCGCTCGGCGCGGGAGGCATGGGAGAGGTGTACCGTCGCCTTCGCTTGCTCGATAATCTGCGCCGTTCGGTGCACCGGCGTGCGGCTCGCCCGGACGCGGGCTCGACCGCACGCCTGATTCTCTCGCGGCGCTCCGGCTCCCGCGGCGCGAGTCGTTTCGCTCGGTTACTTCGCGAAACTCTGTCGCGCCGCGAACGACAATGACGCTTCCTAACGGGGCGCGGCTTGGTCCTTACGAGATCCTCTCTCCCCTGGGCGCGGGAGGCATGGGAGAGGTGTACCGGGCCCGGGACACGCGGCTCGGCCGCGACGTCGCCGTCAAGGTGCTGCCGGAGTCGCTGTCGTCGGACGCCGGGCGCCTGCGGCGGTTCGAGAGGGAGGCCCAGTCAGCGTCTTCCCTGAATCACCCGAACATCGTCACGGTATACGACATCGGGACCTCGGGCCCGATCTCCTACATGGCGATGGAGCTCGTAGACGGCGTGACGCTTCGGCAGCTTCTCGCGGAAGGTCCATTGCCGCAGAAGAAACTGCTCGGTCTCGCGGCGCAGGTGGCCGAGGGTCTCGCCAAGGCGCACGGCGCCGGAATCGTGCACCGGGACCTGAAGCCCGAGAACGTCATGGTGACGAAGGACGGGTTCGCAAAAATCCTGGACTTCGGCCTCGCGAAGCTCACGCAGCCCGAGGACGCGAGCGGTGGCACGCAGGCGGCGACCGTATCGGGAGGCACGGAACCCGGAATGGTCGTCGGCACCGTCGCGTACATGTCGCCGGAGCAGACGCTGGGAAAGGCTCTCGACTTCCGGTCGGACCAGTTTTCGTTCGGCTCGATGCTCTACGAAATGATCACGGGCAGGAAAGCATTCGCGCGCGCGACGGGGCCCGAGACGATGACGGCGATCATTCGCGAGGATCCGGAGCCGCTCGCGACCGCGATGCCGTCGACGTCGGTGCCGCTGCGCTGGGCGGTGGAACGTTGCCTCGCGAAGGAGCCGGACGATCGCTATGCGGCAACCCGGGACCTTGCGCGCGACCTTGCGCGGCTCCAGCAGGGGCTCACCGAGGGAACGCTCACGGGAGTGCTCGCGGTGGCCGAGCCGAAGACGCGTTCGATCGGGCGATATCTCTGGGCGACCCTCGCGCTCGCCGCCGGCGTCGCGATCGGCGCGCTCGCGATGCATCGGCCGCCACCACCGACCCCCGACTACCGCGCTGTCACCTACCGCCGCGGGACGATCTCTCAGGCGCGATTCGCGCCGGATGGCCAGACGGTCGTGTACTCCGCGGCGTTCGAGGGGAAGGACTATCAGCTCTTCTCGACGCGTGTGGACAGCAACGAGGCGACAGCCCTCCAGTTGCCCCAGGCGGGGCTCGCCTCCGTCTCGTCGACCGGGAAGCTCGCCGTCGCGCTCAACAGAGCCGGGAACCTACCCACACTCGCGGAAGTCTCGCTCGCGGGCGGATCACCGCGCGAGCTCCTCGAGAACGTGTGGCGCGCGGACTGGTCGCCCGACGGCAAGTCGCTCGCCGTCATTCGCGATGGAAAGGTCGAGTTTCCTATCGGAAAGGTTCTCGGCGCCGCGCGCCAGGGTTTTCATTTTTCGCAGCTCCGCTTCTCTCCGGACGGGCGGCAGATCGCCGTTCTCGAGAGCCAGCTATCGAGCGAGGGCGCGTCCTCGGTCGTCGTGTTCGACGTCGACGGCAAGCGGCGAACGGTCAGCACGGGCTGGGGCTACGCCTCCGGACTCGCGTGGCATCCCAAGACCGGCGAGATCTGGTTCTCGCCCCGCGATCTCTCGGCCGGAAGCTTTCTCATGCTCTGCGCCGTTTCGCCCGCGTCCGGGAAAGTCCGTGTCATCGCTCACCTGCCGGGTATCGCGGTGCTCCACGACGTCGCTCCCGACGGCCGGATCCTCCTCGACGTGGCGGACTGGCACCAGTCGGCGATGATCGGAGCGCTCGGCTCGGCCGCCGAGACGAACATCTCGTGGCTAGATTTTTCGGGCATTTCCGGTTTTTCGAGCGACGGAAAGACCGTGCTGCTCGACGAGTCCGGGCGGGGCGGCGGAGCGCTCGGTTCCGTCTACCTTCGGAAGACGGACGGATCCCCGGCAACGCGCCTCGGCGACGGCGTTCCCTTCGCGCTGTCGACGGACGGCAGGTGGGCGATCGCGACACCCGGCTCGAGCTTTGATCGGCTCGTCCTCCTCCCGACGGGGCCCGGGCAGCCACGAGTCCTGCAGGAAAAGGGAATGACGTACCGCACGGCGGTCTGGGTACCCGGAACCCAGCGTGTGCTCTTCCAGGGTCAGCTCGAGGGGAAGCCCGCGAGGGTCTACGTGCAGGATATCGATGGGGGGCCGCCGCGTCCGCTGACTCCCGAGAATATCGGGCTGAGCTGTGCCTCTCCCGACGGCAAGCTCGCGGCTGTCGGCACCTTCGACGGAAAGATGTTCCTTTATCCGATCGACGGCGGCGCTCCTCAGGAGATCCCCGGAGTGACGCCCGAGGACAACGTGATCCGCTTCGACGACACCGGCCACTCGTTGTTCGTTACTCGCGGCGACATCCCGACCGAAGTCTTTCGGCTCGACCTTGCGACGGGTCGCCACGAGAAGATCGGCGAGATCAATCCGTCCGACCGGACGGGCGCGGACGGCCTCGTCAACGTCGTCTTGACGCCGGACGGCAAGATGTACGGATACAGCATCCAGCGCCGGCTCTCGACGCTTTATCTGGTGACGGGGTTGAAGTAGTGCGTCGCCTTCGCTTGATGCGCGGTCTGTGACGGCACCCGGTCAAGTCCGGACTGGGCTCACCGAGCGAAACGATTCGTGTTACCGGTGCCGATGGTAGATCCCCGAGCGAGCGAAGGCGACGTGCTAGAAGGAGATCCTGATGCCGCCCCGGAGGATGCGGTCGTTCAGGAGCTCCGAGGGCTGGTGGAACGTGGGATTTCCGTTTTCGTCCGTCGAAGGCCGGAACGGCGTCGCGCGGGCGGCGTTGTAGGTTCCGGCGTTGCCGCTGCGTGACAGCACTGTGCGGCTGTCTGCGGCGTTGAAGCAATCGATCGCCGGCGTCACCCTCAGCGCCGAGCCGATTCGAAACGTCTTCTCGGCGTGCAGGTCGAGATCGAAGACGTCGGAGAGGCGCTGTGAAGCCGTCGGTCCGATCTGGATGCCAAGAATCGCGTCCCTCGTGTCGTTGGCGAAGGTGCGCACGTAGGAGACGAGCGGGAATCCCTGGCGGCCGAAGAAATTCGCGCTCGCCTCGATGCCGAGCGGGAGCTCGACCATGCCGCTGACGTTGAACTGCCACGTCGAGTTGACGAAGATCGGGCCGAATCGATTGCCGGTCTGCTCGACGACCGGGCCGCTGACGTTGGGATTCGGGACGACGCCGTTCGGGTCGAAGATCGCCCCCGGACCGATGTGCTGCCGCCAGTCGTTGTAGGCGAAGCTCGCGCGCAGCATCCACCCGTGTGAGAGCCGCTTCACGACCTGGAGCTCGACTCCGTCGTAGGTTTCGCGGGCGTCGGGGCGATTGCGGAGCTCCGTTCCGACGGGAGGCGGGTCGGTCGTCAGCCCGTAGTACGGCTCACTGAAGTCGAGCGTGGACCCGTCCGACGCGATGGCCGTGCCGGCCACGGTGCCGAGATTTTCGAAGTCCGCCGTCGTCGTTCCGATCAGCGGCGCGAACTCCAGGTGGCGCACCGACCGGTGAGTGTAGGCCGCGGAGATCGCGAGATCCGTGGAGACGGACCGGTCGATCCCGAGAATCAACTCGTCGGTCGTCGGAGGCCCGAAGTCACTGGCGATCCGATTGACGGGAGCGGAGGAGCCGGGATTATTCGGATCGACGTTGGCGAAACCCTCGAGGTCCGACGTGTCGACCTCGTCGGGCTCCACCATGCCGTTTCCGTTGTCGTTCCAGCCGTAGTAGATGTAGGCGACGCCGGGAAAGGCGTTGACCTGCACCACCTCGGGGCCGAGCTGGTTCGTGAATCGCGAGTACGAGGCCCGCAGGAGCGTCCTCTTGTCCGATCCCAGCGCGTACGTCGCTCCCACGCGCGGCTCGAACTGGCGCCAGGTGATGGGGTATCCGGCGTCGCCGCCGTACCGGACGGCCGGAAGTTGATCGGGGAAGAACGGGCTTGCGGGCGCGGCGGACGGAAGGTTCTTTCCCTGCTGATAGTCGAAGCGCACTCCCAGGTTCACCGTCAGGTTCCCGGCCTGCACCGTGTCTCCGAGGAAGGAGTCGTAGTAGTTCATCTGGTAGCTCACGTCCGCTGCCCGCGTCACGCCGGCGAGGCCGAAGGGAGTGAGCGCCGCGATGCCGCCGCCCGGCCAGGCGGACAGCGAGTCGGCGCGGTAGTGCTTGTATCCGAATCCGAACTTGAGCTCATGGCGCAATGCGCCCGTGTCGAGGAACCCCGAGACGGTGGCGCCGATTTGATGCTGTGGATGCTGGCTGGTCGAATAGACGTAGCTGTTCTGCCAGACCTCGTTCTCGTCCCAGTCGGCCTGCTGATCGAGGCCGCCCTGCGGCGTGAGCGTGAATCGGTTGGAGAGATAGGAGAAATTGACCGATGCGAAGATCTGCGTGGAAACGACCTGCGAGTCCTCGGCACGGTAGACGCTGGTCGGCAGAGTCTGATTCCAGGTCGCGGCCTGTGAGCGGCTCGGGCCGGCGCCGCGGCCATCGTAGATCTTGTTGAAGTTCATGTAGAAGAGCGTGAGCGAATTGCTGCCGCCGAGCTGCGCGTCGAGCTTGGCGTTGTAAGGCTCGATCGTCGCCTGCCCCTGCACGGGCTGGCCACTGTCGGTGACGAAGGTCTGCCCGGCATAGGCGTTTCGGGCCGCCGCGCCCCAGAGCCACAGATGGTCCTTCCACAGCGGGCCTCCCGCCTCGATACCGTAGTCCCAGCCTGAGGTGCTCGCGTACAGGGCGCGCGCCGACCCGTGGGGCTCGTTGGTACCGCGCTTGGTCACGAGATTGATCGTGACGCCCGGAGACGAGAGGGACGGATCGGTGCCGCCCGTCGCGATCTCGATGTTGTTGAACGAGTCGAAGTCGAAGTAGATCGGCGTGTAGCCGTTGTTGGTCATGTCGGTGACCGCGGCGCCATCCAGGTTGTACGTGTTCTGATCCTGATGAGCGCCTTTGCCGATGAACGTGGCCTGCGTCGCGCTCTCCGCGCCTCCGACGTTCATCGTCGCGACGAGGACTCCCGGAACCTGCCGGATGATGGCCCACGGATCGCGGGTCGTGGGAATTGTGTCGAGCTCTTTGCGATCGTACGTGGCGCCGGTCTCGATCTTGCGGTTGTCCAGGAGCGGCGCCTCCGCGCCGACATTCACCGACTCTTTCGCGCCGGCCACAGCCATCTCGATCGAGAGGACGGCGTTCTTCCCGAGCTCCACGATCGCTTCGCGCGCCGCCGTCTCGAAGCCGGCGAGCTCGAGCGTGAGCGCGTAGGAGCCGGGTGAGATCTGGAGGAAACGGAAATCGCCTTGAGCATCCGTCGCGGTGGTGCGGGCGGCGCCGGGGCCGACGAGCGTCACGGCGACGCCCTGGAGAACCTTTCCCTGCTCGTCGAGCGCCGTCCCGTAGAGGTTCCCGGTCGGTGAAATGGTCTGGCCCGTGGCCACGGTGGCCAGGAAGCACGCTCCGAGCGTCGCCACGGGGATCCGCGCGAACCTCATCGGTGTCTTAAGGGACGTGGGGTCAGCTTCTTCCCGATGCTGCGGGATGTCAAGAGATCTCGCCGCATGAGTGGTTTCCGGGACTGGAACATCGCGGGGCTCTTCTCCGTATTGATGCAGTGATGACCCAGCCGGCGATCTCCGTGTCGGAGGTGACCAAGCGGTACACCTCCCGTTTCGGGCGGTCGGTCGTGACCGCCCTCGATGGCGTGTCGCTGCGCGTCGAGCCGGGCGAGATCTTCGGGCTCCTCGGCCCCAACGGAGCCGGCAAGACGACGGCGGTCAAGATTCTTCTGGGCCTGACGTATGCCACCTCGGGCGAGGCCTCGATCTTCGGGATTCCGGTGGGACGGCCGGAAAGCCGTCAGCGCGTCGGATACCTGCCCGAGGGCCATCGGTTTCCGGGCTACCTGACGGCGCGCGCGACGCTCTCGGTCTTCGGCCGCATGTCGGGAATGTCGGCCGCCGCGCGCCGCGAGCGCATCCCGGCGCTTCTCGAGCGCGTCCGCCTCTCGGAGTGGGCCGACGTGCGCGTCAAGAAGTTCTCGAAGGGCATGGTCCAACGGCTCGGGCTCGCCGCCGCGCTGGTCGCCGATCCGGACGTGCTGCTCCTCGACGAGCCGACCGACGGCGTGGATCCCGTCGGTCGCCGCGAGATCCGCGATCTCCTGCAGGAGGAAGCGCGCCGCGGCCGGGCGATTCTCCTGAACTCGCACCTGCTCTCCGAGATCGAGCAGACGTGCAGCCGCGTCGCGATCCTGCGTAAGGGGCGCGTCGTGCGCGAGGGCCGCATCGAGGACCTGACGCGCCAGGAGGCGCGCTATCGCATGGTGGCGCGTCCGGTGGACGAGCGCCTGCTCGAGGCCTTCCGCGCGACCGGCGCCGCCGTCGAGCGCGTGAACGGACACCTGATTCTTTCCGTGCGGGACCTGGCGCACGTGAACGACCTCGTGGACCGCCTCCGCGCGCAGGGCGCGTCGCTCGAGGAGCTCGCGCCGGACCGCTCGACGCTCGAGGACGTTTTCGTGGATCTCGTTCGGGCCGGGGCGCCGGCCGGGGAAAAGGTGAACTGACGTGAAGGCCTTCGCCGCTTCGATCGAGGACGTGTTCCGGGAGGCCGCCGCGCGGTGGACGCTCGCCGCCTACTTCGCCCTCTCGACGCTCTTCATCCTGATCTTCGCGTCGGCCGTGAATCTCGACATCGTGGACGGCGCGCTCGCGGGCGCCAAGCTGTTCGGCCGTTCGGTGGACCTCCCGAGCTCGAGCGTCGATCTCGACAAGCTCGTCCTCGGGTTCGAGTCCGGCTTCTCGGCCTTTCTGTACCTCGTCGGGACATTTCTCGCCGTGTTCGCGACGGCGCACCTCGTCCCGCGGATGCAGGAGAAGGGAACGGTCGACCTCTACCTCTCGCGTCCCGTCGGGCGGATCCCGCTGCTCCTCTCGCGATACGCCGCGGGCCTGCTGCTCGCCGCGGCGAACCTGCTGTATCTCATCGGATCGATCTGGGTGATCGTGGTCTGGAAGACGAAGGTCGTGCACCCGCGCTTCCTGCTCGGCGGCGGGGTCATCCTCTTCGCGATCGCGGCGCTCCTCGCCTTCGCGTTCCTCGTCGGCGTCGTGACATCCTCGACCGGCGTCTCGATCATGGCGACCTACGGCCTCTTCTTCTTCGCGGCGCTGCTCGCGCAGCACGACCGGATCGCCGCCGCCGTTTCGAAGCCGTGGCAGGCGTCGCTCGTTCACGCGCTCTACTGGATCTTCCCGAAGACGGCCGAGCTCGGGCAGGCCGTGGTCGCGTACGTCGCCTCGGGACAGGGACCGCACCGCCTGAGCCAGGGAATTTCGTGGACCACCTTCGCCACCACCGGAGCCTTCGGGCTCGTCAGTCTCGCGGCCTCCAGCGTTCTCTTTCGGAGAAAGGACTTCTGAAAATGCTCAAGCGAATCGGTCTCGCCCTCGCCCTGCTCGCGCTCATTTCGGTCCCGGCGCTCGCCGCGGCCTCGCCCGGCGCCCTCGCGCTCGTTCCCGACGATGCGACGACCGTCGGATACGTGCGGGTCGCGGACCTGCGCACGAATCCCTTTCAACTCCGCGTCTTCGAAGAGACGGACAAGATCACGGCCAATGGCGACGCCGGGAAGTTTCTCGCCGAGGCCGGGCTCGATCTGCGCAACGACGTCGATTCCGTCGTCGCCTGCACCGCCGCCGTACCCGACGCGCGCGGGCGTACGCTCGTTTTCTTCGAAGGCCGCTACGATGCGGCCCGGATCGGCGCCGCTCTCGTCAAGCGCGGCGCGGTGAAGGTTTCGCCCGCGGGCGGCGACTACTACCGGCTGAAGGAAGGCAACGCGGATCGCGAGCCGGGGGCTCTGGCGTTCCTCGGCGTGAACCTCGTGGCGGCGGGCAACGAGAGCGCGGTCGCGGCTGCGCTGGCACGGCACGCATCGGGCGGCGCGGGCTTCTCCTCCGGGAGCGGCCTCGGCCGCGAGCTCCATCGCATCGACCCGGCCTCGACGGCCTGGGTTCTCGTGGACGTGCAGAAAAGCCATGCGTATCGGGAGGGGCGCACCAGCGGCAACGCGGCCGGCGTCATGTCGGCGCTCAAGTCGGTCTCCATCGCAGCGATGCAGGCGACGGTCGAGGGCGACGCTCTGACGGTCAAGGCAATCGGCCTCTCGGACGACGAGGAGACGCGCGAGCTGCTCGAGGACTCGCTGCGCGGCGTGACGGCCGCCTGGCGGATGGCGGCCCAGGAGAAGAGCCCGGACCTCGTCGCGGCGATCCGGAAGTTCAAAGTCACGCGCGACGGCGAGGGCGTCACGATCAGCGGGACGTTGCCGGGAGAGCTGATCCGTTCGATGACGGCGCAGGCCCGGGCGGGAAGCGCGAAGTAACCGGTTACCGAGAGTCCTTGGAGACGATCCCTTCCTTCATCACGAAGGGGACGTGCTCCAGGACCCTCACATCCCGGAGCGGGTCGCCCTTGACGGCGATCAGGTCCGCCCACTTGCCGGGCTCGAGGGACCCGATCTCCTTCTCGCGGCCGATCAGCTCCGCGGCCGAGACGGTGGCCGAGCGAATGGCCTCGATCGGCGTCTGCCCGTAGCGCACCTGCCAGGCGAACTGCCGCGCGTTCAAGCCGTGCGGATAGACGCTCGCGTCCGTGCCGAACGCGATGCGGACTCCGGCCTTGACGGCCTTCTCGAAATTGTGCCGCTGGATCTCGTCGGCCTCGGGCTGCTTGTTCGCGAAGTCCTCCGGCACGAGCTCCTTCGAGGCGCCGCGCAGCCACTCCGCGTCGTAGATGTCCGCGACGAGAAAGGTCCCGTGCTCCTTCATGAGCCGGATGCCCTCGTCGTCGATGAAGGTGCCGTGCTCGATCGAGGCGACGCCGGCACGGACGGCGAGCTTGATACCCTCGGTGCTGTGCGCGTGCGCCGCGACCTTCAGACCCTTCTTGCCTGCCTCCTCGACGGCGGCGCGCAGCTCGTCGTAGGTGTACTCGGGCGCGCCCGGGTTGCTCCCGTGAGTCAGAAAGGCGCCGGTCGCGATCACCTTGATCAGGTCCACGCCGTACTGCGCGATGTCCCGCACGCGTTGGCGCACCTGGTCCGGCCCGTCGGCCACGCCGAACTTGAGGTCCCATGGGAGCGTGATGTCCGGCGCCATGCCCGTCATCGCGCCGCCGCCGCCTGTGATCGTCAGGAACGCACCGGCGACGAACATGCGCGGCCCTTCGACCCAGCCCTTCGCGATGGCGTCGCGCAGCGCCACGTCGACGAAGGCGCGGTACGTGCCGACGTCGCGGACGGTCGTGAAGCCGGCTTCGAGGGTCGTCTTTGCGTTCGGGATCGACTCGAAGGCGCGCTGCGCCGCGGTGGTCTTGAGATCCGAGAGCGGGTCGATCGTCTGCGAGTAGTCGCCCACGAGATGCGTGTGGCAGTCGATGAGACCCGGCAGGACCGTCAGCGCCGAGAGATCGATGACGCGGGCGCCCTCGGGGATCGCCACCGACGGCCCGACCGCCGCGACGCGGCCCTTCTCGATGAGGATGACCGCGTTCGCCGTGACGGCGCCGGACCTCGGGTCGATGAGCCGGCCGGCGCGCACCGCCGTCCGCACCGGCGGCGCCGGTTCGGCAGCGGGAATCGACACAGCGAGCAACATCGCGAGTCCCGCGAGTCGCGCCCGCACGGCGCGGCTAGCCCGCGAGCTTCTTCGCGGCCGCGATCGCCGCGCGCACGCCGTCGCTCTTGCGGATCTCGCGAACCTTCGCGCGCGAGGCCTTGGAGAGCCGCCGGATGGCGCCGAGGTACTTCCCCTGAGCCTGGCGCGCCGCGCGCTGCGCCGCGGTAATGGCCTTCGTCGCGCGGCGGCGAACGACGGCCTGCGTCTTCCGCGACGGCGCGGCTTCGCGCGCCGCCCGGGCGACTTCCTCTCCGAGGGAGTGCAGCCGCGCGCGCAGCTCGCGCACGAGTTTCTCGCGGCGCTTCAGGGCGCGCGATACCTCGGCGGCTGCGACGCGGCCTTCCGCGACGAGGACTTGGAGCGCCTGGCGCGCCTGCTCTGCAGAGATTCGGGGAAGGGCCGAGGACTTGCGTCTCTTCACTATGAAACTCCTTGTTCGACGTTCGAGTCGCGCATCGTAACAGAGGGCTCGCGTCCGAGAGGCGACCGGGGAGACAATGCGGCGTCATGAGCGGCGCCCCCTTTTCCCCGGCGTACGCGACCATCGAGGCGCTCGGCGACCTCGCCCGCGTCTGGAACGAGGGACCTCCGATGAAACATTTCGGTGCGCGCCTCGAGTTCACGCGCGTCGACCGCGTGCGGGCGGTCATCGATCCCGTGCTCCCGTTCCACCGCGGGGGCATGGGAACCGACGCGATCAATGGCGTCGTGCTGGCCGGTCTCTTCGACCTCGTGATCGGCACCGTCGGCTGGCTGACGCGGCCCGAGACGCGCTCGGCCACCGTGAACCTCGCGATGACCTTCTTCCGGCCGACGCGGGGCAACCGCGTCGTGGCCGAAGCGCGGCTCGTCCGCGGCGGCCTGAACCTCGTGTTCGCCGCCGCGGAAATCACCGACGGCTCGGGCGAAGTGACCGCGCGCTGCGACGGCACCTGTGCCGTGGCGCTCGGGAAGGCGGACGCGCCCGGGATCTGGGAAAAGATGCGGTCCGGCGAGATCGCGCCCTAGAATCCGCGCCTCATTTTTGGCGCAGCGCCTCCGCCGCCTCGGTCACCTTCGCGGCCGCCGCCGCGAGCGCCTGCGCCGTGTCCGCGATGCGCGTGTTGACGTCGCCGTACTGTTTCTGCTCGATCGCCTCGCGCACGGCGGGGAGGGTCTTGACCGCGTATCCCGTGTAGAAACCGGGCGCGTACACGTAATGCCGGTACCACGGTCGCCCCGGCAGACCCTGCGGCCGGGTCAGCGAGCGCTCGAGCTCACGGAGCGCGGCGTTCGCGCGCGTGACGCGGCCGGCGTCGATGGCCGTCCCCGCCACCGCGGCAGCCCGCGCCTCGTCGTAGCGCTTCGCCGCGGCATCGAGCGCCGCCGACGCGTTCTCGAGCGGTGAGAAATCGAAGTAGGGGACCGCCTCCTCTTTCTTCGGCGCGACGAAGGGCTCCTTCGGGTCGGACGCCGCCGAAGGGATGCCCTCGTCGATCTGCCTCGCGAGCTCCTCGGCGGCGTCGCGCCTCTCGCGAGCCAGGTCCTGGACCTCCTTGGTGTATCGCGCGACGGCGGCCGAGAGCGCCGCCGGCTCGAAGGGGAGGAGATCCGCGTCGGCCAGCCGCAGCACTGCCGTGCCAATCGTCTGAGCGCACGCGCGGCCGTAGGAGAAATCGGTGTCGGAGAAACGCGTGTACCAGGCGAAGTCGTCGTAGATCGAGTGATACACGCCGCCGTCGTCCTCGCCGCCGAACCCGAGATTGAGCGACGCCACGCCGAGATGCTGGAGGAAGGGCGTGAAGTCCGATCCGGACCCGAGCGCCTCGAGCGGAAAGGTTCGTTTTTCCCGCAGCCGCTTGCGCTCGTCGGCCGTCCGGGCATTCTGGATCTCTCTCGCGCGGCGGCGGTCGCCGACCGAGATGTTCTTCTCCGGATCCGTCACCGCGTCGGCGACGCCGTTCATGAAGTTCTCGAGCGCGTGCGAGCCGCCCGCCTCCAGGAAGCCGCGGCCGTTCGAGTCGCTGTTGATGTAGACGACCGCCTTCTTCGCGAGCTCGTCGGCGTGGGTCTCGACCCATTCCGTCGAGCCGAGCAGGCCCTCTTCCTCGCCGTCCCACGCGCAGAGCAGGATCGTGCGCTTCGGCTTCCAGCCCTGACGCACGAGCTCGCCGAACGCGCGCGCCTCCTCCAGCAGGGCCACCATGCCGCTCGTCGGATCGCTCGCTCCGTTGACCCAGGCGTCGTGGTGGTTGCCGTGGAGGATCCATTCGTCGGGGTACGTCGTGCCCGGAATCCGCGCGATGACGTCGTAGGCCGGAACGATCTTCCAGTCGAACGCGAGCTTCAGATGCACCTTCGCCGGGCCCGGGCCGACGTGATACGTGAGCGGCAGCGCTCCGCGCCACTCCGCCGGCGCGACCGGTCCGGCCAGCGCGGCGAGGAGCGGCTGCGCGTCGCCGTAGGAAATCGGCAGCACCGGGATCTTCGTGAGCGTCTTCGCGTCCTTCAGATCGAACGTCGAGACGTCCTTCGTCGCGCCGACTCCCGGCGTCAGCGGATCGCCGGAGTAGACCGGCATGTCGGCGACGCTGCCGCGCTGGACGCCCTGCTCGGGGCGGAGCCCGCCCTTGGGATAGACGTCGCCGGCGAAGTAGCCGTCGTCGCGCGGGTCGGAGTAGATGAGGCACGCGACCGCGCCGTGCTCGGCGGCCACCTTGGGCTTGATGCCGCGCCAGGACGCCCCGTACCGCGCGATGACGATCTTGCCCTTGACGTCGATGCCGAGGCGCTCCAGCCGCTCGTAGTCGGCGGGCACGCCGTAGTTCACGTAGACGAGCGGCGCCGTGACGTCGCCGTCGATCGAGTAGGCGTTGTACGTCGGGAGCTGCTCCCGCGTCTGCCCCGACGTCGGATCGTTCGCAACCGGCGGCTCGGCGAGCGCCGCGCGGAAATGCGTCGGCTCGACGAGCTCGAGCACCCGCTCCTTCGGCGTCGGAAAGAGGACGTGAAACGTCTCGATCGACGCGTCGAGGCCGTACGAGTGGAATTGCTCGAGAATCCACTGCGCGTTCTTGGCGTCGTAGGCGGAGCCCAGATGATGCGGCTGCGCCGACAGCGTTCGGTTGTTCTCTCGGATGCGCGCGGCGTCGGGGACTTTTCGGAAAGCGGCCTCGGGATTGTCGAGCGCGAGGACTGCGGTCGCCGGAAGAAGAACGGCGGCGAAAACTTTCTTTCGAAAATGCATCGGCGCACGATATCAATTGCCTGCGTCGCCTTTCTCGAATAAAATCAAGACGTTGACAGAGGAGCCCGAGGTGGGCTCCGAACGTTTCGGAGGGCGGCTGCGTGGACGAGTTCGCTCCGAGCGCTTCGCCGGTCGGGTCCTTCGGGAGCCTCCGCCCGCTTTCTCCCGGACGTCCCCGATGAGACTCGTCTCGTCCCAGACGTCCTCCTCCCTGGACCGCCGGCGTCATCCGCTGCTCGTCTCTCTCGTGCTCATCTTTCTCGGCGGCTCGCTCGTCGGCTCGGGCGGCGGTCTCTCGGCGGCGCCCAAGCCGCTGCGGGCCGCGGTGGCGAGCCTGCTCGCCGCCGGGGGCGTGCTGTTTCTCGGCGGAGCCGTGCTCGCGGTGCGCGGGACGCGGCGACGCAGGGTCTCCCTTTCACTCGCCGCGCCGCCTGATTCCCTGGAGGATTCCGAAGGCCGGCCCTACCGACAGGAGGAGCAGTGAACCGAGACAACGTGGTGTCCTTCGATGCGTTTACCCGCGGCCACTCGGCGCGCCGGGGCGCCGACGACAAGCTGCCGTTCGAGGCGGCGGGAATGGTCGAAGTGGAATGCCCTCGCTGCGCGGCCGCGCTGTGCGTGGACGTGGACCTGCTCTCCGACGGGGCCGATGTGATGTGCGGCGCCTGCGACGCGACCGTGGCGTTTCGCGCCGAAGCGCTGGACGTCCAGAGACGCTGAGCGGCTAGGGCGGGATCCGGACCTTCCCGATTCCGTCCGCGAAGTCGATCTTCGTTCCGAACGGCTCGGAGAGCCGGACGAGGCGTTCGACGATCTTGCGCGCGAGCGACGCGTCCGCGAGCTTCGGCCGGCCGCGCTGTCCGCGAGGCTGCCCGAAGCCGAGCGAGATCGCGTGGAGATCCACTCCCTCGAGCCGATCGCCCCGGAAACGGAGGACCGCTACGGCGGACTCCCAGACTTCCGGCTCCGACGGATAGCCGCGCGCGCCGCCCTGGTCGTAGCGGTCGAAGAAGTCGTCGGGCCGAGCGGTGGGCGGCAGATCCACAGCCTCGTAGTCGTCCGCCGGCAGCTCGGAGACCGTCTCGTACTCGAAGAGGAAGTTCCCGAGGCTGTAGAGGATCGGCTTGCCTCGATAGATCTCGATCCCGCGCAGCACGTGCGGCCCGTGTCCGACGACCGCGTCGGCGCCGGCGTCGATCATCGCGCGCGCGAAGGCGGCCAGGAAGGCGGGAGGCGTCTCCCGCGACGCGCCGTCGCTCTCGTGGCAGTGGATCGACACGACGACGTGGTCGGCGGCGGCCTTCGCCTGCCGGACCTGCGCCACGATCGCGGCGAGGTCCGCCGGATCGGCCTCGGTCGCGATCCGGGCCTTGTCGCCGGCCGTGAAGACCGCGCCCGCGAGCTCGATCCGGTCGCCCGCGTCGGGCTTGCCGCCCAGCTCGCGCGCGAGCGCGCGGAGGCGCTCGAGCTCGTCCTTCGGCACGACGTAGGTCGTGCGCACGCGCAGCGGGTTGATCCCCGGGCGAGCGGGGATCGGGCCGCGCGCATCGACGGCGCGGGCGAAGTCGGGAAACGTGGACGCGGCGGAGACGAGGGCGACCGAGCCGCGCGGCCCGCGGAAGATTCCCGGACGGCGGGCCTCCGCGAGGCTCGCGCCGGCGCCCGCCGGGACGAGCCCGGCCGCGGCGACGGCCCGCGTCGTCGCCTGCAGCCCCGCGATGCCGTAGTCCGCCGCGTGATTGTTCGCGCGCGCGACGAGGTCGAAGCCGGCCCACGCGAGGTCGCGCGCGAGCTTCGGGTCGGAGCGCAGCGCGGGCATGGCCGGCATCGCCGGTCCCTCGAAATCGTGGAAGAGCGTCTCGAGGTTCGTCGCCGCGGCGTCCGCGTGCCGCAGCAGCTCGAGAAGGGCGACGTAGTCGGGCTCTTCGTGGCCCTCGAGCGGGCGCGTCAAGATCGTGTCGCCCGTCAACGCGATCGTCATCGGGTGCGCCGGCTCCGGCGCGGCCGCGGCGCGCGCCGGCAGCAGCGCGATGGCGATGCTCAGGGCGAGGTGCGTCGTCAGAAGCGGCGCGGCTTGTGCGGGTTCTCGAGCCGGATGTCGAGGAGGGTGTCCTCCGAGCCCGGAGGCGTGCCCGCGGCGCGCGCGGCCTGGAAGAGGAGAGACGCCGGCGGCTTGTTCCAGACGAGGAAGGCCGCCACGGGATACTTGGACCGCTCGTCCGACGGACGGCGCATGTCGGCGGCGGCGCCGAGGTATGCCCAGCTCTTGCCCTCCCGCGTCAGCGTGTTGACCCAGGCGCGCCGTTCCGGCGAGCTCGGAGCCGCGTCGGTGATGTGCGTCAGCGTGAGGCGCCGGGCCGCGGATGATCCGGCCTCCCAGGCCGAGGCGGGCGCCGCCGGATCCGAGGGCCACATCGTGAAGTCGAGTGCCACGTGCTCTCCGGCCGTCGCGTAGCCGATGGTCTTCCCCCCGGAGCCCGCGGCGCTCTCCTGGTAGGCGACGCCCTTCTGCTTCAATGCCTCGACCGCGGCGTCGTAGGTGTCGCCGACCATGACGGGCAGGTTCTGGGCGGACGCCGAGGACAGGCCGCCGGCCGCGAGCAGCGCCGCCGCTCCGAGAGCGCTCCGGACGAGATTCCCGAGCGACTTCCGCTTCACGTGTTCTTACAATGTAGCACGGAGCCCTCAACGACGGTCACGATGACGCCAAGACACGCCGCGACGCCATCCGCCGGGGCCGACGCCGTCCCGCGTTCGTTCCGCCGCGAGTCGCGCCTGTTCCTGTGGATCGCGCTGCTGCTCATCCTCTTCGTGAACTTCGTGACGCTGCTCTTCTTTCGAAACGCCGTCGCGTGGGGAGAGCTCGTGACGGAGCGGCGCGCGGGCGAGGTGCTCCGGCGCCTGACGCTGCCGGCGGAGAGCGGCTCACCGGGCGAGGCCATCGAGCGAGCGCTTCTCGAGCCGGACGTCGTGTTCGTCGGGATCTACGACGCGCGAGGTCATCGCGTGCAGAGCTCGGGGCACGGCTTCGACGCTCCGGCGATTCTGCCCGGTGGACGCCCGCCCGCAGGACGCGCCGCCTTCGAATGGAGGCTTCAGCCGTCCCTCCTGCTCGGGCGGCTCGCCGCCGGAGAACGCGTGTACCTGCTGGCGCTCGATCCGGGCCCCGGCGCGAGCCTGCGGCGCTTCGCGGCGCTCATGACGATCCTCGTACCGATCGCGAGCGCGGCGCTCGTCGTGCTCGCGGGCCTGTATCTGCGCTCGCTCCTCGCGCCGTTCGACCGGATGCTCCGCACGGCCGGCGTCGCTCCGGGCGGGCCGGGCGCCGTCGGCGACGAGCGCGAGTTCCTCATCGCGCGCTTCGAGTCCACGATCGCCGCGCTCTCGCGAGAAGGAGCGCGAGCTCGAGCGCCTGGCCCGCCTGGAGAAGGAGCGCGCCGACGACCTCGAGACGGCGGCGCGGACGCTCGCGCGCAGCCTGCCGACGGGCCTCCTCTCGATCGACCCGCAGGGCACCGTGGTCGAGCTGAACGAGGCGGGCCGCGAGATCCTGGCGCTGTCGCGCGAGGCGCGGGGCGAGCGCTTCGAGAGCTTGCTCTCCGAGACTCCCGGAGCTTCGCGAGCCTCGTGGCGCGAGTCCTGACCGAGCGCCAGACGCTCGAGCGGCGGGAGGCGCTCTGGGTCCGCGACGGCGACGAACGGGTCCTCGGCGTCACGGCGACCGCGGCCATGGGCGCCGACGGCCGGTTCCTCGGCGTCGCTGGCGCTCTTCACCGACCTCTCCGAGGTGCGGCGTCTCGAGGCGCGGGTGGCGCTCGCGCGGCATCTCGCGGACCTCGGCGAGGTGTCGGCGGGCGCCGCGCACGAGTTCCGCAACGCCGCCGCGGCGATCGACGGCTATGCCGATCTCGCGCTGCGGCACCCGGAGCGGGCGCCCGAGCACCTCAAGGCGATCCGCCGTGAAGCGCAGGAGATGAGCCGCGTCACGAGCGACTTCCTGCTCTTCGCCCGGCCGGACCAGTTCGCTCCGGAGACCGTCGCGTCCGACGGCATCGTGGCCGCCGCCGCACGCGAGATCCAGAGCGCGTTTCCGGAGGTCTCGGTCGGAGGCGCGGGGCGAGTTTCCGGAGGTGAAAGGCTCGGCCGTGCTGCTGCGGCGCGCGCTCGTCAATCTGCTCCGCAACGCGGTGCAGGCCACGCCGGCCGCCCGCCGGGCGGAAGCGGGAGCGATCGCCGTCGAGGGCCGCGTGGACGGGCCGGAGCTCGCGCTGTCGGTCGAGGACCGCGGGCCCGGCGTCGACGCCGCGCACGCGCGAGAAGATCTTCATGCCGTTCTATTCGACGAAGTCCGACGGCGCCGGCTTCGGCCTCGCCATCGTGGCACGCATCGCCGATCTGCACGGCGGGACGGTCGAGGTGGACGCGCGGCCGGGCGGCGGCTCGCGCTTCATCTTGCGGGTGCCGGCGGCGTCGTCGACGGCGCCGGCTCGCGCCGGGGCTCCTTCGGAAGGGTCGCGACGAACGACTTGAAGGACTCCTTGTCGAGCGCGCGCTCCAGCGCCTCGTCGGGGGCGACGAGCGCCGGACCGCACGAGCTCCGAGAGCGACTGATCCATCGAGATCATCCCCTTCGATTTCCCGGTCTGGATCTGGTTGTTGATGAGGCCGGTCTTGCCCTCGCGGATCGCGTTCGAGAGCGCCGTCGATCCGATGAGGACCTCGAAGGCCGCGGCCGCGGCCCTTCTCGCGCCGGCGGAGGAGCTGCTGGGCGACCACCGCGCGGAGGACTTCCGCCAGGACGTGCGGATCTGCTCCTGCTCGGCGGCGGGGAAGGCGTCGATGATGCGGTCGATGGCCTTCGCCGCGGAGTTCGTGTGGAGCGTCGCGAAGACGAGCAGTCCGGTTTCCGCCGCGGTCAGCGCCATGCGGATCGTCTCGAGGTCGCGCATCTCGCCGACGAGCAGGCAGTCCGGGTCCTCGCGGATCGCGGCCTTCACCCCCTCGGCGAACGTCGGCACGTCTTCGCCGATCTCGCGCTGCGTGAACACGGACTGGTCGTTCGTGTGCACGAACTCGATCGGGTCCTCGATCGTCACGACGTGGTAGGGCGAGCCGCTTGTTGATGCGGTCGAGGATCGCGGCGAGCGTCGTGGATTTGCCGCTGCCGGTCGGGCCCGTCACGAGGATGAGGCCGCGCTCCGCGGCGAAGAGCCCGGCGACCGCCGCCGGCAGGTCCAGCTCCTCGGTGGTCGGGACGCGCGACGGGATCAGCCGGAACACCGCCGCCGAGCCCGCGCTCCTGCCGGAACAGGTTGACGCGGAACCGCGCCTCCTGTCCCATCTGGTAGGCGAAGTCCACGTCGCCGGTCGCCAGGAAGCGCTGCCACAGTCGCGGGCGGCGTGATCGGGCCGCACGAGGTTCTAGTAGTCGGCCTCGGTCAGGTCCCGGTAGCGGCATGCGCTCGAGCTCCCCGTCGAGCCGCAGGATCGGCGGCGACCCGACGGCCAGATGCAGGTCCGAGCCGTTGCGCGCCGGCAGGATCGCGAGGAACCGGTCGATGCGGCTCGACGCGCCGCGCGCCGCCGGCGGCGGCCGCGGGCGTGCTCAAGCGGCCGTCCCTTCGTCGGCCGAGAGCATCGGCTCGAAGGCCTCCTTGCGGAGCGCGCGGTCGTACGCCACGCGCGGCGTCGATCGACGCCTTCCTGCACGAGCTCTCGCAGGGCGCCGTCCATCAGGACTCATGCCGGAGGCCGCGCCCGTCTGGATCGCCGTCGGGATCTGGAACGTCTTGCCCTCGCGGATCAGGCCGGCGACGTTCGGCGTGTTGCGCAGGATCTCGAAGGCCGCCACGCGCCCGGAGCCGTCGCGGCGGGGCAGGAGCGTCTGCGAGATCACGGCCTTCAGGGAGTCCGAGATCATCATGCGGATCTGGCCCTGCTGGTCCGGCGGGAACGAGTTGATGATCCGGTCGACCGTCGAGCCGAGGCGGTCGTCGTGTGGAGGGTCGCGAGCACGAGGTGGCCCGTCTCGGAGGCCGTGATGGCGAGCGCGATCGTCTCGAGGTCCCGCATCTCGCCGACGAGGATCACGTCCGGGTCCTCGCGCAGGGCCTGGCGCAGCGCCTTGGCGAACGACTCCGTGTGCGTCGGCACCTCGCGCTGGTTGACGAGCGAGAGCTTGCCGCGGTGGACGTACTCGATCGGGTCCTCGACGGTCAGGATGTGCGACGTTCTGCGTCTCGTTGATGCGATCGACCAGAGCGGCGAGCGTCGTCGTCTTGCCGCAACCGCCGGAGCCGGTCACGAGCACGAGGCCCTGCGAGTAGGTCGTCAGCTCCCAGACGCTCTCCGGGAGGTCGATGTCGGCGAGCGTCGGGACCTCGCTCGGGAATGAGGCGGAAGACGGCGTTGGCGCCCTTGCGCTGGAAGAAGACGTTGGTGCGGAAGCGCCCGAGCTCCGTGTCCTTGTGGCAGAAGTCGAGCTGCCGCGCCTCGGCGAGCATGTTCCGGCGATCCGGGGACAGGATCGGCGTGATCCAGGACTCGATCTGTTCCGCCGAGATCTCGGAAAGCGGCATCGGTTGGAGCGCGCCGTGCAGGCGCAAATGCGGGATCGTCCCGCCGCGACGTGGAGGTCCGAAGCGCCGACGGCTCGGGCGTGTCGCAGGAGGTCGGAGAGGTTCGGCTTCTGGAGCCTGCGAGAAGTCGACGGGCGCGAATCTCGCGTCGCGCCGCGGCCGTGATCGACGGAGCCGGCGCCGCTGCGCCCGAGCGCGTGGCGGACAGCCGCGCGGCCTTCTCCTTGACGAAGGCGTCCGGATCCGCCTTGACGATCGATTCGAGGAGCGGTCCGATGCGCGGGTCCGGGATCCTGCCGAAGGCGTCCAGGATCTCCAGGCGCAGGTCCGCCGCGCCCTTCTTGTAGGCCGCGAGGAGCCCCGGCAGCGCCTTCGGCGGTGCCCCAGACCCCGAGCGCGTTCGCGGCCGAGAGGTTCGACTCCGGATGCTCGAGGAGCTTCAGAAGCGCGGCCAGTCCCCGCGGATCCTTCAGTCTCCGCCAGACGCCGCGCCGCCCGCTCGCGCAGCCAGAAGTCGTCGCCGTCCAGGTACCGCATGCAGCTGGGCACGACCTCCGGGGACGGGATCCCGACGGCGATCGCCGCCGCGAGCGACGCGATCCCCGGGTCGGGGTTGCGGTCCTGCGCGATGAGCGCCTGGACGAAGGTCGGTCCGAGGTCGGAGATCGCCTGGATGCTCCGATCGCGCACGGTCCCGAAGGCGCCGCGAAACGCCTGGAGGAAAGCCAGAGCCACGGTCTCGGGCGGATGCGCCTGCGAGGATGCGGACGGCGAGCTGCCGGACCTTCGTGTGGCCGTCGGAGAGGAGGGGCAGGATCTCGGGATGGAACGGCGCGCCCGGCTTCGTCAGGAGCGGCGTCAGCGCCGTGACGGCCGCCTCCTGCACGCGCGGCGACTCGTTGTGGCAGCGCTTCAGGAGGGCCGCGACCGCCGAGTCGGTGGGATTGCGGGCGAGGACGGTGATCGCGCGGTAGCGCAGCTCCTCGTCGTCATCTTCGAGGGCGCGGGCCGCGAGCGCCGCGGCGCGCGGCACGGTCGCGGCGAGGCTCTCGACGATGGCGAACGCTTTCCGACGCACCGACGGCGAGGTTGCGCCGAGCGCGCGGGCGACTCCGGGCAGCACGCGCTCGGAGGGATTGCGGCGCGCATAGTCGAGCGCCGCATGCACGACGGCCGGGTCGCGGTGCTCGATCCAGGCTTCCATCTTCGCGGAAAAGGACGGCCCCGCGAGCGTCTCGAGCGCCTGCATCGCCGCCTTGCGCACCGGCTCGGAGCGGCTGGCGAGCTCTGGGAAGATCGCCTCGGCGGCGTCGTCCAGTGGAAAGCGAGCGAGAAGCTCGAGCCCCTTCTTGCGGACGGCGCCGTCGGCATCGGACGCCATCCAGGCGACGTCTTCCGGCCCGATCTCGGCCGCCTTGTCGAGCCCGGCGAGGATCGCCTCGCGCTCGGCGTCGGATTTCCAGGCGCGCGCCCTGAGCTTCGCCAGAAGCGAGCGGGTCTCCGCCGCCGGGGAGCGTCGTTTTCTCCACATCGTGGGTATGTTTTGAACAGTGTAACGCGGCGGCGGCGCCTTTCAGGGGGTCCGCGCGGCGCCTTTCTGATGGCTCGCGGAGGCCCATCAGTGGCGCTCCGGAGGCGTTACCGATCGTAACGAGAATCAACGAAAAGCGTCCTTTGTCCAAGGCGTCTGTTGACGCTATCTGATTGATTCTGATTGTCTTATTGCAGTCTGCGCGCCCCGGCACGGGCTTCGCTCTTTGCTGCAGCACATGCACCGGACTCGTGTACTCGGAGGGCATCGAGGCTTCTCGATGATCGAGCTGATCATCGTGATGGCGCTCATGGCCATGATGGCGTTGATCGCGACGCCGTGGTTCATCCGGATCTATCAGCGCAATCAGTTGAAGAGCGCGGCCCGGGAGATCCAGACGACGCTCCTCGCCGCGCGAATGAAGGCCGTCCGGCTCAACCAGCAGGTCTCGGTCGTGGTCTCGTCGGCCGTCCCGCCGCTCGAGTTCCAGACGGTCCAGCCGGCGCCCCCCGCGCCGACGCCCACGCCCGCGCCGGCGATGCTGAAGCTGCCGGCGTCGGCGGCGCAGTTCTACGCGACTCCCAACGCGCCGGAGGGATCGTGACGTTCGGCGGCGACGGCCGCGTCGTCAACTTCCCCACGACGCCGGCGATCTACTCGATCGAAGGGCCGGTCGGCATGCGCACGCCGAACCGGATCGAGGTGCGCGTCTCCACGGGCGGCCGCGTCGAGGTGACGCCGACGGTGTGGCAATGAAGAAGAACCTCCGCCCGGCCGAGTCCGGCGTGACCCTCGTCGAGATGCTGGTCGCGCTCGCGCTGCTCGGCTTCATCCTGCTCGGCATCGCTCCGCTCTTCATCGCGAGCGTGCAGTCCAACTTCTCGGCCAACGAGTACACCAGCATTCACAACCTGGCGCGCGACCGGTTCGAGCAGCTGATGAACCTGCCGTTCAACGATCCGCAGCTGCAGCCGGGCGTGTACAACAACGACCTGCCGGCGCACCTGCCGGACCGGCGCTGCGCTCCGACGCCGCCCACGCGTACCCAATCCGCTCGTGCGGACCTACGAGGTCCATCAGTGGCAGATCCCGGCCGACGACATCGGAACCGTGGCGGTGAACCAGCCGTTCGTCGCGACGCGCGTAGTCAACGCGGGCCAGGTCTACGACTACAAGCGGATCGACGTGACGGTCCAGACGGCCGACGCCCCGCGCCGCCTCGGCATCGGCGCTCGCGCGGCGCGCGTCTCCGGCTTCCTCCAGAACCCCGATCCGGTCAACAACCGGTCGGTCGTGGACCCATAGCCCGATGAAGATCGCCGCGATCCGACGCCTCGGAACGACTCCGGCACGCGCCCGAGCGCATGCGTCGGCCGGCGGCTTCACGCTCATCGAGATGATCGTCGTCGTCCTGCTGCTCTCGGTCGCGATGCTCGGCCTCCTCGCCGTCTTCGACGCGAGCGCCCGCATCAACAAGAGCGAGACCGGACGTGGCCGACGCGCAGGGCGCGGTCCGCTACGGCATCTACCAGATGACCCGCGCGATCCGCATGGCCGGCTCGGGCGGCCTCTACGTGACCCAGGCGGTGCTGAACCACAGCGACCCGCAGCTGCCGGGCATCAACCTCGTCAACTCGGCCGACAGCGATCCTTCGACAACGTCAGGCCGGCACGACCGTGGCGAGCACCCAGGGCCCCGCCGTTCCGGTGCGCCCCGGAACGGACATGATCGAGGTCCGCGGCGTCCTGTATTCGCCGCTCCTCGGCTTCGACGACGACCCGGCCAACGGCTGCCAGGGCGTGAGCAACGTGTGCGTCGGCAACGTCGGCCGTGGACGTCAAGGCGGCGACCAACCTGGGCGCACGTCAACGACGACCCGGGCCAGCGGCCGCAGTTCGCGGCGATCGACGCCTACACGGCCGGCGTGACGGCGGCCAACCCGATGATCGTGATCGTCAGGCCGCGAACATCGACGTCCACGCGGGCTGCTCCGGAGTCGCCGACGCCGCAGCGCTATCCCCAGCCCCTCTACAACGTCGGCGTCATCACGGCGCCGACGTCGCTCGGGACCAGCCAGACCTTCGGGAGCGTGGACTTCTCGTACACGGGTGGCGGCTTCCGGGTCATCGAGTACGACACCGAGGATCCGCTCGACTCGGGCCTCGACCCGGGCTACAACTTCCCGTCGGGCATCAAGAACCCGCTGCGGGCGGCGGCATCCTCGACGACCTCCTCTTCTTCGTGCGACAACACCGACGCCGAGCCACCCGGGCCTCGCGATGGCCACCGGCGCGGCGACGGCGTTCGACGTGGTCGCGCATCGCCGACGACGTCGAGGACATGCAGATCGCCTACGGCGTCGACCTCGACGGCGACGGCCGCGTGACGCGGTACACGGCGACGACGCCTCCCGACGACACGGACCCCGATTCGACGTCGATCCGCCCCGACGGCACGGCGGCGGTCGACGACGACGAGTGGGTTCCCAACGCGGACGGCGAGACGGCCCTGACGCCGGACCAGTTCCAGCAGGACGCCACGGCGTTCACGACGACGCCGCACTTCGCGCACGGTTCGCAGCCGCCATCCACTGCCCGCGGCTGCACGGCGTGATGATCTCGCTGATCGCCAAGGCGAAGGACCCGGACCCGACCTACAAAGCGGACGGCGCGCGGCTTCCGGATCATGAACTCCCCCGTGACGATCTCGCCGCCGTATCCCGACACGTCGTTGTACCCCACGCCACCGGCCGAGCCCCATTACCGCCGGCGCATCCAGACGCTGAAGATCAACCTGCGCAACTATGCATTCGAGGGATGAGCCTCCCGCAGGCCGGTTGCGCCGGAGATTGCCGTCGCGGCGAGCGCGGCGCCGCGCTCGTGATCGCGATCCTCGTGCTCGCGATCCTGACGGTCATCGGCATCGCGCTGATGCTGATCACCTCGACGGAGTCGCGGATCGCCGCCAACGAGTGGTCGGTCAACCGCGCGTTCTACGCGTCCGACGCCGGCATCCGCTGGGCGACCGTACAGATGCACGACCCGGTGCCTTTCATGGCGCGGCCGGAATTCGGACGAGGCAGCATCCTTTCGGCACGCGTCCTCTTTCAGCTGCCGAGCCATCGGTATCGGAGGGCTTCTGGGTCTCTTCGGAGGCGACAGCGGCGTGGGGACCGACATTCAAGTGCGGGTCATGCATCCGAGCAAGGTGGGACGGCGCGCGGCGCCGGGTTGGGAAACGCAGGAGGGGAAGAACAAGCGCGGTGATCTATGCCTTCGAGGTCCGCTCGCACGGGCGGCCAGAACGACGCGTTCCTGCAGTACTCGAAGGCCCTGGTCGCCGACGTCGAGCTCGGGCCGTTGCCCGGGACATTCCCTTCTAGGAACTGTAGGAGCAGCCATGCGCGATCCAGACACGTCCCGCGGACTCGTCGGCTTCGCCGCCGCGGCACCGAGCCGCGATCGCGTGGCTCCTGGTGTTCCTGATCGCGTCACCCGCGCGCCCGGACGACCGGCAGCTCCTGCAGGCCAACGCCGGCGCGAACACGAACGTGCTTCTGATCCTCGACTCCTCGCACTCGATGAACAACGACTTCTCGGACACGTTACCGCCTGCCGGCGTTCATGGACGACTTCATGTACCCGGAGGGAACGGTCGACGTCGAGGGCTCGAAGATCGGCGTGGCCAAGAGCGTGCTGCGCCAGGTCATGACCAACACCGTCGGCGTCAACTGGGCGTTCGCCTACTACCGCAACCCCAATCAGACGTTCGGCGCGGCGCTGACCGGGCCCCTCGGCGATCCGGTCGGCGGCGCGCAGACGGCCGGCCAGCTGCTCGAGAACGGCGGTCTCGAGTGGCTCTACTTCGCCGAGCCAGCTCGATGACGGCAGCGACATCTCGAGCGTCTTCACCTCGGACGATTACCCCGACGTCCAGCAGGGCCGGTTCCTGCAGCTCGGCCACAAGGTCATGCACATCTACGGCAAGGCCGACCCGCCCAGTCGACCGAGAGGTGGCGGACATCCGCTTCCCCTACGGTCTGCCGGTGGGCGTTCCGGGCAGCGGCGGAAAACCCGACCCGCCCCATCCGGGCACCTGGCGCGGCGCCTTCGGACCGCAGGGCCTGAACGAGGGTCTCGTCATCTATCGCAGCCCCAACAAGCCCGGCTTCGAGCTCCGGATGCAGGTCGTCTCGGGCAACTACGGCGACCCGTTCGTCGTCGTGAAGGTGGACGAGTACGGTCCGCCGGCGACGCCGACGGCGACGCCGTCCCTCACGGCGACGCCGACCCTGACGCGTACCGCGACGCCGACGTCGACGAGCACGCCGACGCGCACGGCGACGCGCACCTCGACCGCGACGCCGACCTCGACCGCGACGGCCACGGTCACGCGGACGGCCACGCTGACGCGGACGCCGACGATGACGCCGACGATCACGCTGACGCCCACGATCACGCTGACGCCGACGAGGACGGCGACGGCCACCAGCACGGCGACCCCGTCGAACACGCCGACGCGGACCAGCACGTTCACGCCGTCAACACGCCGACGCGGACGTCGACGCCCTCGAACACGCCGACCAACACGCGGACGTTCACGCCGACGAACACCGCCGACGCGGACGAACACGCCGACCAACACGCCGACGTTCACGCCGACGAACACCCCGACGCGGACCAACACGCCGACGAATACGCCGACGTTCACCCGCACGAATACGCCGACGAACACGCCGACGTTCACACGGACCTTCACGCCGACGAACACGCCGACGAACACGCGGACGTTCACGCCGTCGAACACGCCGACGCGGACGAGCACGCCGACGATCACGCCGACGTTCACGCGGACGTTCACGCCGTCGAACACGCCGACGCGGACCAACACGCCGATCCGCCCACGGCGACCAACACGCCGACGCGCACGAACACGCCGCTGCGCCGACCAACACGCCGACGCGGACCAACACGCCGATTCCGCCGACAGCGACCAATACGCCGACACGGACCAACACGCCGATCCGCCGACGGCAACGAATACGCCGACGAACACGCCGATTCCGCCGACGGCGACCAACACGCGCACGCGAACGAACACGCCGATTCCGCCGACGGCGACCAACACGCCGATCCGCCGACGAACACGCCGACGCGGACCAACACGCCGGTGCCGCCGACGGCGACCAATACGCCGGTCCCGCCGACAGCGACGAATACGCCGAACGTCCCGACGCTCACGCCGACGAAGACGCGGACGCCGACCCCGACGCCGTTCGTCCTGCCCGGCGGCCGGATGCCGGTCGGCAGCCTCCTGCCGGCGATCGCCAACTGGCTCGCTCCGGCCATTCGCGGCCTCTTCGCGATGGCGCCTCCGCCCCCGCCCCTGCCGCCGCCGGCGACCCCGTGCCTCGGGATCCCGGCCAGCCGCCCGACGAGCGGCCAGCTCGTGTGCGGCGCCGTGCCCCTACGACCCGACCAAGCTGTGCGCCTTCGTGGATCTCGACGGCGACGGCGTCATCGCCGGGCGAACCGGCCGACGAACCTCTCGCCGCTGCCGCTCGCCGACTTCTGCGCGGCTTCGACGACCCGCAGGCCGATCCGGATCCGACGCTGTCGCTGCGGCAGACGGTCCAGGTCAACTACATGCGCGGCGACCTCTACAACCTGGCGCGGGTCTCGGCATCTACCAGGCGGACGACTCCCTGAACGGCAACCCGCCCTGGGGCTCCTGCAGCCGGCGGGTCGACGCCCGACAACGACGCGGACGGCGTCGCTCGATCCGTCGACGATCCCCGACCGCCACAACCAGGGCATGTTCTCGGCGATCTTCGACAAGGAGCGTTCCGTTCCAGCGCGATCAGCAGTTCCCGAACGACGCGTTCGGCGGCACCGTCCTGTCCGCTCCCGCCGCTCGCGAACCCGTGCGATGCCTACTCGATGGATTGCGGCGGCCTGGCCCACTTCAACACGTTCAAGGGCGTCCGACCCGACCTCGGCGACGGGCTTCCTCGACCCGTACCCGGTCGTGCCCGGCGCCTCCCGGCGAGGCGAACTGGCCGGTCGTGCCGTTCGCCGCGCGACTCGGCACCGACTACCCGGAGGCGACTCGCCGAGGTCCGGCCATCAAGCGGCTGCTGCGCTTCACCTCCGTCGATCGTCAGCTACGACTCGGCGGCCCCGCACGAGCGGCCTACACGCTCGAGGAGGACGCCAAGGAAGTCGTCGTCGACGGCGCCCGGCACGCCGCTCGCCGGCGCCCTGCAAGGACGCCTACAACTACTTCGTCAACAGCGTCTTCCCGCCGACGGCACCCGACCCGGCCATCGACTGCCGCAACTACATCATCGTGTTCGTGACCGACGGCCACGACGAGTGCTCTCGGACCCGTGCGTCGGCGGACCCACGGGCAACGGCCCCGCCGGCGACCTCGGGCGCTCCTGCTCCCGACGGTTCCGCCGACGGCGGGCGCGTCCCGGGCGCGCGCGCGCGGCCCACTCGACCGACCCGCGCGTTCGGGTCAACGGCGATTCCCGGTCTTCGTCGTCGGCCTGAACTCGACCCGTACGTCCCGGGCCTGAACTGCATCGCGACCAACTCAGCAGCACGACGGACCCCCAGCGCAAGGGCCAGGTCTTCGGCGCCACCGACCGGGCGCAACCTGCAGGGCGCCCTCGAGTCGATCCTCGACTTCAAGCGCAACGCGCAACTTCTTCGCGGCGCCGGCCGTGCCCGGCTTCGCCGGCGGCACGGGCGCGATACGGCCCAGATCGGCGCGGTCATCCCGAGCCACCTGAACACCGACGGCGACCTCTCGCACTGGTCGATCTGGAGCGGCTCGCTCAAGAGCTTCCAGCTCGACAGCAACGGCCTGATTCCGGTCGTCACGGCGGCCGGCTCGCCGACGGCGCACGCCGGGCGGCCGACGGCGACCCCGCGTCGACGCCGACGCCGACGCGGTCGCGGCAAGCTTCCCGGACGAATCGAATCCGGACGATCCGGATCCCACGGTCCGCAAGCCGGTCTGGAACGCGGCGCGCGTGCTCGGCTACACCGATCCGGTGGCGAACCTGGCGCAGAACGCCGCGCCGGTCGGCGCCCATCGGCGCCGACGCCCCGGCAGATCAGCGTCTGGCCGGGCCGCAAGATGGTCTTGGCGCTCGGGCACGAGCGACGTGCCGCTGACCCGGCACGACTTCTGTCCGACTCCGGCGCGGGCACCTGCCCGGCGGGCTGCTTCGACGACCTCATGGCGCATGGGTCTGACACCGACCTCCGCGCGGCCGACGCGCTCAAGGCCAAGCTCACGGTCGCAGTTCCTGCGCGGCGGCATCACCACCTACGGCAGCCGCGACGAGGTCCTGAACGAGCCGAGCGTCGCGCCGCCGGCGATCCGCCGATCGGCCCGAACGCCGGCCAGGAGCAGAAGTACTCGTACTTCTACCAGGACGACACGCCGCCTCCGGGCACCGCGCCGCAGGTCCAGACCGACGGCGACGACGAGCCCGCCGGGTTACGCGCACAAGCTCGGAGACATCTTCCACTCCGAGCCGCTGATGCTCGAGCCGCCGCGCTACTTCCAGTACCTTTCGGCGAACCTGAACGACTACGCGACCTTCGCGGCGTACGCGACTTCAGCTACCGGCGCAAGCGGCGCTCGTCGGTCGGCGCCAACGACGGCTTCCTGCACGCCTTCGACGCCGGCGTCTGGGACCGCGACGCGGGCGGCACGTTCCCGACGGCACGTCGACCTCGGCACGGGGCGCGAGATCTTCGCCTACGCGCCGGCGCGCCATCATGTCGGGCAAGTTCCCGGCTCTGCTCAACTTCCCGCCGCGTGCCGCAGTACTTCGTGGACGGCTCGATGGGCAAGGCGGACGTCTTCATCGATCCGTCGCCGGCGACCCGACGCGGACCCAACCGCATCTGGCGGACGGTCCTCGTCGGCGGCCTGCGCCAGGGCGGCAACTCGGTCTGGCCCTCGACGTGACGCAGCCCGACAAGGTCGACGCACAACGGCGTCAAGACCGCGTCCAAGGACAACGCCCCCGACTGCCTGAACGGCGGCGGCGGCGGCTGCGGTCCGCCGGCGCGACGACGCGCAAGTACCCCGAGATTCTCTGGGAGACGCACCGACAACACGATCCCGCGCATGGGACAGACCTGGTCGCGTCCGACGGTCGGCCGCATCCGGGTCCTCGACAGCGGGACGGGCGCGTCGAAGGACAAGTACGTCGCGATCTTCGGCGGCGGCTTCGATCCGAACTTCCGCCGGGCGATCCGCTCGTCATGGCCGACCAGGTGTGCCCGCCGACGTGTCCGGCGCGCAAGGCGACGGCCGGCCGGGCGATCTACATCGTGGACGTCGAGACCGGCAAGATCCTCTCAAGATGACCCAGGGCAGACGACAGCGCCGCCGGGACCGTGGACTTCGCCGCCGATGCCGGCTGCGCCGTCCGTCGTGGACTTCGACGACGACGGCTACCTCGACGTCGCGTACATCGGCGACGTGAACGGGCGGATGTGGCGCATCGACCTCACGCCGGACTCGGCCTCCAACCGCGGCATCTGCAACAGCTGCGAGACGTCCGCGCAGACCGTGACCGGCTACCTGCCGTTCCTGCTCTACGATGCGGCGACGACGGACGGCTCGACGCCTTCCACGCAGCCGAACGAGCCGATCTTCTACGAGCCGGGCGTCGTCTTCGTCAGCGGCGGCGTCCGGCCGAGCCTTGGCATCGCCTTCGGCACCGGCGACCGCGCCGAGCTCGCGCGGACGAACACCTCGGTGCAGCGCTTCTACTACATCCTCGACAACAGCCAGAGCGTGACGTACCACGAGGGCGACCTGCTCGACATCACGCCCCACGGGCGGCGCTCACGACGCCGGGAACCGGTCCGCGGAACGTCCAACAACGGCTTCTTCCTCGACTTCGCGACGGGCAACGAGAAGACGCACCTCGGTCCTCTCGACGCAGGCTTCCTGTCGCTGATCACCTTCACGCCGGACACGGCCAGCCCGTGCGCGACCAACGGCAGCTCGTTCCGCTACCGGTTCTTCTTCCTGAACGGGAAGGGCGGTTACAATACGACCACGCCCACGGGCACGTTTGCCGACTACCGGGAGTCCATGGGCGCCGGACCGACGACGGAGTCTCAGGTGACGCTCTCGAATGGGACAACGACGAACTTGTTCGTGCGCAGCGACAAATTCATGATGCCGCCAGAGATCGTGCCGGGCGATCTGTCGACCATCAACTCGAACTGGAAGGAGCAGCAATGAGAACGCTCCGACTGATGCTGGCCGCTGGCGACTCGTCGCGAGCGCGGCGGCGCGCCTCGGACGTCGTCGTGCTGCGCGGGGGCACGCGCATCGAGCTGAAATCAGCCTCCGATGCGGCAGGGGAACAACGTCCTGCTGACGAAGAAAGACGGCACGCTCCTTTCCGTGCCTTACTCGGAAATCGACACCGGCGCGACGGCCGCGGCCAAGGCGGCGCCCGCGCCGTCCACGAAGGCCTCCGCGGCTGCGGCTCCGGTCCCGCAGACGATGGCCGAAGCGGCGCGTGCCACGCAGGGCGGCCCGAAGGCCCGCGTCCATCTGACCGACGCCGACGTCGGGCACGAGCTCGCGCCAACGGGCCCGGGAGACGCGACGACCGCCGATGGCGCCGCCGCCCCGGCGCCGGGCGGGGACTCCCGCGTCGACGTGGTCGATTACTCGCAGTCGAAGGCCGGCGACAACCTCATCGTCAAGGGCGTGCTTCGCAACCTGGGCACGCGGACGGCCCTGAACGTCCGGCTGGCGGTCACTCCCCACGACGAGAAGGGGCAGCCGATCGATACCGCCGAGGCCAGCGTCTCGAACGGCACGCTCGAGGCGGGCAAGTCCGTCGGATTCACGGCCACCGTGCCCGTGGGCAAGCGGACGGTCGGCGTGATGCAGTTCTCGCCGCGCTGGACGCCGCAGGCGACTCCCGCCGAGGTGGCGGCGGCTGCGGCCGGCAGCTCCGGCGGGACCGGTCCGGCGGCGCTGCCGGGCGCCGGCGGTTCGGGCTCGGCTTCGGCGTCCGCGGCGGCTGCTGCGGCGCCCGCGCCGGCCGCGTCGAGGCCCGCACCGACGCCGGTTCCGTACGGCCAGGGCGTGCTCTATGCGGCGCCCGCGCCGAACGCTCCGTCCGTGGCGCCGGCCGACGGCAAGACGGGCTACATTCCGGGCGCGGCGAGCCCCGACAACCAGCCGAAGCCGCCCGAGTAAGGTCCCTAGTCCTTAGTCCGCAGTCCGTAGTCCTTGGTCGGACACAACTCCGATTGAGACGACTAGGGACAAGGGACCAGGGACTCCTTCCTCGTTCTTTCCACCAACCCCTCTCCCCTCTACACTAGCTCCATGCCCTCCGTTCTGGTCGTCGAGGACAAGGACTCCCTGCGCGCGATGCTCGAGGAGATGCTGCGGGCGAAGGCCTGGAACGTCGTCGGTCTCGCCGGACGGCGGGAAGGCCGTCGAGCGGCTCCGCTCGGGCGAGCGCGTGGACCTCGTCCTGACCGACTGGAGGCTGCCGGGAGCCGACGGACTCGCGGTCCTCGAGGCGGCCATGGCGGTCGGACCCGACGCTTCCCGTCGTCGTCATGACGGCATTCGGCTCGATCGAGACCGCGGTCGAGGCGATGAAGCAGGGCGCCGAGGACTTCATCACCAAGCCCGTCGATCCCGATCTGCTGCGCCTGCTCGTCGCCCGGGCGATCGAGCGGCGCTCGAAAGGCGCGCGAGTCGCTGCTCTTCGCCGAGGCGGCACTCGCGGCAGATGCCGCCGATCGTCGGCGAGTCGGCCGCGTCTGAGGACGTCCGCGCGGAGGCCGAGCGCGTCGCCGGCGACCGACGCGACCGTGCTTCTCGAGGGCGAGAGCGGAACGGGCAAGGAGCTCTTCGCGCGCGCCATTCACCTGCTTTCCTCGCGGCGCGAGCATCCGTTCGTCGCGATCAACTGCGCGGCGATCCCCGACACGCTCCTCGAGAGCGAGCTCTTCGGGCACGAGCGCGGCGCGTTCACCGGCGCGGCGTCCCGGCGGCTGGGAAAGTTCGAGCTCGCCGAGAACGGCACCGTGTTCCTGGACGAGATCGGCGAGCTGACGCCGGCGACGCAGGGCAAGCTCCTGCGCGTCCTGCAGGAGAGGTCGTTCCACCGCGTCGGCGGCACGGTCTCGATCGAGGTCGACGTGCGCATCATCGCGGCCTCCAACCGCCCGCTCGACAGGCTCGTGGCGCAGGGGGCGTTCCGCGAGGACCTCTACTACCGCGTGCGGGTGTTCCCGATCCGGATCCCGGCCCTGCGCGAGCGTCCCGAGGACATCGACCCGCTCGTCGACTGGTTTCTCGAGCATCTTCCGCGCGAGCTCAAGAAGAAACCCGTCGCGCTCGAAGCGGCGGCGCGGGAACGGCTGCGAACCTACGACTGGCCGGGCAACGTTCGCGAGCTTCGCAACTGCCTCGAGCGCGCCATCATCCTGTCGGAGGAGGGGCGCATCGGCGAGCGCCACCTGCGCCTGGCGCCGGAGACGCCGGCCGCCCCGCTGCCGGCCGACGCGACGCTCGAGGAAGTTCGGGAGCGCGCGGCCCGCAGCGCCGAGCGTCTGTGGCTCGCGCGCGCGCTCGAGCGGTCGGGCGGCGACCGCACCGAGGCGGCGGCGGCGTTGAATCTGACGCCGCGCAAGCTCGAATCGAAGCTCCGGGAGCACGGGCTCGACGAGAGCTGAGCGGCCGAACGGCCGGAGCTACTCGGGCAGGCGCGGGAGCGGCGTCGGCTCTCCGGGCTTCAAGGTGCGCGTCGGCGGAGGTCGAACCGGGGTGTAGGGCCGCTGCGTCAGGACGGCGTGCGGGCCGGCCGGCGCGTTCTTCGAGTTCGACTTTCGACAGGCGGCGCCGGCGATCGCGGCGGCCACGATCGTGCCGGACAGGGCGAGGACCCGCAGGCTTCGGCGCGATCTCACGGCGGAATTATCGCAGGTCGGTGATCGCCGCGGCAATCTCCTCGTCCTCTTCCGGCTCGACGGAGCGCAGGTCGAGCCAGAGAAGTCCGCTCTCGACGCGCCCGACGACCGGCGTCGGCCGCCTCCGAAATCGCGCGGCGAGGGCGTCGGCGGACTCGCGTCCGTGCGCGAGGACGAGAGCGCGCGAAGGGAAGCGCTTCTCCGGGCTCGTGCCGCCGCCGAAGAGCGCTTCGGAGGCGCGCACCTCCGCGACGAGCCCGGGCGCGGACGCGGCGCCCGCGGCGAGCCGCATCCCACGCCGCTCGAGCTCTTCCAGGGAGCGCGCCGCCGCGCGATAAACGGGGAGCTCCCGCCAGCTGCCGCGCTTCCAGGCCGAGAGCGTCGCGGCGAGGGCGGCGAGCGTGAGCTTGTCGGGGCGGACGGCTCGCGCCACGGGGTGCCCGGCGAGGACTTCGACGAGATCCGCGCGCCCGACCACCAACCCGGCCTGCGGTCCTCCGAGAAGCTTGTCTCCCGAGAACGTCACGAGATCGGCGCCCTGCGCGAGCGCGTCGGACACCGTCGGCTCCCCGGTCACGCCGAATTCGTCGAGCGGCACGACGCCGCCGGTCCCCTGATCGTGGAGCCACGGAATCCGCGCCTCGCGGGCGAGCGCGGCGAGCTCGGCGGGAGCCGGGCGGCGCCGTGAACCCGCGGATCTCGTAGTTGGAGGGATGTACGGTCAGCAGGAGCGCGGGCGCGTCGACGTCCGACAGCGCCTTGCGATAGTCGGCAATGGTCGTGCGGTTGGTCGTCCCGACCTCGGCGAGGCGCGCTCCGGACGCCTCGAGGATCTCCGGAATCTTGAAGGAGCCGCCGATCGCGACGAGCTCGCCGCGGGAGACGAGCGCGCGACGGCCGCGCGCGAGGGCCGTCAGAGCGAGCAGCACGGCGGCGGCGTTGTTGTTGACGGCGATCGCGTCGGGAGCGCCGAAGACGTCGCGGGCGAGCGCGCGCACGTGGTCCTGGCGCCGGCCGCGCTCGCCGCTCGACGCGTCGTATTCGAGCGTCGCGTAGCCCCGCGTCGCTTCGGCGACGGCCGCGCGCGCCTCGGCGCCGAGCGGCGCCCGCCCGAGGTTCGTATGGAGGAGAACGCCCGTGGCGTTGATTGCCCGGACGAGGGTCGGCGCAAAGCGGCGGTCGAGCGCGCTCCGCGCGGCCTCGAGAAGCGCCCCGGAGGACGTCTCTCCCTCCGCGATGGCGCGCCGCAGCTCCTCCTTGACCGCCTCCCGGCCATAGAGCCGCAGGGGCTCCCGCGCGCCCTCCGCCGCGAGCAGGGAGTCCATCGAGGGGGGCCGGACCGGGGTGGGAGACGCCTTCAAGGCCCCGTGCGCCGGTCGACGCCCTCGTTCCGCCTCACGTCCTTTACTATAGATCGGTGTCTTTCGACCGCGAGTTCCACGTCCTCGAAGAGGCGATCCGCCGCCTGAGCGCCGAATACGACGCGTTTCTGTACGGCGGGGCGACGCGCCCGCCGGTCGAGAGCCGACGGCACGTCGATCAGATGGTTCGAAAATTGTCGGCCGAGCAACTCGATGCCGCCGCGGACCGGTACCGCTTGAACACGCTCCAGGGCCGGTACACAACGATGCTCGAACGATGGGACCGTCTCCAGGCCGAGAAGGAGTCCGGCCGCCGGCCGGGCCTGTACGGCCATTTCGGGACCGGGGGAGGCTCGGCGCGGGCGACCCCGGCCGGAAATCCCTTCCCCGCGCCAAACGCCCCCAACGCCCCGCCGCCGGGCTCCGTACAAGGTGCGGAGACCCGTGCCTCGGGCGAGCGGGGGCTTTTCCAGAAGTACCTCGACGCCCGGAAAGCGCGGGGGGAGAGCGTGGAAGGCTATCAATTCGATCAATTCGCCGCGAATCTCGCCCAGGAGCGCGCGCGCTTGAAAGAAAAGCTCGGAACCGACGATGTCGTTTTCGATGTCGCGGAGCGCGACGGCAAGGTCAAGCTCGTCGCGCGGCGCGCGGCAAAGGCGACGGGCCCGGGCTCCGGAGGAAAACCATGAGAACCCGACGTGTTTTCGGCGTCGCCGCGCTCGTTTCGGCCGCGCTCCTGGCGGCGGGCCCGGCGTCCGGCAAGGACAAGGGCACGGCCAAGCCGTCCGAGCCGTTCTTCCACCAGTTCCTGATTCCCGGCGATCCGCTCGACGAGAAGCTCCTGCTGCAGGAGAAGCGGGTCGCGGAGAGCCCGAACGACGCCGCGATGCGCAACGACTACGGGAACCTGCTCGCGGAGCGGCGGTTCCCCAAGGAAGCGCGCGCCGAATACAAGAAGGCGCTCGATCTCGACAAGCACTTCTTCCTCGCGGCTTACAACCTCGGGATGATGGAGGAGGCGATCGGCAACCGGTCGGCTGCCGTCTCGGCATACCGCGAGGCGATCCACCGCCGGCCCGGATTTCCGCCGGCGCACTTCCGGCTCGGAAGGCTCCACGAGATCGCGGGCCGCAACGAGGACGCGATCGCCGAGTACGCCATTGCGATGCGCATCGACAACTCGATGCGCGATCCTCATCGCAATCCCCTCGCGGTCGACTCGCGCCTCCTGGATCAGGCCTCGCTCGTGAACTATTCGAGCGACCTCGCGCGCGTCGCGGAGGCGAGGGAGGACGAATACATCGACAAGGAGCGGTTCCGCCCCGTGCCCGTCGAGCGTCCGCTCGACGCCGACGAGCTCAACGCTCTCGAAGACACCGGTCCGCAGACGATCGAGTCGCACCCCTCCGCGCCCGCACGTCAACCCGCCGGCCGTGCCGGCTCCCCGCCGCCCCCGTCTCGCGCGGACCGCCGTGCCAACTCGACGGCTGCCGCTCCGCGCCCGGGCCGCCGCGACATGGCGCCGCCCCCTGTGGCGAACGCGGTCCCGACGCCCGTGCCCGCGCAGGCGGTTCCGCCGCCGATGCCGCCGCCTCCGACACCCGAGCCGGAGCCCGAGCCGCAATAGTCGGCCGCGAATTCGCCGCTAGTCGAACGACACGCGCCCGACGAGGACCGTTGCCCCGACGACGGGCTCGGGAGAGGGGAACGCCTCGGAGGCCGGCGCCAGCGCGGTGATCCGGCGGAGCAGCTCGGACAACCGGCCTCGCGACCGCGCGGACGCCACGGGCCCGTGCGCGTGGCCCGCCACGACGGCGATCCCCGTGAACTCGGCCTCGTAGCGATCGTTCTCGAGGTCGCAGCGCCACGGAGCGATCAGAGCCGACGCGAAGAGGCCGCGGCGCACGCCGGCCAGCAGCTCCCGCGGCGGCGCGGGCTGTTCGGTCTCGAAGAAGAGGCGCCGCGCGCCGAGCCGGGGCGGCGTGCGATAAGACCGGCGGACGCCGTGGCCGGTGGAGAAGGCGCCGTCCCTGCGCCGCCGCGGCCAGATCGCGCAGCGGCAGGCCGAGGCCTCCCTTCTCGAGCACCACGACGCGGCGCGTCCGCGTTCCCTCACCGTCGAACGGGGCATCGGCAGCCGGCGTCGTCCACGATCGAGATCTCGGGCGCGAGGAGCGCGCCGCGCGCCGCCCATCGGGCGGACGGTTCCCGGCAGAACAGGGGTGCGAGTCCGGCCAGCAGCGCCGCGGCGACGGACGGCTCGAGCAGCCAGTCTCCGCGCTCGACCGGCGCGGCGCGATCCGACAACGGGAGCGTGGCGCGGTCGCAGAGCCGGCGCGCGAGGGCGGTGAGATCGGGCGGCCCGTCCCAGCGAAACGGAATCCGCGCTTCACAGGCGCGCGCACCGCGGCGTCCGACCGCCGCCGCGAAGCCCGTCCGGGCGCTCGCGCTCCAGGCGACGTCGAGACCCGCCGCGTTGACCACGCGCTCGATCGTGCGGCCGCTTCGAACCGCCAGCTCGGTCAACGTCGCTTCGCCGCGCGATTCGGCGGCCACGAGGCGCGCGAGCTCCTCGTGCACGTCGGGCGGCGGTTCCGCGGCGACGAGCTCGGGAGCCGGGGCGGCGCCCGTCGGCCACGACGGAAGTGTTCCGGGGGACACGGGGCTCTCGCGGGCGCGTTCGATCGCGCCGGCGAGCGAGGCTTCGTCGCTCGCTGCGGCGAAGCGCGGCGCCGGGTCCCACCATCGCGCCGCCAGACCCTCCTCGGAACGGAACGTCTCCGAGACGTCGCGCGCCGCGCGCCGGACCTCCCGCGAGATGCCCTGCTTGAAGTAGAGCTCCCAGGCTCCGGGCGCGAGCGCCTCGAGGCGTTCGGTCAGCCGCTCCGGGCTCATGCGAGGCCGCGCACCGCGAGGCCTCGGACGATCAGGTCCGGCGCCGCGCCCTGCACCGGGACGACCTGGCCGCCGCGCGCGCACCAGCCGAGCGGCCGGTAGACGTGGGACTCGCGGCCGAGTCCCGTCTCGATCCGCTTGAGGACGCCGAGGATCTCCCCGGCGAGGAGGCCGGGGCCGAGCTCGTCGGAGAGGCGGCCGCGACGGACTCGCCGCGCGCGCGGAAAGCGCAGGCGAAAGGAGCCGCTCGCGAGCTCGACCGAACCGCCATCGAGCGCGTCGATCCAGAGGCCCTGGTCGAGGCGTCGGAGGATCTCCTCGCGCGAGGCGGCTCCCGGGGCCACGACGACGTTCGCGCCGCGGGGCAGCGGCGCATCGCCCGGCTCCGCGCGACGTCCATGCCCGTTGGACGATTCGCGGCCGGCGGGCGCGCCCGGGTCGCGCCCCGTGAGGCGACCTGCGAGCCGGCCCGCGTCGAGGAGCTTGACCGGCCGGGGGCGGACGCCCTCGTCATCGCATTCGTATCCGCCGAAGAGATCGAGCCGTCGTGGCGTCGTCCGCGCACCTCGAGCTCCGCAACGGCGACGCGCGCCTCCGAGAGCCCGGAGAGCGGCGACACGGCGCCGCCCTCGAGCGGGTGGCTGAGGATTTCGTGGAACAGGACCGCCGCGCATCCGCTCGCGAGCACGACGTCCGCGTCGCCCTCGGGACAGGGCACCGTCCCGTCGCGCGGCTCGGCCGCGACGAGCGAGCGCGTCGCGGAGCTCGTCGGCGAGTGTCTCCGACTCCGGCCGCGTGGAACGAGAAGCGGCGGTTCTCGTCGCCGCGGCGGGAGGCCGCCGTGAACGTTCCCTCGAGAGATACCAGGCGCCGCAGCGACGTGGCGCCGGGCGCCCGCGCGGGGGAGATCTCGCGCTCGATCTCGGCCGAGCGTCCAGCGGAAGTCGTGCCGGGGCGCGTGGCGGGCAAACGTCGCCTCGAGGCGCCGGCGCCAGCGCTCGCCGGACAGGCGGCCGCCACGCGTCGCTCCGAGGCCGCGCGCCGCCGCGCGGATGGGCACGACGCCGCGTCCGAGCGCTCCCTGCAGCTGCCGCGAGGCCTCCCGCAGCCCGGTCTCGTCCGTCCGAGAGACGAGCGCAAAGCCGCTCGGCCTGGCCGCGACGCCAGCGCGCCGCGAGCCCCTCGGTGGCCGTCCGCCTTGTCGCGACCACGCCGCCGTCGCGCCAGTCGAGACGAATCTCCTGGCGCCGCTCGACGAAGACGTCGGCGATCTCTCCGGGCTCGCGCGCGAGCGGCTCGAGCCAGCGGCGGACGGCGGAGGGGTCGAGCGCCATGGCGGGGCATTATGGGGGAGGGGAGCGTGTAATAACATCGCGCCCCGATGGGGCTGTCGGATCTCGCGCAAAGAATTCCTCGCGGTCCGCACGGCCCGCGGGCATCGCCGCCCGGCAGCTCTTCGACGAAAAGTGCGCCGGGCGCCCTGCGGCAGGCGGTGCTCGCGGCGCTCGCCGACGAGGCCGAGAAGGAACGCACGCTCGACGACGAGGCGCGCCGCATGATGGAGGCCGCGCGCAATGAGATCGCCGTCGGGCCGCGTGGACGGCCAGGAGCTCTTCCGCCGGATCCGCCGGAAGCTCGCCGAGCAGCGGGGGATCGTCTCTGCTGACGCTCGATCCCATGACCCTCGAGAAGCGCATCGCGCGACCTCGAAGCGCTCCGCGAAAAGCGTCTCGAGGGCGGCGGCAGGACCGCGCATCGAGCGCCAGCACGCCGAGGGCAAGCTGACCGCGCGCGAGCGCGTCGACGCTGCTGCTCGATCCCGGCTCGCTTCTTCGAGCTCGACCCGTTCGTCGTGCACCGCTGCCGCGACTTCGGCATGGAGAAGACGCAGATCCCGGGCGACGGCGTCGTCTGCGGCGCCGGGACGATCGAGGGCCGCCCCGTGTACGTCTTCGCCCAGGACTTCACGGTCTTCGGCGGCTCGCTCTCGGAGACCAACGCCGACAAGATCTGCAAGGTCATGGACCTCGCCGTGCAGAACGGCGCGCCGATCATCGGGCTGAACGACTCGGGCGGCGCGCGCATCCAGGAGGGCGTCGTCTCGCTGGCCGGCTACTCGAAGGTCTTCCTGCGCAACACGCGCGCCTCGGGCGTCGTGCCGCAGATCTCGGCGATCCTCGGGCCCTGCGCGGGCGGGGCCGTGTACTCGCCGGCGATCACGGACTTCGTCTTCATGACCGAGAAGACCTCCTACCTCTTCGTGACCGGGCCCGGACGTGATCAAGACGGTCACGCACGAGGAGGTCACGAAGGAGGAGCTTGGGCGGCGCGCGGACGCACTCGAGCCGTCTCGGGCGTCGCGCACTTCGTCGCGCACGGACGACGAGGCGGTCCTCGCCGCGATCCGCGAGCTGCTCGTCCTACGTGCCGTCGAACAACCTGGACGACCCGCCGCGGCGCGAGGCCGCGGGATGCCGCCGCGGCGACCGCGCGAGCTGAACGCGCTTCATCCCGGAGGAGCCCAACCGCCCGTACGACATGGGCGAGCTCGTCCGGCGCGTGGCCGACGAGGGACGTTTCTTCGAGGTGCACGCGGCGTTCGCCCGGAACATCCTCGTCGGGTTCATCCGGCTCGGCGGCCGCGTCCGTCGGCGTCGTCGCGAACCAGCCGATGCACCTGGCCGGCGTCCTCGACATCGACGCGTCGGTCAAGGGCGCGCGCTTCGTCCGCTTCTGCGACGCGTTCAACATCCCGCTGCTCGTCTTCGAGGACGTGCCCGGCTTCCTTCCGGGCACGCAGCAGGAGTACGGCGGGATCATCCGCCACGGCGCGAAGCTCCTCTACGCGTTCGCCGAGGCGACGGTGCCGAAGGTCTCGGTCATCACGCGCAAGGCCTACGGCGGCGCCTACTGCGTGATGCTCTCCAAGGACATCGCGCACCGACTTCAACTTCGCCTACCCGACGGCCGAGATCGCGGTCATGGGCCCCGAGGGCGCGGTCAACATCCTCTACCAGCGCGAGGGAGCTCGCCGGACGCGCCGCCGGAGACCGCGCGGCGAAGGTCGCCGAATACGTCGAGAACTTCGCGAACCCGTACGTCGCGGCGCGCCGCGGCTATCGTCGACGAGATCATCGAGCCCTCCGAGACGCGCGAGAAGCTGATCACGGCGTTCCGGCTGCTCGAGGCGCAAGCGCGTCGCGCCGCCCGCGAAGAAGCACGGGAACATCCCGCTGTGAGCTCGACGGCGCTCGCCATGAAACTGCTCGTCGCCAACCGCGGCGAGATCGCCGTGCGGATCTTCCGCGCGTGCCGGGAGCTCGGGCATCGAGACGGTCGCGGTCTTCTCCGACGCCGACCGCGCCGCGCCGCACGTCGCGCTGGCCGACGAGGCCGTGCGCCTGGGGCCCGCGCCGGCGCGCGAGAGCTACCTCTCGGTCCGAGCGCCTGCTCGCCGCCGCGACGAACGACCGGGCGCGCGCCTGGTCCATCCCGGGCTACGGCTTCCTGGCCGAGAACGCCGGCTTCGCGCGCGCCTGCGCGCGAGGCGGGCCTCACGTTCGTCGGGCCCGCGCCCGACGGCGATCGAGGCGATGGGCTCGAAGACCGAGAGCCGGCGCCGGATGGAGAAGGCCGGGCGTGCCGGTCGTTCCCGGCATGATGCGAGCCGCGCCACGAGCGCGCGCGAGCTCGCGGAGTTCGGCGCGCGCGCACGGCTATCCGATCCTCCTCAAGGCGTCGGCGGGCGGCGGCGGCAAGGGCATGCGGCGCGTCGCGAGCGCGGCGGAGGTCGCCGGCGGCCTTCGAGCGCGTCTCCGCCGAGGCCGCAGTCGTCTTTCGGCGACGGCGCTGTCTACGCCGAGAAGCTCGTCGAGCGGCCGCGCCACGTCGAGGTCCAGGTCGTCGGCGACAGCCGCGGGCAGCGATCGTCGCGGTCGGCGAGCGCGAGTGCAGCATCCAGCGGCGCCATCAGAAAGTCGTCGAGGAGTGCCCCTCGCCGGTCGTCGACGCCGGCGCTGCGCGAGCGGATCTGCGCCGCGGCGGTCGCGGCGGCGCGAGGCCGTCGGCTACACCTCCTGCGGCACCGTCGAGTTCCTCCTCGCGCCGGACGGCTCGTTCTACTTCCTCGAGATGAACACGCGCCTGCAGGTCGAGCACCCCGTGACCGAGGAGGTCTGGGGCGTGGACCTGGCCGCGAGATGATCCGGATCGCGCTCGGCGAGCCGCTGCCGTTCTCGGCGCAGCCGGCTCGCCGCGCGGCCACGCGATCGAGTGCCGCGTCTACGCGGAGGACCCGCGCGCGCGGGTTCGCGCCGTCGCCCGGCCGCATCGCGGCCCTGCGGCTCCCGCAGGGCCCCGGCGTTCGCAACGACGTCGGCGTCGAGGCGGGCTCGGTCGTGCCGATCGACTACGACCCGATGCTCGGCAAGCTCATCGTCCACGGCCGCGGACCGCGCCGGCCGCGATCGCGCGGCTCGCCCGCGCGCTCTCCGAGTACGAGATCACCGGGGTCGAGACGACGCTGCCGCTCTTCCGCGCTCTCGTCGCCGACGCGGATTTCCTCGCGTGCCGACTTCGACGTGCAGTGGCTCGACCGGCGGCTCGCGGAGGGCGCGCTGCTGGCGCCTCCGCGCGTCCGCGAAGAGGACGTCGTGCTCGCCGCCGTTGGCGCTGGCCGGCGGCACGCAGGCGCCCGAGCCGGCGCCCGCTTCGGAGGGCTCGCCCTGGCGCCGGGCCGCGCGCCTCGAAGGGTTACGCTAGTTCTGCATGCGGCGGTTCGATCTCATCCTTCGCGGCGACGGCGAGCCCGAGCCCGTACGCCTCGAGGGAGGACCGGGCTCGTGGCGCTTCACCCGAAACGGCGTGACGCGGGACGTGTCGGTCGCGAGGCTCCCGGACGGGCGGCTCTCGCTTCTCTTTTCCGACGGCCGGCAGATCTCCGGCCGGGCACGATCCCTCACGATGGGACGGGTCGAGGTCACCGTCGCCGGGAGCGCCCGCACGGTCGCTCTGGCGGATCCGCTGCACGATCGCCTGTCCCACTCCGGGGCGGAGGGCGGGGCGTCGGGCGAGGAGGAAATCCGCGCGCTCATGCCGGGGCGCGTCGTCGAGGTGCGGGTTGCCGAAGGCGACGCCGTCGCGGCGGGACAGGTCCTGATCGTCCTCGAGGCGATGAAGATGCAGAACGAGATCCTGGCGGAAGGCACGGGCATCGTGACCCGCTGCGTGGTCTCGGCCGGCGAGGCGGTGGACGGCGGCGCGCTCATGCTCGTCATCCGGAATTCAAACGAGTGAAGGAAACTCCAAAATAATCACGACTACAGGCTGCATTTACATTCGGCTTTATCTAGAATCTCCTTTTAGAATCAATAATTTACATCTGACTCACGGTTCTTCTGTGAATTGGCAGTCGCATTGCTGCGACTGTGTCCAAATAGCCTTTCTGCGTGTCGAAAGGCTCTGTTTCGGTGACGAAGCGTCCTGGTTTCTTTTTATGGAGGTAGGTATGAAGGTCGCCCGGATTCTCTCATTGGCCGCGGCGTTCGTGCTTCTGCTCCTCATCGCACCGTCCGTCTTGGCGCAGACGACCGGCCGAATCGAGGGGACGGTTCTCGATCAGAACGGAGCGCCGCTTCCCGGTGTCACGGTGGAGGCCTCGAGCCCGAATCTTCAGGGGACTCGAACCGCGGTGACGGGAAGCGACGGCCGATACCGTCTCCCGAGCCTTCCCCCGGGAACCTACAAGGTCACCGCGACCCTGACGGGCCTGGGCGCCGTCGAGAAGAGCGTGAGCGTTCTCCTCGACCAGACCGCAACCGTGGTCATGCAGCTCTCCCTGAGCACCAAGGAGGCCGTGATCGTCACGGGCGAGGCGCCGATGGTGGACACGACCTCGACCACCGGCGGGACCAACTACACGCTCGAAGGTCATCGAGAAGCTGCCGCTCGGCCGCAACTATGCCGAGATCGTCCGCTCGAACCCGGGTGTCAACCAGGACCAGGGCGAGACGCAGGGGCGTGCCCTCTCGCTCACGGTCTACGGCGCGACGTCGGTCGAGAACCAGTTCATCATCGACGGCGTCAACACGACCAACGTCATCCAGCGGCTTCCAGGGCAAGGCCATCAACGGCGAGTTCATCCAGGAAGTCGAGGTTAAGACCGGGCGGCTACCAGGCGGAGTACGGCCGGGCGCTCGGCGGCGTGATCAACGTCATCACGAAGTCGGGCGGCAACGAGTTCCACGGCGACGGCTTCGTCTACTACGACTCCTTCGGTCTCCGCGCGGACCAGAAGATCACCTCGGAGGACTACTTCCAGGGCATGCGCCTCAACGGCTACAACCGAACCGACGCCGGCGTGGACATTGGCGGCCGCATCCTCAAGGACCGGCTGTGGTTCTTCGCCGCCTATGACCACGTGTCCAAGCCGACGTCCATCTCGCGATACAACGACAGCGCCGACGGGTCCGTGACCGCAAATGACAAGTTCCCGGCGGACTCGACCGACAACCTGTACTCCGGCAAGCTGACCTGGAACATCGGCACGGGCACGACGCTCGTCGGCACGATCTTCGCGGACCCCTCCAAGGTCACGGGCGCCGCGGCTTCGGATCCGACGCACAGCTACTACCCCGTTCCGATCGTGAGCCAGGACCCCAGCACCTGGGGCTCTGACCTCAACATCGGCGGGACGGACTACGGCGTCCGCCTGAACCAGCTCTTCGGCTCCACCGGCCTGCTCTCGCTGCAGGGCTCGCGCCACTACGACAAGTACGAGACCGTCCCGGCCGGCGCGGGCGCCGGCGTGCGGTTCGAGGATTGGACGTGCTCCGGCGGCACCCCGGCGGACCCCTGCGACCAGCCGGTCGAGCCCAATACGGCTTCGGGCGGCTTCGGCGCGGTCTCCGGCTACATCCGCAACAACAACTCCACTCGCTGGCAGGCGCGCGGCGACACGTCGTTGTACCTCGGCAACCACGAGGTGAAGGTCGGCGGCGACTGGCAGAACGGCAAGACGACCGCCATCACCAACATCAGCGGCAAGCAGTACGTGCAGCAGTACAACGAGTACGGGCAGACTTACTACGCTCATAATTTCTGGGCGGCGGGTCCCGACGACTTCACGCCGGTGGACAACGTCGTCCAGCCCAACACGATCAACTACAGCGCGTTCGTCCAGGATTCCTGGAAGGTTCTGTCGGGGCTGACGATCAACGCCGGGCTGCGCTGGGACAACGAGAACCTCAAGAACTTCGCCGGCGAGTCGGTGATCGAGTTGAAGAACGAGTGGCAGACGCGCGTCGGAATCGTCTGGGATCCGAAGAACAACGGCCAGATGAAGGTCTACGCCTTCGGCGGCAAGTTCTACTATGCGCTGCCGACGGACCTGAACGTCCGCTCCTACGGCCAGCAGCTCTTCGTGACGACGTACAACTTCCTTCCGGGAGGCACGGCGGCGGACGTCGCGCAGGATCCGACCGTCATCGGGCACGAAACGCCGCACACTCAGGGCGGCATCTTTGCCGAGCCGCATGACGCCGGCATGAAGGGCATCTACCAGGACGAGTTCAGCGTGGGCTTCGAGACGCTGCTCGATCCGACGTTTTCGGTCGGGATCAAGGGCGAGTACCGGCGGTTCGGCCGCGCGGTCGAGGACCGCTGCGACGCCGACTCTGCCGCGCCGGAGAACAACGGCAACACTTGCGTCATCACCAACCCGGGCGGCACGGGCCAGTTCGCCACCGGCACATTCACGGGGTGCAACGGCCTCGACGGCAACGCGTATGAGTGCGGCATCAAGCCGATCAACTCGCTGCTTCCGGAAGGCACGATCACACGGGCGCGCCGGCTCTACCGGGGCATCGAGCTCGTGGCCCGGAAGACCGTCGGAGACACCTTTTGGGCGCAAGCCTCCTTCGTCTACTCATCGCTGCGGGGCAACTACGACGGCGGCGTGAAGCAGGACTACGTGCAGACGGACCCCGGGATCACGGCCGACTTCGACTACAACTCGTTCCTGCGCAACCGTTACGGGAAGCTCTACCTCGACCGGCCGGTCAACTTCCGCCTCGACACGACGTACATCACCCCGTGGAAGCTCGCGCTGGGCTTCCAGGGCTACGTGCAGTCCGGCCCGCCGCAGTCGGTGTACGGCTACTTCAACTCGCTCTACATCGCGCAGACGAGCCTCGTGCCCAACGGCTCGGCCGGGCGCCTGCCGACGCAATACGAGATGAACCTGTCCCTCTCCTACCCGCTCCAGATCGGCCCGACGACCGTGACGCTCTCCGGCTACGCGTTCAACCTGCTCGACAGGCAGATCATCACGAACGTGGACAACAACTGGCAGATCTCGCAAGGCGCGAACTACCCGAAGACGCCGGATCAGTACAACAATCTGTTCCTGGCTCCCTGCACTGCGGCGCAGAACTCCGATCCGGTCGGCAACCACTGCAACGAAAAGAACAACGCCAACTACGGTCTGGCGACGTCGCGCCAGGATCCCCGGCTCTTCCGCTTCGCGGTCAAGATCTCGTTCTGACGGAGGCGCGTTCGACATCGGTTCCGAGAGGGGGGCCCCGGCGGCCCCCCTCGTTGTTTTTGGGAGGGATCCGGCCGTAGATTGACGGCGGAGGTCGCCATGGTTTCCTCGCTCCTGCCACTCGTTCTCTCCGTGCTCCTGGCGACGGCCACGCTGCCCGAGCTCTTCCAGAAAGCCAAGACGCAGTTCAAGCTCGGCGCCTACGGCGACGCGCTCACGACGCTCGGAGAGCTCGACGTCGAGAGCTCGAAGCCCGGATTCGAGAAACAACGCGCGGCCGTCCTGCCGGGAATCTTCTTCTACCGAGGCGCATCTCTCGCCGCCATGGGGAAGGCCGCGGAAGCGCAGGAAGCGTTCGAGACCTTCCTGACGCTTCAGCCCGGAATCCAGATCGACCCCGCGCTCTATCCCAAGCCGGTGATCGCGGCTCTCGAGACGGCGCGCAAGAATCTCGCGAATCGTCCCGGCGCGAACCGGCCCGATGAGACGGGCATGCTCGCGACGGCCTACCGCGCTTTCGTTCCGCCGCAGGGACACGCCGACGAGAGTTCGCGCGAGGATTGGATCGACGGGCCCGTGCGCTGGCTCGTGACGCCGGAGGAGAAGCGCGCCTATGCGGACTCCGTCAATCCGATTTCGCGCTCTGAGCTCATCGCGAACTTCTGGCGGGTCCGCGACCCGCGGCCCGACACGCCCGAGAACGAGTTCCGCGAGGAGTTCGACAAACGCGTCGCCTTCGCGGACGCGCGCTTCGCGCAGAACGAGGTCCGCGGGAGCTTGACCGACCGCGGCATGGTCTTCCTCCTGATGGGGCCCCCAACGTACAGCGGCCGGCGCCCGCTGAAGACCGGCGACGACTCGGCCGACGCCTCGGGCCTCTCCCGATACACGCCGTCCGAGATTCGGGCCTCGGAGGAGATGGGCGGCTCCAACAATGAGCGCGCGGCGCGCCAGGACCAGGTGAGCGGCGCGGGCACCTCGATCCTCGACGCATCGGCCAACTGGATCGAAGCTTGGCACTACGAGCGGGTGAACCTTCCCAGGGAGATCCCGAACCAGGCGCTCGAGTTCGACTTCGTCACGAAGGTCGGCTACGGCAAGAACGTGCTCCAGCGCGACCAGGCGATCCTGACGGCGCTCGAGCGCTCGAAGGCGATCGCGAAGCACGCAATCTGACGTCGGCCGCGGACGTTCGCTTCGCGAACCGCGGCCGAGAGTTTTTGGCTCGGATCGCGGTTGAGCCCTCCGGGCCGAAACTCTCGGCTGCTCGTCTTCTTCGACCGCCGCAGCCGAAAGTCATCGCTCCATGCCGATGCGATGGCATCGCCGCTCTCCTTGCGTTGCGCTTCCTCGGACTCCAGACTCCGCGGCGCTCGTAACGCCATCCCACACCCTTTTTCAGCAACCTGCTAGCGCCGGCTCGGTTCCCGGAATCGGGGCCGGCCGGCCGCGTGTTAGATTGCGCAGCGTGCGCTCCATCGCCCGTATCTCCTTGATTCTTCTGGCGCTGGCGGCGGCTGGCGTTCTCGTCGCGGCTTCTCCGGCCTCGGACCGGATCGGGCGGTACTTCGAGGAGTGGTTCCCGTACTTCCCGGGAGCCTCGGTCGCCGTGGTGCCGGTTCCCGAGCTCTCGCTGCCCGGCCTCGAAGCTTTTCGCGCCGACCGCCGGTCGAGCTCGCAGGCGCACCAGGAGTCGAACGTCGCGCTCTCCGACCCTTCCGCGCAGGAGATCTTCGTCGGCGACGTCTTCGGTGACCCGCACCGGCGGGGCTCGGGCCGGCCGTTCGCGCCCGCGACGGATCTGCCGAATATCCAGTCCTCTCTCCAGGAGGCCTATGGGCTCGCGGTCCGCGTCTCCGCCGCGCCGGGAGCCGCCCACGGCGTATTGCGTCCGCTCACGATTGGAGTCCGCCAGCGGGGCGACGCCGTGCTCAACCGGCCGGCCTTCGTCTCGGAGGACGGTTCCGTTCTGGCGATCGGCGAATTCCGGCCGGCGTCCGAGTCTCCGCGCGCGTTTCGGCAGAAGCTGCTGGCCGAGCAGCCGGGGATTCGCGTCGGCTCGGGCAAGGTGATCGTCGCGGAGTTCATCGACTTTCAGTGCGGGACGTGCCGCGTGCGGGCGCCGGAGATCGAAAAGGTCGCGGCGAGCTATGGCGGCTCTGTCGAGGCGCACTTCCTTCCGCTCGTGCGGTTCCACGACTGGGCCTTCACCGCGGCGGAGGCGGCCACGGCGCTCGCCTCGATCGATCCGGCGCTCTACGGGAAATATCGCGCGGCGGTCTTCGCACGGGCGGAGAGCCTGAATGAGGCCGGATGCCGCGACCTCGCCGCCGACATGGCCGAGTCGGCGGGCGTCGGAGCGCGCTACCGCCAGGAGATCGCCAACGGGCACGCGCGGGATCGCGTCCTCGCGGACCAGGCGCTCGCGGCGCGCCTCGGCGTCGTGATCACGCCGACCTTCGTGCACGACGGGATGCTCGTCTCGGGGGAGGCGGGACTGCTCGAGAACCGACTCTTCGAACGGCTGGGGCGTCCGCCGGCGGCGAAAAAGCCCTGAGAGCCGCACCGATGCCGAGACGCCCGAAGGCCGTCGGGGCCGCCGCGGTTCTGCTGTTTGCGGCCTTGTCCGGCTGTCGCCGAAGCGAGAGTCCGGTCGCGGCTCCGAGCGCGAGCGCGCCCGCGGCCACGCCCGGCGCACCTCCCGCCGAGGCGGTCGAGTCCTCCGACGGCGCGCGCACGGCGCGGCCCGCAGGCGGGAAGCCCGCGGTCATATGGATCGGGCTCGACGGCCTCGACTGGGAGCTCCTCGACCGGCTCTCCGCGGAAGGCAAGATGCCGAACTGGAAGCGGCTCGTCGCCGAGGGTTCGTCGGGCAAGATAGCGAGCTTCCTCCCGATCCTGTCGCCCGTCGTCTGGACGACCGCGGCGACGGGCGTCGGACCCGACGTACACCGGGTGCTCGACTTTCAGGAAGTGGACGCCCGGACCGGACAGAAGGTCCCGATCTCCGGCTTCTCGCGCGCCGTGCCCGCCATCTGGAACCTCGCGTCCGCCGCCGGGCGACGCGTCGGGGTCGTGGGATTCTGGGCGACGCATCCCGCCGAGCAGGTGGACGGCTTTTTCGTGTCCGATCGCGCGAGCCCGATCCTCTTCGAGAAACTGCCGCTCGCGGGCGTCGCGTATCCGTCGAGCCTGGAGGCGGGGGTGGCCCAGGTCGTTGCCCGCGACGGGCGCGTCGGCGCCGCCGACCTCGCGCCGTACCTCGACATGCCGGAAGACGCGATCGCGTCGGAGCTCGGGTCCGGCGCCGGGATGGAGAACAAGGTCGTGGCCCTCTCGCGAATCCTCGCGGCCACGCGGGTCTATCAGCGCGTCGCGCGCGACCTCTACGACCGTGATCATCCGGACCTGATGGCGCTCTACCTCGAGGGCACCGACGAGGTGGGCCACGTCTTCGGGACGCTCGTGCCGCCGCGCCTCGCGTGCGTCTCGGACGAGGACTTTCACAGGTACTCGCGGGCGGTGGACGTCTACTACGCCGCGATCGACCGGATCCTCGGCCAGTGGATGCGCCGGGCCTCCGAAGACGGCGCGACGCTCGTCGTTCATTCAGACCACGGCTTCAAGTGGGGCGCCGAGCGGCCCTGCGAGCGCTCGTCACTCAACTGGTCGACGGCCGCTTACTGGCACCGGCTCGACGGCGTCTATGCCTTCTGGGGTCAGCGCGTCCGCCCGAGTCCCGAACGCGGCAAGGCGTCGATCTTCGACGTCGCGCCGACCATCCTGGGTCTCCTGGGCCTGCCGGCGGACACGCGCATGGGCGGGCACGCCCTCGGCAGGGCCTTCGACGGGAAGATCGACGCTCGCGCGCCGGGATCTCTTCCCCGGCGTGACGGTACGGCGCGTCGCGGCGGAAGCGATCAGTCCCGAGCAGGCGAGCGAGTACGCGAAGAAGCTCCTCGCCCTCGGATACCTCTCCGGAAGCGAGGCGCGTCCGCTCGCGCCGACCGGGGGCGACGCGCCGGGTATGACCGAGGGCGCGTGGAACAACCTGGGCCTCTACGAGCGCGAGCAGAAGAATTTTTCCGCGGCGAAGGCGGCCTTCGAGAAGTCGCTCGCCCTGCGGCCCGACTATCATTCTCCGATGTTCAATCTGGCCGTGATGTACCGAGAGCAGCATCAGCTGCCTCTCGCGGAAGACTGGCTCTTCCGCGCGTTCGCGGCCGGACACGCAGATCCGGAAGGAACGATCGACAACTGGGCGACGGTCTATCGCGTGGAGAAGCGGCCGGCCGACGAGGTGCGGCTTCTCGAGCGCGGGCGGAAGCTGTACCCGGCGAGCGAGCGCCTCGCGCAGCAACTGGCCCTGGCGCGCTTTCGCGCGCACGACTGCCCGGGCGCCGAGTCCGCCCTCGCGCCGCTCGAAGCGACGACGAACAATACCGACACACTGAATGCGCTCGCCCTCGTCCGGACGTGTCTCGGAAAAACGGACGACGCCCGGAAGCTCTTCGAGCGATCGCTCCAGATCAAGCCCGACCAGCCCGGCGTCATCAAGTCCCTCGACCTCTTGCGCGCCGCGCAGGCGGTCCCCGTTTCCTGAGAAGGAGAGAAATGAAGCCTGCAGCGACGGTCCTGGGACTCCTGGCGATCCTCTCGAGCGGCCTCGGCGCCCTGCAGGCGCCGGCGCCCTCACCGGCGGCGCCTCCCTCGAAGGCCGCGCCCGCGGCCGGCGGCGTCGAGAAGGCCCTCGAGGCGTATCTCGAGAAGTACCTGCCGTTCGATCTGGACTCGAAGATCACGGTCACGGCCTCGAACGAGAAGCCCGTTCCGGGGTTTCGCGCCTACAAGGCCCACCGCACCGGACGGTACGCGAAGTTGAACGCCGACAGGGTCGTCTACCTCTCCGAGGACGGGAAGTGGTTCTTCGCCGGCGACGTCCTGCCCAACAAGGACGCGCGGCCCGTGCGGTCGTCCGACGATCTGGCGTGGCTGTCGTCTTATCTGACGAACCTGTTCCGGACGCCGACCAAGGCCGCGCTCGCTCCCGAGCGCGATCGCGCGAACCTGAAAGGCGTGGTCGTCTGGACCGAGACGGGCTACGGGCGCGCCCGCCTGCCCGGCTATGCCTCGGCGGACGGACGCGTCTTCCTGCAGGGAACGATCTTCGACTTCACCGAGGACCCGCGCGCCGAGCGGCGCCGCATGATCGACCTCACGACCGGCCGCGCCTCGGGACCGGCCGACGCGAAGGTCGCCGTCGTCGAGTACGCAGACATGGAGTGCGGGTACTGCAAGTACCGCGGGCTTCAGATGGACAAGCTTCTCGAGGAAAACACGGGGATCGTCTCCGTGCGGCGGCACTACAAGTTCTTCCCGCTCTGGCTCGCGCACGTCTGGGCGATGAAGGCCGCGTCGGCCGCCGACTGCATCTTCCGGTTCGCCGGAGCGGCCCCGATGTTTCGATTCAAGACGCAGGTCTACGCGGTGCAGGAGTCGATGACGGTCGGCGGCATCGACCAGCTCGCTGTCACGACGGCCGAAGCGGAGGGAATTTCGTCCGCGGATTTCCTCTCGTGCTATCTGCGCGACGACAGCTTCGGGCGCGTGATCAGGGACATGGAAGAGGGGTACCGACTGGGCGTGAACTCGACGCCGACGTACTTCATCGACGGAACCGAGATCACCTGGATCGAGGACAAGGTGATGGAGGACTACCTTCGGACGATCTTCCCCAAAATCAAGACGATCGAGTACATCCCGCCGGGCGCCAAGAAATGAAGACCCCCTCACCCTAACCCTCTCCCCTGTACAGACCGGAGAGATGGTGGACACCTGTTCGGAGACATGGTGGACAGGTTCAAGAGTGTTCTTGGGAGGGGTTTGGGGAGGGGGGAACGTCGAGTTGGGCGATTTTCTGATGGCAGAAGAAGACATCGAGCCCGCTGCCGTCGGGCGTTGGTCTGAGGGCCACAGGATGACCGACAAAGGCGGCACCGACTTTGTAGGGACGACCGCGTAGCCAGATCTCTCCGCCGTTCTGAACCTTCCGGATCAGGTCCATCGAGTCGTACTGGATGGGTGGGAGTGACTCGGGGAAGCTGCGCATCGAAGGCCGATATCGAGATGCTGGCACCTGCATGCCGAGAGATTCGTGCGGCCGCTCGAGGTTGTAGACGCAGCGCCAGGCATCGAACCGACGCTGGGCGTGATCGAGGTCCCGGAAGGTATATCGGCGAAGCAGTTCCAGCTCGAGCGTCTTGTGGAACCTCTCGTCCTTGCCCTGAGTCTGCGGGTGGTAGGGGCGCGAGTGCGAGACCCGAACTCCCAGTCGAATCAGCCAGGCCGTCAGACCCGTGAAGTCTTCCGCGTGTGAGCCGCCCCAGGGAGAGCCGTTGTCCATGGTCATGCGTTGGGGCAGGCCGTAGCGGCGAAAGATGTTGGAGAGCCTGTCTTTGACTGTTTCTGTCTTCTCGTTGGCGCAGGCCTGAAGTCCCAGAGCGAAACGGGAGTGATCGTCCAGGACGGTCAGCGGGTGGCATCGGGTCCTCTCGGTGGCGAAGTGGCCTTTAAAATCCATCTGCCAGAGTCGATTGGGAGCATCGTGCTCGAATCGCTGCCACGGTTTGTGGTGGAAGGCCTCGGCCGGGTCGATCAGATGGTGGCGCACGAGGATCGCGTGGACCGTGCTGGTCGCGGGCACTTCACTCAGCCCCATCGCCATCAGCCGATAGCGAATCTTTCGAGCTCCCCAGGCGGGGTGCTCCCCTCGCAACCCCACAACGGCCCGCTCGACCGTCTCTGAGCACTGCCGCGGGCTCTCATGGGGTCGTCGGGATTGATCGACCAGTCCTTCGAGACCCTGTGCTCGATAACGTTGGAGCCACTTGTACCCTGTCGTCGGACTGACCTCATAACGACGACACAGAAGTCGAACGTTACTGCCCGACGTCTCCGCCAATCGTACGAACTCTTCACGCTGAGCCACGATGGACACCTCGTTCCAGGACATCGGATCTGGCCTCCCTTGGCCAAATCCTCTGCCCCAAATGTGTCCACCATGTCTCCGAACACCCGTCCACTATGTCCCCGGTCTGTACACTCCCCCGAAGACGGGGGCGAGGGAAATTTCGGAATCCCCCTCGCCCCGTGAGGGGAGAGGGCCGGGGTGAGGGTCTCCTATTCGGACGCTGCCGCGCGCGCTTCAGGGCTCAAACGGAATCGGAACCGTCGTCCACGCCTGAACGGGCGTGTCGCCCTTCCTGGCCGGCGTGAACTTCCACTGCTTGACGGCCGCGACGGCGGCTTCGTTCAGGCCGCCCGTTGCGCCCCGCAGCACCTCGACCTGAATCGGCTGGCCCGTCTCGGAGACGAGGACGCGAAGCACGACGAGGCCGCCGATCCGGGCCTGGAGCGCGACGGGCGGATAGATCGGCTTGACGATCTTGAGGATCCCCGGCGGCACTTCGTGGGCGGGCGGGGGCGTGGCGGTCGGAGGCGGCGGCTGCGTCGCCGTGGGCGGCGCCTGCGCCACGACGACGGCCGTCGGCGGGGGCGTCGGCGTATACGCGGCGATTGCGGCCGCGGTGGCGGCGAGCGCCGCCTGGCGCGCGGTGGCCTCGGCCTCGCGCTGCCGCTGCGCGTCCTCTTCGAGCTTCTTCATCTCCTCGCCGACGCGCCGGGACACTTCGTCCTTGAACTGCGCGGCGGTCATCGCGGCCGTGGAAAGGCCGGGCTCCGGCGTGGCGGTCGCCGTGGGCCGCGCCGTCGGAGCCGGCGTCCTAACCGGCGGCGGCGCGGCGCGCTTCGAGATGACGAGCCAGGTTCCGCCGAGCGCCGCGGCCAGCAGCAGGCCGCCGACGATCGCCGCGACCGGGCCCTTTCCTTTCGGGGGAGGCGCCATGAACTTGGGCGCCGTCGTCGGGGTTTTCGGGGAAGGCGGCGGCGCGGGAATCCCCGGCTTGGTCCCGGGCTTCGTTCCGGACTTCGTCGTCGCAGGCTTCGACGCCTCGGCGGCGGGCGCGGCGGCCTTCGGTGCCGGCGAGGGGCCCGGCGCCGGCCGGATCGCCCCGGGCTCGAGCGCCGCCTCCTTTTCGCGGGCGCGCGTCTCGGCTTCGATCCCCGCGCCGAAGACGTTCGTTCAGGAAGTAGGCGAGGTTGAACGTCGAGGGAGAGTACGGCCCCGAGAAGAGGAGCTTTCCGAGCTCGCGCCGCAGCTCGCCGCTCGACTGATACCGCGAACCGGCCTCCGAGAGCCACATCTTGAGGACCGCCGTGATCTCCGGCGGCAGCGGCGAGGGGCCGCGCGCCACGGCGAAGAGGTCGGCGACCGGGCCGCCCGCCGCGGGGAGGCGCCCGGTCAGGAGCTCGAGGAGGATGACGCCGACGGAATAGACGTCCGAGTTCTTGCCGACCTTGCCCTCGCTCCGTTCCTCGGGAGCGAGGTAAGGCGCGATCTCTTTGCCGAACCGCGGCCGCCCGCGCGAAGGGAGGAACCCCGGCGCCAGGCCGAAGCCCGCCAGCGTCGTCTCGCCGTCGTCCGAGATCGACACGAACCCCGGCCAGACGAGCCCGTGGAGCGTCCGGTCGCCGTCGATCGTCGTGTTGTAGGCGTGGTCGAGGGCCGTCGCGACCTTTTCGGCGATCAGCAGCGCGTGCTCGATCGGAATGCGCGCCCTGGAGCGTCGGCGCGCGGGATATGAGGGCGTCGAGCGTGCGGCCGCTGTCCTCGGCTCCAGGCGATGTACGGGACGCCCTCCACGGCATCCATGTCGACCCCGCGCGCGATCGCCGGGTTCTTCAGGAACTCGTGGACTTCGCCGTTCTCCTCGATGGCGTCGAGGACGGCGCTTCGCTCGAGGCTCCGGCGACTCGAGAATGCGCAGCCGCACGAAGCCCTGCTCCGGCCCCTCGCGCAGCGCGCGGTAGACGCTCGCCGAGCGCATCCTCGCCGAGACGCGGCGGTCAGGACGTAGCTGCCGAAGGGCCGGGGCAGCGTTTCGCTCATGGGCGGGCCGCAGACCTCCGCGAAAAAGCGTTCAGATTTCGAACTCCTGGAGTTGCCCCTTGATTGTCGGACGGCGAAGTCTCCGGGTCAAGGCGAAAGCGCCGCCGGACCGCCGGCGCTCAGTTGACTTCGTCGGGAGGCCCCTCGGAGGCGGCGGCGCCGGCTTCCGCGCGGTGCCGGCGATTGATCGCGATCGCCTCGAGATGCTCCTCGAACGTGCGCGAGAACGTGTGGCCGCCGGCGCGGTCGGCGACGAAGTAGAGGAAGTCCGTGCGCGCCGGCGAGACGGCGGCCGTCAGCGCCTCGAGGCCCGGATTGCAGATGGGACCCGGCGGCAGGCCCGTCGAAGAGGTACGTGTTGTAAGCGGAGTCGTAGCCGTAGTCGGAGCGGTAGAGCGTGCCCGTCCACTTGCCGTCGCGCTTCAGCGCGTAGGTCACCGTCGGGTCCGCCTGGAGGCGCATGCCGCGCGCGAGCCGGTTCAGTAGACGCCGGCGATGATCGGCCCCTCGCGGTCAAGCGCGGTTTCCTTCTGGACGATCGAGGCGAGCGTCGACCGCCTGCGCGCGCCGTCAGGCCGAGCGGCCTGCGCGCGCTCGCGCATCTCCGGCGTGAAGTGCCGCGGAAGTTGCGCGAGCATCGTCTCGACGATCTGGCGCGCGGAGGTCGAGCGCGTCACGACGTACGTGTCGGGAAAGAGGAAGCCCTCGAGGTCCGGCGCGCCGCGCGCGATCGGGGGCGAGAGCTGCGTGTCGGCGAAGCGCCGTCGCGAAAGGCCTCGCGGCCGCGCCGATGCCGCGGCTCCAGGAAGAGCTCGAACGTCTCCTCGGCGGTCAGGCCCTCGGGCACGACGACGAGTGTGCGGACGACGTCGCCGCGTCCCATGCGGCGGATGACCTCGTCGATCGGCATGGGCCGGCTGGAACCGGTACTCGCCGGCCTGCAGCGGCGTGGCGCTGCGCGCGATGCGGTAGTAGACCTCGGCGAGGCGGGCGTTCGAGACGACGCCTTCGGCGGCGAGCCGGCGGAAGATCTCCGGCGGTCGAGGTGCCGAAGGAAAGAAGACCGTCGACCTCCGCCGGGCCGGGCGGCGCCGGCGGATGCTCCAGCGCCGGTAGAGGAACCAGACCGCGACGGCCAGCCGCGAGCGAGCACGAGGAGCAGACCCAGGCGGAAGAGGCGCCGGCCGGCGCTCACCGCAGGGCCTTCCCGACGCTCGCAGGTAGTCCTCGAGGAGGACGGCCGCGGCCTCCGGTCGAGCGTCCTCCGCGCGGCGCGCCGGGCGGCAGCGCGGCGCGCGGCCTCGTCGGACGTCAGCGTCTCCTCGTGGAAGCGCACGGGCAGGCCGGCCGCGCCGCGAACTTCGCGGCGAAGGAGCGGATCCGCGCGCGAACGGGCTCTCGACGCCCTCGGGGGAGCGGGGGAGCCGAAGACGACGAGCTCGACCTCCTCTTCGCGGCAGAAGCGGGCGAGCTCGTCGAGGCCGCCGCGCAGTCGTCTCTTCGCGCCGAGCGTCATGCCGCGGTGTCGCGAGCGTCCCGGAGGCGTCCGAGGTCGCCAGGCCGATCCGCTTTCTCGCCGAAGTCGACGGCCAGGATGCGCACGCGAAGAGATTAGCAGGGCAGGGTTGACGGTCCCAGGTGGAACGCATGGCGTCCGGCTGCTCAGGCGCCCGGCTGCCCGGTCGGCGACCTGCGTTCCCGGCTCCCGTCCGTGACACTCTGGCACCCGCGGCCTGCACGTCCCCTGACACCGATGCCTGACACCTCGGCCCCGTACGGCGGAGCAGTCGGCTACGCATCGCCGGCGTTAGAATCGCCGCCTATGAAAAACCTCGTCATCCTCTCCGCGGCCCGCACGCCGATCGGCTCGTTTCTCGGCAAGCTCTCCTCGCTGCCGGCGCCGGCGCTCGGCTCCGCCGCGATCCGCGGCGGCGCTCGAGCGCGCCGGCGTGCCGGCCGGCGGAGGTCGAGCAGGTCGTCATGGGCAACGTCCTCCAGGCCGGCGATCGGCCAGGCGCCCGCGCGCCAGGCGTCGCTCGGCGCGGGCATCCCGGACACCGTTCCCTGCGTCACGGTCAACAAGGTCTGCGGCTCGGGGATGCGGGCGGTCATGGACGCCGGCAACGCGCATCCAGGCCGGCGAGTACGAGCTCGCCGTCGCCGGCGGCATGGAGTCGATGTCGAACGCGCCGTACCTCCTCGACGAAGGCGCGCACGGGCTACCGGATGGGCAACGGCACGCTCGTCGACTCGATGATCAAGGACGGCCTCTGGGACCCGTACAAGGACGTGCACATGGGCAACTGCGCCGAGCTGTGCGTCGGCGAAGTACCAGTTCACGCGCGAGGAGCAGGACGCCTTCGCGCTCGAGTCCTACCAGCGCGCGCAGGACGCCTCGAAGACGGGCCTCTTCGCCGCGGAGATCGTGCCGGTCGAGGTGCCGCAGAAGAAGGGCGACCCGGTCAAGATCGACGCGGACGAGGAGCCGTTCGCCGCGCCGCTCGAGAAGATGCCGACGCTGAAGCCGGCGTTCCAGAAGGACGGCACGGTCACCGCCGCCAACTCTCGAAGATCAACGACGGCGCCGCGGCCCTCGTCGTCGCGTCCGAGGAGCAGGCGAAGCGCGAAGGGCTGCAAGCCGATCGCGCGCATCGTCGCGCTACGCGGGCGTCGCGCAGGCGCCCGAGTGGTTCACGACCGCGCCCGTCGGGGCGATCCAGAAGCTGCTCGCGAAGACCGGGCTCTCGCGTCGCCGACATCGACCTCTTCGAGATCAACGAGGCGTTCGCGGCCGTCGCGATGGCCGCGATCCGCGAGCTCGCGCTCGATCCGGCGCAGGGTCAACGTCCGCGGCGGCGCGGTGGCGCTCGGGCACCCGATCGGCGCCTCCGGCGCGCGCATCCTGACGACGCTCGATCCACGCGCTCCGCCAGCGAGGGGAAGAAGCGCGGCCTGGCGGCGATCTGCATCGGCGGCGGCGAGGCCACCGCGATGCTCGTCGAGACCATCTAGATCGGCCGGATGCCTTATCATCGCTCGCGATGATCGACAAGGTCGTCGCGAGCGCCGACGAGGCCGTCGCCGACGTCGCCGACGGCGCGACGCTCGTCGTCGGCGGGTTCGGCCTCTGCGGCATCCCGGAGAACCTGATCGCGGCGCTCGTGCGACGCGGCGTCACGGAACCTGACGGTCGTCTCGAACAACTGCGGCGTCGACGACTGGGGCCTGGGCCTGCTCCTGCGGACGCGGCAGATCCGCAAGATGGTCTCCTCCTACGTCGGCGAGAACGCCGAGTTCGAGCGCCAGTTCCTCTCCGGCGAGCTCGAGGTCGAGCTCGTGCCCGCAGGGCACGCTCGCCGAGCGGATGCGCGCGGGCGGCGCCGGGCATCCCCGGCTTCTACACGCCGACGGGCGTCGGGACGCTCGTCGCCGAGGGCAAGGAGACCGCAGTCTTCGACGGCCGCGACTACGTCCTCGAGCGCGGCATCGTCGGCGACTTCTCGCTCGTCGCGGCCTGGAAGGGCGACCGGCTCGGCAACCTCGTCTACCGGAAGGCGGCGCGCAACTTCAATCCGATGGCGGCGACGGCGGGCCGGATCTCGATCGCCGAGGTCGAGGAGCTCGTCGAGGTCGGCGCGCTCGATCCCGAGAGCGTCCACACGCCCGGCGTCTTCGTGCAGCGGCGTCGTCGTCGGCGCCGCGCGCAGAAGCGCATCGAGCGGCGCACGGTGCGGAAGGGATAGGCGGCCGCAGATGCTCGATCGCGAAGGCATCATCCGGCGCGCCGCGAAGGAGCTGCGCGACGGCTACACCGTCAACCTCGGCATCGGCATGCCGACGCTCGTCGCCAACCACATCCCCGCCGGGATGGAGGTCATCCTCCAGTCCGAGAACGGGATCCTCGGCCTCGGGCCGTATCCGACCGAGGCCGAGGTCGACCCCGACCTCATCAACGCGGGCAAGGAGACCGTGACGGTCCGGCCCGGGCGCTTCGTTCTTCTCTTCGGCGGACTCCTTCGCGATGATCCGCGGCGGCCACATCGACCTCTCGATCCTCGGCGCGATGCAGGTGGACGAGGAGGGCTCGATCGCGAACTACATGATCCCGGGCAAGATGGTGAAGGGGATGGGCGGCGCGATGGACCTCGTCGCGGGCGCGCGGCGGCTCGTCGTGACGATGGAGCACACCGCGCGAGCCGGCGAGCACGAAGATCCTGAAGCGCTGCACGCTTCCCGCTGACCGGCCGGCGCTGCGTCCACCGGATCATCACCGACCTCTGCGTCTTCGACGTGCTCCCGGACGGAGCGGGCCTCGACCTCGTCGAGCTCGCGCCGGGCGTCGACGTCGAGGAGATCCGGGCGAAGACGGAGGCGGCGTTCCGTCCGGCAGTGCGCCGTGGACGATTCCGTGATGGCGTCGTCCATGGACGCGTGAGCCGCGCTGCGCGCCCGCCTGCGCCGCGGCGCGCTCGTTCTCTGGTCCGTTCTCCGCGGCTGCCTCGCGGCGCTCGCGCAGGACTCCTTCAGCTCGGCGATCCCTTCGAGTCGCGCTTCAAGCCGAAGGCCGAACTTCGAGATCAAGTTCCACGCGCCGGAGAAGGGCGGCGAGGTGCGCCTCTACACCAAGCAGCCCGTGCAACTTCGAGAAGGACCGTCTCCTGGGAGGGCAGCGAAGACGTCGTCATCGAGTACCAGGACGTCAAGATCACGGCCGACAAGGCGCACTACGACTTCCCGACGAAGACCGCGACCCTCGACGGGCCACGTCATCATCGACCAGGGCCCGACGCGGATCTCGGGCAGACCACGCGGTCTTTCGACCTCGACACGAAGACGGGCACGCTCGAGGAGCGCCGACCGCGGACCTGCCGCCCGACGTACCACATCGTCGCGGACACGATCGAGAAGATCGGCGAGGCGACCTACCGCGTCCACCACGGCCTCTTCACGGCCTGCGACATGCCCGATCCCGCCTGGTCCTTCACGATGTCGGAGGCCACGGTCACGCTCGACGACTACGCGCGCATGAAGGACGTCGCGTTCCGCGCGCGGGACGGTGCCGCTCCTCTACACGCCGTACCTGGTCTGGCCGACGAAGGAGGACCGCGTCTCGGGGATGCTCGTGCCCGGCATCGGCTACAGCAACCAGCGCGGCGCGTACCTCGGCCTCGCGTACTACTGGGTCACGGGCCGCTCGACCGACCTGACGACGCAGCTCGACCTGTTCTCGAAGGGCACGGTCGGCCTCGGCGAAGAGTTCCGCTGGGCGCCGTCCGCCGAATCGGCCGGGATCTTCCAGGGCTACGTCGCGCACGACAAGGAGGCGACGGTCTGCGTTCCTCTCGCCGAAGCGCCGGTCGGCGCCGACGCTCTGCACGCTCTCCGACGGCACGCCGGGCGTCTTCACGACCCAGACGAAGAACCGCTGGAAGATCCGCCTCGATCACGTCGTCGGAGCGACCTGCCGTGGGGCATCCGGGGCGTCATCTCGATCCGCGACTACTCCGACGCGGAATACCTGCAGGACTTCGAGCGAAACTTCGACCTGAACTCGGCGCGGCAGATCCTCTCGCGCGCGTTTCCTCACGAAGAACTTCGGCGCGAACTCGTTGAACCTCCGCTTCGAGCGAAGCGAGACGTTCTCTCGGGGCGACGGTCCTCCAGGAGCGGCTGCCCGACGCTCGAGTTCTTCCACCGCACCGTCGCAGATCGGCCAGAGCCCCGTCTACCTCTCGACTGCAGTCGTCTCTCTCGAGTCTCTTCATCAACCGCGGCCCCGGCTTCGCCCACGGCGGCTACGGGCGCGCCGACTTCCACCCGGTCCTCTCCTTCCCTGGAAGGAGCTCCCGTGGCTCTCCCTGACGGCGACGCGGCGGCGGCCGCGTGGACGGGCTACACGGATTCGACCGATTCCACGGCAGACCGACTTCACTCGGCGCCACGGCCGTGCGCGCCTACGCCGAGGCCGGGCTCTCGCTCGTCGGGCCCGTCCTTCTCGCGGATCTACGACTGGGACCTCGGCCCCTTCGGCAAGTTCAAGCACATCATCGAGCCGCGCGTCGATTACAACTACGTCTCGAACGTCAATGATCCGGCGCGAATCCCGGTCTACGACGATATCGACACGCAGCTCGGCGAAAACCAGGTGCGCTACGCGATCGTCAACCGGCTGCTCGCGCGGGCGGCCGACGCGAAATCGGGTTCCGCCTCCGAGGTCGCTTCGCTCGAGATCGGGCAAACCTACGCCTTCGAGCCCGCACAGACGACGATCGGGAGCCCGCTTCTCTCGTTTCAGAACGCCGGACCGATCGATGCGGCGCTGCGGCTGACGCCCGGCGTCGCGATCTCCGGAGCCCTCCTGGGCTTCGACGGCCGGATGACCTACGACCCGAAAGCGGGGCAGATGACTTCCACGACCGTCACGACCTCGGTCAATTGGAAAACGAGTTTCTTCAACGCGACCTGGTTTTCGGGACGGCCGGTCACCTTGCCGGGAAGCGTCTCGGTGGACACGGACCAGCTGCGCGTCTCGGGGGGATTCGACGTCTCGAGACCGCTGCGCTTCGATACCGAGATCAATTACGACGTGCGCGAGGGGACGGTCCTCGAGGACCGGTCGCTTCTGACGTGGCGGGGCTCGTGTTACACGATGTTTCTCGAGTTTCGCCAGCTGCGCCTGCCGGGCAATCGCCGCAACGACATCCGTTTCGTGCTGAACTTGAAGGACATCGGCACTCTGCTCGACGTGAATGGCGCACTGAGCCCGAGCCTGTTCTAGCCGTCGCCGTCACTCGCTCGGGCCGCTCGCGGCCGTCGCGCTTGAGGAGGGTCGCGGCGGAGGACTGGCGGCCGCGACCGGCGAACGACTCGGCCAAAGGGCCTCGATCGTTCGCCTGCGTCCCTTGCTCGGTCCGGCTCCCGCGGCGCGCGTCGCTTCGCTCTGCGTTTCGCGAAGCTTTGGCCCGCCGCGAATCCGGAAGATCTCGAGAGGTTGCTACGGCCCGTAGAGCTGCAGCCCGAACCCGTTCGCGATGAACTTCGCCATGGCATCGCGGGCGACGGGCGCCGTGGGGCAGTAGGTCGTCGCCGTGCACCCGTCCACGATCCCTTTCGCCCAGAGGTAGTGGATGTGCTTGCAGAAGGCATTGGAGACCGGCACATCCATGAAGTGCAGATGGGGACTCCCCGAGACGCAGGAATAGGAGCGCGAGGTTCCCGGGTCGGTGTAGCTCGCGGGGACGGCGGCGCCTCCCCTCGGCACGACGACGGCCTTCGCGATGAAAGAGGCCATCGCGTCGCGCGTGATCGTCTGGCCGGGGCAGTACTGCGTCGCATTGCAGCCGAGCGTCACGTTCTGGACGGCGAGGTAGTGGACCTGCTTGCAGAACGTGGCGCTCGGGGAGACGTCGGTGAAGATCGAGTGGCCGCCCGGCGAGCAGTCGTAGGCCTTCCCGCCGACCGTGCCGGCGACCGGGATCAAGGCCGGCGCGCCCGCGATGCCCTTCGCGATGAAGATCGCCATCTGGTCGCGGGAGACGACGGCGTCCGGGCAGTACGTGGTCGGCGTGCAGCCCGACGTGATGCCGTAGTGCAGCATGGTCTCGATCCGTTTGTAGAAGGGCTGGGACCGCGGCACGTCCGAGAAGCTGTCGCCGACGTGGAGGATCCAGGCGTTCCCGCCGCCGAGCGACACTGTTTCCGGCATGACGGCGTCCCAGTGCGTTCCGGGCCGGGTCCCGCCGACCTGGACCGCGTAGCAGCCGTCTGGCGACTGGCCGTCGCACGTACCTTCCTCGTCGCCGGGGATCCCGCCGTAGCTCGCCGCCGCGTCGAGCAGCGTGTACGTCGGACCGGCCGGCCCGAGGAAGTCTGTCGCATTTCCGTCGACGAGCAGAGGGCCGGGAAAGAAGTTGAGCCAGTGCGGCTCGACGATGACCGCTTCGCCCGGCTCGAGAACGCCGTTCCGGTCTCCCGTTCCGCCGTGGACGTCTACCGTCAATCTCGCGGGAAGCATTCCCTGATGGCGTACCTTGACGCCGTAGCCCGACCCGTCGTCTTCGTTCCACGCGGTGACGAATCCGTTCGCGCCGTTGTTGGCGACGCGCGGCGCCTCCTGCGCTCCGAGCTTGGAGATGCTGATCGGAAACTCGAAGTCGAGAGCGCCCGCCAGGCGGTCGAACCGCTTTCCGTAGACGCCCCAGCTCGACCCGTCCTGGAGGTAGGACTGCCACGTCACGACGAAGCTGCCGTCGGCGCCCATCGCGACCGAGGGGGCCTCCTGGGCGCTCGTCGTGTGCTCGTTGATGATGCGTTCGGAGCCGAACTTCTCGCCGCCGTTGTTGAAGAGCTGCGCGAAGATGCCGTAGGAGTCCTCGTCCTCTCCGAAGCTGCTCCAGGCGACGACGAAGTTTCCCAGGTGATTCATCGCCACGGCCGGCGATGTCTGCAGGTTCGTCGTGTAGGAATTCACGGCGAACTCGGCGCCGACCCGGGCGCCGGCCGCATCGAACCGCTGGCCGAAGATGCCCTCTCCCGAGCCGTCCTGCCCGTCGCTTTCCCAGACGACGACGAAGTTGCCTTCGCCCGACATCGCGACGGCCGCCTCGCTCTGATCCCCGGTCGTGTAGGTGTTGACCGGGAACTCCGGGCCGCTCTTGGTCCCCGCGCCGTTGAAGCGCTGGCCGAAGACGCCGTAGCCCGAGCCGTCCTGCCCGTAGCTCTTCCAGACGACGACGAAGTTGCCGGCGTCGTCGATGGCGACGTCGGGCTCCGCCTGGAATCCGGTCGTGTACGTGTTGATCGGGATCTCGGAGCCGACCTTCCCTCCGGTGAGGTTGAAACGCTGGCCGACGATTCCGGTCCCCGAGCCGTCCTGCGAGAAGCTTCTCCAGACGACCACGAAGTCGCCGGAGGCGTTCATGGCGATGCGCGGGCTGTCCTGGCTGCCCGTCGTGTAGGTGTTGACCTGGAATTCGTCCGCCTGCGGGAGCGCCGTGAGGTAGTACACCCTTCCGATGATTCCGTCGGAGTCGCCGTCCTGGGCGAAGCTGTCCCAGACGACGACGAACCGGCCTCCGGGTGCATTCGTGGCGATCGCCGGGGCGCTCTGCGAGTTCGTCGTGTGGGCGTTCACGAAGTACGGAACTCCGAGGGGAGGCGCCTGCGCGGGAAGGATCGTGGCCGGGAGCGCGAGCACGGCGAAGAGGACCGTCGCCCTCACGATTCTCATCGCATCACCTCGAGTTCGTGTGCCGGACTCATCAGCGAGCCGAAGCGTCAGGGGCCGTACAGCTGGAGCCTGAACCCGTTGGCGAGGAACTTCGCCATGGCGTCGCGGGCGACGGGCGCCGCGGGGCAGTAGGTCGTCGCCGTGCACCCGTCCACGATCCCTTTCGCCCAGAGGTAATGGATGTGCTTGCAGAATGGGCTCGTGACGGGGACGTCCGTGAAATGCAGATTAGGACTGCCGGAGATGCACGAGTACGAGCGAGCCGTCGTCGCGTCGGTGTAGGTCGCCGGCACGGCCGTGCCGCCCTTCGGGCCGACGACGGCCTTGGCGATGAAGGAGGCCATCGTGTCGCGGGTCACCGCGTCCGACGGGCAGTACTGCGTCCCGGAGCAGCCGAGCGTGACGTTCTGCGTCCCGATGTAGTGCGCGTGCTTGCAGAAGGAGTCGGTCGGGGCCACGTCGGTGAAGAGCGACGTTCCGCCGGGCGAACAGTCGTAGGCGCTCCCGTTGAGGATGCCCGTCGCGGGGACGTTCTCGCCAGCGCCTGCGATCCCCCTCGCGATGAAGATCGCCATCTGGCCTCGCGACACGACCTCGCCCGGGCAGTACGCGGTCGCGTTGCAGCCGGTCGTGATGCCGTTGTGGAGCAGGGCTTCGATTTTTTTGTAGAACGGCTGCGTCCGCGGCACGTCGGCGAAACTTTCTCCGACGTGGACGAACCATTCGTGGAACCCGCCGCTCGAAAGAGCCTCCCGGAAGACAAGGTCCTGATGCGTGCCCGCGTGTTCGTCCGGCCCCAGCGAGACCCGATAGCAGTTGTGGCCCGTCGTGCCGTCGTAGCAGTTGTTGGACTGGTCGGGTAGAGAGAGACCGTAATCGGCGGCGGCGTCGTCGAGGTTATAAGAAGGCGCGCCGCCTCCGATGAGAGCGATACCGTCCCCCGTTCCGGTCAGAGCGACCCCCGTCGGAAGGGGGCCCTCGCCCGTTATGTTCTTCCAGCCCGGCACGACGAACACCGTTTCGCCGGGCTCGAGGACGCCGTTGACGTCGGAGGTCGCGAATTTCCCGGCGTAGGAATCGACGCTCAACGAATCCGGAGAGAAAGCGGTGCGGCGCCCGAAGATGCCCGGCGACGCTCCGTCATTCGCCCCCCAAACGACTTCGTAGTTCCCGTCGGGACTCGACGCCAGAGCGGGGTCGTAGGAATAGGACGTATCCGTATTGACCTGGAAGATGAGTGTCGTCGGGTAGGCCGAGCGGCTGAAGCTGTGGGCGAAGATCCCTTCGGGCAGGACGGTGCCGCCGCCGGCGAAGCCCTGCCACGCCACCACGAAGTTGTCCTTAGCGTCCATGGCGACCGTCGGGCTCTTGAAGGTGAGCGTGGTTCCGGATTCCGTCACCGTGACCTCCGACCCCAGCTTTTCACCGCCGCTATTGAACCTCTGCGCGAAGATGCCGTACTTGCCGGCAAACACTTGATAGTCCTCCCAGGCCACGACGAAGTTGCCTCGCGGGTCCGAAGCGACCGCGGGGAGGACCTGAGCGCCGGGGGTGTACGTGTTGACGGCGAACTCCGGGCCGAGTTTCACGGCCGTCCGATTGAATCGCTGTCCGAAGATCCCCTCGCTGCTGCCGTCCTGGATCGCGCTCTGCCAGACGACGACGAAGTTTCCCGCCCGGTCGGCGGCGATCGCCGGATAGCGCTGGTTGTTCCCCGTGTAGGTGTTGACCTGGAAATCGGTTCCGACCTTGGCGCCCGAGGCATCGAAACGCTGTCCGGTGACCGCGGCACCCGACAGGTCCCGGTCCTGATCGTTCCAGACGACGACGAAGCTGCCGTCGCCGTTGACGGCGATCTTCGGGTGGCTCTGAATGCTCGACGTGTATGTATTGACCCGGAACTCCGTCCCCGATTTCGTTCCTGAGCTGTCGAAACGCTGACCGAAGATCCCGTATTCGGAGCCGTCCTGGTCCTTGCTCGCCCAGACCACGACGAATTCGCCGCCGTCGTCTATGCCGACGGAGGGATAGCGCTGGCTGCCCGTCGTGTAGGTATTCACCGCGAACTCGCCTCCGACGCGCTGGCCGAGGTGGTCGTAGCGCTGCCCGAAAATGCCGTACTTCGAGCCGTCCTGGTCATAGCTTCCCCAGACGACCACGAACCTTCCGTCGGGAGCGACGGCGAGCGAGGAGCGGGCCTGCAGGCCCGTCGTGTAGGTGTTGGCCTGGAACTCCGAGCCGAGCGGCGGCGCCTGCCCGAGGAGCGGCGCGGCCGCCCCGAGGAACGCCCCGAGAATCGCCGCGGTGCTGGAGGCTCGCAGCGCGCCCGAGAAACACCTCGCTCCCGCTTCGCGGCGGGGATGCCGGCCGTCCGAAGAGCAGGCTTCCATGCGGTGAAGCCCTCCGGAAGAGAAAGCGTAGTCCGGCCCGGAAAGGCGACATCCGCCGACGGTTCAGGCTGGCGTTGGCCGAAGGGGCCGAGGCTCCGTTCTCCGCTCCTGTACGGAGTCGGACTACGGCCCGTACAGCCGCAGCCCGAAACCGTTGGCGATGAACTTGGCCTTGGCGTCGCGGGCGACGGGCTCGGTAGGGCAGTTCGTCGTCGCCGTACAGCCGTTCAGGCGGCCGTTGGCCCGACTCATTTTCCGAAGCCCGAGAATACGCTCTTGATCGACTCCCAGAGGTCCCAGGTACCTTTCTCTCCCTCCTTCGATATCTTGTTCACATCGTCTAGCTCTTTGTTGGCTTTCGGGTTGTTCAACCCCGGGACATTGAGTTTCTTACACACCACCTTCTTGACGATCTTTTCTCCGCTCTGTTCCGCGAACTTCTTCTCGTCGAATTGAAGCAGGTCCGCGAGGCCGGTCGGATCGCTCGAGTTCACCGGGTCATTCGCGACGTACGCGTACAGGTTGGCATCCCCGCCAGCAAACCCGATGGGGTCCTTGACCGTCCACCGGCCGGTTTCGGGGTTGTAGTCCCGAGCACCGAACCGGACGAGCTTGGTGTCGCGGTCGTACAGTCCGCCAGCGTAGCCGAAGGGCTGGAAACCGGGTGACGTGTCGTTGACGACCTGCCCGAAGCCGTCGTAGTCCATGCGCTGGGCGATCGAGCCCGTCGCCGAGTTGACGACGAGACGCACGCTGCCGTTGGCGTCCGTCACGATGCGATAGATCTGTCCGCCCTTGATCATGTAGGCCGGCACGTTCTCGCGCGTCGTGTCGTACACGAAACGGCTCACGACGGTCCCCGCGCCGTTCAGCTCGGCGACCGGGCGCAGATCGCTCTCGTAGAGGAACCCCTGCACGAGCGTGCCGTTGACCTTCTTTCCCACGCGGCGCTTGCGGCCGTCCACGAGGTAAGCGATCGCTGTTCCGTCCGTCAACGTCACGTTGAGAAGGTTGCCGAGCGGGTCGTAGCCGAACGTGGTCACCACGGCGCCGGCGCCGCGGGACTGGAGCTCTCCCGCTTTCGTGTAGGCGTACGTATTTCCTTTGTATGTGGTCAGTCGGTCCTGCACGTCGTAGGTCGCGAGCTGCGGGCCGCCGCCACCGGTGAAGCTCAAACGGTTCCCGTCGTCGTCGTACGTGTAGGTCTCGACGGCCGTGCTGTTCTTGTCGACCTCGATCAGCCGGCCCGCCGCGTCGTAGGTGTACGCGTAGTTGGTCGTCACACCGCCGATCGTTTCGGAAAGCGCCGTGAGGCGTCCGATCTTGTCGCGCGTATAGGTCTGGCTGAACTGCGGCGTGGCGCTCACCGAGGCCGTGTAGGTCGCCGGCTCCCCGAATCCGTTGTATGTCCAGGCGTCCGTCACGACGCCGAGCGCGCTGCCGGCCAGGAGCCCGTTCTGGGCGCTCCAGGTGAGGGTCATCGCGCCTGCGCTCGTCGCCAGATCGTCGTTGTCGTAGCCCATCGCGATCGAATTCGCGCCGTTCACGCTGACCGATGCCAGTCGGAAGGTCGTGTCGTAGGTGAGACCCACGCTCCCCGTCACCGAGCCGCTCAGCGCGTCGCCCGTGATCAGGTCGGCGTCGTACGAGTAAGCGAGCGTTGGTCCGCTCGGCGAGGTCCAGCTCGTCGGACGGGCCGCGGCGTCGTAGGAGATGCCCAGAGATCCCGCGGGGAGAGCGATGCTGCCGAGCCGGCCGGCGCTGTCGTAGCCGAGATCGACGAGAACGGCGTCCGGCCGCGTCACGCGCGTGAGGTCACGGTCGGCGTCGAACGTGTAGCCGGTCGGCGTGGGACCGCCGGGAAGGGCCGGTGGCGTGTACGTCGAGTTGAGATCGACCGGCGTGTAGGCGAAGGCGTGCGCGGCACCCAGAGGCATCGTGAGCGCGGTTGGATTCCCCGATGCATCGTAGCCGAGGCCGACTGTGAGAGAGCCCGGCAGGGTCTGGGAGATGACGCGGCCGGCGGCGTCATAGACGAAGCTCGCCGTGCGGCCGACCGGGTCGGTCAGATGGTCCAGGAACCCCTGCGGGTTGTATGCGAGCGTCGCCGTGCGCGCGCCGCCACCGGTGCCCCGGGCCGCGGTGACGAGTCGTCCTTTCGCGTCGTACGAGAAGCTCTCGGCGGTGAGTCCCGCCAGCTGCCGGCTCGCCAGTCGGCCGCGCCCGTTGAGCGTGCTCACGATCTGGCGTCCGACGGGACTGCTCCGCGTGAGGGTCGACGTCGCCGACTGATACGTCTTCGTCCAGGTCCGGCCGTTCACGATCGTCTTGTCGGTCAAGGTCAGGAGGCTCAACGGGTCCGTCGGGCTCGAGAGCGTGGCCGTGCGGGTTTCGGTCACGGTCCGGGATAGCGTCGAAGGGGTGATGCGGGTGTAGGAGGCGAGGGTCGGCGCGAGCAGGCCCCAGCGAGGATCGGCACCGAGAACCACGGCCTCGACGGAGCCGTCCGGAGAGGTCGTCTTCTGGCTCCCGTCGATGTTGATCACGGTGTCGGTGACGACGGCACCGGGCTCGGTGATAACGAGATGCTGCGCGCCGCTCGCCAGACGTTCGGAGAGATACGTCGTCGTCCGCCCGAGCTTGGTGGTGACCGAGACGGTCGCCCCGGTGGGAGTCTCCGTTCGGGCGAGCGTCTTCGATCCGCCCGCGGGATCCTCGTCCTTCGTCAGCCGGCCGACGGCGTCGTAGGTGAACTTGTGGAGGCCGCCGCGCGGATCGGTCATCTGGGTCAGGAGACCGCCCGCCGTCGACGTGAGGCTGAACTGATCGTTGGCAGGGTCCTTGATGCTGGCGAGGAAGCCGTGGGCATCGAGCGTCAGCGTCGTGTGCTGTCCGAAAGGCGCCAGGATGCCCGTGGGATCGCCCGTGGTGCCGTTGCGCTGGATCGTCGTGATGTTGCCGTCGCCGTCGTCCACGGAGACGAGGCGGTTCTCGGAGTCGTAGGTGAACTGGGCGCGCACGGCTCCGGTGAGGGCGTCGAGCGTCTTCTTGTGGCGGCCCGCGCCGCTGAAGACGTAGATCTCACCGCCGTCGATCGAGGGGATGAGGATGTCGCTCGCCGAGAGACCCGGCAACGCCGACGCGATCTTCCGGATCCGCTGGTTGAAGGAGTCCGCGACGTACACGGCGCCGTCCGGCCCGACCGCGACGGCGTAGGGATCGCTGAACTGCGCCTGAGGCGCGAGACCGCCGTCGCCACTGAAACCCGCGAGGCCGTTGCCCGCGATCGTCGCGATGATTCCTTCCGAGCCGATCCAGCGCAGGCGCTGGTTGCCGGTGTCCGGGATGTAGATGCTCCCGTCGGGTCCGACCGCGAGGCGGACCGGTGAGTCGATCTGGGCGGTCTTCGCCGGTCCGCCGTCGCCGCTGTAACCGGCGGTCGTGCCGGCGAGGGTGCTGATGATTCCCTGAGGGGTCACCTTCCGGACGCGCCCCGGTCCGCCGACGATGATGTAGAGGCTTCCGTCGGGTCCGACCGCGACGTCCGACGGCACGCCGAGGTTGACCGACGTCGCGGGGACACCGTCCGCGTTGGGGAAGGCGAGGCCGTTGCCGGCGACCGTGCTGATGGTTCCGTTCTGATCCACCATCCGGACGCGCGAGTTCGAGCGGTCGGCGATGTACACGGCGCCGTCGGGTCCGACCGCCACGCCCCATGGAAGCATTCCCGCCGACGTGGCTGGCCCGCCGTCGCCGCCGAAGGTCGACGATCCGTTGCCCGCGACGGTGACGATCTTGCCGTCCGGCCGGACCTGACGAATCCGGTTGTTGTTCTGATCCACGATGAAGAGGCTGCCGTCGGGGCCGACGGCGACACCGACCGGGTTGTTGAGCTCGGCCGAGGTTGCCGCGCCGTTGTCTCCGGCGAAGCCCGGCGTCCCGTTGCCCGCCACGGTCGTGATGATTCCGTCCGTGCCGACGCGGCGGATGCGATGATTCTGCGAATCCGCGATGTAGAGGCTGCCGTCCGGACCCACGGCAAGGCCATAGGGATACCGGAAGCGCGCGTCGGTCGCGGGCCCGCCGTCGCCGCCGAAGCCCCCGGGGGTCTTCCCGGCGAACGTGCTGATCGTCGCGGCCGGGATCGGGCCCGCGGAGATCGTGGATGCGTCGCGCCGCGTCCCGTCTCCGAAGTGGACCACGCGGCCCACGGGGTCGTAGGCGTGAAGGGCGCTGAGCGTCCAGCCTCCCAATCCGATCCCGCGGCTGTCCCAGCGCGTGATCGTGCCGGTGTATTCCTGCCAGAGAGTCACACTGCCGCGCGCTAAGCCGCCCGTCATCGGGATTCCCGAGAACCGGGCCCAGGAGATCGCGGCGACGACGGGAGTCGCGGGAACGAGCTTGTACGTGTAGCCGACGCGGACCGTCATGCGAGATGAGCCGACGACCGGCCGTCCATAGGCGTCGTCGCCGTCCCAGGACACGGTGGCGCTCGCCGTGTCGGTCGGAAAGTCCTGGGCGAGTTTCTGACCGGCCACCAGAACTTCGAGCTGCGTTCCCTGGACGCCCTGAGGCAGCCCCTTGGTCGTGAGACCGAGAAGGAGCTTCTGCTCGGCGGTCCGGCCGGGAACGCGATCACTCTCGTAGTGAAGAGAGAACGGCGTGCCGGGAATCGGCACGTCCTCGCCGAGCGTCTGACGGTCGCAGCCGATGATGGATCCGCTCGCGCTTCCCCCCCGCAAGTCGGCGGCGGGGGCTCCGGCTCGTTGGGGGTCGCGCAGGCGCCCTCGCAAACCGCAGGGAAGTTCGTGTCGATCGTCGAGAAGTGGTCGATCGGCGTGCGCCAGAGGCTCGCCCCCGCGGCGTACAGGCCCGCGAGCTGCTGCCGTTCGGGTTCGGTGATGCCGAGCGCCGTGAGGGCCGCTCCGGTGTCCGCGACACCGTCGCCGTTCACGTCGAGATCGGCGCGGCCGGCGGTCTTGCCCATCACCTTGATGACGCGCCCGTCGGGGGCGCCGACCCATGCGCTTCGCGCCGGATCGTAGTAGCCGGCCGGGACGGACTGGCCGACCGGGATTCCCGTGAAGTTCTCGAGATAAAGGAGGACCGGGTGATTGAAGACGACGTCGCGGCCATTGACCTTGGCGACCGCCTCGTCGGCCCCGAGCTCCGTCGCATAGGTGTAGCTGCTCGTCGGCGGCAGCTCGCCCGGCATCGCGCTCGGGCCGCTCGGGCCCACGGTGTACTCCGTGAGGCGCACGTGAAGCTGCGTCGTCGGGATCGTGCTGCCGTTCGGCTGCACGAGCCCGGCCGTCGTCCCGGCCGGAAAGAGCACCGTCGCCTGGCGCGTGCCGTCGGCGTCCGTGACGGGATTGCCGCGGGCGACCTGGAAAGAAGCCGGCGAAGTGAGATCGATCAGCGTGACCTGTGAGTCCGCGGGCACGAGCGAGACGTCCGGCAGGAAGGCGAAGTCTCCCCAGGGAACGACGATTTGCCGCTGCGCCGGGAGAACCCCCGGCTTCTCGTAACGGAAAGTCAGGAGGCCGCCGCCGTTGACGGCCATGTCGAACATGCCGTCGGCGCGCGAGAGCGTCTGTCCGAGCTCGGGATGCTGGACGATCGTGATCTTGACGCCGGAGAGCGGAGATCCGTCCCGCGTCAGCACGCGCCCTCGCGCGACCCCGGCCCTCTTCGGGTCGATCGTTCCGTCGGCGACGCCCGTCTGAATCGGATTCGCGCCGGTGTAGAGGAACTCCGTCGAACCGGCGACATCCGACGCGACACCCGGGTCGAGCGGCGGCGCGGTGGTCCCCGGGTCGGCAGGCACGCCGCCCGTCGGGTTCACATTCACGTTGACATCTGAGAAGGAACTGAGCAGGCCGTCGGACGCCGTGAGCCGCAGAACGTACAACGCTGCCTGCGGGAAATGGGCCGTCGTCGTCAGCGCGGCCGCGTCGTTGAAGGTGACCGGCGTCGGGCCCGACACCCGCGTCCAGTGATGCGTGAGGGTGCCTGGCGGATTCGGAAGGCCGTCATCGCTCGCCGAACCGGAGAGGGAAACGGCCGTCGAGGCCCCGGTCTGCGTGACGGATTTGTCGGGGCCGGCATCGACGGTCGGCGCCGCGTTCGACGCCGTCACACGCGGCTTGACCGACGGGCCGTAGAGCTGGAGCCCGAATCCGTTCCCGAGGAACTTGGCCATCGCGTCGCGCGTGACGGTCTGGCTCGGGCAATACGTCGTCGCCGTGCACCCCGAGACGATTCCCCGGGACCACAGGTAGTGGATGTGCTTGCAGAAGGTGTTCGACGCCGGGACGTCCGTGAAATGGATGTTCGGGCTCGCGGCCGCGCAGGAGTACGAGAGCCCGGTGACGGCGTCCGAATATGTGATCGGGACGGCCGCGCCGCCGCCCGGAGCGACGACGGCCTTGGCGATGAATGAGGCCATCGCGTCGCGCGTCACGGTCTGGCCCGGACAGTACTGATTGCCGTTGCAGCCGACGGTCACGTTCTGCGCGGCGAGGTAGTGGACGTGCTTGCAGAACGAGTCCGTCGGCGACACGTCGGTGAAGAGGGAGGTTCCGCCGGGCCCGCATTTGTAGGCGTTGGCGCCGACCTGTCCCCCCGCCGGCACGAGCTCGCCGAGTCCGACGATGCCCTTGGCGATGAAGATCGACATCTGGTCGCGCGAGACGGTGGCGCTCGGACAGTACTGCGTCGCCGTGCAGCCGGACGTGATTCCCGTGTGCAGCAGCGTCTCGATCTTCTTGTAGAAGGGCTGCGAGCGCGGCACGTCCGAGAAACTGTCCCCGACGTGGAGCGTCCAGAGCTCTCCGCCGCCGCCCGACAGGGTCTCGAAGAACGGAGCGTCCCAGTGAGTTCCGGGACGAGGCCCGCTCGCGGAGACCTGATAGCAGGCATCCGGAGAGCCGTCGTTGCACGCCGCCGAGGCGCCGACCCCGATCGTTCCGTAGCCCGCCGACGCGTCCACGGCCGCGACGCAGGCCGATCCGATCGTGCAGGCGGGCAGCGTCCCCGTGCCGGTCACCGGGATCGCGGCGGAGGTGACGTTGCTCCATTCCGGCTCGACGACGACCGTCTCCCCGGGCTCCAGCACCCCGTTCCGATCGGAGGAGGCGCCGGTCTTCGCGGCCGCATCCACCGTGAGCGACTCCGCGTGGAGACGCTGGCGCCGTCCGAAGACGCCGAAACCGTCGCCGTCCTGGTCGGCGCTCTCCCAGACGGCGACGAATCCGCTGCCGTCGTTCGCGATCCGCGGCGCCTGCTGAGCGCCCGAGGTGTCGACGTTGACGGGAAATTCGGCTCCGATACGAGCTCCGTGGCGGTCGAATCGCGCGCCGAAGACACCCGACGAAGAGCCGTCCTGGCCGTCGCTGTCCCAGACGACGACGAAGTCTCCGGTCTCGCCGATGGCCACGGCCGGCGAAGTCTGATCGCCGGTCGTGTAGGTGTTGACCTGGAACTCCGTCCCGACCTTTTCGCCCGAGGCGTCGAAGCGCTGGCCGCGGATGCCGCGCCCGCTGCCGTCCTGGGCGTCGCTCGACCAGACGACGACGAAGTTGCCGAGAGGATCTTCCGCGATCGCCGGTTCCTGGGGTGCGTATGACGTCGCAATCGGAAATGCCGGTCCGACTTTCGCTCCGGTCTTCGAGAATCGCTGGCCGAAGGCGCCGAGACTTGACGCGAATGTCGGGCGGCCGCCGCCGGGAAGCACGAAGCCGGCGGTGTTCCAGACGACGACGAAATTACCCGCGGGGGACATTGCCACCGCGCGATCCGCGGGATAGTGAACGTTGTAGTTGTCGTAGGAGTCGAAGAACGCGGTGAAACCGCTGACCACGAATTCGGCGCCCGACGACGCACCGGAGTCGTCGAACCGCTGGCCCACGAGGTTGCCGGGAAAGGTCGGGCCGATGACCGGGGTATGGAGCTGCGAGCTGACCACGACGAAGTCGCCCGCCGAATCCGAGGCGGTCTTGGGCTGGACGCGGGCCAGGGCGAGTTGCGATCCGACCGGCGCTCCCGACGAGTCGAATCGCTGGCCGTGGGAGTTGGCGTTGTCCCCGTCGCCCCACACGACCACGAAGCCGCCCGACTCGTCCGCGGCAACTGATGGGTATTGCCCCGGTACGGCGCTTCCCGAGTTGACCTGGAACTCCGATCCTTCCGGCGCGCCGTGGTCGTCGTACGTCCGCGCGAAGATCCCGGGACTGCCCGGCCCACGCGCCCACACGACGACGAAGCTCCCGTCGCCGGCCGAGGCGACGCCGGGATGACCCTGGCGGCCGGTCGTGTAGGTGTTGGCCTGAAACTCGGGAGCGAGAGGTATCGCCTGCGCTGCGAGGACCGCAGGCGCCAGCGCGGCAGCCAGACCCAGCAGGAGTCGAGCGGCGGCCTTCATCTCAGGACAGACGGCGCCGACTCTATATCCCCCTTTGGTGCCGGCGCCATGGCCTCAAGCGGCCGGGGAAATCGGCGCCTCGGGAAGGCAAACGGAGAATAAGTTCATTCGGCACAACGCCGCGCCGGGCTCACGGCCCGTAGAGCTGCAGTCCGAACCCGTTGGCGATGAACTTCGCCATGGCGTCGCGGGCGACGGGCTCGGTGGGGCAGTAGGTCGTCGGCGTGCAGCCGGAAACGATCCCCCTGGCCCAGAGATAGTGGATGTGTTTGCAGAAGGCGTTGGAGACCGGCACGTCGGAGAAGTGGACGAGGGGGCTGCCCGCCGCACAGGAATACGACCTCGAGGTCGTCGGATCGGTGTAGCTGATCGGGACGGCGGCTCCGCCTCCCGGCGCGACGAGGGCTCTCGCGATGAACGCGGCCATGGTGTCCCGGGTGACGGCCTGGCCGGGGCAATACTGCGTTGCGTTGCAGCCGATGAGGACGTTGAGGTTGGCAAGATAGTGGACGTGTTTGCAGAAGGGGTCGGTCGGCGCGACGTCGGTGAAGTTCGAATGCCCGCCGGAGGAGCAGTCATAGAGCGGGCCCGAGACGGGCGTCGAGGGTACGAGCTGTCCGTCGCCGGCGAGGGCTCGCGCGATGAAGATCGCCATGGCGTCCCGCGCCACCGTCGCGCCGGGACAGTACGTCGTCGCCGTGCATCCTGATGTGATGCCGTTGTGGAGGAGCGTCTCGATCTTCTTGTAGAAGGGTTGCGACCTCGGGACGTCCGCGAAGCTGTCGCCCACGTGCATCGTCCAGAAACGGCCGCCGCCTCCCGAGAGCGTCTCGGCGAACCCGCCGTCCCAGTGCGTAGCGGGGCGCGGTCCACTGGCGGACACGAGATAGCAGGCGTCGGGGGTCACTTTGTTGCAGCTTCCAGCCGCACCCGATGCGATCGATCCGTACGCGGCCGACGTGTTCACGGGAGTCACGCAGGCCGTGCCCAAGGCACAGGGAACGATCGCGGTGCCTCCCGTCACGGTGATGGGCGCATCGGTCGCGTTTTTCCATGCGGGCGCTACGAACACCGTTTCGCCGGGCTCCAGGACGCCGTTCCGGTCGGACACGGTCCCGGTCGCCGGCCCGGAGTCGGCGGTGAGCGCGTCGGCGAGGAGATTCTGTCGGCGCCCGAAGATCCCGAAGCCGGACAAGTCTTCGTCGGCGCTCTCCCACGTCACGACGAAGCCGCGGCCGTCGCTCGCGACCGAGGGCCGATCCTGGACTCCCGTGGTGTACACGTTGATCGGGAAGGCGCCCTCCAGGCGCCGGCCATGGCGGTCGAAGAGCGCGCCGAAAATTCCGGAGGACGACCCGTCCTCGCTGTCGTTCGACCAGACGACCAGAAAGTCTCCGGAGCCGTTGACGGCGACCGCAGGCGATGTGCTGTAGCCGGCCGTGTTCGTGCTGACGTCCAATTGCGGACCGACCGGCGCGCCCGCTGCGTCGAAGCGTTGGCCGACGACGGATCCACCCGAGCTCCAGACGACGACGAAATTGCCGGGCTTATCCATGGCGATGGACGGAGGGCTCAGCGCGTCCGGAGCGACGAGGAAGGTGGCGCCGAGCTTGACCGTCGAGCGGTGGTAACGCTGGCAGAAGATGCCGGTCGGCGGGATGGTCTGCGGCCGGCCGCCCTCCATGAAGAACGACTCCCCTTCGTCCCAGACGACGATGAAGTCGCCGGCGGAGGACATCGCCATGGAGCTGGCTGCCGGATAGTAGGTGTTCACCACGTAGTAGTTGCTTCCCGAGACCGAGAAGCGACTGGTAACGACGAATCCCGATCCCGAAGCCGCGCCGGTCGCGTCGAACCGTTGGCCGTCGAGGGCACCGAAGGGGCTGAACATGTCTGATGGACCCGTCGTGTCGACCACGACGAAATTGCCCGCCGCATCGGCGCCAACCCGGCCGAGCGGGCCTGACAGCGCGAACGGCGAGCCGACTGGATTGTTGGCGGCGTCGAATTTCTGGCCGCGGCTATAGCCGTCGGTCCCGCCCCACACGACGACGAATCCGCCCGCCGCGTCGGCCGCGACCTTCGCGTATTGTCCCGGCACCGCCGTGCCCGAGTTGAGCTGAAACTCCGGCCCCGTTGCGACGCCGACGCTGTCATACCTCCGCGCGAAGACGCCCGGATTCCCGGGGCCGTGCGCCCAGACGACCACGAAGCTCCCGTCTCCGCGGGACGCGACATCCGGATTCGTCTGTTTCCCCGTCGTGTAGGTATTCACGGGGAACTCGGATCCCAGAGGAATCCCCTGCGCCTCGAGTGCTACAGGCGCGAGAGCGGCAGCCAAGCCCAGCAGGAGTCGACCGGCGGCCTTCATCTCGGGAGAGACGCCGCCGACTCTACACTCCTCCCGGACCGCCGAGAGCCCGATCGGACGACGCGCATCGTTCGCCTCCTCGGTCTGGGCAGTTCCAGGAGAAACCGCAGAAACGAGCGCGAAGGGGTCAGCGCTCGGCGAAGGAGACGAAGAACCTTCTGATGCCGTTGGGCTTACGGACGACCGGGGCCTAGGGCCCGTAAAGCTGCAGACCCAACCCGTTCGCGATGAACTTGGCCATCGCGTCGCGGGCGACGGGACTGCTCGGGCAGTACTTCGTCGCCGTGCAGCCGTCCACGATCCCCTTCGCCCACAGGTAGTGGATGTGTTTGCAGAAGGCGCTGGAGACCGGCACGTCGGAGAAATGCAGGTTGGCGCTGCCCGAGATGCAGGAGTACGTCCGCAAGGTGACAGGGTCGGTGTAGGAAACGGGCACGCCGGTTCCACCCTTTGGCGCCACGATCGCCTTGGCGATGAAGGAGGCCATCGCGTCCCGGGTGATCGTCTGGCCCGGGCAGTACTGCGTCGGCGTGCATCCCAACGTCACGTTTTGCGCGGCCAGATAGTGAACGTGCCTGCAGAAGGAGTCGGTCGGGGACACGTCGGTGAAGAGGGAATGGCCACCGGGGGAGCAGTCGTACGCGGAGGCGCCGACGAGGCCGGTCGTCGGCACCAGGTTGCCCGGGCCGACGACGCCCTTGGCGATGAAGATGGACATCGCGTCGCGAGTGACGGAGGCCGACGGGCAGTACTGCGTCGCATTGCAGCCGGTCGTAATGCCGTTGTGTAGGAGCGTCTCGATCTTCTTGTAGAAAGGCTCGGAGCGCGGCACGTCCGTGAAGCTGTCGCCCAGGTGAAGCTTCCAGATCTGCGATCCTCCGACGTCGAGGTCCTCCTGGAATTCCGCGTCCCAGTGCGTCGCCGGCCGTGTCCCGCCGATCTGGACCGCGTAACAATCCGCCGTCGCATTGCAGTCGGTCTGGACCCCGAAGAGAATGTCTCCGTAGGCGGCCGCGCCGTCGAGCAGCGTGTACGTCGGCCCCGCGGGTCCCGTGACCTCGGCCGTGTTGCCGTTCAGGCCGTGGATGCCGCCGCCCTCGTTGGTCCAGTGCGGCTCGACGACGGCGGCCTCGCCGGGCTCCAGAACCCCGTTGAGGTCCGACGTCCCGTTGCCGTGAACGTCCACCGCCAGCCCGTCCGGATGAAATCTCTGGCGCCGCCCGAAAACGCCGTAGCCGGCGTCGTTCTGCTCGTGACTGTCCCAGGTCACGACGAATCCGTGCCCGGCGTCGCACACGCCGCCGCGCGACTGGTTGTCCGTCGTGTAGGAGTTGATCGCGAACGTCGTCCCGATGCGATCCCCGGCGCGATCGAATCGCTGTCCGAGGACACCGTTGCCGTCGCCGTCGGAGCCCGTCCAGACGACGAGAAAGTTGCCGCTCGGATCCATCGTCAGGCCGGGAGCGCTGTACGGGGCGCCGGTCGTCGTATTGACCTGGAATTCGGTGTCGACCCTTTTTCCGGAACCATCGAAGCGTTGCCCGAGGATGTTCCGGTTCGGCCCGCCGCCGGCTCCCTCGCTCCAGACGACGACGAAGTTGCCGCCCCGGTCGACGGCGACGCGGGCGGCGCCCTGGTAGCCGGTCGTATACGTATTCACCTGGAACTCGGATCCCGTTTTCGCGCCGGACGCGCTGAAGCGCTGTCCGAAGACGCCGGGGCCCGACCCGTCCTGATCGACGGATGTCCAGACGACCACGAAGCCGCCCGAACGATCGAGTGCCACGCGGCCGTTGATTTGTCTGCCCGTCGTGTAAGTGTTCACGAGGAATTCCGATCCGACCTTGGAGCCGGCGCTCGAGAAGCGCTGTCCGAAGACGTCGTAGTCGCTGACTTCGTCCTTCGCCGTCCATACGACGACGAAGTTCCCGGCGGGCGCGGCCGCCACGTCTCCGCCGAAGACGTTTCCTCCCGTGAAGGTGTTGGCGACGAAATCGGATCCGAGAGGCGCGCCCGCGGCGTTGTAGCGCTTTCCGAAGATGCTGTAGTCGGTGGCGCTCGTGCTTCCAGCGCCGACGCCGTACCACACGACGACGAAGTTGCCCTCGGCGTCGGACGCAACCGAAGGAAACCACTGGTAGCCGGTCGTATACGTGTTGACGCGGAACTCGCCCCCGGCCTTCAACCCGGCGGCATCGAAGCGCTGGCCGAAGACGCCGAAGTCGCTCCCGTCCTCCAGGTTGTCGGTCCAGGCCACGACGAAGGTTCCGTCGGGATTGCAGGCGACCGCGGGGCCGCTCTCCGACGCGCTCGTGTAGGTGTTGATCTGAAACTCGCTGCCGAGAGATGGCGGCGTCTGGGCGGCGAGCCGGACCGGCACCAACGCGATCAGCAGAGACGCCAGGTAGACCGGCGATCTCACGCGGAACTCCGACGGTCCATGGAGCGGAAGTCCGGCATCTCAACCCCCGAGGGACTTGACCTGCCGAGTATCTCCTACGGCCTCAGGGCCCGTACAACTGCAGTCCGAATCCGTTGGCGATGAACTTGGCCATGGCGTCGCGGGCGACGGGCGCCGATGGGCAGTACGTTGTCGGCGTGCAGCCGTCGACGATGCTTCGGGCCCAGAGGTAGTGGATGTGCTTGCAGAAGGCATTGGCTGTCGGCACGTCGGTGAAATGGAGGTGCGGGGCCCCCGAGCTGCAGGAGTACGACCGCCCGCTGATCGGATCGCTGTAGGTCAAGGGGACCGCTCCGCCTCCGCCGGGCGCGAGGACCGCCTTGGCGATGAACGAAGCCATGGCATCGCGCGTGATGGTCTGGCCGGGGCAGTACTGCGTGGCGTTGCAGCCGAGGGTGACGTTGCGGGCGGCGAGCAAGTGCACGTGCCGGCAGAAGGTATCCGTCGGAGCGACGTCCGTGAAGAGTGAGTGGCCGCCGGGGGAGCAGTCGTAGGCGGAGGCGCCGACGGAACCCGCCGCGGGAACGAGCGCGCCCTGACCCACGATGCCCTTGGCGATGAAAATCGCCATCTGGTCGCGTGAGACGCCGGTCGCGGGACAGTACTGCGTCGCGTTGCATCCGGTCGTGATGCCGCTGTGCAGGAGCGTCTCGATCTTCTTATAGAAGGGCTGCGACCGCGGCACGTCGCTGAAGCTGTCGCCCACGTGCATCGTCCAGATGTGCGATCCGGCGATGTCGAGGTCCTCCTCGAGGGTCACGTCCCAGTGCGTCGACGGCCGCGCGTTGGAGACCTGAACCGCGTAGCAGGCGTTCGAAGACGCGTCGTAGCAGCTGGCGATCGTGCCGGCCGGCATAGCGCCGTAGGCCGCCGTCGCGTCGAGGAGTGTGTAGGTCGGGCCGGCCGGACCCGAGAAGCCGGTGGAAGACACACTTCCGTTGAGATCGATCGCGAGCGTCTCCCGGTTGCTCCAGACCGGCTCGACGACCACCGCCTCGCCGGGCTCGAACACGCCGTTCCGGTCCGTGATGCCGATCCCGTGAACGTCGACGGTCAGCGCCTCCGGGTGGATCCTCTGCCGGCGGCCGACGATTCCATAGGAATCTCCGTCCGGGCCCTTGCTCGTCCAGACCGCGACGGGGCCCGATTCCGTTTCGGCCACCCGGACCTCCGCCTGGAAGTCCGTCGTGTATTCGTTGATCTGGAACTCTGATCCGCGGCGCGCCCCCGTGCGGTCGAAGCTCTGCCCGAAGACGCCGAAGTCCGAGCCGTCCTGCCCGAAGCTCTTCCACGCCACGAGGAAGCCGCCGTCGGGCTCGAGCGCGATCGAGGCGTCGCCCTGTTCGCTCGCGGTGAACGTATTGACCGGGAATTCGGGGCCGACCTTTTCCGCGTCGCTGTTGAAGCGCTGGCCGAAGACACCGGTGGAGGAGCCGTCCTGTCCGTTGAGGCTCGTCCAGACGACGACGAAATTGCCGGCACGATCCATCGCGATGGCCGGATAGTCCTGTTCCCCGGTCGTGTAGGTGTTCACCTGAAACGCCGGTCCGACCTTCTGGCCCGCGGCGTTGAACCGTTGGCCGAAAACGCCGAATGAATCGCCGTCCTGCGCGTCGCTGCCCCAGACGACCACGAAGTCGCCAGTGGGGTCGATGGCCACGGCGGGCGCGCGCTGATTGCCCGTCGTGTACGTGTTCACGAGAAACGGCGCACCGACTTTCGCGCCCGTGGCGTCGAATCGCTGCGCCGTCTCGTCCGAGTAGGCCGAGTAGCCTCCCGACCAGACGACGACGAACTCTCCGGAGGGCCGCATCGCGATCGCGGCCGCCTGCTGATCGCCGCCGGTGATCGTGTTGACGCGAAACTCCGCGCCGACCTTCGCCCCGGCCGCGTTGAATCGCTGGCCGAACACCCCGATGCCCGAGCCGTCCTGATAGGAGCTCTGCCAGACGACGGCGAAGCTGCCATCGGCGGCGGCCGCGACCCTGGGGGCGGCCTGCGCGTCGGTGGTGTACGTGTTGATCTGGAACTCCGAACCGAGCGGCGCGCCGCTGCCGTCGAAGCGCTGGCCGTAGACGCCCAGGCCGCCGCTGTCCTGGACGAAGCTGTCCCAGACGACGACGAACGTATCGTTGCCCGCGGCGGCGACCGCCGGAAAGAGCTGGGCGTTCGTCGTGTAGGTATTGACGAGGAACTCGCTTCCGAGCGGCAGAACCTGTCCGCCGAGCCCGGCGGCCGCAAACATCGCTGTGAGAGCGAGGAGAAGGCGGATTTTCGCGAGCGGAGCGGACCTCATCCTACGGCTCGTAGAGCTGCAGCCCGAATCCGTTGCCTATGAATTTCGCCATGGCATCGCGGGCGACGGGACTCGAAGGGCAGTACCTAGTCGCCGAGCAGCCGTCCACGACGCCCTTCGCCCACAGGTAGTGGATGTGCTTGCAGAAGGCGTTGGAGACGGGGACGTCGGTGAAATGCAGGTTGGCGCTGCCGGAGACGCAGGAGTAGGAGCGTGAGGTCGTTGGGTCGGTATAGCTGACCGGCACCCCGTCGCCGCCGCCGGTCGCGACGACTGCCTTGGCGATGAAGGATGCCATTGCATCGCGGGTGATCATCTGCCCCGGGCAGTAGAGCGACGCGGCGCAGCCGAGCGTCACGTTGCGGGCGGCGAGGTAGTGCACGGGGCGGCAGATCGGGTCGTCGGGAGGGACGTCTCCGAACAAGGAGACGCCGCCCGGCGAGCAGTCGTAGGGCTGTCCGTTCCAGATTCCCGTCCTCGGAACGAACCCGCCGCCTCCGGCGAGACCTCGCCCGAGGAAGAGCGCCATGTCGCCGCGCGGGACGGCGCCGCTCGGGCAGTAGTGGCTCGCGTCGCAACCGGCCGTGATCGCGCTGTGCAGGAGCGTCTCGATCTTCTTGTAGAAGGGGTTGCCGCGAGGCACGTCCGCGAAGCTGTCGCCGAGATGAAGCGTCCACGTCTTCGACCCGCCCCCGGAAAGGTCTTCCTGGACCGTCGCGTCCCAATGGGCCGCCGGACGGGTTCCCGAGATCTGCGCCGCGTAGCAGGGATTCGAATTCCCGTCGTTGCAGCCGGCGAGGCTTCCCGACGGGGTGATGCCGTAGTCCGCCGAGCCGTCGAGCAGGGTGTAGGTCGGACCGAACGGGCCCTGAACGCTGCCGATCGTCCCGGTCAGCGCCACGAAAAACGTGCTGTCGTTGCTCCACGCGGGAGCGATGACCGCGGCTTCGCCCGGTTCCATCACGCCGTTCAGGTCGGTGATCCCGATGCCCTGTGTGTCGACCGCGAGACTTCTCGGATGGATGCTCTGACGGCGGCCGTACGCTCCCGGCCCGTCGCCGTCCTGCTTGTCGCTCGTCCAGACCGCGGCGAATCCGGCGCCGTCGTCGAAGACCCGCGGCGACTCCTGGGTTTCGGTCGTTGCAGTGTTGACCTGGAACTCCGAGCCCACGAGAAAGCCGGCCCGATCGAACCGCTGCGCGAAGACGCCGCCTTTCGACCCGTCTTGACCCTCGCTTCGCCACACGACGGTGAAGTTGCCATCCCGGTCAACCGATACGGACGGCTCGGTTTGGTCGCCGGGCGTGTAGGAGTTGACCTCGAAGTCGGGCCCGCCGACACTCTCGCCCGAGGCGTTGAAGCGATGCGCCCAGATCCCGAAGCCGGACAGGTCCGGCCCGAAGCTCTGGAACGCGACGACGAAGTTCCCGGCTCGATCCATCTCGACCGAAGGGCTTCGCTGATCTCCGGTGGTGTAGCTGTTGACCGCGAACTCGGAGCCTCGCTTCGCCCCGACGCGGTCGTAGAGCTGGCCGAACACGCCGCTGCCGTCTCCATCCTGAGAAACGGACTCCCAGACGACGACAAACTCGCCCGCCGGAGTCATCGCGACGCTCGGAGCGAACTGCGCATACGTCGTATAGCTGTTCACGCGGAACTCCGGTCCAAGCTTCGATCCCACGGCGGCGAAGCGCTGGCCGAAGACCCCGCTGCCGGAGCCGTCCTGCCCGATGCTCGTCCAGACGACGACGAAGTCTCCGGCGCCGTCCATCGCGACCGCGGGCGTGCCCTGGCTCGACGTGGTGTAGGAGTTGACCAGGAACTCGCCGCCGACCTTGTTTCCCGCCGCGTCGAGGCGCTGTCCGAATACGCCCGAGCCGAAGAGTTCGGCGGGATTGTCCTGCTGGCTCCTCCACACCACGACCGCATTGCCGGCGGGATCGAGCGCGAGCGCGGGCTCGTCCTGGGCGCCGAGCGTCGTCGTGTTGACGACGACGTCGCCGCCGGCCTTCGCGCCCAGGCGGGAATAGCGCTGTCCAATGATGCCGGCCGTCGATCCGTCCTCACCCTCGATCCCCCGGCTCAAGCGATACCCGTCCGTCCAGACGACGACGAAGCTTCCGTCTCCCCGCGACGCGGCCGCGACCTCGCGCTGCGGTCCCGTCGTGTAGGTATTCACCAGGAACTCGCCCGAGAGCGGGGGAGACTGCGCGGTCATCGCGCGCGACGCAAGCGACAGGGCGACGCCCAGAAGAGCTCGTGCCGGAAGGCTCGAGCGGTCAGGTCCATAGAGCTCCAGGCCGAACCCATTGGCGATGAATTTTGCCATAGCGTCCCGGGGAACCTGGGAACCGGGGCAGTACTTCGTGGCCGTGCAGCCGTCCACGATGCCCTTCGCCCACAGGTAGTGGATGTGCTTACAGAAGGCGTTGGAAACGGGTACGTCGGTGAAGTGCAGGTTGGCGCTGCCGGAGACGCAGGAGTAGGAGCGTGACGTCGTCGGGTCGGTATAGCTGACCGGCACCGCGTTGCCGCCGGCCGGCGCCACGATCGCCTTGGCGATGAAGGACGCCATCGCGTCGCGCGTGATGGTCTGGCTCGGGCAGTAGTGCGTCGCGTCGCAGCCGAGCGTGACGTTCTGCGCGGCCAGATAGTGCACGTGCTTGCAGAAGGAGTCGGTCGGAGAGACGTCGGAGAAGAGTGAGTGGCCGCCGGTCGAGCAGTTGTAGGCGGAGGCTCCGACGAGGCCGGTAGCAGGCACGAGCTCGCCCAGCCCGGCGATGCCCTTGGCGATGAAGATGGCCATGGCGTCGCGTGAGACCACGGTGGAGGGGCAGTACTGGGTGGCGTTGCAGCCGGTGGTGATGCCGTTGTGGAGGAGCGTCTCGATCTTCTTGTAGAAGGGCTGCGACCGCGGCACGTCGGTGAAGCTGTCGCCCAGGTGGAGCGTCCACGGCTGGACTCCGCCGGACGACAGATCCTCCTCGAGGGTCGCATCCCAGTGCGTGGCCGGCCGCGTACCCGAGATCTGCACGGCATAGCAGGGGCTCGGGTTCCCGTCGTTGCAGTCGCCGACGAATCCCGACGCGATCGAGCCGTAGTCGGCGGTGCCGTCGAGGAGCTGATACACGGGCCCGGCCGGTCCGTCGAGACTTCCGACTGTGCCGGTCAGCGCGACGGCGCCGCTCCCGTTGTTGCTCCAAGTCGGCACGACGACGGCGGCCTCGCCGGGCTCCAGGACGCCGTTCAAGTCCGACGTCCCGATTCCCTGGCCGTCGACCGCGAGATGCTCGGGGTGGAGGTTCTGGCGCCGGCCGAAAACGCTGTAGGTCGAGCCGTCCTCGAAGTAGCTGTCCCAGGTGACGACGAAACCGACGCCGTCGCTCGCGACGGAGGGCGAATCCTGGCGCTGGAACGTGTACGTGTTGATCGGGAACTCGCCGCCGATGCGCGCTCCGCGCCGATCGAATCGCTGTCCGAAGATGCCGAACAACGAGCCGTCCTGGCCGACGCTCGTCCACGTCACGAGAAAGTTGCCGGACGCGTCGGCGGCCACCGCGGCCTGATCCTGCTCGTCCGTTGTGTACGTGTTGACGGGAATCTCGCCGCCGACCTTCTCGCCGCCGGCGCTGAATCGCTGGGCGATGACTCCGGAGCCCGACCCGTCCTGGTTGTCCCCGCTCCACGCAACGACGAAATTTCCGTGCCGGTCCATGGCGACGGCAGGGTACCGGTCCAAACCGGAGGTGAACGTGTTGACCGGGAATTCCTGGCCCACCTTCGCCCCCGTCGCGGCGAAGCGCTGCCCGAAGACCCCGTAATCGCCGCCGGTGCCGTAGCCGTGCCAGACGACGACAAACTCACCGTCCGGAGCGACGGCGATGCGGGGACGGAGCCGCGAACCGGTCGTGTAAGTGTTGACCTGGAACTGGGCGCCCACCTTCGTGCCCGAAGCGTTGAATTTCTGGCCGAAGAACTCGTACGAGCTTTCCCAGACGACGACGAAGTTTCCCAGAGCGTCCGCGCCCACGGAGGCGGCGATCTGCTGCCCCGTGGTGTCGGAGTTCACCTGGAACTCGGGTCCGACCTTCGTCGCTCCTGCGGCCGACGCGTGGAATCGCTGGCCGAAGACGTGGTCGCGTGGGCCCCCGTCGGCCGGCGGGACGAAGGTCTGCCAGACGACCATGAAGTCGCCGTTGGGCGCGACGGCGACGGCGGGATTGCCTTGATTTCCCGTCGTGTAGGTGTTGACCGGAAATTCCGGTCCCGCCTTCGCTCCGACGGAATCGAAAAGCTGGCCGAAGATGCCGAACCGCGATCCGTCCTGGCCGTCGCTCTCCCAGACGACGACGAAGCTTCCATCGCCTCGCGATGCAACCGAGGAAACCTTCTGAGTCCCCGTGGTGTAGGTGTTGACCTCGAACTCGCCGGCGAGAGAGGGCGCCTGCGCGGAGATCACGACAGGAATCGCGAGGAGACCGAGGGTCAGCCGGCAAGCCGCGGGCCCCGCGCGACTCCTACGGCCCATAGAGCTGGAGTCCGAATCCGTTGGCGATGAATTTTGCCATGGCGTCCCGAGGAACCTGGGAGCCGGGGCAGTACTTGGTCGGCGTGCAGCCATCCACGATCCCCTTCGCCCACAGGTAGTGGATGTGCTTGCAGAAGGCGTTCGAGACGGGGACGTCGGTGAAGTGCAGATTTGGAGAGCCAGCGGCGCAGGAGTAAGACCTTCCCGTTCCGGGATCGGAGTAGGTGAGCGGCACCGCGTCGCCGCCTCTCGTCGCCGCGACGGCCTTGGCGATGAACGACGCCATCGCGTCGCGCGTGACGACGGGGCTCGGACAGTACTTGAAGTTGCCGCAACCGAGGGTGACGTTTCGCGAAGCGAGGTAGTGGACGTGGCGGCAGAACGAGTCCGTGGGAGCCACATCCACGAAGAGGGAATTGCCGCCGGGAGCGCAGTTGTATGTGGATCCGAAGGGGATGCCCTTCAGATTTCCGGTCGTCGGCACGTACTCGCCCCCGCCAGCGAGCGCTTTCGCGATAAAGATCGCCATCTGGTCACGGGGAACGGCATCGTTCGGGCAGTAGAGGGCCGTGTCGCAGCCCGCGGTGATGCCGAAGTGAAGCATCGTCTCGATCTTCTTGTAGAAAGGCTCCGACCGCGGCACGTCCGTGAAGCTGTCGCCGACGTGGAGCGTCCAGAGCTGCCCGCCGCCGATCGAGAGATCTTCGTGCAAGTACCCGTCCCAGTGCGTCCCGGGCCGCGGTCCCCCCGCTCCGATCGTGTAGCAGGCGTCCGGGCTCCCGTCGTCGCAGGAGGCGAGAACGTGCGGACCGAGCGTTCCATAGGACGCGTCGCGGTCGCCCGGGGCCACGCAAGGATTTCCCAAGACGCAGAACAACAGAGGGGAGCTTCCGGCAACGTCGCCGAAAGTAAAGGCGCTGTCGTTGCTCCAGGCCGGGGCGGCCAGGACTCCTTCGCCCGGCTCCAGGACGCCGTTCGCGTCGGACGACGTCGAAGGCGTCGACCGCGAGTCAATGGCGATCCCTCGAGGATGGAACTGCTGCCGGCGGCCGAAGACTCCCGAGTACGAGCCGTCCTGGTCCTGACTCTGCCACACGACGACGAAGCCGGCCCCGTCGGAGGCGGCCGCCGGCGCGGATTGATCGCCCGACGTCGTGATGTTCATCTCCATCTCACCGCCGAGCTTCTGCGCCGAGCGGTCGAACGTCTGAGCGAAGGATCCGCCAGCCGAGCCGTCCTGGAGGTAGCTCGACCAGGTGACGAGGAAGCTCCCGTCGTGGGCGATCGCCACTGACTGCGCCACCTGTTCGTTCGTCGTGTACGTATTGACGGGAAACTCCGATCCGACCCTCTCCCCGGACCGGTTGAGCCGCTGCCCGAAGGTTCCGTCGAAGTCTCCGTCCGGCGCCGACCAGACCACGATGAAGTTCCCGCGGCTGTCGGCGGCGATGCGAGGCCGGAAGTCGCCCCCGGTCGTCTCGGAGTCCACCTCGAACTCTCCGCCGACGCGCGCCCCGGATGCATCGAAGCGCTGCCCGAACACTCCGGAATAGAGGGTTGTTCCGGGCCGACTTGCGGTCCAGACGGCGAAGAATTCGCCGGATTTCGTCATGGCCACCGAGGCGTCGCTCTTGAAGCCCGTCGAAGAGTTGAGGGCGAACTCGTCTGCCAGCGGCGCACCGGTTCCGTCGTACCGGCGTCCCTCGACGGCCGAGTTCGGCCCGCCCGTCCAGACGACGACGAAATCCTTCGCGTCGTCGATCGCGACGGCCGCTCTCTTCTGATACCCCGCGGTGTACGTGTTGACCTGAAAGTCGTCGCCGAGCGGCGTCGCGTCGCTTGCGAACCGGCGGGCGAGGATGTCGCTCGGCGGGATCGGCGTCGAGGGGCGGGCCGGTCCGAGGAGGTCCTGATAGGACTGCCACGCCACGACGAAGCTTCCGTCCTTCGCCATGGCGATGCTGGGTTGCCGTTGGTCGCCGCTGGTTCCCGAGTTGACCGGAAATTCCGATCCCACCTTCGCGCCCGAGGCGTTGTAGCGCTGCCCGAAGATCCCGCCCCGGTCCCCGTCCTGTCCGAAGCTCTCCCACACCACCACGAACCCGCCGTTTCCGGACGAGGCGATGGCCGGGTCCCTCTGGGAGGACGTCGTGTAGGTGTTGACCTGGAACTCGCCGCCGAAAGGCGGGATCTGCGCTCGGACGGCGCCGCAGAGGAGGAGCGCGACCGCGATAGCCAGCATGGCCGGGCGACGAGTCATCTCAACCTCCGGGAACGGAACGGAACCCTTGGCCGGCGAAGCGTCCGGCAGTCTAATCTCCCGGCGGCGGCGGCGCGCGAGTCGGAATCACCTCCGCTATGATTCCCCTCCAATGAAGGGACTCATCCTCTCGGGCGGCAAGGGGACGCGCCTGCGTCCGCTGACCTACACCCGCGCCAAGCAGCTCGTGCCGGTGGCCAACAAGCCCGTCCTCTTCTACGGGGTCGAGGCGATCGTCGCGGCCGGGATCCGGGAGATCGGCGTCGTCGTCGGCGAGACGCGGGCCGAGATCGAGGAGGCGCTCGGCGACGGCTCGCGTTTCGGCGCCGAGATCACCTACATCCCGCAGGACGCGCCGCGCGGGCTGGCGCACGCGGTCCTGATCTCGGAGAGCTTCCTCGCGGGCGAGCCGTTCGTCATGTACCTCGGCGACAACGTGATCGCCGACGGCATCACGACGCTCGTGTCGACGACTTCCGCAAGCGCGGCTGCAACTCGCAGATCCTGCTCGCGAAGCGTCCCCAACCCCGTCGCAGTTCGGCGTGGCGGAGCTCGAGAACGGGCGCGTCGTGCGCCTGACCGAGAAGCCGAAGCACCCGAAGTCGGACCTCGCGCTCGTCGGCGTCTACATGTTCGACGACTCGATCTTCGAGGCGGTCAAGGCGATCCGGCCGTCCGCGCGCCAGGAGCTCGAGATCACCGACGCGATCCAGTGGCTCGTCGACCACGGCGCGCAGCCGTGCATCCGCACCTCGTGACGGGCTGGTGGAAGGACACCGGGCAAGATCGAGGACATGCTCGAGGCCAACCGCATCATCCTCGACACGTTCGAGCCGCGCGGGCCTCGAGGCGTCGACTCCGGCAGCCGCGTCGAGGGCAAGGTCGTGATCGAGGCGGGCGCGAAGCTCGTGCGACTGCGACGGTGCGCGGGCCCGCGATCATCGGCGCGGGGGCCGAGATCCGCGACGCCTTCGTCGGCCCGTACACGGCGATCGGCGCCGGCTGCTACGTCGACCGCTGCGAGATCGAGAACTCGATCGTGCTCGAGGGCTCGCGCATCGAGCGGATTCCCGGTGCGGATCGCGGATTCCCTGATCGGCAAGAACGTGCGCATCCATCCGGGGCACGAGCGGCCGCGCGTGCACCGGTTCCTGATCGGGGACAACTCCGAGATCGGCATCGTGTGAAGCTCCTCGTCACCGGCGGCTGCGGCTTCATCGGCTCGAACTTCATCCGGCGACGTGCTCGCGTCGCGCGGCGCCGGCGTCTCGGTCGTCAACCTCGACAAGCTGACCTACGCCGCCAACCCCGCCAACCTCGCCGACGTCGCCGGACCGGCCCAACTACCGCTTCGTCCAGGGCGACATCGTCGGATCCGGACGCCGTGCGCGGCGCCATGGAAGGGCTGCGACGCACGTCGTCAACTTCGCCGCGGAGACGCACGTGGACCGGTCGCTCCTCGGCGACGCATCGTTCATCGAGACCGACGTGCGCGGCGTCTTCGTCCTCCTCGAGGAGGCGCGCCGCCGCGGCGTCGAGCGCTTCGTCCAGATCTCGACCGACGAGGTCTACGGCTCGATCCCGCAGGGCTCCTTCACGGAGGACTCGCCGCTCAATCCGCGCAACCCGTATTCCGCGTCCAAGGCCGGCGGCGACCGGCTCGCGTACTCGTACTGGGCCTCGTACGGCGTGCCGGTCGTCATCACGCGCGCGTCGAACAACTACGGGCCCGTACCAGTATCCCGAGAAGCTCATCCCGCTCTTCGTGACCAACGCGCTCGACGACGAGCCGCTGCCGCTCTACGGCGACGGCCGCAACGTCCGCGACTGGCTCTACGTCGAGGACCACGCCGCGGCGATCGACTTCCTGCTCGATCGCGGGCGCGCCGGGGGAGACCTACAACATCGCCGGCGGCAACGAGGTGGAGAACATCGAGATCACGCGGCGCGTCCTCGCGGAGCTCGGGAAGCCCGAGACCCTCATCCGCTTCGTGGACGACCGTCCCGGACACGACCGCCGCTACTCGCTCGACGCCGCCAAGCTCGCGCGCGCTCGGCTTCACGCCGCGGACCGCGTTCGAGGACGGCCTCTGCCGAGACGATCCGCTGGTATCGCGATCATCCCGGAATGGTGGCGGCCCATCAAGGAGAAGGACGCGGCGTACCGGGAGTTCTACCGGACGCAGTACGAGCGACCGCCTCGCGACCTCCACGGCTACGGCGAAGGAGCCGGGATAGCCGGGGATGAGCGAGGCCGCCGTCGCCCCGCCTGCGAAACCGCCACCGAGGTTCTCGCCGCGCCCCGACCGCTCCCGCAGCTGCGGCGGCGCGTCCTCGTCACGGGCGCGTCGGGCATGCTGGGCACGGACCTCGTCGCCGACTCTCGCCGCCGCCGGCTGCGACGTTTTCGCCCGGCCCCGGACCGATCTCGACGTCACGTCCGCGCCGGACGTCGCGCGCGCCTTCCGCGACACGCAGCCCGACGTCGTCGTCAATTGCGCGGCGTACACGAAGGTGGACGCCTGCGAGACCGACCCGCGCGCCTTCGAGGTCAACGCCTCGGCGCGTCGAGATTCTCGCCGCCGAGTGCCGCGCCCGCGCGGCGCGCAGCTCGTTCAGATCTCCACCGACTTCGTCTTCGACGGCTCCAAGGCGTCGCCGTATTCCGAGGAAGACCCGACGGCGCCGCTCTCCGCCTACGGCCTCTCGAAGCGCCGGGGCGAGGAGGCCGCGCTGCGCGTTCCGACGGGGCCTCGTCGTTCGCGCCTCGTGGCTCTTCGGACGCGGCGGCTGGAACTTCGTCGAGGCGATCCTGAAGCAGATCGAGGAGGGGAAGCGGGCGCTGACCGTCGTGGACGACCAGCGCGGCCGGCCGACGGCGACGACGGACCTCGCGGAGGCGGTGCTTGCGCTCCTCGAGTCGGACGCCGTGGGCATCTACCACTTCGCCAACCGCGGCGCCGTGACATGGTTCGATTTCGCGCGCGAGATCGTGGCTCTCTCCGGCCGGCCGGACGTCGCGGTCGCGCCGATCGACTCGGCGACGCTCGCGCGGCCCGCGCGGCGGCCCGCGAACTCGGTCCTCGACACCGGGAAGTACGAGCGGGTCACGGGGCGGCCGATCCGCCACTACCGAGAGCCGCTCGCGGAATACCTCTCCGGCCGCGAGATCCCGGCGGCGTGAAGATCTCCTCCTCCGAGTGGAAGCGCAAGGCGGTCCACGCCGGGATGGGCCTCTTCGCGCTCGCGCTCCGCTGGCTGACCTGGGAGCAGGCCGCGCTCTGCGCGCTCGCCGCGCTGCTCTTCAACCTGTTCGTCATTCCGCGGTTCGGCCGCGGGCTCTATCGCGCGGCGTCCGGGCACCGCGACGCGGGGATCGTCGCGTACCCCGCGGTCGTGCTCGTCCTGATCCTGATCTTCCGCGGGCAGTACCTGCCGATCGCGGCCGCGGTGTGGGCCATGATGGCCTTCGGCGATCCGGCCGCCTCGATCTTCGGCACGGCCTTCGGCGGGCCGGTTCTTCCGTGGAACGCGGGGAAGACCTGGATCGGCCTCTTCGCGAACTGGGCGTTCGGCGGAGTCGGTTCGGTCCTGGTCTTCGCGTTCGCGGCGCGGGGCGTCGCGCCGCTCGCCGTGGCGATTCTCATGGCGGGAGCCGGGCTCTTCGCGTTCCTGGAGTCGGTGCGCTCGGGGATCGACGACAACCTCGTGCCGGCGCTTCCGACGCTCTTCTTCCTGGCGTGGGTCTCGCTCGCGAATCCACCGTTTGCCGTTCCGGGAAAGCCGCCGCTGTGGCTCGCGGTCCTCGTCAACGCCGGGGTGGCCGCGGCGGCGCATCGCGCGCGCGCGGTGTCCTTCTCGGGCGCCGTCGGGGGCGCCGCCGTCGGGACCGCGATTCTCGCCGCGGGCGGCGGGGGCGCCTACGCGCGTCCTCTGGAGCTTCTTTCTCGCCGGCACCGTCGCCTCGCGCTGGGGATACCGGGAGAAAGCGAAGCGCGGCACGGCGCAGGCGCGCGAGGGCCGGCGCGGCGCGGAGCACGTGGCCGCCAACTGCCTCGTGGCGGCGCTCATCGCGCTGCTCTCGCCGTTCCAGGCGCGCTGGGGACTCGCCTTCGCCGCGTGTTTCGCGGCGGCGCTCGCCGACACGCTCGGCACGGAGTTCGGGAGCCTCTACGGAAGGCGCGCGTTCTCGCCGCTCGGCCGGGGAGCGGCTCGCCGTCGGCACGCCGGGCGCGGTCTCGTGGCCGGGACTCGCGGCTGCGGCCGGCGGCGCGGCGCTCATCGCCGTCATCGGGCGGCTCGCGGGGCTCGTGCCGGCGGCGGGGGTCTGGGTGGTCGCGGCCGCGGGATTCCTCGGAGCGCTCGGCGAAAGCGCGGCGAACGATCTCGGCCGCCGCCTCGGGTTCGAGCTCGATCACGAATTCGCCAACGCGATGAACACGTTCGCGGGCGCCGCGATCGCCGCGGAGATCTGGCTCTCCCTCGCGAAGGGCGGCCTCTACCTTCCGCTCGAAGGATGAAGCGCTACCTGCGCCTCGCGCGCCCGTTCACGCTTCTGCCGCCGCTTCTCGGCATCGTCTCCGGCGCGATCTGCGCCTTCGGATCCGCGCACAACCCGGACCCGTCGCGCCGCGTGACGTGGGCGGTGATTCTCACGGTCGCGATCGGCTCGCTGTGCGCCTCGGCGATGAACGCCGCCTCGAACATCGTCAACCAGATCGCGGATCTCGAGATCGACCGGAAGAACAAGCCCGAGCGGCCGCTCGTGACGGGGGAGGTCTCGATCGGCCGCGCGTGGGCGGCCGCCGCGGCGCTCTACGTTCTGGCGATCGTGCCCACGTGGGTCGTGGTGCCGTATCCGTACACGTCGTTCGCCGACCGCCTCGCGGCGCCGCTGCCGCTGCACGCGGCGTTCTTCATCTATCTCGTCGGCGCGCTCGCGACGTTCGTCTATTCCTTCCCGGCCTTCGGGCGCACGAAGCGCCACTGGTTCTGGGCGAACTTCACGATCGCCGTCACGCGCGGCGGGCTGCTGAAGGTCGCCGGCTGGTCCTTCGTCGCGGCCGTCTGGAACGCGGAGGCGTGGGCGATCGGCGGCGTCTTCGCGTTCTTCCTGCTCGGCGCGACGTCCACGAAGGATTTCTCCGACATGGAGGGCGATCGCGCGCACGGCTGCATCACGCTGCCGGTTCGCTTCGGAGTGCGGAAGGCGGCGAAGATGATGGCGCCGTTCTTCGTGCTGCCGTGGCTCCTGATCCCGCTGTTCGCGTACCTGCCCGATCCGGCCCGTCCGAGCGAGCCGCTTCTGACCGGGAACCGGCCGCTCCTCGTCGCGCTGGGCCTGCTGCTCGCGGCGTGGGGCGCGTACACGGCGCGGCTGCTCCTCGAGAATCCGGACGAGCTCGCATCGACCGAGAACCATCCCGCGTGGACACACATGTACCTCTTGATGATGGCTGGTCAAGTTGGATTCGCGCTCGCTTACCTGCTGTGATGCTTCTTTCGCCGAGGAGGGCTAGAAACTCTCGGCCGCCAGTCGCGGAGCGACTGCCGCGGCCGAAAGTCCAGGTGGGGTTCGCAGTGGCCTATCTGCTTTGACTCGGGACGAGGGACTAAGCACTATCCTTTTCGTTCGAGCTGAGACAGTCCCTAGTCCTTAGTCCCTGGTCGCGAGCGCAGTTTCGACGCCCACCCTGGTGCCATGGCCGCCGCGCTACAATGTCACCGACCTCGACATGAATCTGAACGCGACGGCGCCGACGCTGCCGCCGCCCCGAGAGGAACCCGTCGGACACCGGGTTACCTGGAGCGGTCTGGCCCTGACGTTCTCTGAACGGACTCTGAACGCTCTCGTGCGCGGCGCGGTCGCCGAGGTCCCGGAGCTGAACGGTCTGCGCATCCAGATCACGCCGGGGGAGCTCGCGCTGACGGCCGTCGTGCACCGATTCGGCGTGCCGCTGTCCGCGAAGGCGACCGTCTCACAGCTGCGCCTGAAGGACGGCTTTCTCGCCTTCGTGCTCGACCGCGTGCAGGCGCTGTCCTTCATTCCGATCCCCGATCAGCTCCTGACGTATCTCGTGCAGAAGGCGCCGCCCGGCCTCCTCACGTACTACCCCGAGGACCGGATCATGGTCGTCAACCTCAACGACTGGATGCCGCCGGGCGTCGATCTCTCGCTCGAGCGCACCGAGTTCGGGACGGGAGAGCTGACGCTGCACTTCGCCCCGGGCTCGTACGACCTCGCGGGCCTCATCGAACGCGTCGGGCGCCGCGTCGACGAGCTCGACTAGGGGGCGCCTAGTTCTTCAGCCGGCCGAGCAGCAGCGCGCCGTCGGTCTCGTAGACGTCGCCGCCGCCGTTGACGCCGGAGCCCGCCGGACGATAGCCCGCCAGCCGCTCGACGCAAGCGATCCGGCCCTCGCGCGCGAGGTCCGCGAAGAGCTTCTCGCGCTCGGCATCGATCCGCGGAGCGATGTGGTGCATGACCTCGCCGGTGTAGTGCGATATGCCGATCGACTCGTCGTAAGTCGCCGCTCCGATCCAGAGCGCCGGCTCGCCTGGCGCCGACGCGGCGCGCCAGAATCGCACGTGGTGGCGGCGCCGTGGGCTGCCGCCCACGATCTGCTCGAAGCCGAGGTCCTGCGGGCGATCGCCGAGGAAATGCGTGCTCATCGGGGCCGAGACGTAGGGCTGCGCGAAGAGGACGCTCGCGGCGTCGCGCAGTCCCGAGCGAAGGCTGATCGGATCCGCCTCGCACCAGCCGGCCGCGCGCATCGCGTCCCGAAGCTCCTCCCGGGTCCCGACGAAAGCGACGTTCAACGGGTCGGCCGGCAGGCGCTCGGCCGTGTACGTGAGGCCCGGGACGTCGGCGGCGCCGGACTTTCTCTGGTGGCGCGACCAGGCCGCGGGGACGACGACGTAGGCGAACGCGGCGTAGGCCGGCAGCAGCGCGACCGCCCCGGCCACACTCCGTCCCAGAAACTGCCAACCCCGGGTCATGCGGACGGGAGACTAGTAAAGGCCGTGTGAACCGCGCGTGAACGCGGTTCTCACATCGCGCCGCCGAAGGCGTCCGGCCAGTGCGGCCGCTGGATCTGCCGCACGGCTTCGAGCACGCGCGTCGCCCCGGCCGAGGGCTCGCCGACGGAGGCGTCCGGGGTGTCCTCGCCGAGGAGGACGCGCAGGCAGGACTCGGCGGAGCGCGCGATCGCGGTCAGGTTGTAGCCGCCCTCGAGGGCGAGGACGAGCCGTCCCCGCGCGAGCGGCGCGAGGCGTGCGGTCATGAGGCCGTAGCCGGCGGGGGAGATTCGCATCGCGCCGAGCGGATCGCCGGCCGCGGCGTCGAACCCGCAGGAGACGAGGACGAGGTCCGGATTGAACCGTTCGGCGATCGGCAGGAGCACGCGATCGAACGCCGCGAGGTACTCGGCGTCGCCGCAGCCCGGCGGCCAGGGCACGTTGACCGTCCGCCCGCGCGCGTCGGGGCCGCCGATCTCCTCGACCGCGCCGGTGCCCGGATAGAAGGGAAACTGGTGCGTCGAGAAGTAGAGGACGTCGGGATCGTCCCAGAAGGAGTCCTGCGTCCCGTTGCCGTGGTGCAGGTCCCAGTCGACGATGAGGATTCGCCGCGCGCCGTCCCGCCTGGCGGCGGCCGCCGCGACCGCGACGTTGTTGAACAAGCAGAACCCCATGATGCGGTCCGCCTCGGCGTGGTGTCCGGGCGGGCGCAGCAGCGCGATCCCGTTGGCGAGCGCGCCGGAGAGAACCCGCCGCGTCAGATCCACGAGACCGCCCGCGGCGAGCCGCGCTGCGCGGGCGGTGTCGTGGCAGGCGTACGTGTCGGGGTCGAGCTGCACGAACTCGAGGCGTTCCGTGGCCGCGACGGTCGCGAGCAGGCGCGCGCCATGGATCGCGAGGAGCTCGGCGTCCTCCGCCGGCCGCGCCGGGACGCGCTCGCAGGCGGCGAAGAGGCCCTCTTTCTCGAGCCGCGCGCGGATCGCCGTGAGCCGCTCGGGCCGCTCGGGATGCTCGTAGGGCGCCCGGTGCGCGAGGAAGGCCTCGTCGAAGACGAGACCGGTCGGCTGACTCAGGGCCCGCGCTCCGCCATCTGCCGTTGTCGCGCGAGATCGGGGCTCCGCGGGCACTTCTGATCCGAGGCGAGGCACTCGGCGACCGTCATGTCACAGCCGCAGTCGCAGCAATCGTGGGCGATTCGCTGCTGATAGTCCGCGCGCTCTTCGGGGGTCAGGCCTTCTCCCGCGAGAAGCGCCGCCCGGCTCTGCGCGCTGTCGCGCGCGGGCGGCGGCGGATCGGGGCGCGCGTTGGAGGTCGAGGAGCCGCGGGCGGACGTTCGCCAGAGAAGAAAGAGTCCCGCCGTGAAGAGGACCGCGTAGGTCCCGACCAGGATGACGGCGAGACCCGGGCCGCGGTGGCGTCCGGGCGGAGGCTGTCCCTCGCCGACGATGCGGAACGGCCGGCCAGGCTCAGGCATGGACGCGGCCGAGCGCCGCGGCGAGCGCGGCGGGCGACGAGACGGGGAGATCGCAGGCGAAATCGCGGCAGACATATGCAAGCGCAAGCGCGCGGGCGCCCTTCCCGTCGCCGGCGGCTCCGCGGCCGGCAACCAGCGGGCAGACGTCCGCGAGACTCTCCTCGGCGTCGGCGTGCGCGACGACGCGGTTGAGGTCGGCGTCGTCGAAGACCGCGTCGCGCAGACCCTCGAAGTCCGCACGGCCGCGCTCTCCGGACAGCACGATCTCGCGAGACGCCGACGTCGCGAAATCGAGAGCGCAGAGCATCCGGGGGAGCGCGAGCGGCGCGCGCGCGCAGGTAGCCCGAACTGGCAGCGAAGATCTCCTCGGCGCGCCGGCGATGGCGCTCTTCTCCCGTGAACGCGGCGAGGCGGAGCAGTTCGACGCGGCGACGGAATTGGACGACGGCGTCGCGCCGTCGTACAGCTCGCGCGGCCGCAGGATCAATCCGTCGTGCGCGTCGGAGGAGAGCGCGTAGCCGCCGCGCGGATCGGCGAAGCGGCGGTCGAGCTCCTCCTGGAGGGCGAGGGCCTGCCGGAAGTAGCGCGGGCTCGAACGCCGCCTCGTAGAGGTCGAGGAGCGCCTCGACGAGGAACGCGTAGTCGGTCGAAAAGGCCGGGATCGCCGGCGTTGCCCGCGCGCTCGCGGTGAAGGAGCTGCCCGTCCCGCCGACAGCGGCCGAGGATCCGGTCGGCGGCCTCGCGGGCCGCCCGCTCGTAGCGCGGCTCTCCGAGCACGCCGCGCGCCGAGCGCGAAGGCGGAGATGGCGAGGGCGGTCCAGTCCGTCAGGAGCTTGTCGTCCGTCCCCGGCGGGACGCGGCGCGCGCGCGCCGCGTACATCTTCGTCCGCGCGTCGCGCGAGGATCTCCTGGACCTCGCGCCGCGCTTTCGCCGAACTCCGCCGCGAGATCCGCCGCCGACCGGACCACGGAGAGAACCGTCTCGCCGCCTTCGAAGTTGCCGGCCGGTGTCACGCCGAACCGCGCGCACGACGAGCGGCGCGGCGTCGGCGCCCACGGCCTCGCGAACGCTTTCCGGGTTCCAGACGTAGAAGGTGCCCTCGTGCCCCCCCGAGTCCGCGTCCTGGGCCGCGAAGAACCCTCCGCCCTCTGGCGTCATCTCGCGAAGCAGGTAGTCGAGCGTCTCCGCGGCGATCCGCGCGAAGTCCTCGCGGCCGAAGGCGCGCGCGGCGAGGAGATACACGCCGCGCGAGCATCGCGTTGTCGTAGAGCATCTTTTCGAAGTGCGGCACGAGCCAGCGCTCGTCGACGGAATAGCGATGGAAGCCGCCGCCGACCTGGTCGTACATGCCGCCCGCAGCCATCTTCTCGAGCGTCGTCTCGACGATCGCGCGGGCCGCGGGCTCGTCCGTGCGGCGCCACCACCGCAGCAGCGAACTCGAGCCGCATGGCCGGCGGGAACTTGGGCGCGCCGCCGAAGCCGCCGTGCACCGGATCGAAGTCCGCCTCGCAGCGATCGCGCGGCCGCGGCGAGGACTTCCGCCCCGACGGCCGCGCCGCCGGCAAGCCCCTGCGCGTTCTTCTCGAGGTGCGCGACCATCTCCGCGGCGGACGTCTCGAGGTCCTCCGGGCGCTCGCGCCAGGCGCGGACCACGGACGCGAGCACCGTCGAGAACCCGGGCCGGCCCCAGCGATCCTCGGGCGGGAAGTACGTCCCGCCGTAGAAGGGCCGGCGGTCCGGCGTCAGAAAGAGCGAGAGGGGCCATCCGCCGGTGCCGGTCATCGCCTGGACCGCCGCCATGTAGACGTCGTCCACGTCGGGCCGCTCCTCGCGATCGACCTTGATCGAGACGAAGTCGCGGTTGAGCGCGCCGGCGATCTGCGGGTTCTCGAACGACTCGTGCTCCATGACGTGGCACCAGTGACAGGTCGAGTAGCCGATCGAGAGGAAGATCGGCTTGCCTTCCGCGCGGGACTTCGCGAACGCTTCCTCGCCCCAGGGGTACCAGTCGACCGGGTTGTCCTTGTGCTGAAGAAGGTACGGACTGGACTCGGCGGCCAGGCGATTCGCCACGGCCCGAGCATATCGCCGCGGCGCGGCGGGATTTTCAGCGCGCCTGCGCGGTGATCGTGACCTCGTTGTCGCCGTCCTGAACGCGGACGAGGTCGCCCGGCCCGAGCTCGTCGAGCCGTTTGAGGATCTCCTGGATCGAAATGTCCTTGTGGCCGGAGAGGCTCTCGACGATCGCCCTCGGCAGCCGGACGGTGACCTTCTTGTCCCAGTCGTCCTTGATGATCACCTCGAGCGCGGCTCCGTCGGCCATGACCTCGACCTTCTTGCCATCTCGCTCGATGACTCCCGGCTTGCCCGGCGCGCTCTCCTCCGCAGCGTCCAGGATGTCCTGGCCCGACATTGTCGGTGCCCCAGTCGGTATCCCAGCTTCCGGCGACGCCGTGAAGCGGCGCGAAAGACGCAATCCGGGCGAGCACGGACATGGGAATCTTGAAGGAGACGTGCTTGCGCGACTCGCCTTCCTGCTTGTGAATGTCCACGACGAAGTCGCGCACGTGACGATATTCCCGCGGCGCCCGGGCCCAGAAGGCCCAGACCATCGCGATGAGGACCACGATCACGAGCCCGAGGACGACCGCCCGGACTTCCTTCATAAGCCTCTCTCCTCTTGCTCCCAACGCAACCCTACCCGGAATGTTCCGGCGGCGTCCCGTCCACGCCGCCGACTGTGGTATTTTTTCTCAGTCCGGACGGCCGCAAAGGTCCGTGTTTCCGGGCGGATAGCGAGATCATGCCTCATTTCATCACCGACACGTGCATCGGCTGCGGGGTCTGCGAGATCAAGTGCCCGACGCACACGATCACGGGCGACAAGAACGAGAAGTACGTCATCCACGCCGACCGCTGCATCGACTGCTCGGTCTGCGCCCGGTACTGCCCGGTCTCCTGCATCGAGGACCACAAGGGCGAGCTCGTCGAGAAGGTCAAGCCGCAGGACATCCCCAAGGCCATCGTGGACCGGGACCTCTGCACCGGCTGCGAGTTCTGCATCGACATCTGCCCGTTCGACTGCATCTACCTGATCGACGACCCGCTTCACGAGACGTTCCACAAGATCGCCGAGGTGGACGCCGGACCCTGCGTCTCGTGCCGCCTCTGCGAGACGGTCTGCGAGAAGGACGCGATCTTCGTTCCCAACCCGATCACGCAGGCCAAGCGGTACCTCCCCGTCCTGTGACCGAGATCCGCCGCGCGAGGAGCCGCGCCCTCCCCGGACGAGGAGGCCGCGGCGGGCGGCCGCGGCACGGCTCTGTCCGGTTCTTCCTCCTGCCGCTGCTCGTCGTCGGGACGGCCGTCGGGGTCTTCTGGATCTTCTCGCTGCATGACGTTCGAGCGGCGAGCGCCGCGCCGACTACCTCCAGGAGGTGCGCGGGCGGCACGGCGAACCGCCGCTGGCAGGCGGCCTTCGAGCTGTCGCGGTCGCTCGCCGAACCTGGACGGCCCGGAGCGCGCGGCCGCTCGCGGCCGAGACGCTGCGCATCTTCCGAGTCGCTCTCGCCGACGCGGCCAGACGACGTGCCGGTGCGGCGGTACCTCGTGCTCGTGCTCGGGAAGCTCGGCGGACCCCGCGGCGGTCCGGCCGCTCCTCGGCCGCGACGAAGGATCCGGACGCCGACACGCGCCTCTACGCCGTCTGGGCGCTCGGGAAGCTCGGCGACCCGCGCGCGCTTCGCGCCGTGCTCGAGGCGTCCCATTCCGAGGACGCCGGCGATGCGCAAGATGGCGGCCTACGTCCTCGGCCAGCTCGACGACCGCGCCGCGATCGCCGCGGCTCGAGGTGCTCGCTCGGGGATCCGGTCGCCGACGTGCGCTGGAACGCCGCGATCGCGCTCGCGTCGCTCGGCGACGCCGCGGGCCTGGCAGTGCTGCGCTCGATGATCGACCGCGACGCGCTCGCGTCGGCAGGCCGACGCTGACCGCGCGATCAGGCGGAGACCGCGATGGTCGGCGCGCTGAAGGCGCTCGCGCTGCTGCGCGACGCGGAGAGCCTGCCCGCTCCTCGAGAAGGCTCGCCGACGAGCGACCCGAACCTGCGCGTGCGCGACGCGGCGCGCGAGGCGCGCTCGCGGCGATCCGGCGAAAGCTCGTCGCCTTGAGCGGCGCGCGGACCGATTTTGGTAGGCTGAGGGCTCGAGGAATGTCCACGCCGGAGCGACAGATCGAGTCCGCCGCCCGACGCCGACGTCACGCCCGACGGGGTCACGCGGCGCTCCACCCTCAAATGGATGGCGCTCGCCTGGGTCGGCTTCGCGGCCGCGACGGCGGCGGGCCTGACGGCCACGGTGCGGTTCCTCTTCCCGAACGTCCTCTTCGAGCCGCCCACGCGGTTCAAGGCGGGCGACCCTTCGACCTACGCCCCGGGCGTGGACGAGCGCTGGAAGGAGAAGTTCGGCGTCTGGATCGTCCGCAACACCGACTCGATCTACGCGCTCGTGGCCGTCTGCGTGCACCTGGGCTGCACGCCCAACTGGCTGCCGGCGCAGAACAAGTTCAAGTGCCCCTGCCACGGCTCGGGCTACTACGTCTCGGGCATCAACTTCGAGGGCCCGGCGCCGCGGCCGCTCGAGCGCGCCGAGATCACGGTCTCGCCGCGACGACGGCCAGATCATCGTGGACAAGGCGACGCGCTACCTCTACGAGCGGGGCCAGTGGACCGACCCGAAGGCGTTCGTCAAGCTGACGTGAGGACGCTCCCGCGATCCTCGAATCCCTGACCGGAGGACCGATTGGAATCTCGCTGGCGTCAGATACAGCAACTCGATCGTCGCGAGCCAGCTCTGGAAGTCCATCTTCCGCGTCGGCATCCCGAACACGAACCGCAAGCGCGTGCTCGCGATGCTCGGCAACGTCGTCCTGCACCTGCACCCGGTCAAGACCCGCAAGTCCGGCGTCAAGATGCGCTACACCTGGTGCGCGGGCGGCGTGACGTTCTTCCTCTTCCTCGTCCTGACGTTCACGGGCCTGCTCCTGATGTTCTATTACCGGCCGACGGTCGAGTACGCGTTCGTCGACATCCTCGACCTGCGCGAGCAGGTGCCCTTCGGGATCATGCGCGAGGTGCACCGCTGGGGCGCGCACGCGATGGTCATCTCGGTCTGGATCCACATGTTCCGCGTGTTCATGACCGGCTCCTACAAGCCGCCGCGCGAGTTCAACTGGGTCATCGGCGTCATCCTGCTCGTGCTGACGCTGCTGCTCTCGTTCACCGGCTATCTGCTGCCGTGGGACCAGCTCGCGATCTGGGCCATCACGGTCGGCTCGAACATGGCCTCGGCGACGCCGCTCATCGGGATCGCAGGGCCCGGGCACGGGCCTCCTGAAGATCGGCGACATCCCGCTCGTGACGTCGACCAACGACGCGCGCTTCGGGCTGCTCGGCGGCCGGTTCGTCGGCGCGGGCGCGCTCCTGCGCTTCTACGTCCTCCACTGCGTCGGGATCCCGCTGGTCGCGGCGTTCCTGATGGCCGTGCACTTCTGGCGCGTCCGCAAGGACGGCGGCATCTCGGGGCCGGTCGTAGGACGCTCAGAGTCGCGCCGTGCCACCGCTCGATCGTCAACTCGGTCGCGTCGAAGGCCGCGATTCGTCAACGATCGCGATCGACTTCCTGTCGGCGCCGCAGTACCTCGTCACGGCGACGCTGATCGGCGCTGCTCCTCGGCATCCACTGGCGGCCCGCTCTGGACGAAGAAGGGCGGCCTCGTGCTGCTTCGCCCTCGTCGCCGGCGGCATCGGCCTCTCGTACCTCGACCCCAACTTCAACAAGGTCGCGACGCTGCCCGACAACGTGCCGATCGTCGGCATGATCTTCCTCGTCGGCTTCTTCTTCTGGTTCGCGATGAGCCAGGCCTACGAGAACGACCGCCGCATCGCCGCAGGGCCTGCCGCCGATCGAGGGCGAGGACTCGGCGCAGAAGGTCTTCTCGTGGCCCGACCTCGTCTACGTCGAGCTGATCTGCCTCGTCGTCGTGATGGCGCGTCATGATCGTCTGGTCGATCGTACCTGAAGGCGCCGCTCGAGGAGCCGGCCAACCCGACCGACTCGCCGAACCCGGCCAAGGCGCCGTGGTACTTCCTCGGCCTCCAGGAGATGCTCGTCTACTTCGACCCCTGGCTGGCCGGCGTCGTGCTGCCGTCGCTGATCATCGTCGGCCTCATGGCGATCCCGTACATCGACACGAACCCGAAGGGGAACGGCTACTTCACGTTCAAGGAGCGCAAGTGGGAGATCACGATCTTCCTGTTCGGGTTCCTCGTGCTCTGGTGCGTGCTGATCGTGCTCGGGACGTTCCTGCGCGGCCCGAACTGGAACTTCTTCGGGCCCTACGAGTTCTGGGACGTCAACAAGCTCGTCCCGCTGAACAACATCAACCTCTCGGAGATCATCTGGATCAAGCTGCTTCAAGCGAGCCGCTGCCGAACTTCTGGCTCTTGCGCGAGATCTTCGGCCTCGCGCTCGTCGGCTTCTACGTCGCGGTGCTGCCGCTCGCTCCTCTCGAAGACGCTTCTGCGCCGCTTCTACGAGAAGATGGGCACGGTCCGCTACATGATCGGCGTGTCGCTCGCTCCTGATGATGCTGGCGCTGCCGATCAAGATGTACCTGCGCTGGATCTTCAACCTGAAGTACATCGTCACGATCCCCGAGTTCTCGTTCAACATCTGAGCCTGACGCCATGCCCCGCAAGCCGCCCGCCGAGCCGATCGATCACCACTACGACATCCCGAGGCTGAACCGCGCTTCTTCGCGGCCGGCGTCGTCGCTGACGGTCGATCTTCATCGGCATGGTGATCTGGCCGACTACACGCGCGACTGGAAGACGATCCAGCGGATCGTTCATGCGCCTGGACGCGCAGCAAGACGCGCGAGGCCGCGCTCGCGGCGCGCCAGAAGGCCTACGGCGAGGAGCGCGCAGAAGCTCATCGGCGGACCTCGCGGCGGCGCGCGCCGAGGTCGCGCCGCAGCCAGGAGGCGCTCGACAGGCTGAACGCGAAGCTCAAGGACCTCAACCCGAAGATCTATCTCGCCGACCAGCAGACCAAGTTCACGAAGGCCTCCTTCGACGCGGCGCGCTACAAGTACGAGGACGCGCTCGCCAACAAGCCCAAGGCCGCGCCCGCGGCCGAGAAGGAGCTCGACAAGATCCGCGCGGAGCTCGACGCCGCGAACGTGCGTCTGGCCGAGCGCAAGCAGCGAGGAGACGCGAGGTCGAACGCGGAGATCAAGCAGATCACGGCGCGGCAGGACGAGGCGCGACGCATCGATCGAGAAGCTCTCGGCGGACTTCAGGCTCTCGCGGCAGAAGTTCGAGAGCCTGAAGCAGGACGCGCTCTTCCAGCTGCGCAACTCGCCGATCCTCGACATGGTCAACCCGTCGCTGCGCGTCCAGCAGGTCCAGCTGCCCGACCACTTCAACGACGTCAACTTCATGCAGATCCCGCGCGTGGACCGCTGCACGACGTGCCACATCGCGGCCGACCGCAAGGGCTTCGAGGACGCCGAAGATCACGACCGTCTTCCGCACGCACCCGCGGCTGCACCTGATGGTCGGCAGCGAGTCGCCTGCATCCCGCGACGTCCTTCGGCTGCACGCCCTGCCACGGCGGCCGCGACCGCGCGACGTCGTTCTGGTCGGCCGGCCACTCGCCCGAGACGGAGACGCAGGAAGCGGCGCTGGGAGAAGAAGTACGACTGGGAGTTCGACAAGTTCAACGAGATCGCCGATCCTCCCGCTGAAGTACGCCGAGGCCGGCTGCTACCGCTGCCACGCCGAGCGAGGCGAACTTCCCCGACGCGCCGACGCTCGACGCCGGGATGCGGATCGTCGAGACCCTCGGCTGCTGGGGCTGCCACCGGATCGAGGGCCTCGAGAAGCAGCATCTGCCGAAGGTCGGGCCCGTCGCTCGAGAAGGTCGCCGTCGAAGGTCTCGCCGCGACTGGGCGACGCGCTGGGTGATGAACCCCGCCGCCTTCCGGGCCGAACACGAAGATGCCGACGTTCTTCTACCTGGAGAACTTCGTCAACGTCTCGGGACCCGACGCCGCCCGACCGCCGCGCAGAAGCAGATGAACGCAGCAGGGCCGCGTCGAGAACGACACGATGGTCAACGCGATCGTCGCCTACCTCTTCGACAAGTCGCAGCCGGCCGTGGCCGCCGGTCGGCGCCGGCCATGGCGACGCGGCGCGCGGCGAGAAGCTGCTCGCCGAGCCGCGGCTGCTTCGGCTGCCACCTCGCCGATCCCGACGCGCAGCGCGACCTGTCGGGACCTACCGGCAGTTCGGCCCGAACCTCGCCGGCATCGGCTCGAAGGCCTCGCGCGACTGGATCTACCACTGGATCCTGGACCCGAAGGCCTGGAACCCCGACACCAAGATGCCGAACCTGCGCCTGCTCGCGACGAGGACGCGCTCGACATCGCGGAGTACCTCTCGACGCTGAAGGCGCCGGCCGCGCTTCGACGCGGTGCCGCTTCCGAAGACCGACCAGGCGACGCTCGACCAGATCGCCCTCTACTTCGAGATGGCGACGAAGACGCTCTTCGACGCGAAGGCGGACCTCGCGAAGATGGACCTCCACGCCGAAGGAGGTCTACGTCGGCGAGAAGCTCATCGCGCACTACGGCTGCTTCGCCTGCCACGCGATCCCCGGCTTCGAGGACGCCAAGCCGATCGGCACCGAGCTGACGGAGGAGGGCTCCAAGGCCGTCCACCGGCTCGACTTCGGCTTCGTGCACCTGCCGCACACGCGGCAGGACTGGTTCCGCGACGAAGCTCGACAACCCGCGCATCTTCGACCGCGACCGGGCGCGCGGCTGGGAAGAGAAGCTCGGATGCCGAACTTCCGGTTCTCGACCGCGGAGCTCGACCAGGTCGTCGACGGCGGTGCTCGGCTTCCAGAAGCTGAACGCCGTCGGCCGACGCGAAGAAGGAGCTCTCGCCGCGCGAGGCCGCGATCGAGCGCGGCCGCCGCATCGTCAAGAACCACAACTGCCAGGGCTGCCACGTCATCGAGGGCTTCGGCGGCTCGTTCCGCTCGCTCGTGGCCGACCCGTCGCTCGCGCCGCCGATCATCCAGGGCGAGGGCGCCAAGGTCCAGAGCGACTGGCTCTTCGCGTTCCTGAAGGCGCCGAAGACCGGCCAGATCCGGCCGTGGCTCGAGGTCCACATGCCGACCTTCGGCTTCACCGACCGACGAGCTGAACGACCTGACGCGCTACTTCGCGTCGCTCGACCGCGCCGCGTATCCGTTCCTCGTCGCCGACTACGTCGACCGACCCCAGGACGCTGGGCGGCGGGCAAGAAGGTCTTCGAGCTCCTGCAGTGCGCGCAGTGCCATCCGCGCAGCGAGCGAGGAGATGAACGCGCCCGGCGTCGACCGCGCGAGCCTCGCGCCGAACCTCCAGATGGCCGCGACGCGCCTGCGGCACGACTGGATCAACGACTGGATCCGCCGGCCCGACGAGTGGATGCCGGGCACGCGCATGCCGACGAACTTCCCGAAGGGCGACGACGGCCAGCGGATCTCGCCGCTCGGCGGGCATGTTCGACGCGCCGGCCTTCGCGAAGGACCGGCAGGAGTTCGCGCAGATCCTGGGCGGCGACGCAGAGGCGAAGGCCTTCCTCTCGAACCCCGACGCCGTGACGAGGGCCCTGCGCGACTACGTCTGGTCGATCGGCATCAACGGCGGCACGGCCCCGGTCGGCGCCGCGCCGGTTCCGGCGCCGCCAGCGTCGCGCGCCGCGCGTCCGTCCGGCGCGGCGTCCCCGCGCGAGGCCGGGCTCCGCGGAGCGTGGCGCGCCGTGCCCGTCGATCTCGACGCGTCCTCTTCTACGGCGAGCCTCGGGATCTCCGCCGCCGCGGTCGTCGCTGTTCCTGTGGCTGATGCGCGAAGCCGCGTGAGGAACGAGCCGGAGATGACTAAGGCCGCGGCTAGGGACTCCTTACCGGAGAGTCACAAGCGTCAGTCCTCAGTCCTTCGTCGCTTTGGCCTGACGTCTGCTCGCTCACGATGCCAGCAGCTGCTCGATCCGCTGCTGCACTTCGGGGTCGGCCCAGTCGACGGCGCCCTGGCACCCGGAAGAGCACCCGGCCGTTCGTCGTTGACGATGTAGGTCTCGGGGTACTGCGTCGTCCCGAACCGCTTCGCGGTCGCGGCGCCGGGATCGATGGTAGAGCGGCAGCGTCGTTCGGGTTCTTCGCCGATGAACGTCGTCGATCGTCTTCCAGTCCTTGTCCACCGAGACGGCGTAGAGGGCGATGTCGCTCGCGCGTTTCGGTACTTGTCCCAGAACCGCGAGAGCGCCGGGATCTCCTCGACGCACGGCGGGCACCAGGTCGCCCAGAAGTGGATGATGAAGATCTTGCCCTTCTGCTTCGAGAGGTCGGTCTTCTTGCCCGCCGTCGGTCGAAGATCGGGAGCTCCGGCGCGGCCGACAGGAACTGCAGCGATCCCGACGGCGACGCGCGGCGGCGACGAGCGACTTGACCCAGACGACGCCGACCGACGCGAGCGCGACGCGCGAACGCGAGCGTCGAGGAGCGATGCGGGTCTTCACGCGGCGATCCTCTCGCCGCCCGACGCGGGCACGGCCTCCGCGCGCCGACGGGCACTCGTCGCAGCGGCGACTGCGGCGCGGGTCCGGGCGGCAGATGCCGAGGATGCCGATGCGGCAAAGCGCGTAGTCGAAGCGCACCGGATCGCGCGGGTCGAACCGCGCGAGCGCGCCGCGTGATCTGGCGCGCCGCCTTCCAGTCGGCGGTCTTGCGCCGCGTCAGTCCCAGGCGCCGCGAGACGAGGTGAATGTGCGTGTCGGTCGGGATGACGAGGCGGCTCGGTCGGGATGCCGGGCCAGAGGCCGAAGTCGAGGCGCGTCGCGGCGCACCATCCAGCGCAGGTACAGGTTCCAGCGCTTGCAGGCGGAGCCGACGGCCGGGTCCGGGAAGAAGAAGCGGACGGGGGAGTCCTGCGGGAAGCGCCGCGGCGGCCGAGCGCGGGCCGGTAGTCGAGGCGGATCAGGTCGCGCGCCACCCGCGAGAGCAGTCGCGCCGACGTCGGCGTCCTCGGCGCGGAAGCGCGCCTCGAAGAAAGCGCGCGACGGAGCCCGCCTCGCTCGCGCACGCGCGCGATGGCGTAGAGCAGCGCCGCGGCGTCCGCCGGCGCCGTGGAAGCGGTGGCGGAAACCTCGCAGACGCTCTCGCGCGCGAAGGCGCGGAAGTCGCGCGATCGCGGTCGAGCGCCCGCGCCGGCCGCGGCCCGAGCGCCGCGAGGAGCTTCGGCCGACGTTCGCCTGGATCGTCTCGCACCTGCCCGTAGGCGAACGCCGACGGCGATCCAGCCGGCCACCTCGCGGTCCTCGGGCGCGCGCGTAGCGGCGCGAGGAAGACGATCGGGTCGGTCGACGCCGTCTCCGGCCCGTAGGTCCGGTAGAGGCCTTCGAGCCGCTCGCCGAGCAGGCGCTCGCGGGGCGAGAGGTCCACGTCCGGATCTACCTGCGCACCGTACAATTCGACGCGTGAAGGCTCCGCCGCGCGAGACGGTCGTCCTCGTCGGCGTCGCCCCGCAGCGGCGTGCCGCGCGGCGTGGCCGAGGAGCACCTCGACGAGCTCGAGCGGCTCGTCGACACGGCCGGCGGCGTCGAGGTCGCGCGGCTTCGTGAAGGAGCGCGCGGCGCCCGATCCGGCGACCTACATCGGGAAGGGCGCCGTCGAAGAGATCGGCGCCGTCGCGCGCGGACGAGCGCGCGAGCTCGTCGTCTTCGACGACGAGCTCTCGCCGGCGCAGGCGCGCAACCTCGAGAAGCGCTGGGGCGAGGCGTCCGCGTCCTCGACCGCCCGGGCCTCATCCTCGACGTCTTCGCGCTCCACGCGCGCTCGCGCGAGGCGCGCACGCAGGTCGAGCTCGCGCAGCTCCAGTACCTGCTGCCGCGGCTGGCGGGCCGATACGGGCACCTCTCGCGGCCTGCGGCGGCGGCATCGGGGCGCGCGGGGAGCCGGCGAGCAGAAGCTCGAGCTCGACCGCCGCAAGATCCGCGACCGCATCGCGCGGCTGCGGCGCGACCTCGAGAAGATCGAGACGGCGCGCGAGGTCGCGGCGGCGCGGCCGGCGAGGACCGCTTCCAGGTCGCGATCGCCGGCTACACGAACGCCGGGCAAGACGACCCTCTTCAACCGGCTCACGCGGCGACGCGGCTACGCCGCCGACCGGCTCTTCGCGACGCTCGACTGCGCGCGCGGCTCGCGGCGCCTCGGCGGCGCTGCGCGACGTCATCTTCCTCGACACGGTCGGCTTCGTCCGCAAGCTGCCGCCCGTCGCTCGTCGCCTCGTTCCGCTCGACGCTCTCCGAGATCCGCGACGCCGACCTCGTGCTGCACGTGCTCGACGCGTCCTCGCCGCGGGTGGACGAGGAGCGGCGCGTGGCGCTCGGAGGTTCTGGCCGAGCTCGGCGTGTCCGAAGAGAACGGATCCTGGCGGTCTGGAACAAGCGTGACCTGCCGAGCGCGCTTCGGGCCGGCCGGCGCCGTCCGCGTGTCGGCGGCGACGGGAGCGGGCATCGGGGATCTCGAGCGCGCGATCGTGCGGCGCGCGCGGCCGGAGCCGGCGCGCATGCCGCCTCGCGCATCCCGTACGCGGACGGCCGCGCCATCGCGGCGGCCCGCGCCCGCTGCCGCGTGATCGGCGAGGAGGACCGCGGCGAGGCGCTCCTACTCACCGTGGCCGGGGAGCGGGCGCGGCTCGGAGCCCTGTCGCGTTATCTCGTCGGGGAGGCCGGAGAGGTCGCCGCGGCGGGCGTCTGAGACGTCCCGAGGGATGGCTCCAGAAAGACAACGGGGGAAGCCTTTCGACTTCCCCCGTTGCCGGAACTCCCATGCCGGCACTCTCTATTGCCCTAAGGTAATATCAAGACGCGTACCAGGGAGCTCACGAAGACTCGATCTTTATGGCTCAAGAGCTTGCGTCGGAGCCGCCGCGGTCGAGCGGCAATCCGAGGCAGCGTCCGACGTGCGTTTCCGACAATTTTTGTCCGATTCGGTGTGCGACGGGAGGCGGGATGCGATCGGTTCGGTTGGCGGCGGCGGTCCTGGCGACGGTCCTCGCGCTCTCGGGCGTCGCGTGCGGAAAGAAGAAGAGCCACACGGCGCACAGGACGGCCGCGACTCCCGCTCCCGCGCCTCCCACGCCCGACACGACGCCGATCGCCAAGCTGCGGACGCCGGCCGGATGGCTGCTGCTGAAGCCGGAGCATCCCGCCGCGGCGCCGACGCCCGCTGCTGCGCCGGCAGCGAATCCCAAGTCGTGATCGAGGCGTCGCCGCGTCCACGTCCGCGTGCGGCAGACGAGCGCGAGCGGCGAAACGCGGAGAAGCCCGCCGGAGACCGCCCCGAGCGGGTGTGTCCCAACTGCGGGGCGGAGCTCCTCGAGCGGAAGTGCAAGCTTCTCTGCCCGGATCCTTCCTGCGGGTACTACATGTCCTGCTCGGACTTCTACTGACCCGCGCTCGACGCCGCGGTCCGGTTCGCCGCGAGCGAGGTCGAAGGCTTGTGCGCGCCCTTCATCTCCGCCACCTGAATTCCGTCGGTGCCTTCCAGCCACACCTCTGAGAGGACGCGTCCCTCCTCTCCCCGCTTGTCGAACACGAGATAGGCGGACGACGGCTCCAGTCGCGGGTTCTTTTCGAGATTCGTGACGATCTGGACGAAGTGAGCGTCGCCGGTCTTCGCATCCCGAACGGTCAGCTCGCGATCGTTCCAGTCGATGCTCATCACGTATTCGCCGGGCGGCAGATCGATCGAGCCGGCGGTGAAGCCGAACGGGATCTCCGCTCGGACGAGCTCTTGCGCGCGCGCGGTCGCGGACATTGCCACGAGTCCGAGCGCCATCACCAGGGGAACGAGTGTGATTCTTCCGAGGAACCTCATGGTCTTGGCCTCCATCCATTGAAAGAGACGGAGGCCCGGTTTTCGCGGTTACAGCGAGTCGATGAACGGAAGGTGAATCGCTCTCGTGCGCAACGTCGCACGCGGGGCGGGCGTTACGCCGACGGGGAATTCCTGGACTCCCAGCGAAGTTCGAGCTTCTTGGCGTCGGTTACGTGCCGGAGTGCAGCGCGGGATCAGGTCTGCGAGCAAGCGAAGGGAGACCACCGGCCCGCCGTCCTCAACGATCCGCCCCGGAAAGGGAGTCGGGCTCTCCCGACGCCCGCTCCCCCGAGAACTCGCGCAGCTTGGCGTAGGTCTCGGGGCTCGCCATCGCGATGATCTGGTCTCCGGCGGAGAGCCGTGTGGTGCCGCCCGGAACGGTCATCTCCCGGCCGCGGAGGATGGCCACCGCGATCGTCCGCGGCAGCGCCACGAACGCTTCCGCAATGGTCTTTCCGTCGAGCGCAGACGCGGCCGCGACGCGCACGGCCACGAGCATGCTCGACTCGTCCGCCACGCGGATGGGATGCCCGAACTCGAGCAGGGTCACGAGCCTCGGCAGGGTCAGCTCCTTCGTGTCGACCGTGCCGCCCTCGAGCATCTCGAGCGCGCGGCGAACGAATACGCCGCGATGGGCCGGAGAGTCTTCGCGGGAAGGCACCTGCGCCTGGTAGAGCGTCGGATAGCGGCGGCCGTGCGTGAGCGAGCGCTGAACGATGAAAGAGGAGATGTTGGCCAGCATCGCGGGAACGATCAGCCCGTAGCCTCCCGTCATTTCGGCCACCATGATGAGCGTGGAGATCGGCGTGCGCGCGGCGCCGGCGAAGACGGAAGCCATTCCGACGACGACGAAGGACGCCGGAACGATCCCGAGGCGCGGGAAGAACGAGGCCAGCGAGAGCCCGACGATCCCGCCGAGGAGCGCACCCATCGTCACGGTGGGCGCGAAGACGCCTCCGGAGCCGCCGGAGCCGATGGTCAGACTCATCGCCGGCGCCTTCAGGAGGAGAACGACGACCAGCACGACGACGGAGAGCTTTCCGGCGATGGCCAGCTCAACCCACCCGTAGCCCGTCCCCAGGATCTCCGGCACCGCCAGTCCGACCAGGCCGACCAGGGCGCCGCCGATCGCAGGCTTGAAGTGCGGCGGGATGGGGATGCGGCGAAAAGCGTCGCGGATGCCGTAGAAGAGTGAAGGCAGGATTGCTCCCACCACGCCGGAGAGCACGCCGAGGACGCCGAATCCGAGGAGTGCCAGCGGACTGTGGAAGGCCAGGCCGGCGGGGATCGCGAAGATCGGCTTCCATCCGACGAAAAAGCCGTGGATGGCGTAGGCCGTTACCGCGGAGATCACCGTGTAGATCAGCGCCTCGGATTCGAAGACCATTCCGGAATAGAGGATCTCGACGCCGAAGATGGCCATCCCCAGGGGCGCGCGAAAGACGGCGGCCAGGCCGGCCGACATGGAGGCAAGCAGCAGAATTCGGCGCTCCTGTCCGCGCAGCCGGAGAAGGCTCGCGAAGATGGCTCCCAACCCGACGGAGATCTGCGCCGTGGGCCCTTCGCGCCCGGCCACGCCTCCCGAGCCGATCGTCAGGGCGGAGGCCACACCCTTGATGAAAGGGATCCTCGGGCGCACCTCGGCGCCCTTCTGGTGATAGGTCTCGACCGCGGCGTCCGTGCCGTGCCCTTCCGCCTCGGGCGCCAGGCTGTAGACGAGGACTCCCGAGAGCAGCCCGCCGAGCGTCGTCGAGATCGGGATCCACCAGTGAACGGTCCAGGAGTGCGCGTACGGGCTCGAATAGATGACTCCCGGGAGCGGAGGCGTGTAGCCGCCCAGCCGTTCGAGGAGGAGCGACTGCGCCAGGTTCACGGCGGCGTCGAAGAGAAGTGCCGCCGCCGCGCCGAACAGGCCGATCACGAAACAGTAGAAGACGAGCCGGTAGGTCGGCGGGAAGAGGGCCCGCGACCCCCCGCCGTCCTCGGGATCCATGGAACGCGAGGGACTCAAAGGGCGCGCGCCTGCCGCTGCCGTGCTCTCGCGGATCGGACCGGCCGCGAGCCGGCGGAAACTCTCATCACCGCTTCTCCCAGCCGCTGAGGATACGTGAAGTCACGCTCCGTCACCTCGAGACACCGGCGCCGAGTCAAGGGGACCGATACGGGACCGAGCAGAGGCCTGCGGTGTCGCGGAATGCATCCCCGAGAGACGATAACGCAGTCCTTCAAGGTCGTGTGGATGGAGCGATGATGGACGTCCGATTGAGCCGCAAAATGCGGCTGATCGATATCACGATGATCGGCATCGGCGCCATGGGTGACGAGCGTCGAAGGTGTCTCTGTCTGAACGGCCGCGTGTCTATCGTTCGCGGCGCGAGGAGTCTCCCGAAGTAATCGAGGGAGGAGCCTCGCGCGGCGGGAGCCGGAGCGCAGCGAGCGGACCAGGGCCGCGGTCGAGGCCGATTCGCCGAGCCGCGGTCCGGTGCCCGAAGGGCAGGTCCGCGAGCAAGCGAAGGCGACGGACTGACCCGCCACGCCTCGCTTCGCTCGGGTGACGAGCGTCGAAGGTGTCTCTGTCTGAGCGGCCGCGCCTCCATCGTTCGCGGCGCGAGGAGTCTCCCGAGGTAATCGAGGGAGGAGCCTCGCGCCGCGGGAGCCGGAGCGAGCGAGGGATCAGGCGCTCGGTCGAGGCCCTTTGGCCGAGCCGAGCGCCGGTGGCGAACCCAGATCACGAGCGAAGCGAAGGCGACGGACTGGTGGAGCTGAACGGGATCGAACCGTCACGCCTCGCTTCGCTCGGGTGACGATCCGTCGAACATCTCAGGCGGGGGGCGCGTGGCGCCCCCCGGTCCCCCCGCGGAGGTCGACGGTTCGATCCAGTCGCACCTCGGCCATCGTCGGTTCTTGGCGAAAAGGGAGCATCTCGGCGAATGGTGGAGCTGAACGGGATCGAACCGTCGACCTCCTGAATGCCATTCAGGCGCTCTCCCAGCTGAGCTACAGCCCCACGCGAGAGGGCGCGAAGAATAGCACGGCCTCCGAAAGAAGGGAAAGCGAGACCCGGCCAATCGGATCGCGCGGTCACGTCAGCGCGATGAAGGCCTTCGGGTCGCTCCATTGGCCGCGCTCGTAGAGAAATCGCAGCGCCTTGTCGACCACGATCTGTCCGTCGTCGGGGGAGAGCGTGATCTCGGCGCGCTCGAGCGGACGGGGGGTCGGCCCTTCGAAGTTGACTCCCGAGATGTAGTAGCCCGACCCGTGACAGGGACACTTGAACTTGTTCTGCGCGGGAAGCCAGTTCGGCGTGCATCCCAGGTGCGTGCAGACGGCGATGAGCGCGTAGATCTTGTCGGTGCTGCGCACGATCCAGACGCCGAACTTCTCCTTCCATCGCTCGTCGACTCCGACGCCGTAGCTCGACGGGTCGCCGGCCTTGAATCGCGTCGGCGGCTCGAAGAGGACGTTCGGAAAGAGGAAACGGACCATGGCGGCCAGACCGACGGCGGTCGCGGCGGTGAAGCCGATCCACGCCAGCGCCATCCATCGGATCGCCGACCGTCGGTCCAGCGCGTCGATCCGCGCGACGTCGGTGTCGGGCGGACCCTCGCGGGCCGTCGGGTCCGTCTCGGCGGCGCGAAGCGGGGTCGCACTCTTCGGGATGGCGCTCACGATTCGTCCCGAAGATTCCAACGCGCCATCGCGCCCTCCGATTTCCGTTTCGAGGCCCGATTGGCCGGCCCGGAAGACCGACGTCGACCGTAGCTGAAATATATATCGTAATACGATATGTTTGCAGGGTCAGGAGGGGATCCTGATGCGGTTGCGGATTGTTCCCGTCGCGCTGGCGTTCGGCCTCACCTGGGGAATCGGTGTGATGCTTCTCGGCTGGGTATCCGGCATCGGATGGGGCGGGCGCCTCGTCGACGTGCTGTCGAGCGTTTACGTCGGCTACGCCTCGACTTTCCTCGGTGGCCTGATCGGCGGCGCGTGGGCGTTTGTGGACGGATTCGTTGCCGGGCTCCTCCTGGCCTTCCTCTACAACGTGTTCGCGGGGCCGCGGTCGGAGTCCGTCTCCGTTCTGAAGCCCAGCGAGCAACCGGCCCACTGAAGGCGGCACCGCGAGCGGTCGCGGACGTCCGACGGGCGGCCGCCCGAGTTCGGGCGAGCGAGCGCCGCCCGCGCTAGCCTTTCCGCCAGCGGGGATGCGGGGGAAGGAACGCCCGTCCGAGCTGCTCGATCGCTCCGAAGTGCGCGGCGGCCAGGCGGGAAAGCAGCCGGGTGCCGCGGCGCGTCAGCTCGACGAGCACGCGGCGGCGGTTTCCGGGGTCGCGGCGGCGCCGGACGAGGTCGGCCCTCTCGCACCGGTCCACGAGGCCGACGGCGCTCTGATGTTTGATCTGGAGCTTGTGGGCGAGCTCGGAGATTCCGGGAGCGCAGCCGGAAGACCCGCGGACGAAGAGGAGGAGCTGATACTGCGTCGGCGAGACTTTCGCGGTTCGCGTGAACTGCTCGGAGGCGTGAAGGAACCGGCGCAGAGCATGGCGCCAATCGGCGAGAGCCTGGTAATCCGCGTTTCCGAGCCTCTTCACATCCCGTCCTCCCCGTGCGGTCCGCGCGTCCGTCCGTGATCTTTACATATCGTGCTACGACTCGTCGCAGGCGCATGCCCGCCTTCGGATTCGTGGCGGTCGTGGCGGCGGCGGCCAACACGCCGATCGCGGCGGCCGTCATGGGAATGGAGCTGCTGCCGACAGAGCTCGGCGTCTACGCGGCCCTCGCAGCGGCGACCGCGTTCCTCATCGTCGGCCACCGCAGCGTGTACGCGAGCCAGAAGATCGGCCTGTCGAAGTCCGCCGGCCTCGACGTGCGCCTGGACGTGGCCATCGGGGATCTCACGGCGTCGGGCGTTCGGGTGCGGCGGGGCAGCCTGACCGAACGCGTACTGCGCCGCTCGCAAAGGCGCCCCGAGCCTTCTGAGCCGCCGGATAGCTGACTTCGCCCGCGCGATCTTGCGAAACGCATAGAGTTCGGACCGCGTCGTAGCCGAAGGAGTCGCCATGCAAAAGCGCGCGCTCGGAAGAAGCGGCCTCGAAGTCTCGGCCCTGGGACTCGGCTGCATGGGAATGAGCTTCGGGTACGGCCCGGCCGCCGACAAAGGAGAGATGATCTCCCTCATTCGGACCGCGGTCGACCGCGGCGTCACCTTCTTCGATACCGCCGAGGTCTACGGTCCCTTCACGAACGAAGAGCTCGTGCGCGAGGCGCTCGCTCCGGTCCGCGACCGGGTGGTGATCGCCACGAAATTCGGCTGGGCGCCCGAGCCCGGCGGATCGGGGTGGAGCGCACTCGATAGCCGGCCGGAGCACATCAAGGAGGTCGCCGAGGGCTCGCTCAAGCGCCTCCGGACCGACGTGATCGATCTCTTCTACCAGCATCGTGTCGACCCGGCCGTACCGATCGAGGACGTCGCCGGAGCGGTCAAGGACCTCGTTGCCCAGGGCAAGGTGAGGCACTTCGGCCTCTCAGAACCGGGAGTGCAGACGATCCGCCGGGCACACCGGGTGCAGCCGGTCACCGCGGTGCAGAGCGAATACTCGCTGTGGTGGAGACGCCCCGAGGAGCAGGTGCTGCCGACCCTCGAAGAGCTCGGGATCGGGTTCGTTCCGTTCAGCCCGCTCGGCAAAGGATTCCTGACCGGCAAGATCACGGAAGACACCGCGTTCGACAAGTCCGACTTTCGCAACATCGTTCCCCGCTTCACCCCCGAGGCGCGGAAAGCGAATCAGTCGCTGGTGGACCTGCTTGGCCGCGTCGCCGAACGAAAGAAGGCGACGCCGGCTCAGGTCGCGCTCGCCTGGCTCCTCGCTCAGAAGCCGTGGATCGTTCCGATTCCGGGGACAACTAAGCGGCATCGCCTCGAGGAGAATCTCGGGGCGGCCTCCGTCCCGATGACTGCCGACGATCTCCGGGAAATCGACAGCGCCTCGTCGAAGATCAAGGTGGAAGGTGCGCGGTATCCGGAGAGGCTGGAGCAGTTGACCGGACGGTAGACGGCGGACGACGGTCCAGCCGGACGGCTGCGGAAGGCACGGGCACGGGCGACTCGAGTTGCTCTCCCGCGCTGCCGCCGCAAGAAATCGGAAATATCGTGAGACGATATGTTGGTTGCCCTTTTCGGAATGGGTTGACCGTTTCACGATGAGTCGATAGAGGCGCCTCCGTCTCCTTGCCGGGGGCCGTCCTTTCCGTTCGGGCCCGATCCTTCTTCATTGCAAGGGAGGAGTTGAACAGATGAGCTATGCCCGAAACGTCCATTTTCAGATCAAGAGTGGAAAGGAACAGGAGTTCACGAGGATCTTCGAGTCCGACGTGCTCCCGGCGCTCCGAAAGCAGGGGGGCTTCAAGGAAGAGGTGATGCTGCTCGACGGCCGCCGGGCCCTGGGGATCAGCCTCTGGGAAGATCGGCGCGCGGCGGAGACGTACCAGACGTCGAGCTTTCCGCGGATCCTGGACAAGCTGACACCGGTTCTCGACGGGACACCGAAGGTCGAGAACTATCAGGTCGGCGTCACGACGCTGCGCGTCTAGTTGTCCTGCGCGGCCCGGGCGCGCCGCGGAGCGCTCGGCTCGGAAGGCCCCGAAAGGGGCCTTCCCTTTTTCGGGGACCGCGACGGCCCTCGGCGCCCGGGCGAGCGTTCGGCGATCAGAGCCCGCAGGAGCCCGTCCACGTCAACCTGACTTCGCACGAAGAACCTGGCCGCCGAGCGGGAACGTTTGCCGACCCGAATCCCCAGCAGCCGCCGCCGACCGCCTTCGAAGGAGAAGACGTCTTCGTCCGTGTCGTCGTCCCCGACGTAGATTGCCGCGCCGCAGCGGAGCCGCCGGCGCTCTCTTTCCAGAGCGATCCCCTTGTGCGGCGCGGTTTCCGGCACGAGGTTGACGACCCTTTTTCCCAGCGTGACGCGGAGGTCGGGAAGATCGCGCAGAGCTTTTCGGATCGCGGCCCGCGCCTTCCTCTTATCCGGCGCGCCGCGGTAGTGGATGGCGAGGGAAAACACCTTGTCTTCGACGCGGACGCCGGGAACCGCAGACAGGCTCCCTCGAAGCACGCGTCTCCAGGATCGGACCGTTACGGCGAAATGTCGCGGAGGCCGGCGCGGCTCGGCCCCGTGATTGCCCACGACCTCCCGCACCGGGACTCCGCGGAGCCGCCGGCGGACGTCGGATCGGGCGCGGCCCGACAGGACGACGCAAGGGTAGCGCGCCGCCACTTCTTCCAGCAGACGGCGTGTCGAGAGCCGCATCCGCGCCCCTTCGGGAACGGCCACGATCGGCGCCAGCGTGCCGTCGAAGTCGAAGGCCGCGAGCACGCGGGCTGCGGCGAAGCGTCTGAGGGTCTTCCGCCCGGCGGCCGACAGGACGTTCTTCAAGAAGCCGCGTCGGCCAGGGCCGCTGGCGGGTCGACGAACCGGCCCGTGAGGCGCTCGCGGCTTCGGAGTCGGGCCGCGTCCACCAGCATCCGCCCGGCCCAGCGGTAGACGTTGAATTCCGAAAGGAACGCGCGCATCGCGCGCATGCGCTCGCGCTGCTCGTCGGGCGACATGTCAGCGCGGTCGCGAGCGCCGCGCTCGCCTCATCCAGGTCGTAGGGGTTGACGATCAGCGCCTCGGTCAGCTCCCGCGCCGCGCCGGTGAACTGGCTGAGCACGAGCACGCCGCTTTCGTCGTCGCGCGCGGCGACGAACTCCTTGGCGACCAGGTTCATGCCGTCGTGCAGGCTGCTGACGTAGCAGAGATCGGCCGCCCGGTAGTAGCGGAACACGGTCGGCGGCTCGTGGTGGGCCCGCAGCAGGACGACAGGCCGGTACGCAGCCCTGGCCGAAGCGCTCGTTGATGCGGGCGGCCACCGCCTCGACCTTCTCGTTCAGCTCCCGGTACCGCTCGATCGCGGTCCGGCTGGGCGCGGCGAGCTGGACGAAGGTGAAGCGCCCGCGGAACTCCGGATGTCGCTCGAGCAGGCGCTCGACGGCGAGCAGCCGCTCCTCGATGCCCTTGGTGTAGTCGAGCCGGTCGACGCCGACGCCGAGGCAGCGCGTCCGGCGGCAGCCCGAGCTCGCGCGAACACGCTCGCGCGGCACTCGGCGACCGGCGGCGCCGTCTCGAGCCAGCGGACCGGCCACTCGAGCGAGATCGGATAGGGGCGGACGAGCGTGCTGCGCCCGTGCTGCACGACCGCGTTCTGCTCGCGGTCGATGCGCGCTTCGAGGAAGCCGGTCCACGGAGTCGAGGAAGTTGTTGCAGTGGAGCTGCGTGTGGAAGCCGAGGATGCTCGCGCCGAGCATGCCTTCGAGCGATCTCGTTGCGCCAGGGGCAGATGCCGAAGCGCTCGGAGTTGGGCCACGGGATGTGCCAGAACATGATGACGGTGGCGCGCGGCAGCCGCTCGCGGATCAGGCGCGGCGCCAGCGCGAAGTGATAGTCCTGCACGAGGACGATCGGATCCTCGGAGTCGACCTCGCGCGCAGACGGCGTCGGCGAACTTCTGGTTGACCGCCCGGTAGTGCTTCCAGTCCTCGCTGCGGAAGACCGGCCGGGCGTGCGCGATGTGGCAGAGCGGCCAGAGCCCTTCGTTCGAGAAGCCGTAGTAGTAGCCCTTCTCCTCCTCGGCCGAGAGCCAGACGCGCCGGAGCAGGTAGGACTCCTCGCCCGGCGGAACGCGCACGCGGTCTCGCGCGATCCGACGGTCTCGCGGTCGGCGGAGCCGCTGCCGTGGGCGACCCAGACCCCCGAGCAGGCGCGCATGACCGGCTCGAGCGCCGTCACGAGGCCGCTCGCCGGATGCACGCACGGCGATGCCGCCGTCCTCGCGCCGCTCGTGGATGTAGGGCTCGCGGTTGGCGAGGATGACGACCTTCTCGCCGTGCAGGTAGCGGTTCAGCGTCTGCTTGAGGCGCTGCGGCGTCCATGCGCCGCCTTCGCGGTCGGTCTCCTTCTCGGCGACGATGCGGTCCACGAGCTCGCGAACGTCGCGCAGGATCGGCTGGAATTCGGGCCGCTCGAAGCCTCCCTGGAGAAGGCGCCTGCAGCTCGCGGCTCCATCCGCGCCAGGAGACGCGTGCGGCGACGATCGTCACGGCCGAAGCCGCGAGCGCGAGGAAGCCGAAGGCGAGGAGCAGGAAGAGCTGGGTCTTCGCCTCCCGCCGCTCGACGAAGCTGAGGTCGTGAACGAGGACGACGAAGCCGAGAGCCCTGTCGCCGTCGAGAACGGGGATCGCGCTGACGTGAACGCTGCCGCCGGGCAGCGCGACGAAGCTCTGCCAGGCCGTCCAGTCGCTTGCGCTTCCGCCGGCGACCGGATGGACGTGGAGGCTGACCTCGGCGCATCCGAAAGGTTCCGGATAGTCCTTGGTCCGGGCGAGGAGAATCCGGTCCGAGGAGCACGCGGCCGCCGCCATGATCCGCTCGTCGCGGGTAATCTCCGTGAGGAGATCACGCAGCGGCTCCTTCTGATCCTTGCTCCAGTGCGAGATGAGAGCCTCGCGCGCGCCGCTCACCGCGAGGCGCGCCCGCAGGCTGACGTCCTTTTCGAACCAATCCCGGGTGGTCCTGCGGACGATCGTGGAGGCCAGCCACGTCACGAGGGCGAGACCGAGGATGAGTGCGACGAGAAACCGGAAAGGACGACCCATGACCGCGTCGGATTGAACCATAAGGAGTGCCGTGAGGCCACCGGCCTGGCGGATCGCGGCCTCGCCGCGTCGGGGCGTGCCGGTGATGGCCGCGCCCGATCGCTGTGACTCCTCGCGTGCCGGCAGAGTCACCCGGCTCTTGAGCAGTGCCGGGTCCGTTCGCCGATTCTCGCTGCAACCTGCGAGCCGGTATCATGCCGGGACTCCGATGCGAAGGCTCGTCGGGATTGCGCTGCTCTCCTGCGCCGCGGCGGCGATGCGTGCCGACGACCATCCGCTCATCCTCGAGCCCGCGGCGGGGCAGCGCATCGCAGGCGGCGACACCGTGCACGTGCGTTGGGGCGACATCCCGGACGCCGAGGAGCAGGAGCTCCTCCTCTCGCTCGACGGCGGCCGGCATTTTCGCCTCGTGACGCGGCGCCTCGCTCCCTCGGCGCGTGAGTACCGATGGGTCGTTCCTCAGCTGCCGTCCGGCGAGGCGGTGCTCGCGCTGCGCGTCGGTGACGCGCACGGCGAGGTCCTCGCAGGCAAGAGCGCGGCGTTCACCATCGGCGCCGGCGAAATCGAGGCGTTCGGCGCCGTATCGGAAGAAACCGAGGAGACCTCGGCCCCGCTGCCGGACGGATGGGAAGGCCCCGTGCCGCTGTCCGTGCGCAGCGTCCGCGCCGCATGGACGCCCGGCCGCCGCATCGACGCTGCGGGCGCGGTGCCTTCGCGCGAGATTCTCGGGGATCCGCCGAGGGACGGACGCTTTTTCGAATCGCAGCCACCGGCCGCCCCGCGTGCGGCGGCCGAGCGTCTCGGGGCCCGCCCGTCCGACCCTCCCCGGCGTCTCTGATCGCGCGCCGCACTCGCGCGGTGTTCTGCGTCGGGGGATTTCTCTTTCATCGAAGGAGCGTGAGATCGTGCTTGTGTTTGCCAAACTCTGTCGTTTTTCCGGGCGGCTCCTCGCGCCGCTCTTTGCTCTCGTCATCCTGGCCGGGCTGCGGCCGTCCGTCGCATTCGCCCAGACTCCGGGCACCGGATCCATCCGCGGCCGCGTGCTGGACGAGACGGGCCGTCCGCTTTCCGGCGCGCTCGTCGCGGCGTCGAATCTTTCGACGGGTATCGATTACAAGGCGTCGACGGACGCCGCCGGCTACTATGCGCTCGCCGGCCTTCCGCTGACGGGCTCCTATCGTCTCGACATCTCGAAGGACGGCTTCGCGCCCGACACCCGGACGTTCGCGCTACGGGCCGGCGAGACCGTGACCGTGGAAGCCTCCCTTCATCCCGCCGGCGTACGGAGCGAGATCGCCGTCTACGGCACGACCGAAGGCGTGCGCTCCGACTCGGCACAGCTCGGAAACCGGTTCTCGCCCGAGAAGATCCAGGAGACGCCGATCCTCGGCCGCAAGCTGACGAGCCTTCCGCTGCTCGACTCCGCGGTGCGGTCGGCGCGCGGCACGGGCGACATGTTCCTGAACAACACGCTCTTCGTCGTGGACGGCGGCGGCCGTCGCCAGACGACCTACGCGATCGACGGCGGCACGGGCGACGACGCCTGGGGACGCCAGACGATCCTGACGAACATTCCCCTCGCGGCGATCCAGGACTTCACGATCATCACAGCCAACGGCTCGGCCGAGTACGGCCGGACGACCGGCGCCGCGATCAACCTCGTCACCAAGCAGGGCACCAACGACCTGCACGGCGACATCCTCGGCATTTACCGGCCCGGGGGCCTCCAGCCCAACGCGCCGGTCACCGGATTCGACGTCGCGGACGAGCTCTGGCAGGGCAGCGGCGTCATCGGCGGCCCGATCGTGAAGGACAAGGTCTATTTCCTCCTCGGCGGCGAGTACAACGACCAGAACCGCGGATCGGAGATCACGTCGCCGCTCGATCCCGGCGTCTACGAGGGCGAGTTCCAGCAGGGCCTCGCGATCGCACGATTGGACGCGCAGCTCACCGACGCGAATCACCTGATGATCCGCGGCAACATGGATCAGTTCACCGACACGAATCCCGCCGACGCAGTCGGCGGCCTGAACCTGCCGTCCACGGCGCGCACTTTCGAGCGGCGCGTGTACACGGGCCAGGTCTCCGACAACGCGATCCTCTCGCCGGACCTCTTCAACGAGCTCCGCGCGGGGATCGAGGTCGGCTCGCCGATCACGCAGTTCATTCCGCTCACGCCCTCGACGCAGTACGTTCGGCCGGGCGTGGGGACCTCGGGCGAGTCGCGCTCCGCCACGCTCTTCAACCACCAGTACTACGCGGCCGACACGATCTCCTGGGCGTCCGGCGCGCACTATTTCCGATTCGGCGGCGACCTGATCTACTCGAACTCGGGCGGCAACGGGACGGAGTTCGGCTCGCCGTTCGTCCTCGGACAGTTCACGTTCAAGCCGGGGATCCCGCCATCGGTTCCGAACGAAGACCTCACGATCGACGACGCGACCCGGTTCACCCAGGGATTCGGGCAGGTCAATTACAACGTGCGCGACACGATCTGGTCGGTCTTCCTCCAGGACGACTGGCGCGTGCTCCCGAGCCTCGCCCTGAACGTCGGCGTGCGCTACGACCGTCAGTCGCTGACCGACGACCACAAGCAAGTCGGCCCGCGGCTCGGCTTCGCATGGAACGCGGACAAGAGCGGCAAGACGGTGCTCCGCGGCGCCTACGGGATCTACTACTCGCAGATCCAGACGAACACGGCGGCGACGTGGGCGCTCGGCGGCCCGACCGGAATCTTCACCTTCAGCGCGGCGCCCGGACAGCTCGGGTTCCCGACCGACCTCGCCCCGCTTCCGGAGTTCCCGCCAGGCGCGACTCTGCCGCCGCGCGACATCACGATCCGCCCCGGGCAGGCCGATTACTACGACCAGTTCTTCGACGTCTCCAAGCTGCGCGACTATCCGGACGCCCTCGTGAATCCCCGGACTCAGCAGGCCTCTCTCGGGATCGAGCGCGAGATCGCGTCACAGCTCTTCCTGTCTGTCGACGGACTTCTCGCGCGGACGACCCGGATTCCGCGCAACCTCGACGAGAACGCGCCCGACGCCTTCGTCCGAACGGCGTCGGGGCAGACGCGCTCCGGCACGGCGGCCGACGCGACGCGGCCCATCACCCCGGTTCCGAACGGCTACCGCCGCATTCTCGTGACGGTCAGCCAGGGCCACGCCAACTACGACGGGCTCCAGCTCAACCTGCGGAAGAACTTCGAAGCGAGGGGCGGCGTGCTCCTCTCCTACACGTGGTCGCACACGCGCAACGACGTGGAGCCGGACGCGCCGGGCGGCGATCCGAACGACGCGAACCTGCTGGCGGACGAGTGGGGCGACAGCCTCCTCGACCAGCGCCACCGTGTCGTGGCGAGCGGCTGGTGGACGCTTCCCTGGAATCTCCTCGGCGGCGGCGTCATCCAGTACGCGACGCCGCGTCCCTACAACCCGACGACCGGCGTCGACAACAACGGCGACGGCGCCAACACGGACCGGCCGGTCGTGGACGGCGTGCTCCTCGGTCGCAACTCGCAGCGCGGTACGGATACCTTCGATCTCGCGCTCTTCCTGCAGAAGGACATCCTGTTCTCGGGCGGCTTCACGCTGTCGCTGCGCGCGGAGGGATTCAATCTGACGAATCACACCAACATCGTCGGGCGCAGCGGCGTTTACGGGAACGCGACCGACGGAACGCCCCTGCCGTCGTTCGGCGCGGCGCTCGGCGGCATCAACAACGTCGAGCCGGTGCGGGCGTTCCAGTTCCAGGCGCGAATCGCGTTTTGAGTTGTCGGTAACCGCCGGGGCGGGGACGGCCCGCCCCGGTCCTTCCTTCTTCGTCCGCCCCCCACCTTTCGGCCTCGGCGGAACGCGGGCCCGCGGCTATCATGGCGCGGGCTTCCAATCCCGCGACATCAGGAGGAGTGATGGCCAAGGCCGATGCCGGTCAGGTGATGGGCGACGCTCAGCGGATCGTGGCGCTCTCCGAAGAATTGCACGCGCTGCCGCCTCCCGAAGCGGCGCGTCGCCTGAGGGCGGTTGCCGACGAGATCGCGGGCCGGGCGCTCGCGCTTCTGAATCCCGCCGAGGCGGTCGACGTGATCGGACGCCTGCCCGACGCGCAGCGCGCTCGCATCGTCGCGGCCGCGCCCGAAGGCCGGGGCGAGCAATGGCAGATCAATCTCGGATACCCGGAGGAGACCGTCGGACGGCTGATGGAACGCGTGCCGGCCGTTTTCCCGCCGGACGCGAAGGTCGGGGACGTCATCGAGAAACTCCGCGAGCTCGTGCGTCAGACGCTCATCACGTACATCTTCGTCAAGGACGCGGACGGCCGTCTCATCGGCGTGCTGGCTTTCCGGGATCTCCTGTTCGCGAGCCGCGACCAGCGACTCGACGAGGTCATGCTCCGGCAGCCGTTCTCGCTCTCGCCGCGGATGCCCCTCGTCGAGGCGATGCGGGCCGTCGTGACCCGGCACTATCCCGCGTATCCGGTGACGGACGAAAACGGAGTCCTCGTCGGGATGGTCCGCGGGCAGACGCTCTTCGAGCGGCAGGCATTCGACATCAGCGCGCAGGCCGGCAGCATGGTCGGCGTCGAGAAGGAGGAGCGCGTCGCGACGCACTGGTGGCGCAGCTTCCGCTTCCGACACCCCTGGCTGCAGCTCAATCTCCTGACGGCCTTCCTCGCCGCCGCGGTGGTCGGCGCCTTTCAGCACACCGTGGACCGCATCGTCGTGCTCGCGGCGTTTCTCCCCGTGCTCGCCGGTCAGTCGGGGAACTCCGGATGCCAGGCGCTCGCCGTCACGCTCCGCGGGTTGACCCTGGGCGAGCTGCGGACCTTCTCGACCGTGCGTCTCGTGATCAAGGAAGCCTGGGTCGGGCTCCTCAACGGCGTGCTGATCGGGCTCATCGCCGGCGGCGGCATGTGGTGGTATGCGCACCAGAACCACACGCCGAACTCGATGCTTCTCGGCGGCATCGTCTGGATGGCGATGACGGCCTCGTGCGTCATCAGTGGCATCGCCGGGGCGCTCGTGCCGCTGACGTTGAAGAAGCTCGGCGCCGATCCCGCGACGGCGTCGAGCATCTTCCTGACGACCGCGACCGACGTGTGCAGCATGGGGCTGTTGCTGGCGCTGGCGACGCTGCTCGCGCTGTAGGCGCGCGGGCGGCCGCAAGGGCCGCCCCTACGATTCGCGATGCGGTAGGGGCGGGGCTTGTCCCCGCCCGCGATGAGGATCTCCTGCGTTTTCCGCCATAGGATCCTCCCCAAGGAGCACCCTCATGCCGAAATCCCGCAGGGAATTCCTGTCCCGAGCCGCCGCCGGGCTCGTCGGCGCCGCCGCGGCCGGACGCACCGCCCGCGCTCTCCAGGGCGCGAGCCCCGCCCCCTTACCGACGCCCGAGGCCGGAACACCGCCCGCCTTCGGCACCGCGCCGCCGGTCGGCCCCGAGATCCTGCCCGAGACCGTGGTCCAGGCGCAGAAGCTCGTCCGCGTCGAGATGACGGCCGCCGAGCAGTCGCAGCTCGCCCGGAGCTGGCGCCAGTCGATGGCGTCCACGATGGAGCGGCGCACCGGTCCCCGCAAGGTGGCGCTCGAATCGTCGCTCGCGCCCGGAACGCGGTGGGACCCGATGCTCCCGAACCTGCCCCCTGGCCCGAGCCGCGACCGCTTCGTTCCGGCAAACGTCGATCCGGGCCCGCTCCCGTCCCGCGACGAGGACATCGCGTTCGCGCCGGTGACCGCGCTCTCGCGCTGGATCGCCGATCGCTCGCTGACGTCCGAGCGGCTCACCAGGATCTACCTCGCGCGCGTCGAGCGCTACGACCCGAAGCTGCGCTGCATCATCACGCTGACCGCCGCGCAGGCCCTCGCTGGCGCGCGGCAGGCGGACGCCGAGATCGCGGCCGGAAAGCGCCGCGGCCCGCTTCACGGCATTCCGTTCGGCGTGAAGGACCTTCTCGACACGAAGGGCATTCCCACGACGTGGGGCGCGGAGCCTCTCCGCAACCGCGTGCCGGAGGCCGACGCGGCCGTCGTGATGCGGCTCAAACAGGCGGGCGCCGTCCTGATGGCGAAGCTCTCGCTCGGCGCGCTCGCGCTCAACGACGTCTGGTTCGGCGGCCAGACGATGAACCCGTGGCTGCTCGAGGAGGGCTCCGGCGGCAGCAGCGCCGGCCCCGGCGCCGCGACGGCCGCCGCGCTCGTCGGCTTCTCGATCGGGAGCGAGACCGGAGGCTCGATCGTCGATCCGGCGATGCGTTGCGGGATCACCGGCCTCCGCCCGACGTACGGCAAGGTCGCGCGCACCGGTGCCATGACGCTCTGCTGGTCGCTCGACAAGCTCGGGCCGATGACGCGCGGCGTCGAGGACTCGTACCTCGTCCTCCAGGCGATCTCCGGTCCCGACGCGGGCGACCTCTCGAGCGTTCCGAGCCGACTCGACTACGACGCTGGCCGCTCCGTGAAGGGCCTGCGGATCGGATATCTCTCCGCATGGATGAACGAGCCCCCGGCGACCGCGGTCGATCGCGCGACGCTCGAGACCGCGCGCCGCCTCGGGATGGTCCCCGTCGAAGTGTCGCTGCCGGACTGGCCCTACGGCTCCCTCAACACGGTCCTCTTCGCCGAGGCCGCGGCGGCTTTCGAGCAGATGACGCTCTCGCACGAGCTGGACTCCCTGAAGATGCAGGTGGACGACGCGTGGCCGAACCTCTTCCGCCAGGCGCGATTCCTCTCGGCGGTGGACTTCGTCCAGGCCGACCGGCTGCGGCGCAAGGTGGCTCAGGAGATGGCGCGCCTCTTCGATCAGGTCGATCTCCTTCTCGTGCCGGCGCTGCGCGACGAAATCCTGACGATCACGAATTTCACCGGCCATCCGGCGCTGACGTTCCGGACAGGCTTCGTCGAGGTGAGCCAGGCCCGCAGCGACTGGGCGCCCGATCCGGCGCATCCGATGCCGACGTTCGCCCGGAAGCGGCGCGTGCCGCACGGCGTCAGCCTCATTGGAAGGCTGTTCGACGAGGGCACGATCGGCACGGTCGGCGTCGTGCTCGAGAAGGCCTGCGGCGTCGCGGGGGAGCGGCCGCCCGGGTTCTGACGGAGCGTTTGACCGGAGGCGACCGTCCGGAGATAATGTAACCGTATGGTTACACATCGAGCGGCCGAGTCGGCGGTCTTCCGCGCGATCGGCGATCCGACGCGCCGGCGCCTGCTCGACGAGCTCGCGCGAGGGCGCCGGTCGGCCGGGGATCTCGCGCGGCGGTTCCCGTCCTCGCGCCCCGCCGTCGCCCGGCACCTGCGCGTCCTGCGGGGCGCGGGCCTCGTGCGCGCGCGGGCGCGGGGGCGGCAGAGAATCTACGAGCTGCGGCCGGCGCCGCTCCGCGCGGTGCAGACGTGGCTCGCCCGGTACGAAATCTTCTGGAGCGCGCGTCTGGACGAGCTCGAGAGCTATCTGGCAAACGAGAGTGAAAGCGAAACCGAACGCGGACGAAACGGGGGGCGATCGTGAAAGACGAGAAAACGGGGACCGTCACGCTGGAGCGGGACCTTCCGGCGCCGCCGGAGCGCGTGTTCCGCGCGCTCACGAATCCGGACGACCTCGCGACCTGGTGGAAGGGGATGCACGGGATCTCGCGGGCCGTGATGGACCTGCGGCCGGGTGGAAAGTACCGCTTCGAGTACGCGATGCCCAACGGCCAGATCGCCGTCGTCCACGGCGTCGTTCGCGAGGTCGAGTCGCCTCGACGTCTCGTCATGACGTGGTTCTCGCCCGACCACCCGGACCTCGAGACTGTCGTGTCGTTTCATCTGGAGCCGAAGGGGAAGGGCACGCTCCTGAAGCTGCGGCACACGGGCTTGATGGATCCGAAGGCTCTCGAGGGGCACCTCCAGGGCTGGCTCGAGGCGCTGGGACTGCTGATCACGTGGTTCGCGGCGGCCGGGCCGATGTTCACGGCGGGGGCGCAGGGATCCCGGGACCGCTGACATAATCGCGCCCGGAAGCGCACGGGGTCCGGTGACCCTCGCGGACTTCAAATCCGTCGGCGTCGCGGTTCTGCCGGGACGGGTGGGTTCGACTCCCACACGCTTCCGCCAATTCGTCGCTCGCGCTTCGCTCCGAATCTGCGTCCTCAGGGCGCCGCTCCGCGTCGGCCCTTCGTGCGCACCGGCGGTCGGCTCGGCCAAAGGGCCTCGACCGCCCGCCTGATTCCTCGCTCGCGCTCGCTCCCGCTGCGCGAGGCTCCTCCCTCGATTACCTCGGGAGACTCCTCGCGCCGCGAGCGCACGGTCCATGTGTCGAGAAATGAGTTGCGTTGCGGGAGCCGGAAAGCATCGAGAGGATCAGGCGAGCGGTCGAGTCGGGGCTGGCGAGCCGCGAGCCGGTGGCGAACGCCAGATCCCCGAGGAAGCGAGGGCGACGGATCTCCCGCAGCGCGAGGCTCCTCTCTCTATTACCTCGGGAGACTCCTCGCGCCGCGAGCTTCAGCTCTCCTTCGTGGAGACGCCGTGCCGGATCACTTCCGTATGGCGACGCCTGCCAGGTAGTTCCCAGGGACGGACTGGGGCGCCATGTTGAAGATGTCTCTGCTGTGGGAAACCTGGATCGTGAACCCGAAGCCGCATCCCACCCCGCAGCCGAAGGCGATGAAGCCGCTCCCGTTGGGATTGAGGGATTGAATCTCGGCACTATCGCCGGTGTGGTCGAGCTCACCGCAGGCGGCCGTGTGCTCCGTCGAGGACGTCTGCGTACCCTTCCCCTGTGCGTCCAATGTGAATTCCATCGCCAGAGTCGATACGCCGCATCCCGTCACTCCGCTCAGAGCGGCCGTCCAGGATCCCTGCATGTCCTTCAGGGTCACCGGTCCCGTCGCCGCCGTGGGCGTGGGGTGCGGAGCGGCCGGCGTCGGGGTCGGCGTCGCGGTTGGTGACCCCGACGATTTCGAGAGGATGATCTTTTCGCGGGCCTCCTGCGCCTTCAGGGTCAGGTCGAACGTAAACGTTGCAACTGCAAAGATGAACACGGCGCCCAGGGTCACGATTCGCCTGGTGGAACGATGGTACTTCATGCCCGTTCCCTCCTCATCGGTGCGCTCCCGATCTCCGCTTCATAAGCGAAAACTTCCTGGAGCATACGCGTCGAGCGACATCGAATCGGATCAGGGGACAAGAGGGTTGTTCCCTCGGGTCCGGGTCTTCGGAAAGGGTGAGCGGTCGTCCGGACTCGGCCGCCGCCTGCCCGGCCTACATGCCGAGGCTCTGACTGACCTCGCGGGCCATCCGCAGATGCTCCCGGAGCGTCGGCAGGGCCTTCTCCGCGAAGCCGCGGACCGGCGTGTCTCCCGACATCTTCGCCGCCTTCTCGAACTCGGCGACGTCCTTCTCGTGATCCTTCACCATGTCTTTCATGTACGCCTTGTCGAATTCGAAGCCGGAGAGTTTCGAGAGCTCGTCCATCTTGGCCTTGTGCCTGGAGTCGATCTCCGTGGGCAGCGCGATGCCCTGAGTCTGCGCTGCGGTCTGGAGGTCCGCGTTGGCCTTCGAATGGTCGTCAATCATCTTCTGTCCGAACTGGCGGACCTTCGGGCTCGCGGCCTTCTGGACGGCGAGCCGGCCGAGCTCGACCTCGGCGATGCCGCCGATCGCCGCGTCCCGGGCGAAGTCATCGATTCCCGCCGCGGCGGCGGGGGCCGGGGCGAACAGACAGAAAGCGAGAGCCGATATGCCGGCGATCACCGGTGAAATCATCCTGCGAAACATGAGATGTCCCTCCCGTGTTGGTTGGCAAAAAAAGGGCGGGGCGAGGCCCCGCCCGGAAAAGCGCTCGGAACGCCTACGACTTCTTCGGACGAATCTCGACGCTCGTCGCGACGTTCTTGCTGCCGTCGGTCGAGGCCTTCACCGACACGTCGTCACCGACCTTCAGGCTCGACATCGCGGGCTCCGTGGTCGTCCCCTGTGTGGACGAGCCCATCACGCGCGTCGCCGAGTTCCAGTAGATCGTGACTTCCTTGCCGGAGCGGTCGCGAAGAACGAACGAGCTGCCGCTCGCGTCGATCTGCGAGACCGTTCCCTCGTACGTCCCGGCAGTCTTGGCCGAGTCGTACGTCTGAGGGTTGTTGTCCCGCGGATCGTTCGGCCGCTTGTTGTCCTGTTGGGCAACGAGGGCCGCCGCGGAGAGCGCGAAGACCGAGGCGAGCACCGGAGTTAGGAATTTCTTCATCGAATCCTCCTTTCGGACCCGGAAATCAGGTGTCCTCTTCAATTCCTTGCAATCGATGGGCCAGACCTCGGAGGCGCGGGGACGGCGTAATGCCGGCACCGATGCTGCAGTCTCCACGGATGGAGGTCTGTCATGGTCCGAACGCTTTGGCTGTGTGTTGTGGCCGTCGCCGCGGCGTCGGCTGCGCTCGCCGCTCTGCCGGGGAGCCGCTATCGCATCGAGCTGACCAACGGAGAAGAAATCACCGCAGCCGACGCGCCCTCGCAGCGCGGGACGGTCGTCGTCTTCCACCGCGCTTCGGACGGCGCTCTGGACGGCGTTCCCGCGGAGATGGTGGCCCGGATCGAGTCCGCTTCCGCGCCACGACACGCAGCCGCGGCGTCGGCCGAAGCCGCGCGCGCGCCCGGCCAGGCGCTCGAGCCCGGCGAGGTCGTCGATCTCGGGACGACCGACGACGCCTACGTGACGCCGCGTGCGGACACGGCCGGCGCCGGCCCAGCTGCGGCCGCGCCGCCGACGCCGATGTGGAACGGTTTCTACTACGGGATCGGGATCGGCGGCGGGCCCGCGCGAACGCCCGTCAACACGCTGCTCGCTTCCGTTCCGTCGTCGACCGATCTCGCGCTCGCGTCGGGCACCAGCAGCTCGCCGGCGCTCGTCGGCCCGAACGGATTCCCGGTCGTTCCGGGCGCGCCGGTGACGGTCATCGGCCCCGATGGGACGCCCACGATTTCTCCGACCGCGACGCCGCTCGTGATCGGACCCAACGGCACTCCGATCCTCGATCCGAACGCTCCGTCGCCGGCGGTCGGATCGAACGGAACTCCCGTCCTGGCGACCGCGGGGACTCCCGGATCGGTTCCTCTGACGATCGGTTCCAACGGGACGCCGATCCTCGCGCCGGCCGGAACTCCCGGCTCGGTCCCGCTGACGATCGGGCCGAACGGGACCCCGATCCTCGCGCCGGCCGGCTCTCCGGGATCGGTACCGATGGCGATCGACGTCAATGGCACGCCGGTCCTGGCCCCGACGTTCACGTCCGGAGCGACCGCCATGACGGTTTCGGGCGCGACCGTGACGGCAGCGGCGCCGGCGATGGCTGCGCCCGTTGCGCCGAAAGCGGCCGTCGTCGGGCACCGCTGACTCGAGGGCGAAGGCGGCACGCTCCTTGAATCGAACCTCCGTGGACGAGCGATCTTCCAAGGAGGCCACAATGCCGGATCGAGATCGCGAAAAAAAGAAGAAGACTCCGCACCAGCGAAGTGGCTCGCAGGAACAAAGCGCCCACGTCCCGCACCCACAGGATCTGCCCGGGGACCGCGAAGGACACTTCACAGGCGGCCCGAGCGAGGACTCGCGCACGAGGAGCGGGCGCGGCACGCGATCGGACGAGACCGATTCCGAGAGCGAAAACGAGGGTTAGCAGGTCGTTGCGGCGATGAGGGGCCGGGCATTCATCGCCGGCCTGTCTCGAATCGAGTGCGGAGAAGAGAAAGGAGATTTCGATGGCCAGGAAGTACGGAAAGAAGGCGCAGACGAAGGTCGAGCGAGCGATGCGCGAGCGCAAGAGAGGCACGCTCCGCTCGGGAGGCTCGGGCAAGAGGGTCACGAGCCGCAAGCAGGCGATCGCAATCGGCCTTTCGGAGGCGCGTAAGGCCGGGGCGAAGGTCCCGAAGAAGAAGAGAGCCTGATGGCCTATCGGAATCGCAGCGACGCCGCGTTGAAGGCGGCGGCGCGGCGGGATCCGACGCCGCGCGGCATGCTGACGCCGACGATCCGTTCGCCGCCGATCGAATCGCCCGGCGCGTAGGTCGCTCCGGAGACGCGGACGGCGGCGCTGGGACCGGGCTCGAGCGTGCCGGAGTAGACGCGCCCCGGCGCCGTGAAGACGACGACCGGGCAGGTTCTCGACCCGGTCACTCTCCGTTCCGGGATCACGCGGGAGTCCTTTGCGAATCCCGTGCCCTGCGCCGGTCCATCAGCCCGTTGCTTCCGGATCGTGCCAGCCTTCCTTCGATGTGGTCATGCCGTTCGCCTCGGCGGGTCCCCACGTGCCCGGGGCGTACGGATGAACCGGCGTCGCGTCGCCGAGGACGCCGTTGACGACCGCCCAGGCCGCCTCGACCGCGTCCTCGCGAACGAAAAGCGTCGGGTCGCCCTTCATCGCGTCGGTGAGGAGACGCTCGTACGCGTCCACTTCGTCGCGGCCGGCGTCGTGGACCGCGACGAGCTCCGTCGGCATCGAAAGGATCTCGGCGCCGGGTTTCTTGATGCGGGCGCCGATCGAGATCGTGACCATCGGCCCGAGCCGGAACCGGAAGTAGTTGCTGTCTTCGGGAGAAAGCCGCGAGAGGGGCGGCCGCTTGAGGTCCACCAATACTTCCGTCGCCGTCAGCGGCAGGCACTTCCCGGCGCGGATGAAGAACGGCACGCCGGCCCAGCGCCAGGAATCGATCGTGAGCCTGACCGCCGCGAAGGTCTCGGTGCGCGAGCCCGGCTTGACTCCGGGCTCCTTGAGGTAGCCGTCGAACTGGCCGCGCACGACGTCGGCCGGGCGCAGGGGCGGGATCGCGCGAAACACCTTCACCTGCTCGTCGCGCACGCGGTCGGCGTCGACGGAATTGGGCGGCTCCATCCCGAGGTAGCCGACCACCTGGAGGAGATGGTTCTGAATGACGTCCCGGATCGTGCCGGTCTCGTCGTAGAACTTGCCACGCCCCTGGATGCCGAACTGCTCCGCCATCGTGATCTGGACGCAGTCCACGTAGTTGCGGTTCCAGATCGGCTCGAGGAACGTGTTGGCGAAGCGGAAGAAAAGCAGGTTCTCGACCGCCTCCTTGCCGAGGTAATGGTCGATGCGGAAGACAGAAGGCTCGGGGAAGACCGAGTGGAGCGTCGCGTTGAGCTCCCGCGCCGACGCGAGGTCGTGCCCGAAAGGCTTCTCGATGACGACGCGCGCTCCGTCGGCGCAGCCCGATTTGCCGAGCGCCTCGATGACCGCGCCGAAGAGGCTCGGCGGGATCGCGAGGTAGTGCGTCGGATGCTTCGCCGGCCCCAGGGCCTGCCGGAGCTTCTGGAACGTCGCCGGGTCGGCGTAGTCGCCGTCGATATAGCGGAGAAGCCCCGAGAGCTTCCGAAAAGCGTCCTCGTCCACGCCGCCGTGCTCGGCGAGGCTCGCGCGCGCTCGCTCCCGGAGTTGATCCACCTTCCATCCCGACTTGGCGACGCCGATGACCGGCACCGACAGATGCCCGCGCTGCACCATGCCCTGAAGGGAGGGGAAAATCTTCTTGTAGGCGAGATCGCCTGTGGCGCCGAAGAAGACCAGCGCATCGGACGGACCGGGCGAGGAGCCCTCAGCGGATGCCATATCGGCCCTCCTTCCCGTGCCAGAGAGCGATGCCGCCGAGCAGCCCGGCCTCGTTCGAGACGATCTTCGCGCGCGGCGGCAGCTTTCCTTCGACGAGCCGCGCGTTTCCGCCGCCGATGTAGAGCGTGTCGAAATTGAAGAGCGCCTCGAGCGTCTCGATGGCCTTGCGGAGCCGGCGATTCCACTTCTTCTTGCCCGCCTTCTCGAGCGCCTTGAGGCCGAGCTCGTCCTCGTACGTCGCGCGCTTCCACGCCGCGTGATGGCCGAGCTGCAGGTTGGGCACGAGACGCCCTTCCAGGAAGAGCGACGAGCCGAATCCGGTGCCGAGCGTGATCACGAGCTCGATGCCGCGGCCCTTCACGACGCCCAGACCCTGGACGTCCGCGTCGTTGCAGCAACGCACGGGCTTGCCAAGCGCCTTCGTGAGCGCGCGATCGAGGTCGTACCCGACCCAGCCGGGCCCGAGGTTGAAGGCCGTTCCCGTGACGCCGCGGCGGACGACGCCCGGAAAGCCCACCGAAACGCGGTCGAACCGACCCTGCGAGCGCGCGAGGACGGCGATCGCGGCGAGGACGGCTGCCGGCGTCGCCGGGCTCGGTGTGTCGACGCGCCGGCGCTCGGTGACCGGCCGCCCCGCGGCGTCGAGGACGATCGTCTTGATTCCCGAGCCGCCGATATCCACGGCGAGGGTGCGCGGCGAGGACCGGGAGGCGCGGGCCACGGCTATCCCTTCGTGGGCTTCTCGACGTGGCCGCCGAACTCGAAGCGCATGGCCGAGAGAACGCGGTTGGCGAACTCGGCGTCGCCGCGCGAGCTGAACCGCTGGTAGAGCGCCGCCGTCAGCACGTCGGCCGGCGTTCCCTCGTCGATCGCGGCCTGGACCGTCCAGCGGCCTTCGCCCGAGTCGGAGACGCGGCCCGAGAACTTGTCGAGCCGCGGCGACTCGAAGAGCGCGCTCGCCGTCAGGTCGAGAAGCCACGAGGCGACGACGCTGCCTCGCCGCCAGACTTCGGCGATGTCGGGCAGGTTCAGGTCGTACTGATAGTGCTCGGGATGGCGCAGCGGCGTCGTCTCGGCGTCCACCTCGCGCGCGTGCTTGCCGACGTTCGCGTTCTTCAGGATGTTCAAACCCTCCGCGTACGCCGCCATCAGCCCGTACTCGATGCCGTTGTGGACCATCTTGACGAAATGCCCGGCGCCCGAAGGCCCGCAGTGCAGGTAGCCCTCTTCCGACGTGCCGCCGGCCTTCTCGCGGCCGCGCGTGCGCGGGACGTCGCCGCGGCCCGGCGCGAGCGTCTTGAAGATCGGGTCGAGGCGCTGGACGGCGTCCCGGTCGCCGCCGATCATCATGCAGTAGCCGCGCTCGAGGCCCCAGACGCCTCCGCTCGTGCCGACGTCGAGGTAGTGGAGGCCGCGCGGGCGCAGCTCGTTCTGCCGGCGGATGTCGTCGATGTAGTAGGAGTTGCCGCCGTCGATGACGGTGTCGTCCTTCGCGAGCTTCGGCGCCAGGTCGGCCAGGGTGGCGTCAACGGCCGCCGCCGGCACCATCAGCCACGCCGCGCGGGGCGGCGAGAGCTTCTTGACGAAATCGTCGAGCGAGGAGGATCCGGTCGCGCCCTCGCCCGCGAGTTGATTGACGGCGTCGGCGCTCCGGTCGAACACGACGCAGGAGTGGCCGCTCTTCATGAGGCGGCGGACCATGTTGGCCCCCATGCGTCCGAGGCCGATCATTCCGAGCTGCATGGGGCGCCTCCTCCCGGGACGCGAAGATCTCTTCCCGGGGCTCGGATCATACCGAAGCGGTCGAGAGCGTCGCGTGAAGGCGGAGGAAAGAGATATAGAGGGACGCGGGAGGCGCGATGGCAGAGCAAATGAGCGCCGGGAGTCTCACCGCGCGCGCGGCCTGGAAAGCGCTCGCGGCGCATCACGAGCACGTGCGGAGCGTGCACCTGCGGGAGCTCTTCGCGGCGGACGCGAAGCGCGGCGAGCGGCTGACGGCCGAAGGCGCCGGGCTCTTCCTCGACTACTCGAAGAACCGCGTCACCGACGAGACGCTCGCGCTGCTGCTCCGTCTGGCGGACGAATGCGGCCTCCGGGCGCGGGTCGATGCGATGTTCCGCGGCGACCGGATCAACGTGACGGAGAACCGCTCCGTCCTGCATGTGGCGCTTCGCGCGCCGAAGGGCGCATCGATCCTCGTCGACGGCGGGAACGTCGTGCCCGGCGTGCACGAAGTGCTCGACCGCATGGCGGCCTTCAGCGACCGCGTGCGCGGCGGCGACTGGAAGGGCCACACCGGGAAGCGGATCCGCGCCGTCGTCAACATCGGCATCGGCGGCTCGGACCTCGGCCCCGTCATGGCGTACGAGGCGCTCCGGCACTACGCCGAACGGAACCTCACGATGCGTTTCGTCTCCAACGTGGACGGCACGGATTTCGCGGAGGCGACGCGGGACCTCGATCCGTCGGAGACGCTCTTCGTCGTTTCCTCGAAGACCTTCACGACGCTCGAGACGATGACGAACGCGTCGAGCGCGCGGCAGTGGCTCCTCGCGGGGCTCGGCGGCGACGCGCGCGCGGTCGCGCGGCACTTCGTGGCGGTCTCGACGAACGCGGCGAAGGTGGCCGAATTCGGCATCGACACGGCGCAGATGTTCGGTTTCTGGGACTGGGTCGGCGGCCGCTACTCGATGGACTCGGCGATCGGGCTCTCGACCATGATCGCGGTCGGTCCGGAGCGCTTCCGCGAGATGCTGCGCGGCTTCCACGCGATGGACGAGCACTTCCGGACGGCGCCGTTCGAGAAGAACCTGCCGGCGTTGATGGGGCTGCTCGGCGTCTGGTACACGGACTTCTTCGGGACGCAGAGCGTGGCCGTGCTGCCGTACGAGCAGTACTTGAAGCGGTTCCCGGCATACCTGCAGCAGCTCACGATGGAGTCGAACGGCAAGCACGTGACGCTTTCGGGCGCGGCGGTCGACTACGCGACGGGACCCGTCTTCTGGGGAGAGCCCGGGACCAACGGCCAGCACTCGTTCTACCAGCTCATCCACCAGGGCACGCCGCTCATCCCGTGCGACTTCATCGCGTTCGTCGAGACGCTGAACCCGCTCGGCCGGCATCACGACATGCTGCTCGCCAACGTGTTCGCGCAGACGCAGGCCCTCGCCTTCGGGAAGACGGCCGAGGAGGTTCGCGCGGAAGGCACGCCGGAATGGCTCGTGCCGCACCGCGTTTTCGAGGGCAACCGGCCGACCAACACGATTCTCGCGCCGCGCCTGACGCCGGAGACGCTCGGCGCGCTCGTCGCGCTCTACGAGCACGTGGTCTTCACGCAGGGCGCGATCTGGGGCATCGACTCGTTCGACCAGTGGGGCGTGGAGCTCGGGAAGGTCCTCGCGCAGCGGATCCTGCCGCAGCTCGAGAGCCGCGAGGAGCCGCCGCCGTCCCACGACAGCTCGACGAACAACCTGATCCGGCGGTACCGAAGCAGGAGGCCCTAGACCCGGCCGGGGGCGGAGACTCCCGCGTCTAAGCCGGGATGATTGGCCAGTGTTTGACCCGGCCGGCTCCGGCGGGGAGCTCTCCTGATGCAATCGAATCTATCGATTTCCGCAGCGGTGAAGCCATGCTGCGACCATGCCTGGATCGAAGGGACCGATCGTCGAGACGAAATACTGGCATCGTTTGGAAGACGGCCGTGTGCAGTGCGACGTCTGTCCGCGCTATTGCACTCTGCGGGACGGCCAGCGCGGTCTGTGTTTCGTTCGCGCGTGCGAGCGCGAGCAGATCGTCCTGACGACGTACGGGCGCTCGAGCGGCTTCTGCATCGACCCCATCGAGAAGAAGCCGCTCAACCATTTTCTGCCCGGCACTCCGGTTCTTTCCTTCGGGACCGAGGGGTGCAATCTCTCGTGCAAGTTCTGTCAGAACTGGGACATCAGCAAGTCTCGGGAGATCGCGAAGCTCGCCGACGAGGCCTCGCCGGAAAAGATCGCGCGGGCCGCCTGGGAGCTCGACTGCCGCAGTGTCGCCTTCACGTACAACGATCCGACGATCTTCTACGAGTACGCCGTGGATGTGGCCGACGCCTGCCGGGAGAAGGGGATCGCGGCCGTCGCGGTGACGGCCGGATACATGTGCGCCGAGCCGCGCCGCGACTTCTACGCGCACATCGATGCGGCCAACGTGGACTTGAAGGCGTTCACGGAGAAGTTCTACTGGGAGGCGACGGGAGCGCACCTGGCGCCCGTGCTCGAGACCCTCGTCTATCTGAAGAAAGAGACGAAGGTCTGGCTCGAGCTGACGAATCTCGTGATTCCCGGCCACAACGACTCGGACCGCGAAATCGAGGAGATGACGCAGTGGGTCGTCGAAAACCTCGGACCGGACGTGCCGATGCACTTCTCCGCCTTCCACCCGGACTGGAAGATGCTCGACGTTCCGCGGACGCCTTCGGAGACGCTCTTTCGCGCTCGCCGGATCGCCCTCAAGAACGGAGTGCGCTACGCCTATACGGGCAACATCCTGGAGCGGGAGGGGGCCGACACCTTCTGCCATGCCTGCGGCGCTCGGCTCATCGGGCGGGACGGCTACGTTCTGACCGACTGGAATCTGGAGGAGGGTCGGTGCGGGGTCTGCCGCGAACTCTGCCCCGGGGTCTTCGAGGACCAGCCCGGGATCTGGGGAGCGCGCCGGGTTCCAGTCCGGCTGAAGGACTTCGCGGCGTAGCCGAACGCCTAGTTCCGGACGCGCGCCTCTGTCGACAAGTGCCGGGAAAACCACGCGCCTGCGAGATCGGCGACTCGGGCGAGGGCTCCCGGTTCCTCGAAGAGGTGCGTCGCGCCGGGGATGATCTCGAGCTTGACCTCGCAGCGCATCTGGATCAGGGCCGCTCGGTTGAGATCGACCACGACGTCGTCTTCTCCTCCGACGATGAGGAGCGTCGGCGCCGTGACGTGAGCGAGCGCAGTGCCCGCCAGGTCCGGCCGGCCACCGCGCGAGACGACTGCGCCGACCAGGTCGGGGCGCTCGGCCGCGGCGACGAGGGCCGCGCCGCCGCCGGTCGATGCACCGAAGAAGCCGAGGCGCAGGTGGCGCGTCGCGTCCTGGCGGGAGAGCCAGTTGGCCGCGGCGACGAGCCGGCCGGCGAGCAGATCGATGTCGAAGCGCAAGTGGCGCGTCCGGACGTCGACGTTCTCCTCCTCCTCCGTCAGCAGATCGATGAGCAGCGTGCCCAGCCCCTTTCGGCGCAGGGATTCGGCCACGAATCGGTTACGGGGGCTGTGGCGGCTGCTGCCGCTGCCGTGTGCGAAGACCACGATTCCGGCAGCGCTCTCCGGAATGGCCAGGCTTCCCTCGAGACCGACGCGTCCGGCGCCGATGCGGATGAGTTTCGGCGCTTCGGGTGCGAGTACCGAGAAGTTCATGGCCGTGGCTTTCTCCGGCGCGTCTTCTCCAACGCGGGGCCGCCCTCGATCGATCGGCCCCGCCGGCGCGGATGTGCCTTGAGACGGCCGCGAAGACGGCGCTCATAGTCCTCGAGCTTCCGTCGGGTCGCGCTGAAAGAGTTCCGGATCGCCACGCCCAAGTCCTCCTCGGCCGGCTGGGAAACGACGATTTCTTCTCCGGGAACCGTCAGTCGCGCCTGCACCTTGTAGAGCCAGCCCTTGCGGTGATGGCCCGTCGGCTTCTCGATCCAGACGTGGCATTTCTGGATCCGGTCCGAGAAGCGGTCCAAGCGTTCGAACCGGTCCCGAACCTTCGTCTCGATCGTTTCGGAAGGCGCCAGCGAAAGGAATTGAATTCGCAGGGGAAAAGTCATGGCGCCTCTATCGTGGCGTGGGCAGGCGCCGCCTGCCTGAGGCGATCGCATCAGGGGCCGGCCGGGGCGGCGGCCGGCGTCAGTTGCGCCAGTCGATCCCGAATCGCGCGGCGAAGCGCGCGCCGGGGTAGTAGAACGGCGCCGGCTGGCCCGTCGAAAAGTCCGTCAACGTAAAGCCGTACTGCGCGTACTTGGTGTTCGTCAGGTTCGACAGGTCGAGACGCGCGCGAAGCGAGCCGAACGACTTCGAGAGCCGCAAGTCCACGACCGACGCGTCGCCCAGGGGAAAGACGTCGTCGTCGTCCAGCCATCGCCGGCCGGTCCAGGTCCAGATCGCCTCGGCGCTGAAACCGGCCGGCAGCGCCGCCGAGAGTCCGGCGCGGACGAGATGCTCGGGCACGTTCTTGAGCTGCTCGCCCTCGTGCTCGCCCGTGCGCGACTCGACGCGCGTCCAGGAGTAGGAGACGTAGGGGGAGAGGAAGCCGAGCGCGTTCATCCGCACTGTCGCCTCGATGCCGCGGTGGAGGCTCGCGCCGATGTTCCGATACGAAAAAGTCGCCGGATCGAAGTCGATCTCGTTGTCAACGGTCATCCGATAGGCGAGCACGTCCCAACGCAGGTCCTTCAGGTCCTGCGAAACGCCGACTTCGAAGTTCTGGGCTTCTTGCGGGACGAGGTGCGGGTTGGAGATCGAGATCGTGCCCCCCTGGAAGTCGTCGAAGGGATGCGGGTCGAAGAGCTGATCGAGCGCCGGCGCTTTGAAGGACCGCGAGAACTGGAAGTAGAAGGCGACCGGCGCCGCGGCGAGATCGCCGACGCGATAGTTCACGCCGGCACGCGGCGACCAGGCCTCGTGCGTCTGGCTCGTCCCCTCGACCTGGAAGTCGTCGGCGATCCGGTCCCAGCGGACGCCGCCCGTGAGGCGCAGGCGGTCGGTCACGCGGTAGTCGCCCGTCAGGAACACCGCGGTGCGGTTGCGTGAGCCGTCTTCGCTCGAAACGATCGGCCCTTTTTCGCCCGAGTCGTCCACGAAACGATAGTTGGTGTCGAGCGTCTCGTGCCCGAGCTCGGCGCCGACGCGCACCAGGCCGTCCCGGTCGAAGAGGCGATAGGACTTCTCGCCCTCGAAGATTCCGCCGAGCGCGCCCGAGTGCAGATCGCGGAATGTGCGGTTGCCGATGCCGGGCGCGACGGGAAGTGTCTGCAGGATGCCGGCGCTGCGGATCAGGCCGTAGAGCGTCGCCTGGTAGGGAACCGGCCCGTCGGGCTGGCGGAAGGAGAGGGCCAGGCGGCCGCGGTCCGTGTCGGTCTCGTCGAAGCGGTAGAGGGGATCGGATTGGCGGTCGTCGGCCGCGTACTGGTCGCCGAGGAGCGCGCCGGGATCCTCGCGGTTGGTCCGGTCGAGATCGAGGTCGACCGACCACTTGCCGGAGCCGAGCGCTCCCGACGTCGAGAGACCCAGAATGCCGCTCTCTTCCGAGTTGTGGGCGCGATAGCCGTCGGTGCGGAAGTACGTGCCGGCGATTCCGCCCGAGACGGCCGAGCCGCCGAAGCCCGCGGAGACGTCCGCGGCGGCCGTGCCGAAGCTGCCGCCCGAAGCCGAGGCGGACAGCGACGTGCCGCCGGGAGGGGGCGATGGCCGCGTGAAGACCTGGATGACGCCGCCGAGCGCCGTGTCGCCATACAACGAAGAAGCCGGCCCGCGCAGCGCCTCGACGCGCTCGACGTCCGCGGCGCGGATCCGCCGCCAGTCCGCGAGGCCCGACTCGACGTCTTCGACCGGCACGCCATCCACGCGGAGCTGCACGTAGTCGGCCGTGCCCCCGCCGAAGAAGCCGCGCGACGTCACGATCGGCGGCGGCCCGCCGAAGCTCTCGCGGAAGAGCGCATGGAAGCCGGGCAGGAACTCGAGCAGCTCCGACAGGTCCTGCGCCGGCACGCGCTCGATGTCCTCGCGGGTCAGGATGGAGACGGACGCCGGCGTCTCCGCGAGCGGTTCGGGCCCGCGCTCGGCCGTGACGACCATCTCTTCATGGACCTTCCCGGCCGCCGCCGGAGTCGGCGTGGGACCGGGCGGCGACTCCTGTCCCGGCAGGGCCGGAGACGCGAGGATCGTCAGCAGGGCGGCGAGCGCGATGCTCTTCAAGCGGTGACCTCCGCCCGCGCGCGGAGGGCTCCCGCCGCCGCTTTCTCCGAGTGTCTTGCGGGGCGACAGGTCAACCGGTCCGGTCCGCCGGGGCATCGAAAAAGGTAGCATGCCGCGGCGCGCGGCGCCACCGGGCGCGACATTTGCGATCTCCCGGGCGGGCTAGACTTCCGCGCGGTAGCAGCCGGGAGGACGAATCGACGTGGCGACTTCGGCGGGAACGGAATCCGGCGCGGGCGGGCGCTCCCTGGCGGCCGGCGCGGCAACGCCGGCGCTCGTCGCCGCTCGCGAGGTCTCGCGGTTCTATCGCCTCGGCGCCGCCGTCGTGCCCGCGGTGCGTGAGGTTTCGCTCGAGGTCCGCCGCGGAGAGTTCGTGGCCCTCCAGGGCCCGAGCGGCTCCGGAAAGACGACGCTGCTGAATCTGCTCGGGCTCCTCGACCGGCCGGATCAGGGCGAGATCGCGGTGGCGGGCGAGGACTCGAATGCCCTCTCGGAGGACGCGCGCTCGGACCTGCGCCGCGACCGGTTTGGTTTCGTCTTCCAGACGTTCAACCTGCTCGCGGTTCTCTCGGCCGAGGAAAACGTCGCCTACCCGATGGCGCTCGCCGGCGTCGCGGCGGAGGAACGGTCGCGGCGCGCGCGCGAGCTGCTCGACGCGGTCGGGCTCGACGGCAAGTACGGCGTGCGTCCGGATCTGCTCTCGGGCGGACAGCGGCAGCGCGTCGCGATCGCGCGGGCGCTCGCCAACCGGCCCGAGGTCGTCTTCGCCGACGAGCCGACGGCAAACCTCGACTCGCACACGGCGGACGGGATCCTCGACCTGATGCGCGAGGTCAGCGAGTCGGGCGGCGTCGCGTTCCTCTTCGCGACACACGATCCGCGCGTCGTCGCGCGGGCGCGGCGCGTCGTGTCGCTGCACGATGGGCGCATCGAATCGGACGTCCCACGATGAACGCCATCGCGCTCGCGTGGCGGAATCTGCTCCGGCAGCGTCGCCGGACGATCCTGATGGGCGCCGTCGTCGCGCTCGGGTTCGCGGCGTTCGCGTTGGCGGGCGGCTTCATCGCACAGTCCTTCGCCGGCCTGAAGGAAGGCACGATTCAGAGCGTCGGGCAGCTCCAGGTCGTGGACCGGCGCGCCGTCTCGGGCACAGAGGAAAAGACGCTCGAGTTCGGGCTGCGCGACGGCGCCCGCGCGCGCGCCATCGTGGCCCGCGATCCGGCGGTGGAGGCGGTGATCCCGCGCATCGATTTCGTCGGTCTCGGGACGAACGGGGCGCGCTCGGTGCCCTTCCTGGGCGTCGGCGTGGATCCCGAGCCGGAGGCGAAAGCGACTCTGGCGGGTGACCTCATCGTCTCGGGTCGCTACCTTTCGGGCGACGGAGCCGACGGCGTCGTCCTCGGCACGGGGATGGCCTCGGCCCTCGCGGTCAAGCCGGGCGACTCGATCACGCTCATGGCCACGACGCCGGACGCGACTCTGAATGCGGTCGACGCGACGGTCGTCGGCCTCATCGACGTCCGGATCAAGGAGCTGAACGACCGCTACGTCGCGATCGGCGAGCGCCTGGCGGAGAGGCTGCTTCAGTCCGAAGGCACCGTGTCGAAGCTCGTCGTGTTTCTCAAGAAGGACGCCGACGAAAACCGAACGGCCCAACGCCTCGAGCAGGCGCTCACCGCGGCGGGCTATCCGGTCGCGGTGCGCCATTGGAAGGATCTCGCCGTCTTCTACGGACAGGTGAAGCTTCTCTACATCGGAATCTTCGGATTCGTCGGCGCGGTTCTCATCGTCATCGTGATCCTGTCGGCGGCGATCGTCATGACGATGGCGGTGACGGAGCGCACCCGCGAGATCGGCACGCTGCGCGCGCTCGGAACGCGGCCGTCGGGGATCCAGCGGATGTTCCTGACCGAGGGCATCGCGATTGCGCTCATCGGCTGCGCGGCCGGGACGGTGCTCGCGCTCATCATCCGGTCGGCGCTGAACGCGTCGGGCATCATCCTGCCGCCGCCGCCCGGCGCGACGCACGGAATGCCGATCAACGTCGAGTTCTATCCGCTGGCGTACACCGCGGGAATTCTCGCGATGGTTCTGACCATGCTCGTGGCGTCGTACTTTCCGGCGCGCCGGGCTTCACGAATCTCGATCGTGGAAGCGCTGACGCATGTGTAGGACCTCTCGAGGGACCGTCCTGGCGTTCGCGTTCTTTCTCCCCGCCGTCGCGGCGCTCGCGCAGACGCCGGACAAGATCGCCTCCTGGCTCGTGGACGTAGATCGGGCGCGCAACGCCTTCTCCGAAGCCGTCATCACCGCCCGCGCGAGCCAGGTCACGGACGGCAAGGTCGCGGGCAGCGCCGACTTCGAGATCTACACCAAAGGGGAAGACAGGGGACTCATCGTGTTTCGCGGCGGCAAGAACGACGGCCGCAAGATCCTGAACGTCGGCGAGAAGATGTGGCTGATGGTTCCCGGCGCGTCGCGGGCCCTTCCGATCACGCCGAACCAGCGGCTTCTCGGCGGCGCGTCGGTGGGCGACGTCGCGCGCATCGAGTTCGCCAAGGACTACACGGGCGCCGCGCGCCCGGGGACGGAGCGCGTCGGCGGCAAGCCCTGCCGCGTCGTGGACCTGGCGGCGAAGTCGGCCAAGGCGCCGTACAGCAAGGTCGTGCTCTGGTTCGACGAGGCGGCGCACTTGCCATGCCGGCTCCTCTTCTCGCTGCCGTCGGGGAAGCCGGCGAAGGACGTCACGTTCGTGAAGTTTCGGAGGTCGGGCGGACAGACGTTCGTCGCCGAGATGGAAGTGCGCGACCTCCTCGCGAACGAGCCCAAGACCGTCACGCGCCTCGAGTACCTCGACTACCGTTCCGCGAAGATCGACGACAAATTCTTCACGCCGGAAGGGGCGTTGGGCTTTTAGCCGATCTGGGCGGTAACGGGCGGGGGCAAGCCCCGCCCCTACGAATTCAAGGCCGTATCTCGGGGCCGGTCTCGAGGCTGCGGGAGCGGGAGCGCAATGAGGGTCTCAGTCACGGTGGCCGCGCAGATCCCCGAGCAAGTGAAGGCGACGTTACGGCGGCGCGTTCCGAAGGAACCATCGATCCAACAGGCGCAGCAGGCGCAGCGGCCGGTACTTGACCAGTCCGTCGGCGTGCAGCGATCCCGGCAGGTTCAGGTGCACGTCGTCCACCGGCGGGGCGGCGGCGCGCGCGAGGCGCCGTCCGTGCGACGGATCGACGAGCCAGTCGCCCTCCGCCGTCACGATCAGCTTCGGCATGGCGAGCTGCGCGACCGCCTCGTGGCCGCGCGGCGTCGCCGAGAGTCGCGTGTGTCGGGAGACTCGCGGCGGGTGCATCGCGTGGCGCAAGCGCACCTGCCGGACCGCACCGGGCCTCCAGGGCTTGGGTCGGATGGCGCGTAGGTCGGCCGGAGACGAAACCATGACGAGCGCGCGGCAGGGGAGCTCCGGCCAGCGCGCCAGGGCCTCGGCCGCGATCGTTCCGCCGAGCGACAGGCCGAGAAGCGCGAACTCGGCGTAGGGCCGGCCCGTCCCAACGAGCTCGTCGAGGACCGCCTTCAGGTCGTTCGGCTCGAAGGTCCCGAAGGTGTAGGCACCCGCGCTGTCGCCGTGCCCGCGAAAGTCGAGCGCCGCCACGTCATAGCCGCGGCGCACGAAGAAGCTCGCGAGGAAGAGGTTCTCTCGCGCGAGGCGCACCCGCCAGAACCCCGGCGCCAGGACGATGAGCTGCTTCGACGGCCGCGGCCAGAGCGTGTAGGCGATCGCGACGCCGTCGGCCGAGCGCGTCTCCCGGTGGTCGGCCGGAGGCGTCGTGTGCGCGGCGGCGCCGCGGGTCACGGGATGTCCCGGGTGAGGAGGCAGGTGACGACCGTCCCCGCCGGCAGCGCCGCGGATCCGGCCGCCTGCACGATGAGCGCGTTCGCGCGGGCGTGCGCGCCGATGTCGTGGCTGCCCGCGGACCGCACTTCGGTCACGCGGCTCTCGCCGGCAGAGGTGTTCCAGACCGCGTCGCGGTACGTCTCGCGCGCGCCGGCCGCTCCGATCGGCGCCGCGAGCCTGGCCGTGACGCGCGGGGCGCCGGGGCTCGCGTCCCCCTCGAGGCGTCCCATGATCTCGCGGGCGAAGAGGTGGAAGCCCACCGCCGTCGACACGGGATTGCCCGGCAACCCGATCCAGATCGCCGCTCCGCGGCGGGCGACGGCGACGGGTTTTCCCGGACGCATCGCGACGCCGTGGAAGAGCAGCTCGAAGCCGGCCTTCTGCGCCGCCGGAGGCAGCAGGTCGAGGTCGCCCGCCGAAACGCCGCCGGACGTCATGAGGATGTCCTCGTGCGCCCCCGCCTCGGCGAAGAGCCGGCGACGCCCACGTCGTCGTCGGCCACGCGCGGGCGCGCCGTTGCGGGCCATCCGCGCTCGCGGCAGAGCGCGGCGAGCATCGGGCCGTTCGAGTCGCGAAGCTGCCCGGCCTTCGGCGTTTCGCCCGCGGGGACGAGCTCGTTGCCGGTGGCCGCGATCGCGATCCGCGGCCGGCGGAAGACCGCCACGGGATCGCTGCCGGCCATCGCCGCGAGCGCGATGTCGCTCGGCGCGAGGCGGCGCCCGGCGGCCAGCAGCTCGGTGCCCGCCGCGATGCTCTCGCCGCGCCGGCGCAGGTGCGCGCCGGCCGCGGGGACAATCTCCAGCCGGACCCGCCCGCCCTCGCGCCGCGCCTGCTCGACCGGGACGACCGCGTCGGCGTTCTCCGGCATCGCGGCGCCGGTCATGACGCGCACGGCCTGTCCGGGTCGGATCGGCGGGGGAGGCGCATCGCCGGCCGCGACGAGTCCCTCGCGCTCGGCGAGGGTCGTCCCGGGCGTTCGCACGTCCTCGAGCCGCACCGCGTACCCGTCCATCGCGGAGGTCTCGAATGGCGGCCAGTCGACGTCGGAGCGAATCGCGCGAGCGAGGACGCGCTCGGACGCCTCGGCGAGCGGAATCTCCTCCGTGGCGAGGGGCGTCAGGCGGGCAATCGCGGCGAGGGCTTCGGCGACCGTGATCATCGCCGCCGATTCTACGGTCCCGGCGCCCGGAATCCGCTACCGTGCGCGGCCCCGCCGCGCTACCATGATCGGAAGCCGAGAATGGAAAAACGCTTCGAGTACCGCGGCGACCTCGCGGTGACTCCGCTCGCCGAGATCCTGGCCACGATCCATCGCTACCGGGTTCCCGGCATCGTCCGCGTGTCGCGCGAGGCGCGGAAGCGGCTCGTCTATCTCGATGACGGGCTCGTCGTCTTCGCCGCGACCAACGAGCGCGAGGCGAGCCTCGGCGCGTATTTGCTGCGGCGGCGGATCCTGCCGCCGGACGTCGCCCGCGAGGCGGCGCGGCAGGTTCGGCCGGGTGTGCGTCTGGGGCAGATCCTGCTCGAGATGGGCGTCCTCGACGAGGACGGCATGCGGCACGCCGTGTCGGGCCAGATCCGCGAGATCCTCTGGGGCGCCTTCGACTGGGACTCGGGAGAAGTCGTCTTCGACATCGGCGAGCGGCGGTCCGGATGAGGTCATCCGCATCGATCTCTCGATCCCGGAAGTCATCGTCGAAGGGATCCGCCGGTCGGCCGATCGGCGCCGGCTCGTCCAGCGGCTCGGGCAGGCGACGACGGTGCTCGAGCGCGAAGGCACGTCGGGCGACCTTTTGTCGCTCTTCACCGCCGAGGAACGCGCCTACTACGACCGCGTGGACGGCAAGACGCCGCTCCAGCCGCTCTGCGGCAAGGGCCCGGCGCCGCGGCCGAGAACGCGCGCCTGCTCTACGCGTTCTTCTGCCTCGGTCTGCTGCGCAAGAGCGCGGCCGCGCCACCCGGCGCGAAGAAGATCCAGATACAACACCGGCGGGGGAAGCCTCGGCGGCTAACAGATAACTCGCTCGCCATGCCCATCTATGAGTACGTCTGCGAGAAGTGCCACAGGAAGACGGAGGTCATCCAGCGGATGGGCGAGCGGCCGCTCAAGGTCTGCCCGCATTGCGGCGGGAAGCTGAAGAAGGCATTCTCCGCGCCCGCCATCCAGTTCAAGGGGAGCGGGTTCTACATCACCGATTACCCGAGCGCGAGCCGGGAGAGAGGTGAAACGAAGAGCGAATCGAAGAGCGAACCGAAGAGCGAACCGAAGAGCGAGTCGAAGAGCGAGACCAAATCCGAGTCCGCCGGCAAATCCGACAAGGTCGAGAAGAAGGAAAAGAAAGAGAAGAAGGCGGGGAAGGAGTAGGGGCGGCCCTTGCGGCCGCTCTCTTCTACAGTTGGCGTAGGGGCGGCCCTTGCGGCCGCCCGGGCGGGGACAAGCCCCGCCCCTACGTCTTCTTCGCCGTGGAGCGGACTACAGCTTCAGCCCCTTCAGATACTCCCGGAACGGCCCGCCCAGGTCCTCCCGCTTCAGCGCGAACTCGACGGTCGCCTTCAGGAACCCGAGCTTGTCGCCCGCGTCGTAGCGCTTCCCCTCGAACAGATATCCGTCGATCGGCCGCGCGCGACAGCAGCGTCTTCAGCGCGCGACGTCAACTGGATCTCGCCGCCCACGTCGGAGCGCGTCTCCTCGAGGATCTGGAAGATCTCCGGCGGCAGCAGGTAGCGCCCGATGATCGCGAGGTTCGAGGGCGCCTTCTCCGGCGACGGCTTCTCGACCATGTCCTGATCGCGACGACGCGGTCCTCGATCTTTTCCCCGCCACGATCCCGTACTGCCGCGTCTCGGAGCGCGGGACCTCCTGGAGCGCGATCACCGGATTGCCGCGGCGCTCGTAGAGGCGGAGCATCTGGCCGATGCAGGGCTCTTCGGAGTCCACGATGTCGTCGCCGAGCATCACGGCGAACGGCTCCTTGCCCGACGAGGTCCTTGCGCCTGCAGGACCGCGTGCCCGAGCCCGAGCGCCTGCTTCTGCCGGACGTACGAGACCGGGATCAGGTCCGAGATCGCGCGGACCTCCTCGAGCAGATCCGCTCTTCCCTCGCTCCTCGAGCATCGCCTCGAGCTCGAAGGACGTGTCGAAGTGGTCCTCGATCGCGTTCTTGCCGCGGCCGGTCACGATCACGATGCGCTCGATGCCGGCGTCGCGCGCCTCCTCGACGACGTACTGCACGAGCGGCCGATCGACGAGCGGCAGCATCTCCTTGGGCTGCGCCTTGGTGGCCGGCAGGAACCGCGTTCCCAGGCCGGCGGCGGGGAACACCGCGACGCGGATCTTCTGCATCGCGAGATAGTAGCCGAACGGCCGAAGGCGCCGGTCGACCCGCCCGGACGCTACAATGGTGCGTCCATGTCCAACGGCGGAACGATACGGCCGCGGTTCCGCGCCGGCGCGCGCTCCTTTGCGCCGCCGTGCTGACGGCGTGCCTTCCCGGCATCGCGTCCGCCGCCGCGCTGGCTCCGCCTGCCGCTCTGGGGCGCGGAGGTGCGCGCCTTCGCCGTGGACCCGTTCGAGGCGGGCCGGGTCTATCTCGGCACCTCCCGCGGCAACTTCTACGGCTCGACGGACGGTGGCGCGACCTGGAGGCTGCTCGCGCCGGGCCCGGCGTTCCCGGGCTTCGTCGTGGCGGGACTCGTCGCCGATCCGTCGGTGCCCGGCCGGCTTTGGGCCGCGCTGGCGGGACCGTACGAGGGCGGCCTCGTCGCGGTCAGCGACGACCGCGGCGCGACCTGGACGACGCTCGCGCGCTGGCAGCACTCCGTCGCGACGCGGGCGCTCGCGCTCGCGCCCGGTCCGCCGCCGGTGCTCGCGATCGGCGGCGACGACGGAGTGCGCCTCTCCCGCGACGGCGGCCGGACGTGGACTCCAACCGGCGGCGACACCGATGGTCTGCGGCAGGTCGAGTCGCTCGCCTTCGATCCGAAGGATCCCCAGACGCTCTACGCCGGCACGTGGCGCCAGGCCTTCCGCACGCAGGACGGCGGGGCGACGTGGGCGCGCATCGCCGACGGCATGGTGCTCGATGCGACGGTCTACTCCTGGGACTTCGATGCCGCGGACCGCGCGACGTCTGGGTCTCGACCTGCGGCTGGGTCTACCACTCCGACGACGGCGGCGACCGCTGGACGCGCTTCACGCAGGGATTCACGAACCGGCGCTCGCACGCGGTGCGGCGCGACCCGACGCGACCCGGCGTGATCTACGCGGCGACGGTCGGCGGTCTCCACCGCTCGGCCGACGGCGGCAAATCCTGGCAGCGCGTCTCGCGCGAGTCGCTCGTCGTGACCGCGCTCGCCGTCGACGCGCGCACCGGCCGCCTCTTCGTCGGCACGGAGGGCGAAGGCGTGTTCACGTCCGACGACGCCGGGGCGACGCTCCGCTCCGGCTCGAGCGGCCTGGCCGAGGGGCGCGTGGCAGATCTCGTCGCCGATCCCAACGATCCGTCGCGCGTCTACTTCTTCCGCGCGTACGGCGGCGAGGAGAGCGGCGTCTGGGCGGCCGAGGGCACGTCGGTGCGCCGGGTCTCGGTGGATCCTCTGCCGCCCGCCGGCTCCCTGACGGCGTTCCGCGATCCGGCGGGGAAGACGGTGCTCCTCCTCGCGTCGTCGGCGGGACTCAAGCTCTCGCGCGACGGCGGCGCGCGCTGGACGGCCGCGGCCGCAGCGCCGGCGGGATCGCCGGTCGCGGTCTTCGGTCCGCCGTATCGCGAGCCGGTGCTGGTGACGTCCGAGGGCGTGTTCCGCACCGCCGACGGCGGCGCGACGTTCGAGGCCATCCGCGGGTCGCCGACGGGCGCGGTCGCGGCCGAGCTCATCGCGGGCGCCGATCGTGCGCCGCGTGCTCGAGGTGAAGACGTCCGACACCGACTACCGCTGGGACGGCCGCTGGTGGACGCAGCGCAAGCGCGCGGTCCTGTCGGGCGGCCTCTTCGCGGCGGAGGCCAACGCGGCCTCGTCGGCCGGCGCCTGGAGCCGCCTCGAGGACGTGGGCGGCAAGCTCGTCTGGGAGGAAGGCAACCGCCGCCTCGCGCTGACGAGCCCGCGCGTGGGACTCGCGCTCGCGACGGCGGCGTCGGCCGCGGGCGGTCGGGTCTACGTCGGGACGGCCGGAGACGGGCTCTATCTCTTCGAGCCCTAGCGCTCGCCGAGATCTACTTCAGACCCTCGACCTTCAGCTCCGAGCCCTCGCGGATCCCTTCCTTCGCGGCCATTCCGCCCGCGAGCTCGAGCACGGTCGGCGCCGGCGCCCTGGGGCCGTAGCTCGGGCACGGATCCGACTTGCAGGGCGGCGTATTGGCCGAGACGAAGATCACCTTGCCCTGCGCATCGATCCAGAGGATGTCGAGCGGGATCATCGTGTTCTTCATCCAGAAGTTGTGCGCGCCGCCGTCGGTGAAGAGAAAGATCATCCCGGCGCGCGGCGGCAGGCTCTCGCGGTACATGAGGCCCTGGGCCTGCTCTTCGGGAGTGCGCGCCACCTCGACCGTGTAGACCGCGCCGGACGGCATCACCACGCGCGGGCCCGCGGCGGGACTCGCACCGGGCGTCGGCGAACCGCTCGGCGCGGCGCCGCAGGCGGCGAGAAGGACGAGGCCGGTCGCGAGGAGGCCCGCGCCGGCCCTCACCGGCTCTCCGCCTCGGCCCCCGTCTGCTGCGCCTCGGGCTCCTCGTAGAGGTCTTCCTTCTTCACGAGGTTGTACTTCTTGGCGTAGTAGCGGAAGGAGCGGAAGGACATTCGCAGGAGCTCCGCGGCCTTCGTCTGGACGCCGTCGCAGCGGTCGAGCGCTTCGCGCATCAGTCGCTTGCCGACGGCCTCGAGGTACGCCTCGAGGTTGATGCCCTCGGCCGGCAGGCTCTCGAAGTCGGGGACCTTCGTCCGCACGCCGAGCGCGATCGCCTCGGGGAGCGATGAGACGTTGATGACGGGCCCGGGCTCGAGCGCCACCGTGCGCTCGAGCGTGTTCTCGAGCTCGCGCACGTTGCCCGGCCAGGGGTAGGCCTCGATCAGGCGCATCGCCTCGGCCGAGATCTTCTTTTCCGGGATCGCTGCTCCTTGCAGACTTTCGCGATGAAATGCTGCGTCAGCGGCGCGATGTCCTCGGGACGCGCGCGCAGCGGCGGCAGCGCGATCGGGATGACGTTGATCCGATAGAAGAGGTCCTCGCGGAACTTGCCCTGCGAGACGAGCTCGGACAGATCCTTGTTCGTCGCCGCGATGATCCGGACGTCGACGGACGTCTCGTCGTTGCCGCCGACCTTGCGGATGAGCTTCTCCTGGATCGCCCGCAGAAGCTTGACCTGCATCGTGGGCGACGTCTCGGAGATCTCGTCGAGGAAGAGCGTGCCGCCGTCCGCCTCCGCGAAGAGGCCGCGCTTCTCCTTGACGGCGCCGGTGAATGCGCCGCGCTCGTGGCCGAAGAGCTCCGATTCGAGCAGCGTCTCCGGCAGCGCACCGCAGTTGATCGAGACGAACTTGCGCTCCTTGCGGATCGAGGTGAAGTGGATCGCGCGCGCGATGAGCTCCTTGCCGGTGCCGCTCTCGCCGGTGATCAGAACCGTCGAGGAGACCTTCCCGATGCGCTCGATCGTGCGGAAGATCTCCTGCATCCGGGAGCCCTTCCCGATGATGTTGGCGAAGGTGTAGCGCGCCGGCGAGCTCCTGCTTGAGGTAGACGTTCTCCTGCTCGAGGGTCTTCTCGCCGATCGCCCGGCGGACCTTGAGGACGAGCTCGTCGTTGTCGAAGGGCTTGTTGATGTAGTCGACGGCGCCGGCCTTCATCGCCTCGACGGCGTCCGCGGTGGACGTGTGCGCCGTGATCATGATGACGGGAATGCGCGCGTTCTCTTCCTTGACCCGCCGCAGCAGATCGAGCCCGTTGCCGTCCGGCATCCGGATGTCGCAGAGGATCGCGTCCGGCGACGACTCGCAGCGCGTCGGCGCAGGCCCTCGGTGAAGTTGGAGCGCGAGGCGCACCTCGAAGCCCTCCTTGTGGAAGAAGATGCCGAGCATCTCCCGCAGGAGCGCCTCGTCGTCCACGATCAGAAGCCGCGCTTTGCTCATACCACCCCCGCCGCGACGTGCTCGCGCCGCGCTCCGTCAGACCGGCGCCGGCGGAGCGGGGGAGCAGGACGGTGACCGTCGTCCCCTCGCCCGGTCGCGACTCCGCGTCGATCGCGCCTCCGTGGTCTTCCACGATCCGCCGCACGATCGCCATGCCGAGCCCCGTTCCTCCGTCGAATGCCGTCGAGAAAGGCGTGAAGAGGCGCGAGAGCTCCTCCTCGCTCATCCCGCGCCCGGTGTCGGTGAATCGGATGCGATACCAGGCATCCTCCTCGCGGCCGACGACCCGGTCAGCGTTCCGCCCGCGGACATCGCGTGGACGGCATTCTTGGCGATGTTGTAGAGGATCTGCCGGAGCTGATCGCGGTCCCCGTCGATCATCGAGTGCGCCGGCGCGACGTCCGACCTCGATGCGGTGCGCGTCGGAGACCTCGTCGGAGAGGCGGAAGAGGTCCATCACCTCGATGATCGTGCGCGCCACGTCGAACTCCGCGACGCGGCGCTCCTGCGGCCGCACGAAGCGGAGGAACTCCTCGAGGATCTTCGAGAGGCGGTTCGATTCCGAGACGATGATCTCCATGAGCCGCCGCTCCGCGGAGCCGGCGGGCATCTCCTTCGAGAGGACCTGCACGGATCCCGAGATCGAGGCGAGCGGGTTGCGGATCTCGTGCGCGATCCCCGCCGCGAGCTCGCCGACCGCCGCGAGCTGCGCGTGGAACCGCGCCTCGCGCTCGAGCTTCTTCAAGCTCCGTCAGGTCCTGGAACAGCAGGAGCGCGCCTTCCTCGCCGTCCGTGTCCTTGAGCAGGCGGAGCGAGTAGCCGAGCATGCGCCGCTCGTTGCCGCGGCGCGATCTCGATCTCGTCGCGGTAGGTCTCCGGTCCGCGCGCGCGCTCCCGGATGCGGTCCCAGTCCTCGCCGAAGTGGAACCCGACGTCGGCGAGCAGGCGCCCCGGCGCGCGGCCCGGGTCGACGCCGAGGAGCTCGCCGCCCGCGCGGTTGAGGAACGTCACGCGCTGCTGCGCGTCGGTCGTCATGAGGCCGGACGACATCGTCGCGATGACGTTGCCGTGGAGATGCTGGAGCCGCTGGAGGGCCTTCTGCCGGAGGTCGAGCTCATCGCGCGCCGCGCGCAGCTTCTCCGAGAGGTACGAGACCATGAACGCGATGCCGTAGAAGCCGGCGACCGTGATCGCCAGGTTGTAGCGAATGCGCGTGCCGCCCCAGTCGGAACCGGCGCGAGCGGCGGCGGCGGCAGGATGCCGTAGGCGAGCAGCTGGACGACCGAGCCGTAGAGCACCGCGGCCACCGACGCGATGAGGACGGCGCCGGTGCGGTAGAGGAGGAACGCCGAGACGCCGATCACGACGAGGTAGAGGAAGTTGAAGACGGAGTCGGGGCCGCCCGAGGCGTAGACCAGCGTCGTGACGATCGCGAGGTCGCCGAGCAGCTGGATGTCACGCCTCGAGCCGGGCCGGCAGGTGCCGGCCGAGCGTCCAGTGGAACAGGGCGAGCAGGACCGCCGCGCCGTTGAGCAGGTAGAGGAAGGAGAGCTCGTCGCGCGCCGGGACGTGGTCCCGCAGGGCCTGCCGGTCGAACTGCACGCCCGGAGTCGCTGACGAGGATCGCGGACAGAAGGATCAACAGCAGAACGACGATGCGCGCCGCCGTCAGCCAGCCGACGGACCTTTTCAGCGAGTTTTCCATACCGGGGCCACCGAGTTCTCGGTTGTCAGTTCTCGAGTGTTCAGTTCCGGAATCGGGAACTGACCGACGCGAAAACCGACGACCGATCGACTTCTTCTTACCCGATCTTGCTGATCAGCGTGAAGATCGGCAGGTACATCGCGATGACGATGCCGCCGACGACGACGCCGAGGAAGAAGATCATCACCGGCTCGATCAGCGTCATCAGGCCGGCGACCGCCTCGTCGACCTCGTCCTCGTAGAAGTCGGCGATCTTGTTGAGCATCGCGTCCAGGGCGCCGGTCTGCTCGCCGACGCCGATCATCTGCACCACCATGGGCGGGAAGACCTTCGTCTCCCGCAGCGGCTCGGCGATGGTCTTGCCGCCCTCGACGCTCTTCCGGACGTCCATGATCGCGTCCTCGACGATCGCGTTGCCGGCGGTCTGGCCGTGATCTCGAGGGCGTCGAGGATCGGCACGCCCGACGACATCAGCGTGGCGAGCGTGCGGCAGAAGCGCGCGACGGCGATCTTGCGCAGGATCATGCCGATGATCGGGAGTCTTCAGCATGAGCGCCGTCGACGACCCGGCGGCCGCTGTAGGTCGCGTAGTAGCGCGCGGAACGCGAAGACGCCGGCGCACGATGAGCGATCACGAAGAAGATGCAGTAGCGGGCGAGGAAGTTCGAGCACGCGATGACGATCCGGGTCGGCAGCGGCAGCTCGCGCGCCGAGGCCCGCGAACATCGCCGCGAAGGTCGGGATGACCTTCCAGCAGGATGACCGCGACGACGATCGCCGGCGATCGACGATGACGGCGATCGGGTAGATCAGCGCCGCCTTGACCTGGCGCCTTCAGCTTGACGGCCTTCTCGATGTAGGTCGCGAGGCGCTTCAGGATCGTGTCGAGGATGCCGCCGGCCTCGCCGGCCGCGATCATGTTGACGTAGAGGTCGTCGAAGGCCTTGGGGTGCTTGCGCATCGCGTCGGCGAGCGTCGAGCCCGCCTCGACGTCCTGCCGCACCTGCAGGAGGATCTTCTGGAAGGTCTTGTTGCTCCTGCTGGCTCGCCGAGGATCTCGAGGCACTGCACGAGCGGCAGGCCGGCGTCGATCATGACGGAGAACTGGCGCGTGAAGATCGCGAGGTCCTTCGGCGGGACCTCGCCGCCCGATCTTGGGGAGCGCGATCTCCTTGCCCTTCTCGCGTGACCGGTGACGACGATGCTCTGCCGGCGCAGCGATCGCGATCGCGGCGTCCTTGCGTGTCGGCGACGAGCACGCCCTCCTGGACCGCTCGCCGGCGCGGTTGCGCCCCTTCCAGACGAAGCTCGGCATCGCGATCTCCCGTCTACGCGGCGCTCGGCGCCCGGCGGCGGCCGCGACCGGCGGCCGGCCGCCGGCCGTGGGCGCGTTGAGGCCGGCGCCGCGGTTGATCATGTCCTGCAGCTCGTCGGGGTTGGAGCGAGCGCGAGAGCGCCGTCTGCGAGCGTGATCTGCTTCTTGAAGTACAGCGTCGCGAGCGACTGGTTGAACGTCTGCATGCCGTACTTGCGCCTGGCCGGTCTGCATCTGCGAGTAGATCTGGTGGACCTTGTCCTCGCGGATCAGGTTCCGGATGGCGGCGTTCGGGACCATGATCTCCAGCGCCAGCGCGCGCCCCTTGCCGCTCGCCTTGCGGCAGCAGCGACTGGCAGAGGATGCCCTCGAGCACGAACGACAGCTGCGCGCGGATCTGCGACTGCTGGTGCGCCGGGAAGACGTCGATGATGCGGTTGATGGTCTGACGCCGCCGAGTTGGTGTGCAGCGTGGCGAAGGTCAGGTGGCCGGTCTCGGCGATGCGCAGCGCCGCCTCGATCGTCTCGAGGTCGCGCATCTCGCCGATCAGCACGACGTCCGGGTCCTGGCGCAGGACGGACTCGAGCGCGTTCGTGAAGCGAGTGCGTGTCGGCGTGCAGCTCGCGCTGGTTGACGACGCACTTCTTGTGCGAGTGCAGGTACTCGATCGGGTCCTCGATCGTGACGATGTGCTCGTGGCGCTCGCGGTTGATCTTGTCGATCATCGCCGCGAGCGTCGTGGACTTGCCGGAGCCGGTCGGGCCCGGTGACCAGGACCAGGCCGCGCGGCTTCTCGCAGAGGCGTCTCGACGACCGGCGGCAGGCCCGAGCTCGCTCGAAGCCGAGGATCTCGTAGGGGATCTGCCGGAAGACGCCCGCCGACGGCGCCGCGCTGCATGAAGATGTTGGCGCGGAAGCGCGCCAGGCCCTTGACGCCGAAGGAGAAGTCGAGCTCGAGGTTCTCCTCGAAGCGATGCTTCTGGGCGTCGGTCAGGACCGAGTAGCCGAGCTGCTTGGTCTCGGCGGCGGTCAGCGGCGGGTAGGGCAGCGGCCGAGCTTGCCGTCGATCCGGACCTGCGGCGGCGAGTTGCGTCGTGACGTGGAGGTCGGTCGCCCCCTTCTCGACCATCGGCTTCAGCAGCTGATGCAGCGTGGTATCGCTGGCCATCGGTCCCCAGGTCAGACATTGTGTCGTAGTTTAGGAGCGTGAAGAAGCGGATCGTTCAGAAGCGAGTGCCGGGATTCGGCGCGACGCTGATCCCTGTCCTAGAGGACCGTCTCGCGGAGGACTTCCTCGAGCGTCGTGACGCCTTCGCGGATCTTCTGGAGGCCGGCCATGCGCGAGGCGTCAGCATGCCCTCCTCGATCGCCTTGCGCTTGAGCTCGACCGCCGAGGCGCCCGACAGGATCATGTCGCGGATCTCGTCGGAGAACTCCATGACCTCGTAGAGCCCGACGCGGCCCTTGTAGCCGGTCTGTTGCAGTTGCTCGCAGCCGCGGCCCCGCTTGATCTTGAAGCGTCTTGACCTCGTCGGGCGCGAAGCCGACCTCGATCAGCGTCTGCGGCGGCGTCTCGACCTCCTCGGCGCAGTCCGAGCAGATGCGGCGCACGAGGCGCTGGGCGCAGATCAGGTTCACCGCGGTCGCCGACGAGGAACGGCTCGATGCCCATGTTCATCAGGCGCTTGATCGGTCGAGGGCGCGTCGTTGGTGTGCAGCGTCGAGAGCACGAGGTGGCCGGTGAGCGCGGCCTTGACCGCGATCTCCGCGGTCTCGAAGTCGCGGATCTCGCCGACCATGATGATGTTCGGGTCCTGGCGCAGGAACGAGCGCAGCGCCGCGGCGAAGTCGAGGCCGATCTGCTCGTGCATCTGGACCTGGTTGATGCCGGCGAGGTTGAACTCGACCGGGTCCTCGGCGGTCATGATGTTGACTGTCGGGTCGTTGAGCGCGGCGATCGCCGAGTAGAGCGTGGTCGTCTTGCCCGAGCCGGTCGGGCCCGGTCACCAGCACGATGCCGTAGGGCCGGTCGATCGCGTCCTTGAAGCGGCGAGCGACTCCTGCTCGAAGCCGAGCTTCGTCATGTCGAGCTGCAGCTTCGTCTTGTCGAGGAGCCGCAGGACGACCTTCTCGCCGAACAGCGTCGGGACCGTCGAGACGCGGAAGTCCAGGTCGCGCGACCGCTCCTCGACGCGCAGCCGGATCTTGATGCGGCCGTCCTGCGGCAGGCGCTTCTCGGAGATGTCGAGCTTCGCCATGATCTTCAGGCGCGAGATCGAGCGGGTCGCGCGTGCTTCATCGGCAGCGCCATGACGTTGTAGAGCACGCCGTCGATGCGGAACCGGACGCGGAACTCCTTCTCGTAGGGCTCGATGTGGATGTCCGAGGCGCCGCGCTTCAGGGCGTCGATCAGGATCAGGTTCGAGAGCTTGATGACCGGCGCGGCCTCGGTCGACTTGGCGAGGTCCGCCGAGGTCGATCTCGTCGTCCTCGTCCTGCTTCAGCACGTCGACGTCGGCGCCCGTCGTCGATCCCGGCGATCTCGTCGAGGTCGATCTCGCCGAGGCCGACCCCGGCCATGTCGTCGACGTCAGCGCCGGCCGCGGCCATCGACGTCCTCGAGGTTCGCCGTCCCGAGCAGCGAACGCCGCCGCCGCGGCTTGCGCCTTCTCCTTGAGCACGAGGGACCGCGGCGTGCCGTAGTGCTTGTCGATCGCCTCGCTCGAGGGCGACCTCGGAGGCCACGACCGGCTCGACGTTGTAGCCGGTCATGAACTTGATGTCGTCCATGGCGAAGACGTTCGTCGGGTCGCCCATCGCGATCGTCAGCGTGGCGCCCGTCTTGTTCACCGGGAGGACACCGTACTTGCGCGCGACCTCGGCCGGGATGATCTTGATGACGCCCGGATCGATCTCGAAGTGCTCGAGGTTGATCGAGGGGACGCCGTACTGCTGCGACAGCGTCTCGGTGATGTCGCTCTCGGACACGGCGCCCAGGCGAACGAGGGCCTCGCCGAGTTTGCCGCCCTCTTCGCGCTGAGTCTTCAGCGCGGCTTCGAGCTGCTCCTGCGTGATCAGCTTCGCCTTGAGAAGCAGATCCCCTAACTTGACGACCATGGATTTGGAAGATGGTAAGGCGTCGGGCGCCGAGTCAAAGGGCGGCGCGCGGTCAGGGCGCGCGGGCGATCGCGACGATTTCGGGCCGGCTCTTCCGGCGCGACCTCGGCCACCGTCGTGGACGTCATCGAACTCGAGTGACGCGTCCACGATAGGGCCCTTGCGGGCGGGGTCCGTCGGGCCGAAGAGCGCGAGCGTCGGCGTGCCGAGGGCGTCGGCCAGATGGAGCGGTCCGGTGTCATTTCCCGACGAAGAGCGCCGCGCCCGCGGCGACGTGCGCGAGAGCGCGGGTGAAAGCCGCGGCATCGCGTCGGGCGTCGGGCAGCGCGGTTTCGCAGGATCGCGACGACCGCCTCGTCTCCCGGTCCCCAGGAAATGACGGGGAAGAGGCCCGCATCGCGCTTCGAGCGCGCGCGGCGACCGCTGCCGAGCTTCTCCGGGCCCCATCGCTTTTCGGGCCAGCCAGCGCCCGGATGGTAGAGGGCGTAGGGGCGCCGGACCGACGCCAGGAACTCGGCAGCCTCGGCGCTCGGCGCCGCGAGAAGGTAGCGCGCGTCCGGAGCGGGCTCGACGACGGGGATGCCGACGGCCGAGAGGAGCGCGAGGTTGCGGTCCACGATGTGGCGCGACGAATCCGGCGGCGGCGCACCTTTCGCGACGCAGAAGGGACGAGAGTCCCTCGCGGCGTTCCGATGCGTCGAAGCCGACGACCGGGGCGCGCGCCGCGCGGGCGAGGATCGCGGACTTCCAGAGTCCCTGCACGTCGATCGTGTAGTCGGCGCCGAAGGCGGCGAGCTCGCGCGCGCATCTGCGCGAACGCCGATCGGGTGCCGCCCTCCGCCGGCTTGCGGCGCCAGCCGCGTGTGTCGGCGAGGAACAGGCGACCGACGTTGGGGTTCCCTTCGAGCAGCTCCTGGTAGCGGGCCTCGCAGAGCCATCCGACCGAGGCGCCCGCGCGCACCGCGTTGGCGGCGAGCGGAAGCGCGTGGACGATGTCGCCGAAGGCGGAGAGGCGGACGATGAGGATTTTCAAGCTGTCAGCTCTCAGCTCTTAGCTTTCAGCCAGAGGGCGAAGGGTCATGTCCGGCTGATAGCTGATAGCTGATAGCTGATAGCTGACAGCTGACAGCTCATGACAGCTCGTGTCTTCACGCGAGAATCGTTCTGTCCGATGCGATCGCCCCTCTCAGCTCCTCGGCGGTCACCACCGCCGTCCCCATCTTCATGACGACGACGCCGCCGGCAAAGTTGGCCAGCAGCGCGGCCTCGAGCGCGGTGGCTCCGGATGCCAGCGCGAGCGCGAATGTCGCGAGCACGGTGTCGCCCGCGCCCGTGACATCGGCCACCTGATCCGTCCCGTGGACCGGGATGCGGCGGGGCGGCCCGGGCCCGTCGAAGAGCGCCATCCCGCGCGAGCCGAGGGTGACGAGGAGGGTGCGACATCCGATCTTCTTCGCCATGTCGGCGGCGGCCCGCGAGAGCGCCTCCTCCGAATCCCCGAACACGGCGCCGGCGCTCTCCTCGAGCTCTTCTTCGTTCGGCGTGGCGGCGTCCACGCCGCGGTAGGAGAGGAGGGCATGCCGCGAATCGACGAGGATCGGCGCGCCGGCGGGGAGCGCCGCCCGCAGCGCCGCGACGGACGCCGGCGAGGCGGCCCCATAAGCGTAGTCGGACACGATCGCTCCCGCCGCGCCCCGCGCCGCGTCCGCGAGACTGCCGGCGAGCGCGTCGGTGATCCGGAGATCCGCGGGCAGGGGCTCGCCACGGTCGTATCGCACGATCTGCTGTTTGATCGCATGCGGCGCGCCGCCGAGGATTCGGGTCTTCGATGGCGTCGCGTAGCCGGGAACCTCGAGGAGGCCTCCCGTCGCGATGCCGCGCTCCTCGAAGCTCCGCCGGAGCGCGCGGCCCTCGTCGTCCCCGCCGATCGCGCCGACCGGGATCGGCGCGCCGCCGAGGGAGCGGACGTTGGCGGCGGTGTTGCCGGCGCCGCCCGGGAGACTTTCCTCGCGCGCGAAGCGGAGGATGAGGACCGGCGCTTCGCGGCTGATGCGCCGGGGATGGCCGTAGACGAAGCGGTCGAGGACGAAGTCGCCCGCGACCGCGACCCGGCGCCCGGAAAAGGAGGCCACGAGCCCGAGGAGCCGGTCGCGCGTGACGTCAAAAGCCATGGAATGAGCGGATTATAATGATCGGCCTCCGGAGATACCGGGAAACCGCAACGCCAATGCTCGACTCGAACGTCCTCGTCCTCAATCGCGTCTTCCAGGCGGTGCAGGTCACGTCCGTCCGCAAGGCGTTCTCGCTCTTCTACAAGGGCCACGTGCGCGCGGTCCTGCCGGACTACTCGACCTACGAGTTCGAGAACTGGTGCGACATCCCGCCGCAGCCCCAGGACGAGGTCGTTCTGACGCCGTCGATGGCGATCCGTATTCCGCGCGTGGTGGCGCTCAAGGACTACGACCACCTCCCGAGGCAGGAAGTGAAGTTCTCGCGCCACAACATCTACGTGCGCGATGGGAACCGTTGCCAGTACTGCGGGCACAAGTTCCCATCGGCCGAGCTGTCGCTCGATCACGTCATCCCGCTCTCCCGCGGCGGCAATTCGTCCTGGGAGAACGTCGTCTGCGCCTGCCTCGCGTGCAACGTGCGCAAGGGCAACCGCACGCCGCAGGAAGCGTCGATGAAGCTCATCGCGCATCCGAAGAAGCCGCGCTGGCATCCGGTCGGGCACTTCGGCGCGAACAAGTTCCATCCGGCCTGGCGGAACTTTCTGGATGTGGCTTACTGGAACAGCGAGCTTAAGTAGGAGGGAAGTTCGCAGTTCTCGGTTTTCAGTTCATGGTTCCGGAACTGACAACTGACAACTAAGAACTGATAACTACTCCACCGGCCTCGTCTTCCAGCGGTCGTGTAACCACAGCCACGCCACCGGCGCCTTCCGAATCGCGGCCTCGGTGACCTCGGCGTAGCGCGCGGTCGCTCGGCGCACGACCTCGGCGCGGCCCGGATCGCCCGCCGCGAACTCTTCCGGAAGGATCGGGGTCTCGAATCCGAGCCGCCAGCCGCCTCCGGAGTCCGGCCACGTGAAGACCGGAACGACCGCGGCGCCGGTCTTGCGCTGGAGGAGCGCGACGGACGAAGTCGTCGCGGCGAGGCGCCCGAAGAAAGGCACGAAGATCGCCTCGTCGGGCATGACGTTCTGATCGAGCAGGATCGCCACGGTCCGGTTCTCGCGCATGGCGCGAAGCATCTCGCGCAGCGCCTCGCGCTTGGCGATCACGCCGTTGCCGAAGCGCGTCCGCCGGCGCGTCAGCTCCGCTTCGAGGCCGCGGGTTGTCGAGCGGCCGGACGACCGACGCGATCGGCTCGCCGAGGCGGCCGGCGGCGAGCGCCCCGAGCTCCCAGCTGCCGAAGTGGGCCGACAGGAGCACGACCCCCTTGCCGCGCCGCCGCGCGGCCTCGAGGTTTTCGACGCCCTCGTACCGCACCCGCGCGGCCAGGTCCTCGGGAGTCCAGCGCGAGACCTCGAGGAACTCGAAGAACGCCGCGCCGAGATTCCGCAGCGAGTCCCGCGCGATCCGGCGCAGCTCCGCGTGCGTCTTCTCGGGGAATGCGCGCGCGAGGTTCTCGAGCAGGATGCGGCGCCGGCGGGGCGCGATGCGGAGCACGAGCGGCGCGGCAAGCCGTCCGAAGCGGGCGCCCGTCCCGCGGGGGAGGAGGCGCAGCGTCCCGGCCATGGCGAGGAACGCCGCGTGCTCGATCGCGTGGCGGACCGGCGAGCCGCGCCGGCGCCGGGTTCGCCGGGCGAGCGCCAGCGTGCCGTCGTCGAAGACGGCGGAAGGCGAAGTCCTCATCCCGCCTCGCGGCCCGCGGCGGCGGGAGCGATCCGGGAGGCGAGGAACGGGAAAAACCCCGGCTCGACGACCTCGACCTCGAGCCGGATCGCGACGATCGGCGTTGTGGTCCGCCCCCAGAGCTTCACCGCGTCCTTCTCCGTCGTGACGATCCACGAGGCGCCGGTCCGCTCCGCTGCGGCGGCGATCCGGGCGAGCTCGCGGCCTCCGTAGACCTGGTGATCGCGGAAAACGAGGGTCTCTTCCGCCGCGAGGTCGAGCTCGGCGAGGCTCGCCGCGAAGCCGGCGGGATCGGCCACCCCGCAGACGGCGAGCGCGCGCCGAGCGCCGAGCGAGCCCGCGGCCACCGGCGCGCCGTTCTCGTCGCGGAGCCCCTCCGCCCGCAGGCGCGCCGTGAACACCGGCGCCTCGGGCCGCGCCGCCGCGAGGGCCCGGCGCGCGGCCGCCGGCGGCTCAGCGCGGTCGATGCGCGTGAAGACGAAGGCGTCGGCCCTCGCGAGCGCCGAAAGCGGCTCCCGCAGCCGCCCGCCCGGCGGCAGACCGCCGCCCCCGAAGGGATCGCGGGCGTCGAGGAGAAGGATGTCGACGTCGCGCCGTGCGGCGAGGTGCTGGAAGCCGTCGTCGAGGAGAAAGAGGTCGGCGCCGAGCCGGGCCGCTTCATCCGCGGCCTCGGCCCTCTTTTCCGCGACGACGACGATGATGCCGGGGAGCTTCCGGGCGAGCTCGACCGGTTCGTCGCCGCCTCGGGCCGCGTCGACGAGCGGTCCCTGGCCCTCCGAAACGACGACGACTCCGCGGGAGCGCCGCCCGTAACCGCGGGAGAGGATCGCGGGACGGCGTCCCTCGAAGCGGAAGCGCCGCGCGAGCCATTCGACGAACGGCGTCTTGCCGGTTCCGCCGAAGGTGATGTTGCCGACGGAGACCGTCGGATGCGGCAGTCGCTTCGCCGGCAGCCGGCCCTCGGCGTAGAGGCGCGCCCGCGCCTCGAGAATCGAGCCCCAGACGCGGGACACCGGCTCGAGCAGCGTCACGTCGCCGCCTGGCGCCGCCGTCCGGCGTCGAGGAACGGTGCGAGCAGATCGATCGTCCGCGCCGCCGCTCCGCGGTTCTCCTCGACGAAGCGTCGGGCGCGGGCGCCCGACTCGGCGGTCGCCGCGCCGTCGGCGAGCTCGCGAGCGAGCTCCGGCGCCAATCCAGCGGGTGCCGCGACCTGCCGGAGGAATCCGCGCGCCTTTCCGTCGGCGACGATGTCGGCGAAGTTCTCGGTGTGCGGGCCGACGACGACCGGAACACCCGCCGCCCACGCCTCGATCGGATTGTGCCCTCCGACCGGCGCGAAGCTGCCGCCGAGGAATACAAGGCGCGCCTCGCGATAGAGCGCCGCGAGCTCGCCGATCGAGTCGAGGAGATAGGCGTCCGCGCGAACCGCCGTCCGATCGGGCGAGGAGCGCCGCACGAGCGAGAGCCCGCTCTTCTCGACGAGGGAGGCGACGGCCTCGAAGCGCTCCGGGCGGCGCGGCGCGATCGCGAGGAGCGGCCGCGGCTCGAGCCCGCGCCAGGCCGCGAGCACGAGCTCCTCTTCGCCCTCCGCCGTGGAGGCGGCGACGAGGACCGGCCGTCCGGCGGCCGCCGCCGAGAGGCGTCCGGCGTCGGCGAACGACGGCGCCTCGGGCATGTCGTACTTCACGTTGCCGGTCACGCGCACCCGATCCGCCGGCGCGCCGAGCGAGACGGCACGGTCGGCGTCGGCGGCGCTCTGCATCGCGAAGAGGGCGATCCGCGCGAGGCTCGCGGACAGCGCTCCGCGCACGAGCGCATAACGGCCGAAGGAGCGCGGCGAGAGGCGTCCGTTGACCAGGGCGACCGGGATGCCCCGCGCCGCGGCCCGTTCGAGAAAGAGCGGCCAGATCTCCGTTTCCGTCAGGAGCACGAGGTCCGGCCGGACCGCGTCGAAAGCCTTTTCGACGGGTCCGGCGAGGTCGAACGGGAACGGAAAGACGGGCACCGAGGGCGGGAGCACGCGCGGCGCGAGCTCGCGGCCGGCGGCGGTCGTGACCGAGAGGACGAGGCGGCGTTCGGGGTGCCGTCGGGAGAGCGCCGCGAGGAGATTGCGCGCGACGCCGACCTCTCCGACGGAGACGGCGTGGATCCAGACGCCTCCATCCGAGTTCGGATAGGCGGTGTTCCCGAGGCGGCCGCGCACGTCGCCGAGCTTCCGCCGTCCGGTGAGCGATCGCAGGAGCGCCCACGGCGCGTAGAAGATCAGGGCGAGCGCCGACAGGAGCCGGTAGAGAGGCACCCACGGATTATGACCGGGCGCCGGGCTTGCTCCAAGAGGTTCAAGGCTTTACCATTCAAAAGGTTATGGTGGACGAAAAGCCCCCAACGCCGCCGCCGCCGGCTCCGTATAGAGAGCCGATGGAGCTCGTCTACAGCGAAAGCCGCCGGCGCCAGGAGACGGCGCAGGCGACCGACCGGGAGCTCGTGGCGGAGGCCCGCGGGGGAGACCTTCTCGCCTTCGAGGCGCTCGTGGCCCGCAAGACCCCGGCGGTCCTGGCGGTGGCGCGCCGTGTCGTCGGCAACCCCGAGGACGCGCGCGACGTGGCGCAGATGGTGTTCCTGCGCGTCTGGGAGCAGCTCGCCCGCTACGACGCGACCTGGTCCTTCAACACCTGGCTCTACCGGATCGCGACGAACCTCGCGATCGACTTCCTGCGGAGCTCCCGCTCGCGCGAGCGGGCCCACGGCGCCACGCTCCACCTCGTCCGCCAGCGCGAAGAGTCGACGAGCCTCGAGACGACACGCGCCGCCGAGGACGGCGAGCTCGAGCGCCTCTTCGAGCGCGTCTCGCACCGCCTCTCCGCCAAGCAGAAGGCGGCGTTCGTTCTGCGGGAGATGGAGGATCGCGACACGAAAGAGATCGCCGAGATCCTGAACTGCGGCGAGTCGACCGTGCGCAATCACCTCTTCAACGCCCGGCGCATCCTGCGCCGCGAGATCGCCCGGCTCTACCCGGGGCTGCTCCGTCCGGAGACGAAGTCGTGACCGCTCTCTGCGAACGGACGCGCGCGGCCCTGCCGGAGTATCTCGCGGAGTCGCTCGGCGAATCGGAGCGGCGCGCGGTGCGCAATCACCTGGCCGTCTGCGCGGCCTGCCGCGCGGAGGCGGGCGCGGCCGACCCGACGCTCCTCTTCGCCTTCGCCAATCCGCGGGAGGTCTCATCGGCGGAGGTCGCCTCCGTCGTCGAGTCCGTTCGCGCGGGAATCGCGCTCCGTCAGGCCGAGCGCCGGATCGCGCCTCCGGCGACGTCCCGCCCGGGCCGCCACGGTGCTCGCGCCGCCGCCGTCGCGGCCGTGCTCCTCCTGACGCTCGCCATCTCCTCGGGTCCGCCCCGTTCCGTGCCGTCCACCCCGTCTGCGCCGTCCGTGAAGTCCGACGAGGCCGCCTCCGCCGGCGGGAGTGCCTCGCCCGGCGTATCCGTCGTCGCCTCGCCCGAGGGCGCGCCGAAGGCGTCCGGTAGAGCGACCGTCTACGACTGGAATCCGGGCGCGGGCGAGCCGCGCGTGGTCTGGATCGTGGATGGCTCGCTCGACATCTGATCCGAATCGGCGCGGGCGCCTCGGGGCGCGGGGACCGGAGTCCGGCGCCAGGAAACGAATGAGAAAGATCCTTTTCACCGCCGCCGCTCTTCTCGTGCTCTGCGCCGTCCGCCTTCGCGCGGCCGACGATCTGTCGATCAAGGTCTTCCAGTTGAAGTACCGGCGCGTCGAGGAAGCAGCGCTCTTGATCCGGCCGCTCCTCTCCGACGCCGCGTCCGTGACGCTGACGCAGCGCCTGAATGCGATGACCGTGACCGACCGGGAGGACGGCCTCAAGAAGATCGCGAAGGTGTTGGCCGACTTCGATGTCCCCCCGCGCGGCTTCACATTCGCCGTCAAGCTCGTGCGCGCGCGGGCCGACGTCCCGGCCGGCTCGATGGGGCAGGAGATCGGCGGCCTCGGGACCAAGCTCAAGTCGCTCTTCCAGTTCAAAGACTACGCGCTGATCGATTCGACCGTCCTGCGCGGCGTCGAGGGGCGGCGCGTCGACTGCCGCCTCGGGGACGACTACGCGCTCTCGTTCTCGATCGGACCCGCGGCGAGTGGCGACGACCTCCTGCTTTCGCCGTTCACGCTCTCCCGGGTGCGCGTGGCGGATCAGATGGGGCGCGTGACCTTGACCCCGCTCTACCGGGCCGCCATGCCCATCACGCTCAATCAGACGCTCGTCGTCGGCGCCTCGCGCGAGGAACAGTCGAAGAGCGCGCTCATCCTCATCGTGCTCGCCCAGGAGCTGCCGCGCGGCGAGGCCGGGAAGGGCGCCGGCGGCTCGAAGACGGTGGAGAAGCGTCCGTGAGCCCGCAGTTCGTCGTCCGGACGGGATGGCCCGACGGCTCGATCGCCGAGGAGGCGGTCCTCGCCCGCGACGCCGGCCTCGCCCGCACGGAGGTCGAGCGCCGCGGCGGCCATGTGTTCGAGATCCGCCGCAAGGGCCTCTCGTTATCCCGGGGCGCCTCCGGCCGCAAAGGCCGCATCAAGATGTCGGCGTTCCTGATCTTCAACCAGGAATTGATCGCGCTGCTCAAGGCGGGGTTGCCGGTCGTGCATTCCTTCGACATCCTGCTCGAGCGCCAGCAGAGCCCGGTGCTCCGGCGCGTGCTCGCCGACGTCAAGGAGCGTGTCAACTCGGGTGCCTCGATCTCGGAGGCGTTCGCGGAGCAGGGGAATCTCTTCCCGCGGCTCTATTCGACGTCGCTCAAGGCGGGCGAGAAATCCGGCGAGATCGAGAGCGTGCTCCGCCGGTACCTCAAATATCAAAAGACGGTCGTGGCGCTGTCGCGCAAGGTCCTCTCGACGCTCGTGTATCCCGCGATCCTGATTCTGCTCTCGATCATCCTCATCGCGATCCTCATGACCGTGGTCATTCCGAAGTTCCAGGACTTCTTCGGCGAGTTCGGCGGCGAGCTGCCGCTGCTGACGATCGTCGTGATCCGGACGGCCGGCTTCCTGCGTGACAACATCCTGTGGATCGCGGCCGCGCTCGGCGCCGCGGCCTTCTTCGGCACGCGGTGGATCCGGACCAACGCGGGCGCCGAGTGGGGCGACCGGATTCTGCTGCGGATCCCGATCATCGGGGGCATCTTCCGGCGGTTCGGAATCACGCAGTTCACGCGGAGCCTCGCGACCCTGCTCGGCGGCGGGACGCCGCTCGTGCCGGCCCTCGAGAACGCGGGCGACGCGATCGGCAACCGGTTCCTCTCGCGCCGCGTGCGCGACGTCGTGCCGCGCGTGCGCGAAGGCGGCGAGCTCTGGAAGGCGCTCGAGGACACCGGGCTCTTCACGAACCTGACGATCGAGATGGTGAAGGTCGGCGAACAGTCCGGGCGCGCTCGAGGAGATGCTGTCGTCCGTCTCGGAGTTCTATGACGAGGAGATCGAGACGTTGCTCGCGCGCGTCATCTCGTTCGTCGAGCCGGTCATTCTCGTGATCATGGGAGGCGTGATCATGACGATCCTCCTTTCGGTCTACCTGCCGATCTTCCGCCTGATGTCGCAGGTCAAGGGGTAACGAAATGGCGGCCATCGTCAAAGGTGTCAACGGCAACGCGCTCGTGGCCGCGGTCGAAGGGGAGGCGCACGCGCAGGCTCTCGCCGAGCGTCTGGGTCTGCCGTACGTCGACGTCGCGTCCGTCCGCGTGGACGCCGAGCTCTTCCGGTCGATTCCGGTCGAATGGATGCTGCGCTACGCGTTCATCCCGGAGAAGCGCACGGAGAAATCGCTCACGATCGTCTGCGCCGATCCCGCCGACGTCGTGAAGCTCGACGAGCTGGAGCTTCTGGCCGGACTCCCTCTGAAGCTCAAGGTCGGCAGCCGCACGGCGATCAACGACATCCTTCAGAAGAGCGAGTCCTCCCAGCGCGTGCTCGACGAGGCGACCGAAGAGTTCCGCATGCAGCTCGTGTCCGAGGACGAGGAGGGCGAAGAGACCCTCACGATCGATCGGATCACGCAGGACGCGTCGCCGATCATCAAGCTCGTCGACTCGATCGTCTTCAACGCGATCCAGCGCCGCGCCTCGGACGTCCACATCGAGACGCAGGAGAACGTCGTCATCATCAAGTACCGGATCGACGGCGTGCTCTACCAGGCGATGGAGCCGATCGACAAGCGGCACCACGGCACCATCATCTCGCGCATCAAGGTCATGTCGGAGCTCGACATCGCCGAGAAGCGCGTCCCGCAGGACGGGCGCTTCAAGCTGCGCGTCCGGGGACGCACGATCGACTTCCGCGTCTCGATCATGCCGACGGTCCACGGCGAGGACTGCCGTCATCCGCATCCTGGACAAGGAGTCGGCCAACGCCGAGTTCAAGAGCCTGTCCCTCGAGGTCGTCGGATTCGACGCCGAGACGAAGAAGAAGCTGCGCAAGTTCATCCGCGAGCCCTACGGCATGGTGCTCGTGACGGGGCCGACGGGCTCGGGCAAGACGACGACGCTCTACGCCTGCCTCTCGGAGATCCAGTCGGTCGAGGACAAGATCGTCACGATCGAGGATCCGGTCGAATACCAGCTCCGGGGTATCACGCAGATCCCGGTCAACGAGAAGAAGGGGCTGACCTTCGCGCGCGGGCTGCGGTCGATCCTGCGGCACGACCCGGACAAGATCATGGTGGGCGAGATCCGCGACGAGGAGACGGCGCAGATCGCCGTCCAGTCGGCGCTGACGGGCCACCTCGTCTTCACGACCGTTCACGCCAACAACGTCGTGGACGTGCTCGGCCGCTTCCTGAACATGAAGGTCGAGCTGTACAACTTCGTGTCGGCCCTGAACTGCGTCCTCGCGCAGCGGCTCGTGCGAAAGATCTGCGTTCACTGCAAGGAGCCGGTGACGCTCAGCCGCGACGTGATCCTGGAGGCGGGCCTCGATCCCGACGCGATGGGCTCCACGGGTCTTCTACGAGGGGAAGGGGTGCCTCGAGTGCGAGGGCACGCGGCTTTCACGGCCGGATGGCGATCGCGGAGCTGCTCGACATCTCCGACCGGATCCGCGGGCTGATCCTCGAGCGGCGGCCGGCGGCCGACATCAAGAAGGCCGCCAAGGAGGAGGGCATGCTCTTCCTGCGCGACGCGGCGCTCGAGAAGGTCTTCGAAGGCTGGACGACTTTGAAGGAAATCAACAAGGTGACCTTTGTGGATTAGGGTCCGATCTCCCTCGGAGAGACGCGTCGGCCTCGGTCGATGAATCGACGGCCGGGCCGACGCTCCGCGAAAACGGCACAGGGTCCTTCCGGCCCGATGGGACGATGCCGATATGTGCCGTTTTCGAGGCTCTCCTGCGGGAGATCTCGTCCCCCTGTGGTGGACCGGAGCTCGGATGAACATTCCCTTCTTGCGCCCCATCGTTCCGCCGCACTTCTTCTGCCTGCTCGCCGACGGCGTGACGTACGGGAACGTGCGACGCGATCCGCCGGGCTTCGCCGAGGCGCGAAGCTTCTCCTATCCGGCGGGATCGGTCGGGGCGTCCGCCTCGGGCACGCCGCTGTTCACCCGGGAGGCGCTGGCGGAGGCGGTCGCCGCGGCGCGCCGTCTCTCGGAGGACCGCCTGTCGCGGGCGTCGGTCGTGTTTCCCGACTCCTGGGCGCGGATGCTCTCGATCGACTTCGACACGATCCCGGCCGACGACGCCGGGGCGCAGGAGATGGTGCGCTGGAAGTTGAAGAAGCTTCTGCCCGGCGTGACCGCCGAGCTCGCGGTCGCGTTCCGCGAGATGCCGACCACGCAGGGCAAGCGGCTGCTCGTGGCGGCGACTCCCGCCGACACGATCGCTTCGATCGAACATTCCTTCGAGAGCCTCGGCGTGCGCGTGGGCCGGCTCTCGCCCGCGAGTCTCGCCCTCTTCGAAGGAGCGGCGCCGCTTCTCTCCGCGAAGGCGGGCGGCGACTACGCGCTGCTCCACCGCGCGGCCGGCTCTCTGTCGTTTCTGATCGCGCGAGGAAGCGCGCCGCTCTTCTTCCGCCAGCGTCCGGAAGAGGAAGAGCCGGAGGCGCACGAGCAGGAGCTTCGCCTGTCGCTGTCCTACTACCAGGAAAAGCTTCAGGGGCCGGGGCTCGCGGCGGTCTTCGTGCACGACGAGCGGGGAGCCGGCGCCGCGACGCCCCTTCCGCCTCTTCCGGCGCTTCCAGTGACGCCCGTCGCGCTGTCGGGACCGCTCTTCGGGGCCGACGCCGAGTTCGATCGGAGCCTGGCGGCGCGGCCGGAGCTGCTGGCCGGCTTCGCGGCGGTCTGGAGTGGATAGGTGGATCAGTGGATCGGTGGATAGGACGACCCGCGGGATGAGCTCATGAGCGCCGCCTGGAACTTCGCCACCCGACCCTTCCGCGACGAGCGTCCGGTCCTCGCGACGATCGCCGTCTGCGCGCTCGCCGGGCTCGTTCTCTTCGGCGTGAACGTCCACCTCTACTGGACGTTCTCGCGCCAGGTCGTGGGAACCCGGCGGGAGATCGCGACCCTCGAGGAGCGCAAAGCGCGCGCCGAGAAGGCGAGCGAGCAATCCCGCGCCGCGTTGAACGGCTACAAGCTCTCGAGCCTCGCCGAGGAGTCGGCGGGCCTCCAGACGATCGTGCGCGAGCGGCGCTTCTCGTGGCTCGTGCTCCTGGCGCGCCTCGAGAAGACCCTTCCGCCGGACGTCCGCCTCTCGCGGCTGTCGCCGCGTTTCGATTCCCCGGAGGCGGTGGCTCTCGACCTCTCCGTGCTCGGCAAGACCGGCGACAGCGTCGTCCACGCGATCGCGGCGCTCTCCAAGGACCCCGCCTTCTCCGACATCGAGCTCCACGGGGAGTCGAGCCCGGACAAGGGAGAGCCCGAGGGATACACGTTTTCGATCTCGATGCGCTACGTGCCCCAGGGGTCGCGGTGAGCGGAGTGTTCGAGGCCTGGCGGCGCCGGTCGGCCTGGCTCCTCGCCGCGGGAATCTTCCTCGCGGCGAACGGGGCGTTCTTCTTCTGGTACCGCGGCACGGGGCGCGACCGGCAGGAGGCTCTGGAGGCGCGCCGCCTCTCCCTCGAGGGCGCGGTGGCTGCCGCGGAGAAGGACGCCGCGCACCTCGACGGGCAGAGCCGCCGGCTCTCGCAGGTCTCGGCGGCCATTCAGGAGTTCTACGGCAAGCGCGTGGGCACGCGCCGCGCGACTCTGGCGCCGATCGTGGACGAGATCCACGCGACGTTGAAGCGCGCCGGCATCGCGCCCGGTTCGATCTCCTACGGGATCAAGACGATGAAGAAGCTGCCGCTGTCGGACATGACGGCGGCCTTCTCGTTCGTCGCCGACTACGCGCGCTTCAAGCGCCTGCTCGACTATTTCGAGACGGGCCCGCGCTGGATTGTCGTCCGGGACATCGGCATCTCCCGCCAGACCGACGTGCCGGGCGCGGTCCAGGTGCGGATGGACGTCGGCACGTACTTCGTCGAAGAGCCGGAGGCGGCGCCGGTTCCGAAGGCGCCCGCCACGGGGAGCGTGCCGGCCGCGGCGCGCCAGAGGAAGGCCTCGTGAAGGCCGCCGCCTCCGCCAACAAGCGCCAGACCCTCCTGCTCGGCCTCCTGGCCGTGTTCCTCGTCCTGTTCGTCTTCGTGAAGTGGTCGGGCTCGGGCAAGCGGTCATCGGCGACCTCGGCCTCCGGCGCGGCGGCGGCAGGCGGCGCGCTCGACCCCGACAAGGACCGCCCGGCTCCCGCGGAGCGGCGCGGACGCGGGCCGACTCCGGTGTCGCCCGACGAGATCCAGGCGCTCTCGCCCGAGGATCTGCGGCCCCGGTTGCGGGGATCGGTGATCACGGAGCGGGATCTCTTCGACGTGCGCGAGCCGACCAGGCCGCCGCCGCCGACCCCGACTCCCACGCTGCCGCCGCCGCCTCCACCGGGCGCGGCGGAGTTCGTGGGCCCGCTGCCGGCGCCCACACCGACGCCGACGCCGGCGCCGCCGCCGATCCCGTTCAAATTCATGGGGAGCTTCGGCCCGCGCGAACGGCCGATCGCCGTCCTCGTGGCGGGGGACAGGATCGTGAACGCACGGGCGGGAGACACCGTGTTCGAGCGCTTCGTATTGAAGAAGGTCGGGTACGAGTCGATCGACGTGGAGTTCCTGGGATTTCCGTACGCGCCGTCGAAGCGGCTGGGAATCGAAAAGTGACGCGGCCCGGAATTCGCGGCGAAAGGGAACGGCTGATGAAGCTTCTACGGATCGTCGGGTTGGCGGTGGCACTCGCGGGAGCGGCCGGCTGCTCGGCCTATCGCGCGTACGAGCAGGGCAAGGACGCCGAAGACCGCCAGCAATGGGACGTGGCCGTGCTGAAGATCCAGCAGGCCGCGCAGATCCAGCCCAACAACCCCCAGTACCACAACGAGCTCGCCCGGGTGAGGCTCAAGGCCGCCCAGTTCCATTTCGAGAAGGGCAAACTCTACCGGTCCTCAGGCAACCCGGAGATGGCCATCGTCGAGCTCGAGCAGACCGTGCTGCTCGATCCCACGAACGACTACGCCGAAGTCGAGCTCCGCAAGGCCCGAGAGGACGCCGCCAAGGTGGCGGCGGAGAGAAACGGCGACACCAAGCTCGAGACCTTGAAGAAGAAGACGCGCGGCGCCCGGGCGCGGCCGCCCATGCTCGAGCCCGCGAGCGACAAGCCGATCAGCCTGAACTTTCCTCAGGCCAAGCCGATCAAGCAGATTTACCAGTCGCTCGCGGCCGCGGCGGGAATCAACGTGATCTTCGACCCGCAGCTGAAGGACGAGAACGTCTCGATCGTGCTCACGAACCTACCCTTCCAGGCGGCGCTCGAGACGCTCATCCGCCAGGAAAACCACTTCTACAAGGTCATCGACGAGAAGACGATGCTGATCGCGGCCGACACGCCGGCCAACCGGAAGACTTACGAGGATCTCGTCATCCGGACGTTCTTTCTCTCCAACGGCGACGTGACGGAGGTCTCGAACGCGTTGCGGGCGCTCCTTCAGACGACACGCATCTCGATCAACAAGGCCGAGAACTCGATCACGCTGCGTGACACGGCCGACAAGGTCGCGATCGCCGAGCGGATCATCGAGCAGAACGACAAGCAGCTCTCCGAGGTCGTCGTGGACGTCGAGCTGCTGCAGGTCAACACGGACAAGCTGCTCGACCTGGGGCCGCTGCTGACACCACAGAACTCGATTTCGGTGAGTGCGCCGGCGCCGGGAGGGACGAGCAACATCGGCGGTGCGATTCCAGCGGGCCAGTTCACATGGAACCAGCTGAAGCAGCTCTCCATCAACTCGTTCGGGTTCGCGATCCCGTCGCTGACGTACAACTTCATCAAGAACCAGGGCGCGGCCGAGCTGCTCGCCCAGCCGCAGCTCCGGATCGCGGAAGGGCAGAAGGCGCAGCTCGTCATCGGCGACCGCCAGCCGATTCCCGTGACGACTTTCAACACGGGCACGACCGTCGGCGGCAACATCGTGCCCGTGACGTCCTTCCAGTACCAGGACGTCGGCATCAAGATCGAGGTGGAGCCGCGTGTCCACCACAACCGGGAAGTTACGTTGAAGCTCACCGTCGAGGTCTCGCAGATCAGCGGCAGCGTACCGGTGCAGGGTGGCTCGCCGCTGCCGATCATCGGCACGCGGACGATCTCGTCGAACATCCGGCTGAAGGACGGCGAGACGAACCTGCTCGCCGGGCTCTTCCGCCGGGATCGCAAGCGCACCGACACGCAGCTCCCATTCCTCTCCGAGATTCCGATCATCGGACGGCTCGTCACGAACACGAATCGGCAGGATCAGACGACGGACATCGTCCTAACTCTGACGCCCCACATCATCCGCATCCCCGACATCACGGAGGAAGACGTGATGCCGGTCTATGTCGGGACCGACCAGAACATCTCTTATCAGGGGGCGCCCCGCGTCGAGTCGGCGGCGGGCAACGGGCCGTTCGACATCCAGCGCCGGCAGCCCCCGAACACGCCCCCGCCGCCGGCCGCCCAGACCGCTCCGCCGGCGATCAACCTCGCGCCGGGCAGCGGACCGAACGATCCCTTCGCGAAGCCCGTCCCGCAGCCGACGCCTCCGCCGCAGCCTCAGGGCGCGGCCCTGACGGCGCCCGGGTCCTCGGTTTCGGTGGCGTCGGCCGAGGCGGCGCCGCCGGTGTTCGACATCGATCCGCCCTCCGCCTCGTTCAAGACAGGAGACACGATGACCCTGTCGGTGCGCGCGACTGGAGACTCGATGCCCCCGGCCGCGCTCGCCGTGCGCTTCGATCCGTCGGTCGTCTCCGTCGTCGGCGTTCAGCCGGTGCTCGCGGACGCGTCCGCCGCCGAGACGCGCGTCGAGCCCGGCCTCGTGGTGCTCCAGCTGCCGGGAGAGATCGCGCTCGCCGGAACGAAGCCCGTTGCCCGCATCACCCTGCGCGCGCTCGCGCCCGGAAAGTCGGTTCTCTCCTTCGACGAGGCGCCCGGCAGCTCATCGTCGGCCACCATCGAGGTGACGAAGTAGTCATGCGCCGCCGCCGGCAACAGGGTTTCACCGTCGTCGAGCTTTCGGTCGTCTGCGCGATGATCGCGATCCTGACCGCGATGGCGATTCCCGTCGCCAAGTACTCGATCAAGCGGCAGAACGAGATGGAGCTCAAGTACGACCTGCGTCTGCTTCGCGACGCGATCGACAAGTACAAGCAGTACTCCGACACCGGGCAGATCCAGGTGCAGATCGGGTCGGAGGGCTATCCGCCGGACCTCAAGACGCTCGTGGACGGGGTGGCCCTCGTCGGGCAGCTCAACAAGAAGCAGAAGTTCCTGCGCCGGATCCCGATCGATCCGATGACGAAGAAGACGGAGTGGGGCCATGCGGTCGTACCAGGACGAGCCCGACTCCACGTCCTGGGGCGGCCAGAACGTCTACGACGTCTTCTCGCTGTCGGACGGCCGCGCGACCGACGGGACGTACTACAAGGACTGGTGATGCGCCGTTCTCGTCAATCGGGCTTCACGCTGCTGGAGCTGCTCGTCGTCATGACGATCATCGGCATCCTCGCCGCCATCGCGGTGCCGGCGTTGCGCGACTCGCCGAAGCGCGCGCGCGAGGCGACGCTGAAGGAAGACCTCTTCACGCTGCGCAGCGTCATCGACCAGTACCACGGCGACAAGGGCGTCTTTCCGCCGGACATCCAGACGCTCGTCACGGACGGCTACATCCGCAAGATTCCGGTCGATCCGATGACGAAGTCGGCCGAGACGTGGGTGGTCGCCATGGAAGAGGCGCCGCCCGAGGACCAGACGTCGTCGACGTCCACGCCGACCGAGCCCACGACGCCGGGGATCGTGGACATCCACAGCGGATCGCCCGACAAGGGCCTCGACGGCACGTCGTACAAGGACTGGTAGGTGGTAGTCGGGCGCCGCGCAGAGGCCGGTTACACGCTCGTGGCGCTCGTGATCGGCATGGCCATTCTCACGATCCTGCTCGCCGCCGTCGGGCCGCTGCTGTCCACGATCATGAAGCGGGATCGCGAGGAGGAGCTGATCTTCCGCGGCCGACAGTACGCCCGCGCGATCCAGGCGTTCCAGAAGCGATATGGCCGGTTCCCGAACACGCTGAAGGAAATGATGGACAACCGGCCGCGCACGATCCGCAAGCTCTGGAAGGATCCGATGTGCCGCTGCGACAACTGGAAGCTGCTCATCCTCGGATCGCCCGACGCCGTCCCGTTCTCCGCCGGCGGTCCGCCCGGCCAGCCGCAGCCGGGCCAGCCCGGCGCCCCGATGGTTCCGCCGACCCCGACGCCGAGCGCCTTCAGCTCCTTCGGCCAGCCCAACCAGGCGCCCGCCAACGGGCCGATCGTCGGCGTGCGCTCGAAGGTTCACGAGGAAGGGTTGCGGCAGTGGCGCGGCTACAAGTACTACGACGAGTGGTCGTTCATCGCGGGAGACGCCGACAACGAGATCCCGGGCGCCGCCGTCGGCTCGCAGCCGAAACCTCTGCCGGGCCCGCTCCTCCCGACGCCACCTCCGAGCAATTTCAACTAGCAGGTTGCTGAAAAGGGGTGTGGGATGGCGTTACGAGCGCCGCGGGGTCAGATCCGAGGAAGCGCGACGAAGGCGATGCCATCGCATCGGCGAGGAGCGATGACGACGGAGATGGCCTCGCGCCGCCGTAACCCGAAGGGTGGACGGCACTTTGCCGGCGCCGCTAAGGGCGACGCCAGGCAAGCTCTGCGAGAATCCCTCGTCAGGCGCCGCTTGCAAAGTGCCGGACACGACGCCCGCATCCATTTTTCAGCAGCCTGCTAGAGCCGGCCCGAATGGTTCAGAAGTTCGAGCTTTCCAACGGTGTGACGGTCCTCGTCGACGAGATGCGGGACGTTCGCTCCTTCGCGCTCGGAATCTTCGTGCGCGCGGGCTCGGGGGAGGAGGCGCCGGCGCGGCGCGGCATCTCGCACTTCCTCGAGCACGTCCTCTTCAAGCGCACGAACCGGCGTTCGACGGTCGCCATCGCGCGCGAGATCGACCGCCTGGGCGGCGACGTGGACGCGTTCACCACGAAGGAATACACGGGCTTCTACGCGCACAGCCTCGACGCGAACTTCGCGGCGGCGCTCGACCTGCTGGCGGATCTCGTGCTGTCGCCGGCCTTCGTGTCCGAAGACGTCGAGGTCGAGCGCGGCGTCATCCTCGAGGAGATCGGCGAGGCCAACGACAACCCCGACGACCTGGTGCACGAGCTCTTCGTGCGCGCGTTCTGGAAGACGCATCCGCTCTCGCGAGCCGATCCTCGGCACGGTCGAGACGGTCCGATCGATCGGCGTCACGGACCTGCACCGGTACCATCGTGACCGCTACGTTCCCGGGAACCTGATCTTCTCGGTGGCCGGGCACGTGCGCGCGGCGCGCGTCGTCGAGGCGATCGAGAAGCTGTTCCGTCGGCGGCCGTCTCGCGGCCGCCCGCGGGGGAGCCGGGCCGGCGCACCGCGCCCGCACCAGCACGTCGAGGTGCGTTCGCGGAAGGGGCTCGAGCAGGTGCACGTCTGTCTCGGCATGGCCGGGCCGTCGCAGACCTCGGAGCGGCGTTATGCGGCGAACCTCCTCGATATCGTGCTCGGCGGGGGCATGTCTTCGCGCCTCTTCCAGGAAGTGCGCGAGAAGCGCGGGCTCGCGTATTCGGTGGCCTCGTCGCTCAACGCCTACCGGCTCGGCGGCTACGAGACCATCACGGCGGCCTGCGCGCCGAAGAACCTCGCGCGCGTGCTCGACGTCACGCTCCGCGAGCTGCGGCGCCTGAAACGCGACGGGGTGCGGCCGAAGGAGCTCGCCTGGGCCAAGGAGAACCTCAAAGGCAACCTCGTCCTGTCGCTCGAGTCCACCGTTTCGCGGATGTCGCTCCAGGCGCGGCAGGAGTTCTATTACGGCCGCGTCCTTCCGGCGGAGGAGATGGTGGGGCGTGTCGACGCCGTGACGGGGGAGGAGATCGAAGAGGAAGCCCGGCGGCTGCTCGATCCGCGCGTCCTCTCGCTGACGATCGTGGGCAACGTCGGCCGGCCGCCGTTCTCGGCTCCCGAGCTCGCCCGGGCGCTCTAGCCGCGGGCGGACGCTCCGCGCCGTCCTCCGGAGGCGCCGTGATAAGAATCCGCGGCGTGGAGATTCCGGTGCCCGTCCGCGTCCTGCCGCACGGCGAAGACCTGGAGCTGCCCTCGTACGCGACGCCGGGCGCGGCAGGCTTCGACCTGCGCGCCGCCGTCTCGACGGAGCTCGTCGTCGCTCCCGGCGGGCGGACACTCGTCCCGACCGGCATCGCGGTCGCGATTCCCGATGGGTACGAGGGTCAGGTGCGCATGCGCAGCGGACTCGCGCTGAAGAAGGGGCTGATCCTGCCCAACGCTCCCGGCACGATCGACAGCGACTATCGCGGCGAGCTCTGCGTCATCGTGGCCAACATCGGCGCCGAGCCGGTCGTGATCGTGCGCGGCGACCGCATCGCGCAGCTCGTCGTCTCGCCCGTCGTCCGGGCGGCGCTCGAGCGCGTGGGCGAGCTTCCCGCGACGGGGCGAAGCTCCGGGGGTTTCGGCTCGACCGGGGAGAAATGACAGGCCGTGAATCATTTTGCTAATCTCTGCGGGTGCGCGTCACCGTCCTCGCGTCGGGATCCGGCGGGAACGTCTGCGTCGTCGAATCCGGCGGCACGCGTGTCCTCGTCGACGCCGGCCTCTCGGCACGCGAGATCGAGCGGCGCATCGTCGCGCGCGGCATGGCGGCCGAATCGATCGCCGCGGTCTTCGTGACGCACGAGCATCAGGACCATTCCTCCGGCGCCCTCGTGTTCTCGACGCGCTGGGCTGTCCCGTCTTCGCGACGGGCGGCACCGCGTCGGCGATCGGGCTCGAGGGGGACCTCTTCTCGCCGTTCGTGCGGATCGACCCCGGGCGCGAGGGTCGGGTCGGCGACCTCGGCTTCCGCGCCTTCGCGACGCCGCACGACGCCAACGAGTCCGTGGCCTACGCGTTCGAGGACGGACGACGCGCGCGTCGTGATCGCGTCGGACCTCGGGCGGGCCGAGGCGGACTTCGTCGAGTTCCTGCGCGAGGCGACGACGCTGCTGCTCGAGTTCAACCACGACGAGGACATGCTGCGCGACGGGCCCTACACGTGGCCGCTCAAGCGCCGGATCTCGGGCGGCTGGGGCCACCTCTCGAACCGCCAGTCGGCCGAGGTCGTGCGGCGCGCGGCCGGGCCGAGGCTGCGCCGCGTCGTCGCGACGCATCTCTCGCGCACCAACAACACGCCGCCGCTCGCGCTCGCGGCGCTCGCGCGAGGCGCTCGAGCGGTCGGGCTGCGACGTGCCCGTTCGAGATCGCGGACCAGATCGCGGGGTCGGAGGCGTTCGACGCATGAAAGTCGAAGTCCGGGTCTATCCGCGGCCGGCGTGCTCGACCCGCAGGGCAAGGCGATCGCCGCGGCGCTCGACGCGCCTGGGCCACAGCGCGGTGCAGGACGTGCGCGCGGGCAAGGTCTTCTTCATCGACGTCGCGGGGACCGACGCGACGGCGGTCGGAGGCCGACGCGCGCAAGATGGCCGAGGAGCTCCTCGCGAACACCGTCATCGAGGGTTACGACGTGAGGGTCGTGGGGTAGTCGGGCGGCGGATGAAGTTCGCCATCGTCGTCTTCCCCGGATCCAACTGCGACGAGGACTGCTACCACATCGCGAAGGATCTGCTCGGCTGCGAGGCCGAGTACGTCTGGCACCACGAGACGGACCTGAAGGGCGCCGACGCCGTCATCCTGCCGGGCGGCTTCGCCTACGGCGACTACCTGCGGGCCGGCGCGCTCGCGCGGTTCTCGCCCGTGATGGACAGCGTCGCGGAGTTCGCGAAGGACGGCGGCCCGGTCCTCGGCATCTGCAACGGCTTCCAGGTGCTGCTCGAGGCGGGCCTCCTGCCCGGCGCGATGCGCGTCAACCGCGGGCTGCGCTACGTCTGCCGCGACGTGCTCTGCAGGGTCGAGAACGTCGAGACGCCGTTCACGCGCGCTCTACGAGCCGGGGCCAGGTCGTCAAGATGCCGATCGGGCACATGGAGGGCAACTACACGGCGCCGCCCGAGGTCCTCGACGCGCTCTCGCGCGCGAGGGCCGGGTCGTCTTCCGCTACTGCGACGCCGAGGGCCAGGTCACCGACGCCGCGAACCCCAACGGCGCCGCGGACGGGATCGCGGGCATCTGCAACGCGGGCGGAAACGTCGTCGGCCTGATGCCGCACCCGGACCGCTGCGCCGAGGGCCTGCTCGGCAACGACGCGGGGCGCAAGATGTTCGAGTCGGTCGTCTCGCGCCCGTCTGGGCGCGTCCGCTCGATCGTACGCCGGCTTGACCGCCGCATGATCACCGACAGAGCTCGTCCGGGAGCACAACCTCTCTGACGAGGAGTACGCGCGGATCCTCGAAGATCCTCGGCCGCGAGCCGAACCTGGTCGAGCTCGGCATCTTCTCCGCGATGTGGAGCGAGCACTGCTCCTACAAGTCGTCGCGCGTCCACCTGAAGACGTTCCCGACCACCGGGCCGCGCGTCCTCCAGGGGCCGGGCGAGAACGCCGGCGTCGTGGACATCGGCGACGGGCTCGCCGTCGCCTTCAAGATGGAGTCGCACAATCATCCGTCCTTCATCGAGCCGTACCAGGGCGCGGCGACCGGCGTCGGCGGCATCCTGCGCGACATCTTCACGATGGGCGCGCGGCCGATCGCGTCGCTCGAACTCGCTGCGCTTCGGCGCGCTCGACGCGCCGCGGATGAAGCACCTCGTGGACGGCGTCGTGCGCGGCATCGCGGGCTACGGCAACTGCATCGGCATCCCGACGGTCGGCGGCGAGACGACGTTCCACCCGGCGTACAACGGCAACATCCTCGTCAACGTCATGAACGTCGGGCTCGCTCGCGAAGGACCGGATCTTCCGCGGCCGCGCGGAAGGGCGCCGGCAATCCCGTCGTCTACGTCGGGCTCGAAGACCGGCCGCGACGGCATCCACGGCGCGACGATGGCCTCCGAGGAGTTCGCCGGCGACGAGACGAAGCAGAAGCGCCCGACCGTGCAGGTCGGCGATCCCTTCACCGAGAAGCTCCTGATGGAGGCCTGCCTCGAGCTCTTCCAGACGGACGCCGTCGTCGGGATCCAGGACATGGGCGCCGCCGGCCTGACGTCCTCGACCTTCGAGATGGCGGGACGCGCCGGCAGCGGCGTCGAGATCGACCTCTCGAAGGTGCCGGTCCGCGAAGACGGGCATGACGCCCTACGAGATCATGCTCTCCGAGTCGCAGGAGCGGATGCTCCTCGTCGCGCGGCGCGACCGGCTCGACGAGGTCCTCGCGATCTTCCACAAGTGGGAGCTCGACGCCGTCGAGATCGGCACGGTCACGGACTCCGGCCGCGTGGTCCTCTTCTTCGAGGGCAAGATCGTCGCCGACCTGCCGGCCGCGCCGCTCTCCGACGAGGCGCCCCTCTACGACCGGCCGCGCGCGCGCGCCCGCGCCCGCGCCGCCGGCGCATGGTCTCGGACGAGCCGAGCCCTCGGACTACGGCGACTGCCTGCGCCGGATCCTCGCGTCGCCCGAACGTCGCCGAGAAGTCCTGGATCTGGACGCAGTACGACCACATGGTCCGACCAACACCGTCGAGCGGCCGGGCGGCGACGCCGCGGTCGTTCGCGTCAAGGGGACGACGAAGGCGCTCGCGATCAAGAGCGACGTCAACCCGTTCTTCTGCGCGCTCGATCCCTACCGCGGGCGGCGCGATCGCCGTGGCGGAGGCCGCGCGCTCGATCGCCTGCACCGGCGCGCGTCCGCTCGCGATCACCGACTGCCTGAACTTCGGCAACCCCGAGAAGCCCGAGGTCATGGGCCAGTTCGAGGCGGCCGTGCGCGGGATCTCCGACGCCTGCCGCGCCCTCGAGATCCCCGTCGTCTCGGGCAACGTCTCCTTCTACAACGAGACCGACGGCCGCGCGATCCCGCCGACGCCGACGGTCGGCATGGTCGGCCTCCTCGACGACGTCGAGAAGCGCGTGCGCGCTGCCCGTTCCGCCGCGACGGGCGACCTCGTGGCGCTCCTCGGCGCGACGCGCGACGAGCTCGGAGGCTCGGAGTTCCTGCGGACGATCCGCGGGCGCGACGAGGGGCCGTGTCCCGAAGTGGACCTCGACGCCGAGCGCCGGCTCGTGGAGCTGCTCGCTGTCCCTCGCGCAGGAGGGCCTGCTCGACTCGGCGCACGACGTCTCGGACGGCGGGCTCGCCGTCGCGCTCGCCGAGTGCGCGATGAAGAAGGGAATCGGCGCCGACATCACTCTCGGAGAGGCAGGCGTGCGGCCATCGGCCGCTGCTCTTCGGCGAGAGCACCGGGCGCGTCATCGTGACGTATCCGCCCGAGGCCCAGGCGGCGGTCCCCGCGGCCGCGAAGAAGGCGGGCGTGCCGTTCGCGCAGCATCGGACGCGTGGGCGGACAGGCTCTCCGTATCGCGATCGGAAAGAACGTCGTAATCGACGAGAAGATCGCGGCCCTCGCGCAGATCTGGACGACCGCCTTCGCCGCGGCGATGGAAGCCGCGGACGTCCTCTAGGACCGGGCGCGGCCCTCCCGATACTTCACGGTCTCCAGAAACAGCCCCGACGGAGGGGCGGTCCATTTCGCCGGTTCGGACGACTTCTGTCGAAGCAGACGCGCGACGGCCGACCGCGTCCAGGTTCCCGCGCCCGACTTCCGCGAGCGTTCCCGCGAGGCGCCGCACCATCTTCCAGAGGAAGTGCGACGCCTCGATCGCGGAAATGGATCTCGTGGCCGAGATCGGTGATCTCGCTTTTTTCGACGACGACCGCCGTGGACGCCTGACCCTCCGCGTTCTCGCAGAACGATGCGAAGTCATGCCGCCCCTCGAAGAGTTTCGCGGCGCGCCGCATCGCGGCGACGTCCAGTCGGTCCCGGACCCACCAGACGAGCCGTTTGTCGAACGCCGTACGGCGGCGGGAGAAGCGATAGAGATAGGTGCGCGACACGGCGTCGTGGCGTGCGTGAAACGTCGGCGCGGCGGGCTCGACCTTCAGCACGTTGACGTCGAAGGGAAGCCGGTCGTTCAGGCCATGCGCGACCTCGATCTCCGACATCTTCTTGCGGGCCTTCAAGTGCGCCACCTGCGCGAACGCGTGGACGCCGGCGTCCGTCCGTCCCGCCCCGCCGGTCGAGGCGTCCTCGCCGAGGAGCTCCCGGGCCGCGCGCAGCAGGACGCCCTGCACCGTGCGGTCGGTGTTCTTCTGCGACTGCCAGCCGTGATACCGGGTTCCGTCGTACTCGAGCGTCAGCTTCCAGGTCGGCACGGCGGCAATCTTATGGGACGGCCGACGCCGTGCGCCCGCGCACGGCGTCGCTGCATCGGCGCAAGGTCAGTGTCGCGGGAGGTCAGCCGCCGTCCGTCGGAAGGCGACCGGTCTCCCTCGCTCATCGGCGAACCGCGGACCACTGAAACGTCACCTTCTTCACTTGCCCGGAGTCGAGCCGAAAGGACCACGTCTCTGTCGCTGTCAGGCCCGTGAAGTTCGCCGAGAAGGTTCCGGAGAGGGTCGACGACTGGAAATAGTGATCGCACATGCCGTTGGCGGGCCCGAATTCGACCGGGGCGTTGGATGCCGTGAAGCTCGTGCCCTGGAGCGTTCCCGAGTACGATTCCCAGTCGATGAAGTCCGCGGGACTGAAGGAAACGGTGTTGCCGTTTCGTCGGATCGTGTAAATCCCGTGGTAGACGCCGCCGATTTTCGCCGTGTGGATGCAGAAGTCCGGTCCGTCATCTCCGATGACCCGGGATGTCAGATCCCACTTGTCGGAATTCGCCGCGGCGGACGGCGTCGGAGTCGGGGATGCGGCCGCCGGCGTCGGAGTCGCGGGCGGCCCCTGCCGGACGCGGGGATCCGTGATGCCGTTCGATTCTTTGCAGGCTGTCAGAAGGACGATCGATCCGACGGCGGCGAGAATGGAGAGGAATCGCTTCATGGAAGCCTCCTGTTCTGGAGCTGAGTCCGAGGCCCGCGCCTTCAGGGCACGGGCCTCGGCCCACTCGAATCAGTCCCCGTCGATCTTCGTCGCGACGACGTAGACCGCGTTGCCCGATTCGCTCAGAATGTAGACGCCTTTGCCACCGTTGACGACGACGAGCCGGGCGTATTCGTCGCCATCTTCATTGAGAAGCGAGCCGGTGCAGTCGGGGTTTACCTGGTACCCGCCGGTTCCTGCCTGGTCGAACGCGTACTCTCCGTTACGGTTGGCGCTCTCGGATCCAAACGTGTGCCCATCCCCGTCGTAGGTGAAGATGCCGACGGCCACGAGCGGGCCCCCGTCCGGAAGAATCGTTCCCGCGCGGTAGTACCCGAAAGAGCCGTGGAGCGTGGCATTCGAGCAGCGTTTGTGGTGATGGCCTTCCGCGCCGGCGGTCGATGACAGGCCGACGAGCAGCGCGACGGCGATTGCAGATGCGAACGCCGGGGAGAGGCGAGTCCGGGTGCTTTTCATGATCTTTCTCCTTCGGAAACGGGCCTCTTGGTTTTTTGGATGAGCCCTGATCGTCAGGATGCTTCGCGGAGGGCGGGAAGTATTCATCGTCTGCTGCCCCTTCTCTGGGATTTCGATAGCTCTGTCGCGACTAAGGCTTGTAGAGCTTCAGTCCGAATCCGTTGGTGATGAATTTCGCCATGGCGCCACGGTTGACGGCATCGCTGGGGCAGAATTCCGTAGCCGAGCAACCTGAGACGATGCCTTTGGCCCACAGGTAGTGGATCGGTTTGCAAGAGGGACTCGAGACTGGCACGTCGGTGAAGTGGAAGTCGGGACTGGCGGCGTCGCAGGAGTAGGAGAGAGCCGTCACCGGGTCCGTGTAGCTAGCCGGCACGCCCTTGTCGCTGCTCCGCGCGGCGATAGCGTTGGCTATGAATGACGCCATCGAGTCGCGCGTTACCGCCTCGCGGGAGCAAAACAGGGATCCACCGCATCCAGGCATCACTTTCTGACCGGCGAGATAGTGGACGTGCTTGCAGAAGATATCGGTCGGGGCGACGTCGGTGAAAAGAGATGTCCCGCCAGGGGTGCAGTTGTACCGAGCTCCCGCGTTCGGAACGTTCTCCCCCGAGCCGGCGAGAGCCCTGGCTATGAAGATGGCAATCTGTTCCCGAAGGACCGGGAGGTTCGGACAGTACTGCGTCGCGTTGCAACCGGACGTGATTCCGTTGTGCAACAGCGTCTCGATCTTCGCGTAGAACGGCTGCGTGCGCGGCACGTCGGTAAAGCTGTCGCCAAGATGCAACTTCCAGTGCTGGGCGCCGCTCGATAGGTTCTCCTCGAGATCGGCGTCCCAGTGGGTTGCGGGGCGTGACGTTCCTCCAACGGTGAGCAAGTAGCAGGAGTCTTTGCTGCCCCGGCCGCACTCGCCGAGGGAGCCTGGCGGCATGGCGCCGTAGTCGGCAGATGCGTTGTGAAGAAGGTAGAGGCCCTCTGGACCGGACAGGTACGAGGCCGTGCCGGTCAGATCGGCGAAGGCGGCGTCGCCGACGTTGGACCACGATGTCTCGACGAGAACGGTTTCGCCCGGCTCCATGACGCCGTTCAGATCCGAGGCCGTGCCGGCGCCGGGGTGGGAATCCACCGCGAGGGCGTGGGGATTGAGGTTCTGCCGGCGACCGAAGATGCCGTGACCGCCGGAACCGACCCAGACGACCGCGAACCCGCGACCGTCGTCCGCCACCTTTGGAAGACTGTGAACGTCTGTCGAGTCGATGTTGACCTTGAACTCCGAGCCGACTCTTGCGCCGGTCCTGTCGAAGCGTTGCGCGAAGACGTCGAAGCCCGATGCGTCCCGGGAGTCGCCTTCCCAGACCACGATGGAGTCGCCGGACTTGCTGAACGCCACGACGGGACGGTCCTGGGAGCCCGAGGTGTATGTATTGATCATGAATTCCGATCCCGTCTTGGCGCCGGAACTGTCGAAGCGCTGGCCGAAGATGCCGTCTTCCGACCCGTCTTTGCCTTGCCAGACCACAACGAAGTTCCCGACTCGGTCCATGGCAACCGAGGAAACGGGCTGAGTGCCGGTCGTGTGCGAATTGACCGGAAACGTTGAGCCGACTCTCGAGCCGGAGCTGCCGAAGCGCTGGCCGTCGATGGAGCCGTACTGAATATGACTGTAATAACCCGTCGTAGAAGTTCCCGAAACGACGACGAAATCGCCGCTCTTGCTTACCGCTAGAGACGCGGCCGTGCCTTTACCGACTCCGAATGCGTCCCCAGTCTTTTCACCGGAGCCATCGAAGCGCTGGCCCAGGACGTCCAGGCCAGATCCCGACTGGCTCGTGCTCGTCCAGACGACGACGAAGCTGCCGTCGCCACGGGATGCGATGCTTGGCGAGCTCTCCGTGCCTGTCTGCGCGTCGACCCGGAACTCCGGTCCGAGCGGCGGCGCCTGTGCCACAAGCAAGGCCGGCGCGAGGCAGACGGTCAAGGTCAGCAAAAGGCCAGCGCGAGATGTCGTATTCAATGGAGTCTTCCTTTCAAGGTGGAACAGGGCGCTTCCGGCCGGCCTACCGATGCAGGTGCATGAATACGGGCCTAAAGCCACTGGTGAGGTGGTAGTCGAGGACGATCTCGATCGTGTTCGAGTCCTTGCAGCCCAGGGCCACGGCGATCAAGGCGAAAGCCGCAAAGGCCAATGAAACGGAGACTCCTGCCTGACTTCTCTTCACAGTCTGTCGCCTGTGTAGGGGTTCAACCTGATGCCCTTCGTTTCTTGCTCGTGCGCTACGTGTGAAGCGCCAGAGGACCTGGCTCGTTGCGCCGGCCAAGAAGCGCCGCTGCCAGCGCTAAAGAAGAAACCACGAGACGCCTTGCATTCGTCTTTGCTTTCAAGGGATCGCCGTTCAAGGGGCCTATCGATGAAGGTGAAGAGAGCCGGAGTAGGGTGCGGGCCCGTCGCCGGTATCGGTCAAGACACCATTGATCCCGAGAGTCGTGCCCGACAGGATCGATTCCAGAGGCCACTGCTCTAGCGTTTCAAAGTGGTCCTCCTTCGGGCTCCTGCCGTCCGCGGATCGAGTCGCGTGGCTCCTCATTGCGCGGGGGTTAGATACATGTTGCCGATGGACTCATACGCCTGGTAGAGCCCCAGTCTCAGCTACTTGGCGGATTCGGGAGGTGGGGAGGTCGTCAGCGTCCCCCGCGCCTCGGCCCCGGCGGGACCAAACGGCCCGCCGCCGAGAGCGCCGTGGAGTCCCCCAAAATAAGTACTGCCCGTGAATTTTACGTTGTAGAAGCCGCAGCGAGCAGACCGCGCGTTGAGCATTCCCGTGACTTGTGATCCGTGCTGCGAGAACGTCGCATCGGCTTGCACCGTCTCAGAGCAGCCTCTGTAGCCGGGCCAGTTGCCCACCTTGAAAGTCCCGGTCCACGCCCCCGAGACATCGGCCTGGACCAGGGGCCCGGGCGTCGGCGTGGGGGTCGCCGTTCCGGCCGGGATCGCAGTCGACGTCTTCGAAGGCGAGGCTGTCGAAGTCGGCGTCCGTGACGAGGGCGGAGCGGAAGTGGGCGTTGCGGCAGTTCCGGTGATCGTGTTCGAATCCTTGCAGCCGAGCGCCGCGGCAATCAGCGCCGCTGCGGCGAATACCAGCGGAATGGCGATCCCCGTCTGCCTACTCTTCATGGCCTCCCTCCTCCAGCGGGCGCTTGGCCTCGCGCTTCGCTAAGATGGAGGAAGGAAGAAAGCGAAGTCTTCACGATTGTCTGGGCGACTTCTGGGATTTCGATGGTCGGCCTTCTGGATCCGAAGATTCCTCAGAACCGCAAGAGCTGACTTGGCTGGCGGGCGGTGATCCAAAAGTTCAAGCCGTCGCTGCAAGCCCCTCCCGGAATCGACGTCGCTCCGGTGGAAAAGAAACCGAGAGGCGCCAGGTCTGCAGCCCTCCAAAGTGAGACGCTTGAACTGCTTTGATTCGTTACCAATACACGCTCACCATCGAAGGCCGCCGTCAGTGACGCAAGCAGCCCATTCCCGGTCAGTGTCGTTAGCACAGAACCCGTTGAGGCGCGAACGACCGTTACAGCAGAACGCGCGACAGAGGGAACCCAGATATTGGTGCCGTCGAATACCGGATTCTCTGGCCCTATGCCGACGTCGACCGTTTGAAGGATGGCGCCGCCGGAATCCAGCCGCAGAAGGGTCCCGGAGCCGAAATCCGTGACCCAAACGTTCGTTCCATCGTAAAGGGCGTGGAGTGGCTTCGTGAAGCCTGTCGTCACCGTGGTAACACTCCACGGAAGCGTCGCGCCGGGCGTCACGATAGAGACAGAACCTCCAAAGTTTGCCGTCCAAATCCGGGATCCGTCGAATGCGATTCCGTTGGCCAACATTCCCAGGTTGCTGGCGACGGTGGTAACGGTACCGGCTGGCTGGCTCGGATCGATCATGTAGAGAGTCCCTGGCTCCGTTCCGGTGCTTTCCACCAAGAACACCCGCCCCATCGCGACGAGCACGGTTCCGCCGCCCGCCGAGGCCGTCGCTCCCGTCCACGTTTCTAGAAGCTTGCCGTCACCGGCGCGCACCCGCGACAGAGTGCCGTCGTCGATCGCGACCCATACATCCGCCCCGTCGGATGCACAGTGCGTTGGTGCGTCACCCATGCTGGTCGAGCCGAGGACCTGTTCGTTGCGCGAGGTCCACCACTGACCCAACGCTCCGCGGCGGCTCGTGCGCTTGACGGTCTGGTTGAACGACCTTGCAACCAACGCGGCGATTTCGCCGCGAGTCGTCGTCTGACTCGGAGCATAGGTTATCGGGGACGTCCCGGCGGAGATTCCGAGGTAGTACAGCTCCAGGATCGGGGAGCAGAAAAACGTTATGTCGGTGAACGGGCCGCAGTCGCCGAGGGCTCGGCTCGTCGCGCCGACCAGAAGCGCCGCTGCGAATGCGAGGGAAAGAACAACTATCCGTCTTATCGTTCTTTGCGTTTTCAAGAGACCTCCTTCATAGAGCTAAGACAAAAGCCGCCTAACGGACGGCGAAAAGGTCAACCTGTCGATTTCCAGCACCATCAGACACGGCTACCGATGGAGGTGCACCGAGCCCGAGTAGGGTGCCGGCGTGATGTCGTCACCGGTTAAGACACACTGAATGTCGAGAGTTGTGCCCGAGAGTGACCCATGGGCAGTCCCGGTGAAATGGGACGCGGTGATGGTTCCATGGAGGGAGCTTCCCTCGAGCGAGCCATGAAAGATGACATTGCCCAGTGAGCAGAGGGCGCGATCGGGTTGTTTGGCGGTGTATATCGTCCCGGTCACGTTGACGCCTTCGAGCGTGAAATACGCTGTCGCTTCTACCGACGATCGGCATCCTCCGAAATGCGCGAGATTCGACGGTGTCCAAGTTCCGCCCCACCACCCAGCGATCCCGCTCGCCGGCGTCGGAGTCGGAGCGTTCGGTTTCGGAGTTGAAACGAGCCGATCATTCCCGCTGATCGTGTTCGAATCCTTGCAGCCGACCGCCGCGGAGATCAGCGCCGCCGCGGCGAATACCAACGAAACGGCGATCCCCGTCTGCCTTCTCTTCACGGTCTATCCTCCTCCCGCGGGGCGCCGGGCCTCGCGATTTCGCTAAGATGGAGGAAGGAAGAAAGCGAAGTCTTCACGGTTGTCTAGGCGACTTCTGGGATTTCGATAGTCGGATGTCCGATGCAGCTACGCTTTGAGGATTGCCTCCTGGACTCGGGCACGCGCGAGCTTCATCGCGGCGGCGCGGCGGTTGCCTTGTCCCCGTTGGCCTTTCGGCTACTGGAGTTGCTCGTTCAGCAGCGGCCCAACGCGCTCTCGAAGGAGGAGCTGAATCGCAGTCTCTGGCCGGACACCTACGTCGCCGACGGGAACCTCGCCAACCTCGTCAATGAATTGCGAACGGCTCTCAATGACGATGCGCGTCACCCTCGAATCATTCGAACCATTCAACGATACGGATACGCCTTTCAGGCGAGCGGGGAGAGCGTCCCGGGTCCCGGGGCGCCCGCGACGGCAGGAGTCGCCTACCGTCTCATCTGGGGAGACCGCGAGATCGCGCTCGTGGCCGGAGAGAACCTGATCGGGCGCGACCAGAAAGCCGTCGTCTGGGTTGACGACGCGTCGGTCTCCCGCCACCACGCCCGGATCCTGATCGACGAGTCGGGCGCGCGGCTGGAAGACCTCGGCAGCAAGAACGGGACATACCGGGGAGGCCTCAAGGTCGAGAAGGCCGTGTCCCTGAACGATGGAGACGCACTGCGCCTGGGCTCGGTCGCAATGGTTTTTCGCCGACTCGAGGCGGGCGCATCGACGGCGACGGTATCGAAGCACTGAGCGGAGGATGACGCTCGCACCCGGCGCCCGACTCGGCCCCTACGAGGTCCTCTCGCCCCTCGGTTCGGGAGGGATGGGCCGCGGTCTATCTTGCGCGTGACGCCCGCCTCGCGCGCGACCTCGCTCTGAAGGTGCTCAATTCGGAGATCACGAACGATCCGGCGCGCCTGAAGCGATTCGAGAACGAGGCGAGAACGGCCTCGGCGCTCAACCATCCGAACATCGTCACGATCTACGACGTCGGGACGTCGGACTCGGTTTCCTGGATCGCCATGGAGCGGGTCGAAGGAAAGACCCTGCGCGAGCTCCTGCTTTCCGGCGCTTTGCCGGTCAAGCGGCTCCTGGCGATCGCGGTGCAGATTGCCGACGGGCTGGCGAGGGCGCACGAGGCCGGCATCGTTCATCGGGATCTGAAGCCCGAGAACGTCATGCTGACCAGAGACGAGCGGGTCAAGATCCTGGACTTCGGCCTGGCGAAGCTCGCGCCGATGGGTTCGACGGGCGCCGAGGGCTCGCACGAAGCGTGCGGAGACGGGCACTTTCCCGGGAGTCGTCCTCGGGACCGTCGGCTACATGTCCCCCGAGCAGGCGAAGGGGGTGGCGGTCGATTACCGGTCGGACCAGTTCTCGCTCGGATCGGTGATCTACGAGATGGCAACGGGAAAGAGGGCCTTCCACGGCAAGAGCGCCGTGGACACCATGGCGGCGATCATCAACCTGGAACCCGAGCCGATCGAGAAGATCGACACGCTGGTCCCGGGCCCCCTGCGCTGGATCGTCGAGCGATGTCTCGCCAAGGAGCCGTCGCACCGCTATACCTCGACGCAGGATCTGGCGCAGGAGCTGAAATCCGTCCACGATCACCTTCGGAAATGTCCGGCGCGTCGGCAGTCTCCCGGCCGCGCCGGGCTCGCATCCCGGGCCTGCTGGCGGCGGCGGCCGTGCTCGCGGGTGTCGCCGCGATCGTCTTCGCCTTGAGGCGCACTGCGGAAAAGCCGATCGCCGACTTCCAGCGCCTCACCTTTCGCCGCGGAACGATCTCGTCCGCCCGGTTCGCGCCCGACGGCCGCACGATCGTCTATTCGGCCGCCTTCGAGGGATCGCCGCCCGGACTCTTCACCACGCGGACGGATGGTCGCGACTCGAACCGTCTCGATCTGCCGGAGGGTGAGCTTCTCTCGGTGTCGTCACTCGGCGAGCTCGCGCTGGGGCTCGGCGCCACGCTCGCCCGCGTCCCTCTGACTGGTGGAGCGCCTCGGGAGATGATCGAAGGGGTCCGGGACGCCGACTGGTCCCCGGACGGACAGAGCCTGGCCGTCATCCGCGACGTCGAAGGCAAGCGCCGGCTGGAATATCCCATCGGGAAGGTGCTCTACGAGCCGAGGGAACGGATCTTCGACATGTATTCGGTGCGGGTTTCACCGGACGGGAAGCGCATCGCTTTCCTGGTCTCGCACGCGCGAAGGGTCGGATGTTTCGGTCGAGATGGTGGACCTCGACGGCGCGCACCGCGTTCTCTCTCGCCGCTTCAAGCGATCGGTGCGCCTGGCCTGGTCGCCGGACGGCAAAGAAATCTGGTTGACCGTCAACGAGCGTGGATTGCGGCTGCTCTTCTGCGCCGTCACGTTGAAGGGCGAGGAGCGTCCCATGTTGCGGTTGCCCTCCTCATGGGTCTTCCTGCAGGACGTGGCCAGGGACGGACGGGTCCTGGTCACGCTGGCCCCCCAGCAGACCCGCATCTGGGCAAGGTCTCCGGGCGATGCGCGAGAACGAGACCTCTCCTGGCACGAGGGTTCCTACGCCAAGGACCTGACACCCGACGGGAAGACGCTGCTCTTCGATGAGGCCGGGGAGGGTTACTTTCACGCCATCTATGTGCGTTCCATGGACGGTTCGCCGGCCAAGCAAATCGGCGAAGGAAGGTCCATGGCGATCTCTCCGGACGGGCGATGGGTGGCCTCGAACGCACGGGAGAGAGGATCGGACACGGTGCTTCTTCCGACCGGGGCCGGAACGCCGGTGGTCCTCGACAGCGAGGGGCAGCACTTCGTGGATGCGGCGTTCTTTCCCGACGGAAAGCAAATTCTCTTCAACCAGGACGACGGGCCCGATTACGTGAAGAGTCTCCCGGACGGGAAGTTGAAGGCGCTCTCGCCGGGGATCGGTGAGTGCGCGGCCATTTCGCCGGACGGAAAAGAGGCGGTCTGTAAGGGGCCGGCGGGCGACCGGGTCCGTTATGCCTTCGACACCGGAACGTTCCGGCCGATTCCGGGTCTCGCGGCCGTGGGCGGGGACGTTCTCAAGTGGTCGGCCGACGGGAGATCCCTCTTCATCGGTCAGTTCTACGAATCGCCGCTGAAGATTCTCCGCTTCGATCTGGCAACGGGCAAGGCGGAGCTCTGGCGCGAGCTCGAGCCGGGCGAGACGATTACGCCGTACGGCGGGCTCTACTACTTCACGATGACGCCCGACGGGAAGTCCTACGCCTACTCGTCAAACGCGACTCCGAAGCGATCTCTACCTCGTGACGGGGCTGCGGTGACTTTGCGTTCCCGAGGGACGGCGCTAGAACGAGATCCGAACGCCGCCGCGGACGGTCCGGCCGCTGAGAGTGTCGATGGGATTGTTGAAAGTACCACCTCATCCCCGGGTCTCGGGTGTTCGGAGAGAACGCCGGGGTGTCATTCGGAGTCGTAGTTCCGACCCTTCCGTCGCGCGCGAGCACGGTGTGGCTGTTCAGGACGTTGAAGCAGGCAACGACCGGGCTCACCGCTGACCCGCGACCCGATCACGAAGGTCTTCGAGAGCTGCAGGTCGAGCACGTAAACGTTCGGCGTTCGATAATCCGTCGCCTTGCCGATCTGGATCGACGGCTGACGTGTAGAACGGCGGGTCGTTCGTGACCGCATCGACAAAGTAGGGGGTCGGGAAAGCCCTGGCGGCCGAAGAGGTTCAAGCCCGCCTGGATGCCGAGCGGAAGCTCGACCGTGCCGCTGACGTTGAACTGCCAGGTCGCGTTGATGTCCTGCCGTCTCACGACCGGCCCGTTCGCGTTGGTGCCGGGCGTCTCGTTGTTCGGATCGACGATCGCGCCCGGGCCGATGTGCTGCTGCCAGTCGTTGTAGGCGAAGCTCACGCGGAGCATCCAGCCGTGGGAAAACGCCTTGATGAGCTGGAGCTCGACGCCGCTGTAGGTCTCGCGTGGCGTCCGGCCGGTTCTGGAGCACGGTTCCGACGCATGGGGCGGGGCAGTCGATCAGCCCGTAGTAGGGCTCGCTGAAGCTCAGAGCGAAGCCGTCGTCGGCCACGGCCGTCCCGGTCGCGTTGCCGATGTACTGGTAGCTCGCTGCGGGTCGTGCCGATCAGGGGAGCGAACAGGGGGCCGCTGAGGGAGCGGTGCGTGTAGGCGATCGAGGCCGAGAGCGCCGTCGAGATCTGGCGCTCGATGCCGACGATGAACTCGTTGGTCGTCGGGGGCTCGAGGCTCTTGGAGATCTGGTTGATCGGCAGCGGGAGAGCCGGGATCGTCCGGGTCGACGTTGCTCGCAGCCCGGAGGAGGCTCGGAAAGTTCGATCTCTCCGGGTTCGACATGCCCGTTCTCGTTCGTGTCGTTCCAGTAGTAGTAGAGAGCTGCGGTGCCCGGAAACGCGTTGAGGCTGCCAACCTCGAGCCCGAGCTGGTCGGCGAACCGGGCATAGGACGCGCGCAGGAGCGTTCTGACGGTCCTTTCCGATCGCGTATGTCGCGCCGACGCGGGGCTGGACGGCTCGCCAGGTGATCGGGTACCCGGAGTCGCCGCCGTAGTGCACGGCCGGGAGGAGCTCCGGAAAGACGGGATTGGCCGGCACGGACGACGGACGGTTCTTCCCCTGCTGGTAGTCGAACCGCGCGCCGACGTTGACCGTCAGATTGCCGGTCTGGACCGTGTCTCCGAGATAAGTGTCGTAGTAGTGCAGGAGAAGGTGCCTGTTGCTCGCGCGCGTGATCTCGGCGTACGGCGGCGGATTCGAGACACGAAACCAACGAGCTGGTCTGCGGGCCAGACCGTGGCCGAGTCCCAGTTGGCCTGCCGGTACCCGAACCCGAACTTCAGCTCGTGCCGCAGGTCGCCGGTGTCGAAGAAAGCCGAGGCCGTCAGGCCAGCCTGGCGTTGCGCGCCCTTGACGTCCCACTGGTAGAAGCTGTTATGCCAGATCCCGTATATGTCCTGCTCGACCTGCGTGTCGAGGCCGCTCTTCGGCGTCTTGAAGTTGTCCGCCGGAAGGTAGGACAGGTCGAGCGAGGCGAAGAGACTCTCCGAAAAGACCTGTGAGTCCTCCAGTCGGAACGACTCGCCGGGAAAGGTGTTGTCCCAAAGCGACGACTCGGAGCGATTTCCCCAGTCCGCGCCTCGTCCGTCGCCGAACCGTTGCCACTTCAGGTACGAGAGAGTGAGGGTATTGGAGGCAACGAGCTGGGCGTTGAGCTTCGCATTCCAGTAGTCCTGCGTCTCCTGGTACCGGACGGGTTCCTCGGTTGGTCTGCACGAAGAACGTCTGGCTCAGGTAGGAGTTGCTCGCGCCGGCGGCCCAGAGCCAGAGGCGGTCCTTCCAGAGCGGACCGCCGACTTCGGCCCCGTAGTCCCAGCGGGCGCCATCGGTGTAGAGACCGCGCGCGGAGCCTCGAAGCTCGTTCGTGCCGCGCTTGGTGACGAGATTCAGCGTCACGCCCGGGCTCGACGAGAGACGGGTCGGAGCCTCCGGTCGCGATCCCGATGCTGTCGAGCGAGTCGAAGTCGAAAAAGAGCGGTGTGAAGCCGGCGATCGAGACGGCCACGCCGTCGAGGTTGTAGGTGTTCTGATCCGCGTGAGAGCCCTTCCCGACGAACGTGGGCTGCTGTCCGGTGTGCGCGCCTCCGGTGTCGATGCTTGCCGAGCAGGACTCCGGGAACCTGGCGAAGGACGCCCCAGGGATCCCGCGTCGTGGGGATGTCGTCGAGCTCCGTGCGCGAGTAGGTGGCTCCGGTCTCCGTCTTCCGGCTGTCCAGCAGCCGGAGCGTCGCCGCTAACGGTGACCGCCTCCGCCGCTCCGGCGACCGGCATCGAGACCGTAGAGCACCGCGTTCTTCCCGAGCGCCACCGTCGACGTCCCGGCGCACGGTCTCGAATCCCGTCCGCTCGAGAGTGACGGCGTAGTCGCCCGGCGACAGATTCAGAAAATGGAAGTCGCCCTTCGCGTCGGTGCGTCACGGTTTGCGGCGCTCCCGGTCCGGTGAGCGTCACCGTGACGCCGGGCAGGGCCTTTCCGTCGGGATCGAGGGCGGTGCCGTAGAGGTTTCCGGTCGGAGAAGGTATCTGGCCTCTGGCGGCGGTAGCCAGCAAGGTCCCCAGCAGGATCCAGACGGACGCCCGCACGGGATTCACATGTTCTCCGGTGTTTGCCGAGAGCAGTCTCCTGCCGGCCCTCCGACGAGTCAAGGAATGGATCGAGGAAGCTCCGAAGGCATGAGTGCCTGGAACGTACAATCGCCGGCCGGAGACGGAGGTTCATGGGGTTTTTCGTCCGATTCGTGGCAGCGCTGCTCCTGATCCTTGGCGTTGCGATCGCCGTGCGACGGCTGACGGAGAGGGAGACTCGTATCCCGCCGCCGGGCGCGGGCGAGCGCGACACGGTCGTCGACGGCGTTCGCTGGCGATCGCGCGAATCTCCCGGGGAGGGAAAAGAGACCGTTGTGTACGTGCACGGCTTTCTCTCCTCCTCGGCGACCTGGAAGCGCGTCCTGACGACGGCTTCCGCCGGCCGTCCGGCGATCGCCGTGGACCTGCCCGGAGCCGGGTTCTCTGAACGGCCCTGGCCCTACGACTACACCGCGGGAGCGCAGGCCCTCCATCTCTGGCGGTACCTGGACGCGCGCGGTGTCCGCCGGGTCGTCCTCGTCGGCAACTCGCTCGGCGGAGCGGTCGTCCTCATCGCGGCGGCGGTGAAGCCGGAGCGCGTCGCGGCGCTCGTCCTCGTGGACGGCGCGGCGCCCGGTCTCGCGGTGCCGTGGCAGTTCCGGCTCATGCGCATGCCGGTCGGCGGCGAGATCGAGATGGAGCTGCTCTTCCGGCCCGTCATGGAGTGGGCGCTCCGGCATCGCGTCTACGCGAACGCCGCGCGCGTAACCGCGGAGACCGTGTCCGATTGGTGGGACCCGGTCCCCGTGCCCGGAACGAGGCGCGCGGCCCTCGCGGCGATCCGGTCGAGCCCGGTCGGCTACGAGGACGTCGCGGCGCGCGTCACGGCGCCGACGCTCGTACTCTGGGGCCAGCAGGATCGGATGCTGCCCGCGTCCGAGGGGCTGCGGATCTCCCAGCAGATCAAGGGCGCAAAGTTCGTCGCGCTGCCCGGCGTCGGGCACTGTGCCGAAGAAGAAGCGCCGCGCGAATTTGCGAAAGCGGTCGGAATGTTTCTCCGGGAGGCTCTCCCCGAAAAGAGGACAACCGAGGCCGCTGCCCGCTGATCCGGATTTCTACGGACGGACCCCCGGTCGCTCGGCGGAGCGCATTGAAGGCAGAAGCAGCGCCGTGACGTCGATAGGCACACCGAGCGCACGGGCGCCGCAGCGCGCGATCACGCCCATCGTGATCTCGTTCGAGGCGGGCGGATTCTCGCCGAGCCCGAGCGCGTGCAACGTCTCGTGGATCACGAGCGCCGCGCCGTACTCGGGATCGAGGCGCTGCCGCTCGAAGAACTGGGTCCCGCACAGAAAGATCACGTGTGAGAGCGGCGTCGTCGCGGCGAGCACGCCTCGGGACTGACACGGGAGCAGTCCCACGCCATTGGCGAAGCGCAGGATATGGAGGAAGCCCGCTCCGGTGTGGCCGAGCGAATCGAGCCGCTTCTGGAGAGGATGACCCGCCTGGTCCCGGAAGTCGGTGAAGACGCGCTGGCAGCGCGGATCCGCGAGCTTCTTCAGCGCGAGGGTCACGGCGTCGTTGGCCGCCGCTTCGAGGATCGAGTTCTTGACGCCGAGAATCGACACGCGGTCGAGGTTGTTCGTCTGGGCCGCTGCTCCGAGCGCGAGAGCGAAGAAGGCGGCGGTGCCGAGTCCCGCGACCCGGCCCCGCCGAGAGAGGAGATTGGAGCGGCCTCGATCAGGCTCCATGTCGCGGGATACGGTCCTGCCCGACGCCAGACACGTCGCTCGAACCGGCCAACCGGCACCCGGTCACATTTCTCTGCGAGAATGTTGCGATGGCGAGAGCGGCGGAAACGACGGCCGTCCGCTCCGGCGCCGCGTCGGCCCGCCGCCGGGAGCCTCTCGTCCTCCTCGCCTTGGGTTTCGTCCTTCTCGTCTGGTCCGGGTTGCATCCGCGCGACCGTTTCACTTGGCTGCTGGAAGTCGCGCCGATTCTCATCGCGGCGCCGATCCTCGTCGCGACCTATCGCCGCTTCCCGCTGACGCCGCTGGCCTACCGCCTGATCCTCATCCACGCCGTCATCCTGATGGTCGGCGGCCATTACACCTACGCGCGGGTCCCGCTCGGCTTCTGGATGGAGCAGGCCTTCGGCTTCACGCGCAATCACTACGACCGGATCGGCCACCTTGCGCAGGGATTCGTGCCGGCGATCCTCGTCCGCGAGGTCCTGCGCCGCAAGACGCCGCTCGCGCCGGGAGGCTGGCTGTTCTTCCTGACGACTTCGGTGTGCCTCGCGATCTCCGCCTGCTACGAGTTCGTCGAGTGGGGGACGGCGGTCGCATCGGGCTCCGCGGCGACGGATTTCCTCGGCACGCAGGGCGATCCGTGGGACACGCAGTGGGACATGTTCTGCGCCTTGATCGGCGCGGTCGTCTCGCAGCTGCTGCTCACGCGGGTCCACGAGCGGCAGCTCGAACGGCTGAGCGGTTGATCCTTCGTGCCGCTCGAGCCGGCGGCCGCGCTAGCGGGAGAGGTGGAGTCTCGTCGTCCGACTCGCTGCCGTATGGAGGAGATCGATGTCCTGAGAGGACACTTTCCCTTCGAGCTTGTCGATGGTGATGTCGTTGCCACAGACGAGCTCGATGCGGAGTACCTTGTCGCTCGAGAGAGTCCCGTCGACAAACACGTAGTTGCAGCCGGGCGCGCATTGTGTCTGGAAGCTTCCCCCCACGCTGTTTGCCTGCTGGAGGATGTCCGCCTGAACCGCGTCGTTCGGGGGACAACCCGTGGTGTCGAACGTCCCCCGCCAATGTCCGGTGAGATCGATGGTTGGAGGCGCAGGGGTCGGAGTCAGGCGGACGAGGGGCTCGGTCGGCGCATGGCTGCAGCGCAAGGCCGAAGCGAGGATCAGGAGAGATGACAGACGGCGAAGACAGATCTTCATTGACGAAGGCTCCTAAAGCCGGACGTCCGGTCCCGGCGCGATCGAGCGAAAGACGGCTGCGGAAATGATCGCGAGAGACCGGACGTGTCTCATTGGAACTTCTGCGCGGGATGGCTTCAGTCGTCGTCGCGGTTCGTGCGAACGGCGCCGAACGCGTTCCACATGTCGACGAGGAAGGTGCGGTTCTCGTCGCTGACGTCGGCAATTCGAATCAGAAAGACGATGTCCCCCGGTTCGTTGAGGCAGCTCGCCGGAAGATCCAGGCGGCCGCGAAATTTCGCGTTTCCCTGGGCGCTCAACGGGACGGCGTCCGTGTCCACGAGCTCGGGAACGCCGGGCTCGGTGTCGTTGCAGACGAGCGTGCCCTTCACCATCGTGACGATGGTCGTCGTCCCGATGTTGGAGAAGGTCGGATCGCCGGCCACGACGAGGCCCTTGACGGAGAATTCGATGCGCCCGTGCTCGAGGTCCAGTTCGGCGCGGCCGTCGGTGACCGTCCACGGAGCCGGAGTGCCGTTGACGCAATCCACGCCGACGTCGCAGGAGCCGTCGAGCCGGCGTCCCACGAGCGTTGTCGGCACGACGATGCCGACGATTCGTTTCCAGATCAGCTTGTTGTTGCCTTCGGCGCGGGCCGGAGCGGTTGTCGCCAGAAGACCGAATGCCGAGAGAAGGCCGAGAGCCAGAAGTCTTGGGGATCTCATGTCGAACCTCCTTTTTCAGTGGTGCGTGTGCTTTGCGATACCGGTGTCCATGACGCCTGAGAGCGCGAATGCTGGATCGATGCACCTCCTCTCGCGGGAATCGAATGAGGGCGGCGGCTATCGCCCGAGCGTGAGGCCGATCGTGGGGTCCCCGTAGTCCCACGGGGCTCCGTCCCGGTTCTCGAGATAGATCCGCGTCGCGGAGACCGAGCCCTTGAGCTTCCCGATCGACGTGCCGTCCTCGCGCACCAGGTCGACGCTGAGGTAGGTCCCGCTGAGAGTGCCTTGGAGCTGGAGAGTCCCTTCACAGCGGGTCCAAAAGCTCGAACTGACCGCGGTGTCACGCTGCGCGAGCGTCGCTGCGATGCCCTCCGTAGGCGCGCAAGGCCTCCGGTAATCGCTTCCGAACGTGATGGCTCCGCTCCAGGCGCCTGCGAGGTCGGGAGTGGTGATCTTGGGCGGGGGCGACGGGGTCCCCCTCCGCTCGACGAGCGGCTCGGTCGCGGTCTGGCGGCAGTTCAGGCTCGAGGCGAGAATCAGAATCGCGATCGCGTTTTGTGTCCGCATGGCGTCTCCTGTCGCGCTCGAGAGCGTCCGACCTCGGCTGCCGGCCGCCTCGTTCGCTTTTCGCTATGATCGAGAAACGGAAGAGAGGAAGTCCTCGGGAACGGAAACCCGATTTCCAGGATTTCTCCAGGCATGCGTTTGAAATTCGGGACGTTCGTCCTGGACTCGGGCACGCGGGAAGTTCTCCGCGATGGCCGCCCAGTCACGCTCTCGCCGAAGGCGTTTCGCCTGCTGGAAATCCTGGCTCGCGAGCGGCCAAACGCGGTCTCGAAGGAAAACCTTCAAGAAGAGCTGTGGCCGGAGACGTTCGTCGTCGAAGGGAACCTGAGCAATCTCGTCAGCGAGCTGCGAACGTGTCTCGGCGAGGACGCCCGCCGCCCTCGCGTGATCCGAACGGTTCAGCGATTCGGCTACGCCTTCAGCGCGGCCGTGTCGCCCGAGGCAGACGCCGAGCCCGAATCGGAAGGTCTCGTTTACCGTCTGGTCTGGGGGCGTCGCGAGATCGCCCTCGACCCCGGAGAAAATGTGATCGGGCGAGACCGGAGAGCGGTCGTCTGGATCGACCACGATCTCGTGTCGCGCCGCCATGCGCGGATTTCGGTCGCGGGCGCTCTCGTGAAGATCGAGGATCTCGGAAGCAAGAACGGTACTTACGTCGGCGGCCGCCGGATTCGTCAGGCCACGCCGCTCGCCGACCGCGACGTCGTCCGCATCGGGCCCGCCGAGCTCACGCTGAGAGTCCTTCGGCGAACGGGAACGACGCTCTCCGGTGAGAAGGAGGGTCCGGCCCGGTGAGTCTTCCGGCCGGAACGCGGCTCGGCGCGTACGAGATCCTCGGACGCATCGGCGCCGGCGGAATGGGGGAAGTGTACCGGGCCCGGGATACGCGGCTCTCGCGGGACGTCGCGATCAAAGTGCTCCCGAGCGCGCTCGCCGGCGATGCGGGACGCCTCGCCCGCTTCGAACGCGAGGCGAGGGCCGCCTCGGCCTTGAACCATCCGAACATCGTCACCGTCTTCGACGTCGGCCAGGCTGACGGCGAGTCTCTTCATCGCGATGGAGCTTCTCGAGGGCCGGACGCTGCGCGAGCTGATCGAGCTCGGGCCGCTGGCGCCGAAGAAGCTGCTTTCCACGGCGGCTCAGGTCGCCGACGGTCTCGCCAAAGCGCATGAAGCTGGAATCGTTCACCGCGACCTGAAGCCGGAAAACGTCATGGTCACGCGCGACGGCTTCGCGAAGATCCTGGACTTCGGCGTCGCGAAGCTCGCGCCCGTGGGATTCGAGGCGTCGGAAGGGACACCGGAGGCGAAGGACACGAAGACGGAAGCGGGGGTAGTTCTCGGGACGGTCGGCTACATGTCGCCGGAGCAGGCGAGCGGCCAGCCGGTGGATTTCCGCTCCGATCAGTTCTCCTTCGGCGCAATCCTCTACGAACTGATGACGGGCCGCCGCGCGTTCGCGCGTCCGACGCCGGCCCAAACGCTCACGGCCATCATCGAGTCCGAGCCCGATCCGGCGCCGAAGTCGGCGGCCGCTCGTTTCCCCGAGAGTCTGACCTGGATCCTGGAGCGCTGCCTCGCCAAAGAACCGCAGGAGCGGTATGCCGCGACGAGCGATCTGGCGCGCGATGTAGTGGCCGTTCGGGATCGCTTCTCCGAGTCTTCCTCAGTCGGCCCGGCGGCGGCGCGGTCCCGAGGACGCCGGCTGTCATCCACGGCACTCGCGGCGACGGCGGTCGCGGTGGCCGGGATCGTGGTCGCCGCCTTCCTCGCCGGCGGGCGCGTGCAGGCGCGGCGCGACCGCGAGGCGCCTCCCCCGAAGCGAACCACCCTCACGTTCCGAAGAGGCATCGTCCACGCCGCGCGTTTCGCGCCCGATGGACAGACGATCGTGTACTCGGCTTCCTGGGACGGAAAACCGGCCGAGATCTTCACGACCCGCGTGGGCTCGACCGAGTCCCGTTCACTCGGGTTGCCTCCGGCGAGAATCGAGTCGGTCTCTTCGACGGGCGAAATGGCAGTCCTTCTGGGCTGCGCGGGTGGGCGCTGCGGCGGGACCCTGGCGCGGGCGCCCCTCGCGGGCGGGCCCCCGCGCGAGATTCTGGAGGAGGTGATCGCGGCGGACTGGTCGCCGGACGGGAAGGATCTTGCCGTGATTCTCTCTGGCGACAGGGGAGACCGTCTCGAGTATCCCATCGGAAAAGCGCTGTACCAGGGCGGTGAACCCTTGAGCTCCGTGCGCGTTTCGCCCCGCGGAGACCTCGTCGCGTTTCTCGAGCATCCGAGGCCCGACATCCGCCGCGGCATCCTGAAGGTCGTCGATCTTGCCGGCCGGGAGCGCGTGCTGACGGACGAGTGGGCCAACCCGCGGCCGCTCCTCTGGAGCCCGACGGGGGAGGAGGTCTTCTTCTCCGGCTGGGCCGGAGGAGAGACGCGGGGAGCCGACCTCTCGGGCCGCACACGCAGCGCCTCCTGGATCCCGGGACTGGACGACGTGTCGCGGCAAGGCCTGTTTCTCGATTCGGGCAAGTACCTCGAGAACTTCCGAAGGGTGATCCTGGGCCTCGTGCCCGGCGCTGCGGGGGAGAGAAATCTCTCGTGGCTCTCTGGATCGATGGCTGCCGACCTCTCCGACGACGGCAGCGAGCTCCTCCTGTTCGACACACGCCACAGTCCCGAGGAGTCGAACGACGAAGTCTTCACAACTTTCCTGCGGCCGACGGCGGGCTCTGACCCGATCCGGCTCGGCGCCGGCAAGGCGCTCGCGCTGTCGCCCGACCGGAAGTGGGCGCTCGTTTCGATCCCGTCACCGAAGCAGCACCTGATCCTGCTCCCGAGAAGAGCGGGCGAGCCGCGGCCGCTCCCGGCCGGAGATTCCTTTCCGATCCGCGCGACCTTCTTTCCCGACGGGCGGCGGATCCTGGTGGAGGGCCGGGACGGCTCGGGGAGCACGCGTTCCTTCCTCCAGGACCTCGAGGGAGGCCTTCCGAAGCCGTTCGGCGACGCGGGCCTCGACGCGCGGCTGGTTTCGCCGGACGGCCGCGAGATCGCCGCCGTGACGGCCGAGGGCGTCGTCATGCTCTATCCCTCAAACGGCGCGGGGCGGCCGCGAAGGATCCCGGGAGCTTTGGACGGGGACTCGCTCGTCCAGTGGAGCTCGGATGGAGGGACGATCTCGGTGAGCCGGGTGGAAGACGGATCTCTCGCGCTCTACCGTCTCGATCTGTCGACGGGCCGGCGCGATCTCTGGAAGCGCCTCGCGCCGCGGGACCCGACGAGCTTCGTCGATTGGATTTACTGGCGGCCCGTCGTCGTTGCGCGGGACGGGCGGTCCTATGCCTACAGTTTCTATGCCGACGAGAGCCGGCTCGTCGTGACCGACGTGGGCCCGAGCTGGTGGAAGTGAAAGTCTCCGGCGACCTCACCTCCGACACCTCTCCAACACTCTCCCGGTGATCTCCTCGGTCGTCGGCGGGTTCTCGCCGAGGCCCAGGGCATGGAGCTCCTCGTGAATCACGATCGCCGCCGCGAGATCACGATCCTGCATGCGCGTCCGCGCGAAGCGCCGCCCGCAGAAGGCGATCTCGCGGCTGCCGGGGCGCGTCCCCGCGAGCACGCGGCCCGATTGACAGAGAGAATGCCGATCGCCGTCCACGACGACGAGCTCCGAGAGGAACGCATCGGCGGTGAGGCCGCTCTCTTCGAGCCGGCGCGCGAGCGGACGTCCGGCGAGATCGCGGAACTCCGACAGGAGGCGCATGCACGGATCGCGTCGCAGCCACGCCGCCGCGTCGGCGAAGGCCGCGGCGAGGACTTCCTCGAAGGTGGCGCTCCGGCTGCCCGCGAAACGAACGGAAGGAGCCGGGCCGTCCCCGCCGGCTGCCTCGAGCGATCCGGCGAAATACAGAAGGCTCGCGACGACGGCAAGGAGTCGAGGCCTCACACGACGTGAGACGCTCGCATGCCGGGAAGTTCGCGCCGCCCGCACCGGCCGCGGCGCGCTCCGTCACTTTCCGCGCCGCGCGAAGACGGGCTCGATTCGCGTCGGGAACGGCGGCGGCCGCACGAATGTTAAGATGACCGAGGAGTGACCGTGCGATCCGGATTCCGCGACGAATGCGGCGTGTTCGGGGTCTTCGACGCGGAAGACGCCGCTCGGCTCGCCTACCTCGGCCTGTACGCCCTCCAGCACCGCGGCCAGGAGTCGGCCGGAATCGCGACCCTCGACTCCGCCGGTAACGTGCTGGTGGAGCGCGAGATGGGCTATGTCGCCGACGTCTTCGACGAGGCGCGCCTCTCGCGGCTGCCTGGGCGCACGGCGATCGGGCACGTCCGCTACGCGACCGCGGGCGCATCGCTTCTCGCCAACGCGCAGCCGCTCGTTTTCGCGACGGGCCGCGGGCCGCTCGCCCTCGCCCACAACGGAAACCTCGTCAACGCGCGGGAGATCCGGGCCTCGCTCGAGGCGGCGGGGGCGCTCTTCACGACGTCCTCGGACTCGGAGGTCATCCTCCATCTGGTGGCGCGGTCGCGCTCGGCGACGCTCACGGGCGCGATCGCCGACGCGCTCGCCGACGTGCGCGGCGCCTTTTCGCTCATCATCCTGTCGCGCGAAGGGATCTTCGCTGTGCGCGATCCCAACGGCATCCGGCCGCTCTCGCTCGGGCGGCGCGACGGAGCGCCGGTCGTCGCCTCCGAGACCTGCGCTTTCGACCTGATCGGGGCGAAGTTCGAGCGCGACGTCGAGCCCGGCGAGATCGTCCGCCTGTCTTCGGATGGCTTCACGTCGCACCGCTTCGCGTTCCCGCACCCGACGCCCTGCATCTTCGAGCACGTGTACTTCGCGCGTCCGGACTCGACGGTGTTCGGCAAGAGCGTCGCGGCCGTTCGCGAGGCCTTCGGCGCGAAGCTGGCGCGCGAGCATCCGGCTCAGGCGGACGTCGTCGTGCCCGTGCCCGACTCCGGCATGTACGCCGCGCTCGGTTATGCGCGCGAGAGCGGCATCCCGTTCGGCCTCGGCCTCGTGCGCAATCACTACGTCGGGCGCACGTTCATCGAGCCGAAGCAGACGATCCGCAGCTTCGGCGTCCGCGTGAAACTCAATCCGGTGCGCCAGGTCGTCGAGGGCCGGCGCCTCGTCCTGGTGGACGACTCGATCGTGCGCGGGACGACCTCCCGGAAGATCGTGCGGATGCTGCGAGAGGCCGGCGCGAGGGAAATCCATTTGCGCGTCTCCTCGCCGCCCACGATGAACTCCTGCCACTACGGCATCGACACCCCGACGCGCCGGGAGCTCATCGCGTCCAACCATTCGGTCGAGGAGATCCGGCGGTACGTCGAGGCCGACAGCCTCGGCTACCTCTCCGCCGAGGGAATGCTCGAAGCCTTCGGCCGGCCGCAGCAGGCCGCCTGCACGGCGTGTTTCACGGGCATCTATCCGGTCGCCATCGAGGAAGAGGAGCGCGAGAAGGAACACGCGCTCGAAGTGTCCTGACGGCCGGGGCGTGACCGGCCTGCTTCTGGCAACGACCCTCGCCCTCCGCGGCGCGACTCTGATCGACGGCACGGGCGCGCCGGCGCGGAGGGACGCCCTCCTCGTCGTTCGCGACGGCCGCATCGTCTCGGTCGGCGGCGCGACGGCGGAGGCGATCGCGGCGCTGCCTTCGGGAACGCCGGTCACGGATGTCTCGGGCAAGTGGATCGTGCCGGGCTTCATGGACGCGCACGTGCACGCGGAGTCGGACGCGGATCTCGAGGAAATGCTGCGGTGGGGAGTGACCTCGGTCCGCCTCATGGCGGAGGACGTGGCCGCGGCGGCCAAGCTGGCCGAGCGGTCGCGCTATCCCGGCTCGCGATTCCCGGACGTGTTCCCGGCCGCACCGATCTTCACGGTGAAGGGCGGCTGGTGGGACCAGGGCCAGCCGCCCGACGCGAACCTGGACCGTTTCCCGACGACGCCCGCGGCCGCGCGCGAGGCGGTGCGCAAGGCGAAGGCGCTCGGATCGGCGGAGATCAAGCTCATGCTGGACGACATGGGCTGGTGCCGCGATCCGAAGCCGCGGCTTCTGAAGATGAAGCCGGAGGTCGCGAAGGCGCTGATCGCCGAGGCGCGGAAGGACGGCCTGCGCGCGATCGTCCATGCCCCGAATGTCGCCGACGCGCGCGAGGCGATCGCCGACGGCGCGACGGCGCTCGCGCACGGGGTCCTCGAGCCGCTCGACCCGCGGACGATCGCCGAGATGAAGAAGCGGCCCGTCTTCTACATCCCGACGATGGACATCTTCGAGTTCCTGGCGGACGCGCGCACGTTCGTGGACGGCGTGCTCTCCGACGCCTCGGCCCTCGCGATCGGCCGCGAGAAGGTGGCGCGCTACCGGTCTCGCGCCTACTCGGACCATTACCGCGAGAGCTATCCCGCATTCGAGAGCCTCCGGAAGCACCTTCCCGCGCTCTACCAGAACCTGCGGCGCCTCCACGACGCCGGCGTCCCGGTCGCGCTCGGCACGGACATGTGGGCCTTCCCGGGCCTCGCCGTGTCGATCGAGATGGAGCTGTACGTCCGCGCGGGCTTCACGCCGCTCGAGGCGATCCGCGCGGCGACGCAGACGGCGGCGCGGTCCGTGGGTGCCACGGACCGCGGCACGCTCGAGGCCGGCAAGAAGGCGGACTTTCTCGTGCTCGACGAGGACCCGCTCGCGAACGTGCGCGCGGCGCGCCGGATCGCTCAGGTCTGGAAGGACGGCGAGCCGCGGGACGCCGTCCGCCACTGATGGCCGCGGCCGGACTCGTCGCGTGAGGGCGGTGCCGGCGGCGCGGGCGGCTCCCGCGCCCTGGGCGCGCACGGGCCTCCTGCTCCTCGCCGCGGCGACCGCGGCCCTCGCTGTCGTTTCGCGCGGGCGGTGGTCGGACGCGCTCATCGACTCTGGGCGCGAGTGGATCGTTCCGGATGCGCTCTCGCGCGGCGCGCTCCTCTATCGCGACGTCGTCTACTGGTTCGGCCCATTCACGCCGTACTTCCACGCGGCGATGTTTCGCATTTTCGGATCCGGCTTCGGGACGCTCGTCGCGGCGGGCGCGCTCGCGTGCTCCGCAATCGTCGTCGCGCTCTTCTTCGCGCTGCGGCGCGTCACGGGGCGCCGCGAGGCGGCGCTCTGGTGCGCCTTCGCGATCCCGTCGCTTCTCTTCATGCCGAACGCGGGCGGCGCGCTCCTCGGCATGGGCTATCGCATCTGGCACGCGGCGTTCTTCGCGCTGCTGACGGTCACCCTCGCGACGGGAGCGCCACGGCGGGAGGGCTCGCTCCTCCGGCCGGTCCTCGCGGGCGTCGCGGCGGGGCTCGCCGGACTCTGCCGGACCGAATGGGGCGCCGCCGCCCTCGCTGCCGGCCTGCACGCGGCGTTCTGGCGCCCGCGCATGACCCGACGCGGTCTCGCGGACGCGGCCGTCCTGGGCGCCGCGTTTCTCGCGGTGTTCGGGGGCGGCCTCGCGGCGTTCGCCGCGGCGGCGGGTCCGCGGGCGGTGTTCGATGAGGGGCACCTCCTCTTCTCACGGCTTCCGGCCGAGACGCGGAACTTCCTCGTGCACTTCTCGGGCGTGCGCGACTGGCCGCGCGGTCTCGCGGAGCTTGTCTATTCGCTGGCCATGTGGGGCGGCGCGTTCTTTCTCGCCGAGACGCTCGCGCTGGGCAAGGACGCCATGAGGCGGCGCGCGGCGGCGCTCGCGGGAATTGTCGGTGTGCTCGCCGCGGCGGCGCTCGCCGGCGGCGCCGGCGGCGGCGTGCTCTGGAGCGCGGGGCCGGCGGTCTCGCTCCTCGCGCTCGCGGCGGGCTTCGCGCGGGGACGCGGCGGCCGCGCGGCCGCGCTCGGGGCCTTCGGGTTCCTCGGACTCGTGCTCTGCTACCGGCGTGTCTTCCACATCGGCGACTCGGCCTACACCGGGCCGCCCCTCCTCTTCGCGTTCGTCTCCGCCGCGGGCCTTCTCCGTCTGCGCGTGCTCCGGATCTCTTCGCGGCTCTCGCGCGAGCGCGTCCGTACGGCCTTCGCCGCGCTCCTCGTCTTCGCGACCGCGGCCGCATTCGCCGGCCGGTTCGCGCGGTTCGCGTCGTGGGAGGCTTCCCCGATCGCCGGGACGCAGGGCTTCCTGACGGATCGCGCGGAGGTGGCGCGGGAGATCGAAGGGCTCGCGCAGTCGATTCGGGCCGCGACGCCGCCCGGGTCCGGTCTCGTCGTTTTTCCGGAAGGCGAGCTCCTGAATTTCCTCTCGGGCCAGCCGAACCCGATTCGCCACATGCTCTATTTGCCGGGGTATCTGACCGACGACAACGAGGACGAGGTGCTGCGCGAGCTCGAGGCGCATCCGCCGGGCGCGGTCGTTCTCTGGCGCCGCCCGCTCTCGGAATACAACCGCGCGCTCTTCGGCTACGACTACGGAAAGAAGATCCGCGCCTGGATCGACCGCAACTACACGATCTCGGGCTACCGCGCGCCCGGCGCGCCGGAGCGCACGAACCCGCGGTTCGACTGGGGGCCGCGGCGGCCGTTGGCGGCGTCGTGACGGAAGGCCGCGGCGCGACGCGGGTGATGAACAATGTCCTCGCCTACCGGCTCTGGCAGAGCCCGTTCGCCGAGCGAAAGCTCGCGCCGGTCCTGCGCCGCAACGACCTCACGGCGGTCCGCCGCGTGCTCGACGTCGGGTGCGGGCCCGGCACCAATGCGCGCCACTTTCTCGGCACCGACTACCTCGGAATCGACCTGAACCCCGGCTACGTCTCCGATGCCCGCCGCCGCTTCGGCGACCGGTTCCGCGTGGCCGACGTCCGGGAGGATTTCGACGTCGGCGGCGCGGGCTTCGACTTCATCCTCGTCAACAGCCTCCTTCACCACGTCGCGACGCCGGACGTCCGAACGCTGCTCATGCGGCTCGCCGGCCTGTTGACCTCGGACGGCCGCGTCCATATCCTCGACCTGGTGATGCCGGAGCGTCCCGGGCTCGCGCGACTCCTCGCCCGGTGGGACCGGGGCGAGCACGCGAGGCCGCTCGGCGAGTGGCGCGCGCTCTTCTCCCAAGCCTTCGCTCCCGTCCTTTTCGAGCCCTATCCTCTGGGCGCGTTCGGTGTGACGCTCTGGAACATGGTCTATTTTCAGGGGCGGCGCCGGTGACCGGCGCGCCGCGGGTCTCGGTCGCGATTCCGCTCTACAACGAGTCGGAGGTTTTCCCGGAGCTGGTGCGCCGTCTGACGGCCGTGCTCGACGGGATTCCCGGCGGACCGCATGAGGTCGTCTTCGTCGACGACGGCAGCGCCGACGGAACGTTCGAGATGGTCGCCGCGGCGGCGGCCGCCGACCGGCGCTTCGTGGGGATCGCGCTCTCGCGCAACTTCGGGCATCAGGCGGCGATCTCCGCGGCCCTCGACCACGCGACGGGCGACGTCGTCGTCGTCATGGACGGGGATCTGCAGGATCCGCCGGAGGCCATCCCTCAGCTGGTCGCCGAATGGCAGAAGGGCTTCGACGTCGTCTACGTCCAGCGCACCGCGCGCAAGGAAGGCATCCTGCTGCGCGCGAGCTACTACCTCTTTTATCGCATGATCGCCGTGCTCTCGAACGTCCAGCTCCCGCTCGACGCGGGGGACTTCGGCCTGCTCTCGCGCCGCGTCGTGGACGAGGTCAAGGCGATTCCCGAGCGCCACCGGTACCTGCGAGGGCTGCGGAGCTGGGTCGGGTTCCGGCAGAAGGGAATCGCGGTCGAGCGCGCGCCCCGCGCCGCGGGGAAGTCGAGCTACACGCCGGCGAAGCTGTTGCGCCTCGCCTTCGACGGCATCTTCGCTTTCTCGATGGCGCCGCTCCGGGCGGCGGCGCTCCTGGGGCTCGCGGCGATCGCCGGATCGCTGCTGTTTGCCGGCTATGCGGTCTACGTGCGGGTCGTGCTCGGCCGCTCTCCGGTCGGTTTCACGGCGCTGATCCTCGTGCTGACGTTCTTCTCGGGAGTGCAGCTCCTGTTTCTCGGAGTCATCGGCGAGTACCTCGGCCGCGTGTACGAGGAGACGAAGGGACGGCCCCGCTACGTCGTCGACCGGAAGGTCGGGCGCCCCGCGAATGCATCCTGAGTACGCGCTCGCTTACCGAGAGCTCTACGACAATCACTGGTGGTGGCGGGCGCGGGAGGATCGGATTCTCGCGACCCTGGAGGAGCTCCGCCGCGAAGGCGTCTCCGGTCCCGTCCTCGACGTCGGCTGCGGCGACGGGCTTTTCTTCGGGAAGCTCGGGCGCTTCGGTCCGGTCGAAGGCGTCGAGATGGACCCGACCGGTGTCGATCCGGCGGGACCCTGGGCGGCCCGCATCCGGATCGCGCCGTTCGACGCGACCTTCGAGCCCGGCCGCCGTTACGCGCTCGTTCTCATGCTCGACGTGCTCGAGCACTTCCCGGATCCCGCGGTCCGCCTGAAGCGGGCGGTCGAGCTGCTCGCGCCGGGCGGCGCGATCGTCCTGACGGTGCCGGCCTTCCTCTCCCTGTGGACGAGCCACGACGAGCTGAACCGCCACTTCACGCGATTCACCCGGAAGCGGCTGGCCGCCGCCGCCCGCGAGGCCGGCGCGCGGATCGAATCCTCGCGGTACTTCTTCCACTGGATGTTTCCGGTCAAGCTCGCGGCGCACCTGCGGGAGGCGGTCCGGCCCGCGCCGCCGACGCCCCCTCGAATTCCGCCGCCATGGCTGAACGGTCTGCTGTACCGCGTTTCGCGCTGCGAGCAGGCGGCCGCGCGTCTGTGGGCGCCGCCGTTCGGAAACTCGCTCCTGGCGGTCCTGCGGCGGGCGTGAGCGGCTAGCGCTTTTCGAGGACCCAGGTCGTCTGGCCGGCGAGCCACCGCATCGCCGGCGAGAGCGCACGCTCGAGGCCGAGGAACAGCGGGAAGCTCCCCGACGGCACGAGCCCGCGGAACCAGATCCCCCCGGAGAGGACGTAGAGAAACGCCGAGTGGTCGCGGCGCGCCGCGAGACGGAGGCGCGAAAACTCCGTCTGGAATCGCGCGCGGTCGCGGTCGAAGACGATCCAGGCCTGCGGGACGTTCGCGCCCGTGAAGCGACCGGCGGGCGGGAAGCCCCACTCGGGGGACGCCGCGTCGTAGGGCTCGGCCGAGAACAGCCGATAGAGGCGTTTCCAGAGCCAGGTGTGCGCCGGCTCGATCAGGATCGCGCGGCCGCCGGGCGCGAGCGTCCGCTCCGCCTCGCGCAGGAACTCGCGCGGATCGGGCAGGTGATGGAAGACGTTCAGCATCACGATTGCCGAGAGGCTGGCATCGGGAAAGTCGAGCCGCGAGGCGCTCATGACGCGGTCGAGGTGCGGCTCGGGGTTCAGGTCCGTCGTGATGGCCTCGGGCACGACCTCCTTCAGGAAGCCGCCGCCCGAGCCGAGCTCGACGACGGGGCCCGCCGGGACGCCGCGCAGATGCCGCGCGATCTCGGCATAGTGCTCGCGGTAGAGCGCGCGCAGGAAGGGCTTGCGGACGATCAGGTCGCGATGAATGCGGACGAGCTCGGGCGAGTCGTGGTCGAGCCCGCGAACTTCGGGGAGCTCCAATCGTCGCTTGACCCACGCGGCGGCCGCCCCGATCATCGCGTTGCAAGTGTAGAGCACGGCGCCGCGCGCGGCATGCTGTCGGGACCTATAATCCGGCGTCTTGACCGAATCTCGCTACGCCGACGCCGGCGTCGACATCGACGCCAAGGCCGCCGCGCTCGAGCGCGCGCAAGAAGGCCATCCGATCGACGTTCACTCCCGGAGTCCTCGGGGACGTCGGCGGCTTCGGCGGTCTCTTCCGGCCCGACTTCTCGGCCTACCGGGATCCCGTCCTCGTCGCCTCGACCGACGGCGTCGGCACGAAGCTCAAGGTCGCGTTCGACGACGGGGCGCCACGACTCCTGCGGCGCCGACCTCGTCAACCACTGCGTCAACGACATCCTCGTGCAGGGCGCGCGGCCGCTCTTCTTCCTCGACTACGTCGCCGCCGGGACGGATCGAGCCGGCCGTCCTCGGAGCGGTGATCGACGGGATCGCGCGCGGCTGCCGCGAGAACGGCACGGCGCTGCTCGGCGGCGAGACGGCGGAGATGCCGGGCTTCTACGCGGCCGGGCGAGTACGACGTCGCGGGCACGATCGTCGGCGTCGTCGAGCGCGCGAAGATCCTCGACGGCTCGCGCATCGCCGCGGGCGACGTCGCCCTGGGACTCGCCGTCGGTCGGGCCTCCACACGAACGGCTACTCCCTCGCGCGCAAGGTCTTCTTCGAAGAAATGCGGCCTCGCGCCCGGCGACCGGCTCCCCGGCCGAGGACATCTCGGTGGCCGACGCGCTCCTCGCGCCGCACCTCTCGTATCTGCCGGCGCTCGAGCCGCTGCTCGAGCAGGATCTCGTGCACGGCATGGCGCACATCACCGGCGGCGGCTTCTACGACAACATCCCGCGCGTCCTGCCGAAGGGCCTCGACGTCGTCGTGAAAGCGGGAGCGTGGCCCGTGCTCCCGGTCTTCGAGGTCATCGGGCGCGAGGGCCGCGTCACCTTCGAGGAGATGCACCGGGTGTTCAACATGGGGATCGGCATGGTCGTCTTCGTGGCGGCGGCGGATCTGCCGCGCGTCGCGAAGACATGGACCGATGCCCGCCGGCGCTGGTTCGCCATCGGCAACGTCAAGGCGGGGCGCGGCCGCGTCCTCCTCGAGAGGCCGCCCTCCTGAATCGCGCTCCCGCCGCGCGGAGCGGCTCGGGCGTTTCGGACTGGATTCCCGAGATCGTACTGACGGCGGTCGTGGCCGCCGCGGGCCTGTGGGCCGGGGGGCGCTGGCTCAATCCGACGAGCGATCCCGGCGCCTGGTGGACGCTCCTCGAGCGCGTCGGCGCGGGCGAGCGCATCTATCGCGACGTCTACGTGCAGTATGGTCCGCTCGGGCCGTACCTCTTCGCGGCAGTCCTAAAGCCCTTCGGCTACTCCGCGATTTCGTTCCTGCTGCTGAACGCCGTCCTGGCCGTCGCCGCCGGCGTGCTCCTGCTGCGCGCGGCGCGGCCTTATCTCACGCTCTTCGAGCGCCTGGCGCTCGCGGTTCTGCTCCTCGGCGTCGGAATCCTCGCGCCGGGCCGCGCGCGCCTGCTGCTTTCTTACTCGCCGGCCGCGGTCTTCGCCGTCTGCCTCGCGCTCGGCGCCGTGCTCCTCCTGCGTCGCGATCCGGCCGGCCCCGGCACGGCGCTCCTCGCGGGGCTTCTCGCGGGTCTCGCGTTCGCGGCGAAACAGGAGGTCGGGATCGCGGCGCTCGCGGCGGTGGGAGTCCCGGTTCTCCTGCGCTGGCGCGGCGTTCGGAGCTGGGGTCTGCCTTGCCTCGCCGGTTTCGGGATCCCGGCCGCCGCGGCGGCGGCCTTCGCCCTGCACGCGGCTTCGCTCGAGTCTCTCCGGCACGACAGCCACGTCTGGCCGGTCGGGACCGTTCCGGAGAGCTGGAAGTTCCTCTACCGGCTCACGACGGGGTTGACCTTCGACTGGCCGCAGCGCGTGCTCTGGGCCGCCGCCGGCGTCGGAAGCGCGCTCCTCCTCGTCGCGCTCGTCGGCCTGCTCGTCTCGGGAGACGTGAGGGTGCGGAGGAGCTTTCTCCTCCTCGCGCTGGCGGCCCTCGTCGCCGCCGTCGGCGTCGGCTTCACGCCGATCGTCGAGGGCTGGGATCCTCTCTGCCTCTCGCTGTTCGCCGCCGCCGCCGTCGGTCTGCTCGCGGTGTTCGACCGGAACCTTCCGGGCCGCGAATTCCTCGCACCGTTCGCGGTCTTCGCCGCGATGATCGGCGCGCGCGCCGGTTTCTCGGGCGGCCTGCTCTGGTCCTCCTACTCGGGTCTCGCGGGTCTCGTCACGGCGGTCACCTGGGCGTTCTTTCTCTTTCTCGTTCCGACGATCGTTCCGGGCGGCCGCGCCGGCGCGCTCGCGCGGCGGATCCTGGCGATCGCGCTCCTGCTCGTCGCGCTGCCGGGCGCCGTCGCCGGCGTGCGCACTCTGCGGCATCCCGAGGCCGTGCCGGTCGATACGCTCCGCGGCCGCGTCTGGCTCGACCCGCGGTTCGCCCCGTTCTTCGCGACGCTCGCCCGCGAGCTGCGGCCGGGCGAGTCGGTGCTGTGCGTTCCCGAGTCGAACGGCATCGAAGCACTCTACGGCGTGCGGGGCGCGGCCCCGTACATGGACCTGATGCCGGGATGGCTCGACGCGCGATCGGAGGAGAGGCTCCTCCGGCGCTTCGAGGCGGCGCCTCCAGACGCCGTCGTCATCTTTCGTCGCCCGACCGAGGAGTTCGGCGTGGCGCCGTTCGGCGAAGGCTACGGCCAGCGGCTCGCGCCGTGGATCACGTCCCACTATCGGCTCGCGCAGCGCGACGACGTCGGGCTCCTCTTCCGCCGATGACGCCGCGCCGCCGTCTCGCCGTCCTGCTGTCCGGCCGGGGAAGCAATTTCGAGGCGATCGCCGACGCCGTCGCCGCCGGCCGGATTCCGAACGCCGAGATCGTGGCCGTGATCTCCGACGTCGCCGAGGCGCCGGGCCTCGCGCGGGCGCGCGCAGCGCGGCCTGCCGGCGCACGCCGTGGATCGGATGGCGATTCCGAGCCGGCGCGATCGGGAGCGGGAAATCCTCGCGATTCTCGACCGCGCGCGGCCGGATCTCGTCTGCCTCGCGGGCTACATGCGGATCCTTTCGCCGGAGTTCGTCGGACGGTTCCGCGGCCGGATCCTCAACATCCATCCGGCGCTCCTCCCGAAGTTTCCGGGCCTCGACGCGCAGCGGCGCGCGCTCGAAGCGGGGGAAAAGGAGTCCGGCTGCACGGTGCACTTCGTGGACGAGGGCACCGACACGGGTCCGATCGTTCTGCAGAAGACCGTGCCGATCCTCCCGGCGGACACCGAGGAGAGCCTCTCCGCGCGGATCCTCGAGCGAGGAGCACGAGGCCTACCCGGAAGCCATCGCGCGGGTTCTCGACGAGATCGCGCCGCCGCGCTCCTGATTTGCACACGTTCCTGTGCAGGTCCGAGGACGAGAAAAGGCCCGTCCCGATTGACGATTCCGCGTTTTTCGCCTTTTGCTTGACAGGGCGGGCCCCGGGCCCTATATTTCGCGTCCCCGCAAGGGTTTCCGGTTCTTTCTGAAAGGCTCCTCCGGCGTGAGCCGTCGCGTTCGCGACGCTGCGAACTAAATCGTTGACGGAGGCGGGTCGGATTCTGCGATACTGAAAGTTCGCCTTTTGGCGGACGTTTCGAAGCGTGGACGCCGGGAGAACGGCGTCGTCCGCGGGTGGGTTCGAACCCCGGGGATCCGGTTCCTTGAAAACTGAGTAGAGCGTGCCAGACGTCTTTTTCCTGGTTTTTAGAAAAACCAGAGTTTCCTGTCTCGAAAGAAGCAGGATTTGACTCGCATCTGATCGCGTCGCCGGCTTCAGGCGGTCGGCGTTGGAACACTTTTAAGTGGAGAGTTTGATCCTGGCTCAGAATGAACGCTGGCGGCGTGCTTAACACATGCAAGTCGAGCGAGGCGGAAGGGGGCAACTCCTCCAGTCGAGCGGCGGACGGGTGAGTAACACGTGGGTAACCTGCCCGGAAGTGGGGAATACCTCGGGGAAACTCGAGCTAATACCGCATGACATCGTCGGGACGAAAGTCCTGGCGATCAAAGCGGGGTCGCAAGATCTCGCGCTACCGGATGGGCCCGCGCCCGATTAGCTAGTTGGTGAGGTAACGGCTCACCAAGGCTTCGATCGGTAACCGGCCTGAGAGGGCGATCGGCCACACCGGAACTGAGACACGGTCCGGACTCCTACGGGAGGCAGCAGTGGGGAATCTTGCGCAATGGGCGAAAGCCTGACGCAGCAACGCCGCGTGGAGGATGAAGGTCTTTGGGTTGTAAACTCCTGTCGGCTGGGAAGAAATCGTTCGGGGCTAATACCCGCGAGCGTTGACTGTACCAGCAAAGGAAGCCCCGGCTAACTCTGTGCCAGCAGCCGCGGTAATACAGAGGGGGCTAGCGTTATTCGGAATTATTGGGCGTAAAGGGCGCGTAGGCGGCCATGCGTGTCTTCCGTGAAATCCCTCGGCTTAACTGAGGACGTGCGTAAGAAACTGCAAGGCTTGAGTCCGGGAGAGGGGGGTGGAATTCCCAGTGTAGCGGTGAAATGCGTAGATATTGGGAGGAACACCGGTGGCGAAGGCGGCCCCCTGGACCGGTACTGACGCTGAGGCGCGAAAGCGTGGGTAGCAAACGGGATTAGATACCCTGGTAGTCCACGCCGTAAACGATGGGCACTTGGTGTCGCGGGTATCGACCCCTGCGGTGCCGAAGCTAACGCATTAAGTGCCCCGCCTGGGGAGTACGGTCGCAAGGCTGAAACTCAAAGGAATTGACGGGGGCCCGCACAAGCGGTGGAGCATGTGGTTTAATTCGAAGCAACGCGAAGAACCTTACCTGGGTTTGAAGATCAGTGGACCGGGGGCGAAATCTCCCTTCCCCGCAAGGGGCCGCTGGTTAGGTGCTGCATGGCTGTCGTCAGCTCGTGTCGTGAGATGTTGGGTTAAGTCCCGCAACGAGCGCAACCCCTGCTGCTAGTTGCCAACGGTTCGGCCGGGCACTCTAGTGGGACTGCCGGTGATAAACCGGAGGAAGGTGGGGATGACGTCAAGTCCTCATGGCCTTTATGTCCAGGGCTACACACGTGCTACAATGGCCGGTACAAAGCGTTGCAAAAACGCAAGTTGGAGCAAATCGCAAAAAGCCGGTCTCAGTTCGGATTGGAGTCTGCAACTCGACCGCATGAAGCTGGAATCGCTAGTAATCGCGGATCAGCACGCCGCGGTGAATACGTTCCCGGGCCTTGTACACACCGCCCGTCACATCACGAAAGTCGGCTGTACCAGAAGTCGGTGTGCTAACCCGCAAGGGAGGAAGCCGCCTAAGGTATGGTCGGTAATTGGGGTGAAGTCGTAACAAGGTAGCTGTAGGAGAACCTGTGGCTGGATCACCTCCTTTCTAGAGCCTCTCTCGGCTCCTTCGTCTCATGGAGGAGAGCTCGAGACACTCGATGGTCGATCGTCTGGTGTCGACGCATCGGCAAACTCTCTACTCAGTTTTGAAGGCATCGGTCCTCGGGCCGTCTCGGGCCCCGGGCGCGTGTTCTTTGAAGTCATCGAGTAAGCGTCCCCGCTGGGCCTATAGCTCAGTTGGTTAGAGCACACGCCTGATAAGCGTGAGGTCGGTAGTTCGAATCTACCTAGGCCCACCACTTACGATGCGAGACGACGACCTCACGTGGGGCTGTAGCTCAGCTGGGAGAGCGGCGGCTTTGCAAGCCGTAGGTCGCCGGTTCGATTCCGATCAGCTCCACCAACTTCGCCGGCTGCGGACGGGCAGCGTCGGTGACGACGGATCCGGCAGCGCGGATGAGACAGCTCCTCGACGTGAGTCGAGGGGCTTTTTGATCCGCGGTGATCACGGTCTTTGACAAGAGAATCGGGTAAACAGAGAAACGATTCGCGTCTTAGGTATTTTATGGTCAAGCTACTAAGGGTGGACGGTGGATGCCTTGGCGCAGAGAAGCGATGAAGGACGTGGCAAGCTGCGATAAGCCTCGGGGAGCCGCAAACAGGCTTTGATCCGGGGATTTCCGAATGGGGAAACCCCTCCGGAGGCAAGTCCGGAGATCCCCTGCTGAATTCATAGGCAGGGAGAAGCGAACCCGGGGAAGTGAACCATCTCAGTACCCGGAGGAAAAGAAAGCAAATCAGCGATTCCGTCAGTAGCGGCGAGCGAACGCGGAACAGCCCAAACCTCGAGGGCTTCGGTTCTCGGGGGGTTGTGGGGCGGAGTACGGCGCAAGCCAGGAAGTTAACAAGAACCAGTCTAGTCGAAGGTCACTGGAAAGTGCCGCCAAAGAGGGTGACAGCCCCGTAGGCGAAAGACGAGGTTCCTTCCCGCTCCGTTCCCGAGTACCACGGGGCACGAGAAACCTTGTGGGAATCCGGGTGGACCATCACCCAAGGCTAAATATTCCTCTGCGACCGATAGTGAACCAGTACCGTGAGGGAAAGGTGAAAAGAACCCCTGTGAGGGGAGTGAAATAGTACCTGAAACCGTCCATCTACAAGCAGTGGAACCACCATGTCGCAAGACGGTGGAACCGCGTGCCTTTTGCATAATGAGCCGGCTAGTTAATTTCAGCGGCAAGGCGAAGCAACGTGCTGAGCCGTAGCGAAAGCGAGTCTGAATAGGGCGATTCAGTCGCTGGGATTAGACGCGAAGCGGGATGATCTACCCATGGCCAGGGTGAAGCTGCGGTAACACGCAGTGGAGGCCCGAACCGGTGTTGGTTGAAAACAACTCGGATGAGCTGTGGGTAGGGGTGAAAGGCTAATCAAATTCCGTTATAGCTCGTTCTCTCCGAAATAGCTTTAGGGCTAGCCTCGCATGATTGACGACGGTGGTAGAGCTCTGGATGGACTAGGGGCGTTCCCACGTTACCGAATCCAACCAAACTCCGAATGCCGTCGATCACAGTGCGGGAGTCAGACAGTGGGGGATAAGCTTCATTGTCGAGAGGGAAAGAACCCAGACCGCCAGCTAAGGTCCCCAAATCATCGCTAAGTGGAAAAGGATGTGGAGACGCCCAGACAGCCAGGAGGTTGGCTTAGAAGCAGCCATCCTTTAAAGAAAGCGTAATAGCTCACTGGTCAAGCGGCTCCGTGCCGACAATTCAACGGGGCTCAAGCGATGTACCGAAGCTGCGGATGTCGTGGAGGCTTCGGCCGACACGCGTGGTAGGAGAGCATTCTTAGCGCAGTGAAGTCAGACCGCAAGGACTGGTGGAGCGCTCGGAAGAGACCCTGCCGGCACAAGTAGCGATAAAGCAGATGAGAACTCTGCTCGCCGTAAATCTAAGGATTCCTGAGCAAGGTTAATCCGCTCAGGGTTAGTCGGTCCCTAAGGCGAGGCCGAAAGGCGTAGCCGATGGAAATCAGGTCAATATTCCTGAACCGCTCGTATGGTCGTTATCACGAAGGGGGGACGCAGGAGGCTAGGCGTACCGGGTGTTGGATGTCCTGGGCCAAGCTTGTAGGCGGAAGGGGTAGGTAAATCCGCTCCTTCATTCAACGCCGAGAAGCGACGGGGAGGCCGTAAGGCCACAAACTCGCCGATGCCACGCTGCCGAGAAAATCCTCTAAGGAGATCAACGGGTGACCGTACCGCAAACCGACACAGGTAGATGAGGAGAAAATCCTAAGGCGCTCGAGTGAAGCGTTGCGAAGGAACTCGGCAAATTAACACCGTAACTTCGGGAGAAGGTGTGCCTCGGAGGTGTAGGGGTTTACCCCTGAAGCGTCCCGGGGTCGCAGTGAAATGGCCCAAGCGACTGTTTACTAAAAACACAGGACTCTGCAAAGTCGAAAACGACGTATAGGGTCTGACGCCTGCCCGGTGCTGGAAGGTTAAGGAGAGAGGTTAGCCGCAAGGCGAAGCTTTGAACCGAAGCCCCAGTAAACGGCGGCCGTAACTATAACGGTCCTAAGGTTGACTCGCTGCCTTAGTAAAACCTGGCTATATGCTGGAACCTCTGAGTATCTCCGGCTACTCGCCGCGCAAGCGGCAGTGACAATGTCGGAGTGCAGACAATCAGCAGGAAAGACCGCGCGGACTGAATTTCAGTAGTTCAGCGCGGAATCCTCAGAGACTTTACGCCAGGCGCTCCGATCGCCGAGATCGGAGCTGAAGAGAAAGTCCGGACTGCATGGCGACATGCAGAGGTCGGCAGAAATGTCCGGCCCCCATCGGAGACGTGGAGCAACAACGATCAAGCGAAATTCCTTGTCGGGTAAGTTCCGACCTGCACGAATGGCGTAACGATTTGGGCACTGTCTCCGCAACGCGCTCGGCGAATCTGTAGTACCGGTGAAGATGCCGGTTACCCGCACGTAGACGGAAAGACCCTGTGCACCTTTACTATACCCAGGCATTGAATTTTGGCGTTGTCTGCGCAGGATAGGTGGGAGGCTTTGAACCTGGGGTTTCGGCCTCGGGGGAGCGAACGGTGAGATACCACCCTGATGGCGCCGGAGTTCTAACCGAGACCCGTAATCCGGGTCCGGGACCATGCCTGGCGGGTAGTTTGACTGGGGCGGTCGCCTCCTAAAATGTAACGGAGGCGCCCAAAGGTTCTCTCAGGCTGATTGGAAACCAGCCGTAGAGTGCAAAGGCAGAAGAGAGCTTGACTGCGAGACCGACAAGTCGAGCAGGTACGAAAGTAGGGCTTAGTGATCCGGTGGTTCTGCATGGAAGGGCCATCGCTCAACGGATAAAAGGTACGCCGGGGATAACAGGCTGATCTTGCCCAAGAGTTCACATCGACGGCAAGGTTTGGCACCTCGATGTCGGCTCATCGCATCCTGGGGCTGAAGCAGGTCCCAAGGGTCCGGCTGTTCGCCGGTTAAAGCGGTACGTGAGCTGGGTTTAGAACGTCGTGAGACAGTTCGGTCCCTATCTCGTGTGGGCGCAGGAAATTTGAGAGGATCCGTCCTTAGTACGAGAGGACCGGGACGGACGAACCTCTTGTGCACCGGTTGTCGCGCCAGCGGCACGGCCGGGTAGCGATGTTCGAAAGGATAACCGCTGAAAGCATATAAGCGGGAAGCCTTCCTCAAGATGAGATTTCCCGGGGGCAATCCCCTGAAGGCCCGTGGGAGACGACCACGTTGATAGGCGGGGTGTGGAAGCGCTGTGAGGCGTGAAGCTGACCCGTACTAATCGGCCGTGCGGCTTGACCATAAAATATTTAAGGCGCGAATCGACGTCTACATACCGACTCTCTTGCATGAGCCTCGCGAGACTCCGACCTCCGATCTCGGAAGGAGCACGTGTAAACAGAGTTTTCCCGGTGACCTTAGCGAAGGGGCCACACCCGTTCCCATTCCGAACACGGCAGTTAAGCCCTTCAGCCCCGATGGTACTTCGCGGTAGACCGCGTGGGAGAGTAGGAC